>CP072532.1 GCA_021730225.1 Candidatus Vesicomyidisocius sp. Agig_15_S12
TATCATTACTTAATTTTAATTCAATTTTTTATGTCTCAAACTTGGTCACAATGCCTAAACACACTTAGAGATAGTATCCCGCTTTCTCAATATAGTGTATGGATACAGCCCTTAAAAGCGCTTGAAAATAAAAACACATTATCTTTATTAGCGCCTAATTCACAAGTACTTAACTACATTAATAAAAATCTAAAATCCCAAATAAAAAATGCAGTTACACAACATAATAAAAATTTAAAAATTTTTATTGGTATTGAATGCAATACCAATACACAGCAACACACTACACCTTTATTTGAAGACTATACTTTTAATAATTTAGTACTAGGAAATGCCAATCAAATGGCATATGGCGCTACTAAACAAATTGCTGAAAATATAAAAACTTCACCATACAATCCTTTTATTATTTATGGCAGCTCAGGACTAGGTAAAACACACTTAATGCAAGCTGCTGGACACCTAGCAAAAGAAAAAAATCCAAATATTAAAATAATTTATGTACCATTAATGGATTTTGTTAGAAACATTACCTCTAGCTTAAGGCACAATACAATTGAAAAAATTAAAAATTTTTACCAATCTACTGATTTATTATTAGTTGATGATATACATTTAATTGCAGGAAAAGAAAAATCTCAAGAAGAATTTTTTCATATTTTTAATTTTTTATTCAGTGGTAAAAAACAAATTATATTTACATGCGACCAACCCCCAAAAAATATTAAATCACTAGAAGATCGTTTAAAAACTAGATTTTCACAAGGTTTAAATTTACATCTAACCCCACCAGAATTAGAAATGCGTGCTGCTATTTTACTTAAAAAATCACAAAATAAAAGAATTAACATAAACTTAACAGAAGATACAGCATTATTTATTGCTAGCCATATTGCCTCTAATATTAGAGACCTTGAAGGAGCACTTCTTAAGCTTAAAGCTTTTGTTGATTTTTCAAAAATTAATCATAGCTTCATCTCTAAAGAAATAATTGAATCAGCTTTGGGAGATCTAATAAAACCCCAAATAAAAAATATTGATATTAATGATATCCAAAAAGAAGTAGCTAAACATTATGCCTTAACTATTTCTGATTTAAGTTCAAAATCACGAAAACAACATACAGTACTTGCTAGACAAATGGCAATGTTTATTTGCTATGAATTAAGCTCACTATCACTAACAAAAATTGGTAAACACTTTGGAAATAGAGATCATTCCACTGTTTTACACGCTATTAAAAAAATTAAAGAAAAACATATAGAAAATATTGAAATAAAAAATGATTACGAATTAATAAATATAAAATTAGCAAACTTATAAACATATCCAAACAAAATTTTATATTAACTGTTAACAACATTAACAACATTAAAACTTTAAAAAAATTATAAACATATCCACATTTTTTTACATAAAATACTTGATAGTTATCAACACACTAAAACTATATTTTTAAATGAAAAACAACTCTTATTAACATAAAATAACCATACTAATAACAATAATAATATTTTAATAAAAGGATTTGTTTAATGAATATACAACTTAGCGTTAAAGAACTATTAGAACCTTTACAAACTGTTATTAGTGTAATTGAAAAAAAACAAACACTACCTATTCTTGCACATGTCCTTATTCAAATTAAAAATAATTTATTAACTTTAACAACAACAGATATGGAAATTGAGATAAAAACTTCTCAAATTATAAAAAACAAAGAAAAAATTTCTTTTACAGTATATGCAAAAGATCTAATTAATATTATTAAAAAATTACCAGAAAATACAATAATTAAATTTATTATTAATAATTCTAAAATTTGTATTAAAGTTAATAAAAATTCATTTCAACTTAATACCTTTAAACATCAAGATTTTCCTTCATTACCAAAAATAACAAATAAAAAAAATATTACAATTAAAAGAAAAATTTTAAAAAATCTAATTGAAAACACCAGTTTCTCAATGGGTAATCAAGACATTAGAGCATATTTAAATGGGTTATATTTTGAAGTTAATAAAAATAATATAATAGTTGTAGCTACTGATGGACATAGACTTTCTATTGGTAAAATAAAACAAGTTAATAACTCTTTCAACAAAAAAACTGTAATCTTACCAAGAAAATCAATAATTGAATTTAGTAAATTACTTAATAAAAATGAAAATGAAGAAATTAATATTTATACATCAAAAAACTATTTTTATCTTATTACTAATAATACAACTATAATTAGCAAATTAATTAATAGCAAATTCCCTAATTATTTACCAGTAATTCCTACAGATTTTAATAATAACATTATTATAAATCGACTAAATTTTTTAAATTCACTTCAACAAGCCTCAATTTTTGTTGAAGAACGCACTAAAGGTGTTAGATTAATATTCAAAAATTCACAATTATATATTTTTTCAAATTCAGAAAGAGGACAAGCAAAAACACAAATTAAAACTAAAAATTTTAATAAAAAAATTGAAATTGCATTTAACATTAATTATTTAATATCAATTTTAGAAAAATTAAATACCAATGAAATTAATATGATAATTCCCAGCGGGAAAAACAAATCATGTTTACTAAATAGTATGAATGATGATATTTATCAATATATTGTTATGCCTATGAGGCTCTAATATCTTCTATATTTAAACAATAACAAATCTTAGTTCAGAAATATAAAAAAATATGATTTATTTATTTGCATGGTATAATAATTTCATTTTCTACGGTATCCATGTCTAAAAAACAAACACAAAATTCACAAGAATACCAAGCCTCTAGTATTAAAGTTTTAAGAGGATTAGATGCAGTACGTAAACGTCCTGGTATGTATATTGGTGATACTAATGACGGTACTGGATTACATCATATGGTATTTGAAGTTATTGATAATGCAATTGATGAATCATTAGCTGGATATTGTTCAAAAATTAAAATTATTCTTCACGAAGATAAATCAGTTTCAATAAATGATAATGGTAGAGGTATTCCTGTTGATATTCATCCTGAAGAAGGTATATCTGCTGCGGAAGTAATTATGACAATACTTCATGCTGGGGGTAAATTTGATAATGATTCTTATAAAGTATCAGGTGGATTACATGGAGTAGGTATTTCAGTTGTTAATGCATTAAGTGAATGGGTAAAATTAACAGTATATCGTAATAATAAAATTTACTATCAACACTACAATAAAGGTGTATCTGAAAAACCAATACAAGTAATTGGAAAATCAAATAAAACAGGAACAACTATTCATTTTAAACCTAATATTGATGTTTTTTCAATTATTGAATTTAACTATGATATATTAGCAAACCGTATTCGCGAGTTATCATTTTTAAATTCAGGTATTCATATTCAAATTGAAGAATTTTCAACAGAAAAAAAAGATATATTTAAATATAAAGGCGGGATTAAAGCATTTATCAAGCATCTTAATAAAACAAAAAATCCAATTCATAATGATATTATTGAAATCAAAAATCAACGCGAAAAAATTAAAATTGTTATTGCTTTACAATGGTCTGATTCTTATCAACAAAGTATTTATTGTTTTACTAATAATATTCCCCAAAAAAATGGAGGTTCACATCTAGCTGGATTTAGAGGGGGATTAACTAGAACAGTTAATAACTATATTGATAACTCTGATGTAATTAAAAAAGAAAAAAATTCAATAACAGGTGAAGATACCCGCGAAGGATTAACAGCAATTATTAATATAAAAATACCTGATCCAAAATTTTCATCACAAACTAAAGATAAATTAGTATCTAGTGAAGTAAGAGCGCCTATTGAATCAATAATAAACGATAAACTAAATGATTATTTTTTAGAAAATCCAAAAGAAACAAAAATTATTATTAATAAAATTTTAGATGCTGCTCGTGCACGTAATGCAGCTAAAAAAGCAAGAGAAATAACTCGTCGTAAAGGTTTATTTGATATCTCTAACTTACCTGGTAAGTTAAGCGATTGTCAAACAAAAAATCCTGCTGAAAGTGAAATATTCTTAGTAGAGGGTGATTCTGCAGGAGGCTCTGCTAAACAAGGTCGTAATAGACGTACACAAGCTATTTTACCTCTTAAAGGTAAAATATTAAATGTTGAAAAAGCACGTTTTGAAAAAATATTATCTTCAGCAGAAGTTGGTACTTTAATTACTGCATTAGGATGTGGTATTGGTAAAGAAGAATATAATTTTAATAAATTACGTTATCATAAAATTGTTATTATGACTGATGCAGATGTAGATGGTGCACATATTCGTACTTTATTACTCACTTTTTTTTATCGTTATTTACCAGAATTAATTGAAAATGGATATTTATATATTGCACGTCCTCCTTTATATAAAATAAAAAAAGGGAAGCAAGAACGTTACTTAAAAAATGATCAAGAATTAAATGATTATTTATTACAAGAAGGAATAAGTAATTCATATTTATTTGTTTCAAAAAAAACGCCTCCTATTTCAGGAATAGAATTAGAGTTTTTAATAAAAGAATATTATAAAATTAACAATATTTTTGATAAATTATCTAAACATTACAATTTAAATTTACTTAAAGCAATTGCCAATTCAAAACCTATTGATGATTTAACTAATCATAAAAATATGAATACTTGGTGTATAAATTTAACAAAAAATTTAAATAAAAATCTAACACTAGAAAAAACACATAAAGTTATTTTTAATAAAAACACTAATGAAGTTGAATACACACTATATATATATGGAGTTAATATTGATCACACAATATTAAATTCAGTTTTTTTTAACTCTTTTGATTATCAAACTATTAAAAAATTTTCTAAAAAGATTGAAAATGTTATTACTCAAGAATCTTATGTAAAAAGCATAAATAAAAAAATTAAAGTTCAATACTTTAGTAATGTAGTTGAATTTTTAATGAACAACGCTAGAAAAGGACAAAGTTTTCAAAGATACAAAGGTTTAGGTGAAATGAATCCTAAACAACTTTGGGAAACAACTATGGATCCTGAACAAAGAACTTTATTTAAAGTTAAAATTGAAGATAGTATTGTTTCTGATGAAGTTTTCTCAACCCTAATGGGAGATGCAGTTGAACCAAGAAGAAACTTTATTGAAGATAATGCACTTTCAGTTAATAATTTAGATTTTTAATAAAAAATAAGGAGATAACTATGTCAAATAAACACCCAGTTATTATAGTAACAGGATCATCTGGTGCTGGAACAACTTTTGTAAAACGTGCATTTGAACATATTTTTAGAAAAGAGAATATTAACCCTTTAATTATTGAGGGAGATAGTTTTCATAAATATGATCGCGATTCAATGAAAAAAAATGTTAAAAAACAAGAAGATTTAGGAAATAATTTTTTTTCTCATTTCGGCCCTGATGCTAATTTATTTGAAAAAATAGAACAAACTTTTAAAGATTATAGTGAAACAGGTAAATGCGATCGTCGTTATTATTTACATTCTAAAAAAGAAGCCATTAAACATAATCAACGCCTAAATACTAATTTAAATCCAGGGGAATTTAGTCCTTGGGAAAAAGTAGGCAATGGTACAGATTTATTATTTTACGAAGGTTTACACGGGGTGGTTGTTAAAGATGGGGTAAATATGGCTCAATATGGTGATTTAAAAATTGGAGTTGTACCCAGTGTTAATCTTGAGTGGATTCAAAAAATTCATCGTGACAATACTGAAAGAGGTTATTCAGCAGAAGAAACAGTTAGTACAATTTTACGTAGAATGCCTGATTATATTAATTATATAACACCCCAGTTTTCACAAACAGACATTAATTTTCAACGCGTAGCAACAGTAGATACCTCTAACCCATTTATTGCTAGAGATATTCCAACACCAGATGAAAGTTTTATAGTAATTCGTTTTAATGATCTAAATAAAACTTCTGTTGATTTTTCATACTTATGTAGTATGATCAATGATTCTTTTATGTCTAGACGTAATACTATTGTAATTCCAGGTGGAAAAATGAGTTTAGCAATGGAAATTATTCTATATCCTATTATTAAAAAAATGATTTAAATAACTATTATATAAAATAAATATATTTATTTAGCTAATATCTCAAAAATAAAAATATTGTTAAAATATTACATATATTATAAATTATATTATTTAGCTACAACATTTACTAATTTATTATGAATAATAATTATTTTAACAATATTTTTATTTTTGGTAAACTTAATAACATTTTTATTATAAAGTACTTTATTTTCAAGTATTTTTTTATCAATATCAATCATAATCATTATCTTGTCACGTAATTTACCATTAACTTGTACTATGATTTGTACTTCATTTTCTATTAATGCTTTTTGATCAACTTTAGGCCAAGGTTCATTAATAATTGCATTTTTATTACCTAATTTAAACCATAAATAATGACAAATATGAGGGGTTATTGGACTTAAGGTAAGCAAAATAATATTAATTGATTCAGATCTTAACGCTATTGATTGTGTATCTGTTTGATTAAACTTATTCATCATATCTACTGATTCCATCAATATAGAAATAGCTGTATTAAAGGTGTATCTACGATTAATATCATCAGTAATTTTTACTAAGTTTTGATAAATTTTTTTTCTAATATATTTTTGTGTTTTATTAAGAATTTCAGTATTTAAATGAATAACAGTGTGTTTTTTAGTATCATTAATATAAACACTTACTAACCGATAAACTCTTTTTATAAATCGATACGAACCTTCAAGACCTGAATGATTCCATTCTAAATCTTGTATAGGAGGCGCCGCAAATAAAATAAATAAACGTACCGTATCAGCACCATATTTTTTAATCATTTGTGTAGGATCTACTGTATTCTCTTTAGATTTACTCATTTTAACGCCATTTTTTAAAACCATACCTTGAGTAAGTAAATTTTTAAATGGTTCATCATATTTTATCAAACCTTCATCCCGTAATAGCTTATTAAAAAATCTTGCATATAAAAGATGCAAAATAGAATGTTCAACACCACCAATATATTGATCAACTTCTAACCAATAATCTGCACGCTCATCAAGCATAACATTATCATTATCATTACAAGTATGACGTGCAAAGTACCAAGAAGATTCGAAAAAAGTATCAAATGTATCTGTTTCTCGATGAGCTTTAGAACCACATTTTGGACAAGTAGTTTGATAAAAACTTGGCATTTTTTTTATCGGGGAACTAACATCATAGAATTTAACTTTTTCAGGAAGAATGACAGGTAAATCTTTAGTTTTAACAGTAACTGAACCACAATATTTACAGTTAATAATTGGGATAGGACAGCCCCAATATCGTTGTCTTGATATACTCCAATCACGTAAACGATAATTAATTTTTTTATTACCTAAATTTTTTTCTATCAAGATTTTAGCAATGCTTTCACATGCTTGGTCAAAATTCATACCACTAAATTCTCCTGAATTAAACAACTCCCCTTTATTAACAATAGGACCTTTATCAATACTTTTATTTTTATTAATAACCTGCTTGATAAAAATACCATATTTTTTAGCAAATTCAAAATCTCGTTTATCATGTGCAGGTACGCTCATAACTGCACCTGTACCATAACTCATTAATACAAAATTAGTAATCCAAATAGGAACTTCATTATTTGTAATTGGGTGTATACATTTAAATCCTGAATCAATACCTTTTTTATCTATTATTTCATTTAAAATCTCAGAAGTTTGTATAGTTTTACATTTTTCAATAAAAGATTGAACTTGATAACTATTTTTTCCTGATTCTAATGCTAATGGATGTTCAAATGAAATAGCTAAATAAGTAACACCCATTAGGGTATCTGGACGAGTAGTATAAATTATAAGAGAATCAGAATTTTTTCTAGGAAAAGTAATTTCTAGACCAATAGATTTACCAATCCAATTTTTTTGCATAATTTTAACGGAATTTGGCCAACCATAAAGTTTATCTAAATCATTAAGTAATTCTTCTGCATAATTAGTGATACGAATAAACCATTGTGAGATTTCTTTTGTCTCAATCAAGGCATTAGAACGCCATCCACGCCCATTAATCACTTGTTCATTTGCTAATACTGTTTGATCAACAGGATCCCAATTAACAATAGCTTTTTTTTTGTATATTAAATTTTTTTTAAATAATTTAATAAAAAACCATTGTTCCCAACGATAATACTTTGGATGACAAGTTGTAATTTCACGAGACCAGTCATAACCAAAACCCAATTGATTTAATTGAGTTTTCATATAATTAATATTCTTATATGTCCACTTAGCTGGAGATTCTTTATTTTTTAACGCTGCATTTTCAGCTGGTAATCCAAAACCATCCCAACCAATAGGTTGCATAACATTCTTACCTTGCATCCTTTGAAAACGAGAAATAACATCACCGATACTATAATTACGTACATGCCCCATATGTAATCGTCCAGATGGATAAGGGAACATGCTAAGACAATAATATTTTTCTTTTGAAGAATCCTCTATTACTTCAAAAGATTTTTTTTCTTGCCAATATTTTTGAGCTTGTTTTTCGATTTTTTGCACATCATATTTTAAGTTCATAGAATTCTTGATTTATCTAAATCAGTATCATGTTGAGATGTATTAGAATTAAGTTTTAGTGTACCTACTAAATCATCAATATTATTTAAATTATTTATATTTAAATAATTACTAATACCATTATTAATCTTATGACAAACTAGTGGATCATAAAAAAGAGCAGTACCTATACCAACAGCAGAAGCTCCTGCAATTATAAATTCTATTGCATCATTAGCAGTTGTAATCCCACCTTGACCAATAATAGGAATATTATGATGTTTACTAACTTGATAAACTTGATAAACTTTTAATAGAGCCATTGGTTTAATAGCTGGGCCAGATACTCCACCTTGATTATTACCAATGATTGGTTTTTTAGTTTTAATATTAATAGCCATGCCCATAAGTGTATTGATAACTGCTAAACCATCAGTACCTGCATCAATACAACGTTGGGCACTAAAAGCAATATCAGTTTGATTAGGCGATAATTTAGTAATAATAGGTTTAGTAGTGTTTCTTCGACAAATTTCTACAACTCTATAAGACATATTTGGATCATTACCAAAAGCAACCCCTCCTTTTTTAATATTAGGACAGGAAATATTAATTTCAATTGCGTGAATATCTGTATTATCAAAACGTTTAGTAATTTCGCCATATTCTTCAAAAGATGAACCAGAAATATTAATAATAAAATTAGTTTCAGTTTTATCAAGTTTTGGTAGGATTTTATTAATTACCACATCAGTACCAGGATTTTGTAGTCCAATAGCATTAATCATACCACTAGGTGTTTCAGTTATCCGATGGGGGATATTTCCTAAACATCGTTTTAAGGTTGTACCCTTAAGACAAATAGCACCTACATCAGAATTAGTAAATCCATCAACATTTGTATATTCTTTACCAAAGCCAACGCAACCTGATAAAAGAACAATAGGTGAATTAAAGACAAGCCCACAAAATTTATTTTTTAAATTATTATTCATGAATAATATTATACATTTTTACTGTTAAAATTATTATTTATGAAAGGACTATTCATTAGCGGCAGTGGGACTAATGTTGGTAAAACATTTATTGCTCAGTATTTAATTAGATTTTTAACAAATATTCTAAAAGTATGTGTTAGAAAACCAGTTGAAAGTGATTGTAAAAATAAAAATGGAATATTGATACCAAAAGATGCTTTATTATTATCTAAATCTTGTAATATTATTGAATCAATTGACAAAGTATGTCGATATAAATTTAAGGCATGTAGTAGCGCACAAATAGCAAGTCAAGCTATAGGTTTAAAACTTACTTTAGATGATTTAGTTGATGCTTGTATAGTAGATGAATTTGTTGTTGTTGAAGGAGCTGGTGGATTGCTATCTCCAATAGCAAATAAAACATTAAATAGCGATTTAATTCAAGCAATTAATATACCAGTAGTGTTGGTGATTAAAGATGAATTAGGTGCAGTTAATCAGGCGTTACTTAGTATTAACGCAGCTCAGCATTATAAGCTTAATATAAGTATGGTAGTATTAAATCAAATCTTCCCTAATTTATTAGGGAATAAAAAAGCAATTACTCAATATACAAATATTAATATTGTGGTATTTAATCAAAATGATTTAAAATCTTTTGAAAGACAGATTGAAAAAATACTATTGGGGGATTTAATCAAGTAATTTTAAGTTTGGTTTTTCTTCAGTTTCAAAGAACATACCTTTGCCGTTTTCACTTGCGTAAATACTATTAATTGCATTAATAGGTACAAAGATATTAATTAATTTTTTAGAAAATCTTGCTTTAAAACTAAGATTATCATTACTTATAATTAAGTTATAAGTTGCGTTACTAGCAATATTGAGAATAATTTTATTTTGTTGGATAAATTGTTTTGGTACGATAACACTTGAATAGGTACAATCGACCAATATGTGAGGAGTTAGTTCAGCATCCTCTGTCCATGCATGATAAGCTCTGATTAAGTATGGTGCTATAGAAAGCATTATACTTCATTATATTCTTTTTCACAATCAGTTAAGCTTGCTTTAAAACTATCTCTAGTAAAAAGTCTATTTGCATAATCTGTAACAGATTTTCCTGGTTTTCCTAGTTCAATTTCTAGTTTTTTTAAACGCCATAATAAAGCTCCTAAACAAGCATCTACAATAGTCATATCATCACTTTTAAAAAAAGGTTTATAAGCAAACAAAGGTACTAGTTCAATTAAATTACTTTTTAAGACTTTACGTGCTTTATTAGCGTTTTTTTTGTTACCTGATTCAATAATATCTGCTAGCTCAAACCAACAATTAGGTGCTCTAGTGAATCTGAAAATAAGTAATCTCTTTTCAGATTTTTCAATAGGATCTACAGATAATAACGGGGGGAATGGGAAGCGTTCATCAAGGTATTCCATCACTACTGAAAGATCGTATAAAACGATTCCTCTATCAAATAAAGTAGGTAATGATTGACAAGGATTAAGTTCTAGAATTTCTTCAGGAATTTCTTCAATTTTTAAATTTAGTACTTCTCTTTCAATATTTTTTTCAGCCATGATAAAACGCACTACATGAGAACGTATGTCTTTAGGTGAGGAATAAAGTGTTGTTGAAGCAGGATTAGGTTTTGTTAACATAGTATTTACCTTTAGAATAAAAATCTTTATTTAAAAATTAATGTTTAGCACGCCATTTTCCATATTTGATATCTTTCCAATATTCTATTTTTAGTAAATAAGAAAAAATAAATAAAATAAATAAAAAACCTAATACTTTAATACCGAGGTTAAATCTTACTAATTTAGCTGGTTCACCAACATAATCTAAGAAGTTAGTAATATCTATAATATCTTGATCAAATTTTTCACTAGATTCATCTTGTTTTAGTTTCCATAAAACATCTGGCATAGAGACGTTTTTTAATATATGGTTATTTACACCGAATATACGTGAATTGTCTTTATAAAAACCATGTAAATAAGAGTATATCCAGTCTACTCCTTTTGAACGTGATACTAAAGATAAGTCTGGACTTTGTCCAAACCATTGTTTAGCATCAGCAACTGACATAGCAGATGTGATTATTTCGCCAATTTTTTCATTTCCTAAAATAAAATGTTTTTCAATCTCTTTGTCTGTAATATTTAAATCTTTACCAATACGATTATAACGCATGAATTGGATTGAGTGACAGCCGGAACAGTAATTCATGAATAATTTTGCACCTCTTCGTAATGATTTTTTATCATTGATATTAGTCTTAGCCTGATCTAGATGAATTTCATTGCCTGATGCTAAAGTATTAAAAGAGAATATTAAAATTACAACTGCTATTAGTAATGTGTGTACATTATTTTTCATTTATTTACTCCGTTACTCTTATTGGTAACGACTTGGTTTTTCCAATGGAGGTAAACCATGGCATTAAGATAAAAAACCCAAAATAAGTAAATGTAAACACTCTTGCTAGTAATGCATTAATTGGTGTTACCGGCTGCATACCTAAATAACCAAGTACGATAAAACTAATAACAAAAATTCCCAAAGCAATTTTATAAGGCAATGAACGATATCTAATTGATTTTACCTTAGATCTGTCTAACCATGGTAATGCAATTAGAATTAACAGTGAAGCAAACATACCAACAACGCCTGGGAATTGTGAACCAAACATAGGCGGGATAGCTCTTAACACTGAATAGAAAGGTGTTAAATACCAAAGTGGCGCGATATGGTTAGGTGTTTGAAGTGGATTTGCTTCAATAAAGTTAGAACTCTCTAAAAAATATCCATTCATTGCCGGGGCAAAGAATACAACAGCTGAGAAAATCATTAAAAATACTACTACACCAACAATATCCTTAACACTATAGTATGGATGAAATGGAACTCCGTCTTTAGGAATCCCTTCTTTATTTTTATTTTTTTTAATTTCTATACCGTCTGGATTATTTGAACCTACTGTATGTAATGCCACAATGTGCAAAAATACTAAAATAACTAAAATTAATGGTAAAGCAATTACATGCAATGAAAAAAAACGGTTTAGAACAGGATCACCAACGGCATAGTCACCCAAGATGAAAGTTAAGATTTCGGGTCCAAATATGGGTACTGAACCAAATAGAGAAATAATAACCTGTGCTCCCCAATATGACATTTGTCCCCATGGTAATACATAACCCATAAAGGCTTCTGCCATCAATGCAATATATAGCACCATTCCTAAAATCCAAATTAACTCACGTGGTGTCTTGTATGATCCATAAAGAAGACTACGATGTATATGTAAATATATAACAACAAAAAAAGCAGAGGCTCCTGTTGAGTGTAAATAACGAATAAGCCAACCCCAGTTAACATCACGCATGATATATTCTACTGATGCAAATGCATGGATAGCATCTGGTTTAAAGTGCATCGTTAAAAAAATTCCTGTTACAATTTGTATTACTAATACTAACATGGCTAACGAGCCAAAAAAATACCAAAAATTAAAATTTCTAGGTGTGTAATATTCTGCTAAGTGTTCATTCCAAACTTTAGTTAATGGAAATCTTTGATCAATCCAATTTTTGTTGCTATTCATATAATTCTCCTTATTATGCTTTTGGGTCAATGCCAATTCGAATTAAAGAATCGGCAACAAAATGATAAGGCGGAATAACTAAATTTGTTGGTGCTGGAACATCTGTATAAACTCTTCCTGCTAAATCAAATTTAGAGCCATGGCAAGGACAATAAAACCCACCTTTCCATGATTTTCCACCAAGATCAGAAGCTCCTATTTCAGGTCTATAAGTGGGCGAACAACCTAAATGAGTACAAATGCCAATAATAACAGCAACATTAGGATTTATTGAACGATAAGGGTTTTTTGCATACTTTGGTTGTTGAGAAATTTCATTACTATTAGGATCAGTTAAGATGCTATTTAACGTAATCAAATTTTCAATAGTTTTTTTATCACGCTTAAAAATCCAAACAGGTTTTTTTCGCCATAAAACTCTAACTAATTGTCCGTTGTCTAATTTGCTTATATTAACATCAATAGGTGCGCCAGCAGCTTTTGCTCTTGCTGAAGGCATCCATGATGATAAAAATGGTACTGAAACAAAACCAACGCCTATTGCACCAACAACGCTTGTAGCACTGGTTAAAAATCGCCTTTTCTTTAAGTCTATTTCTTGTTCTGACATAAGGGCTAAGATCCTTTATTAAAGTTTGTAAATAAAATCTAATTTTAAACCCGGATTATTATAATATATATTAGCTTTATTTGATAGATAATTAATAATAGAGTATTATTAATTGATATTAATTTTAATTTCTATATGTGTTATAGATTCAAGTGCTGGTATTTGTATTAAAATTTCTAGTAATTTCACTATTTGTTTTTGAGCCCTACAATAAATAGCATGATTATTAGTTATTAGGGTTGCTGTGTTGTCTTTAATTAAGCATAATTTAATAAATGGTTTTAGTGCATTCGGTAGAATCTCATTAAGTTCAATATTAATTTGATTATAGGATTTTGCTTTAATAAACAGTTGTCCAAGCCTGCCGTTAGGCACAAAATTTGCGAGATTTGTTAGGGTTTTATACTGACACATTCATCCATCTATGAGAAAATAAGTTTTTTTAAATTAATTTAAACATATTTTATATGAGTATTATAAATAACATTCTATCAAAGATTGTTGGTTCTAGGAATGATCGACTTATCAAAGTTTTATACAAAACTGTTGATCAAATTACTAAATTAGAATCGAATATGCAAGCACTTAGTGATGAGCAACTTAAATCTAAAACTCAAGAATTTAAAGACAGATTGAATAAAAAGGAAACTTTAAACTCAATTCTTATTGAGGCATTTGCCGTGATACGAGAGGTATCAATCAGAGTATTAAATCTTAGACATTATGATGTACAGTTAATTGGCGGCATAGTCCTTAATAATGGTAATATTGCAGAGATGGGTACAGGTGAAGGTAAAACTTTAGTGGCAACCTTGCCAGCCTATCTTAATGCTCTTAACGGTAAGGGTGTGCATATAGTCACTGTGAATGATTACTTAGCATTTCGTGATGCGCAGTGGATGGGAAAAGTGTTTAATTTTTTAAGCATGAGTGTGGGTATTATTACCTCAAATATGTCGTATGAAAATAAACAAGATGCTTATTTATGTGATATTGTTTATGCAACTAATAATGAGTTAGGTTTTGATTATCTTCGTGATAATATGGCTTTTACTTCTGAACAAAAAGTACAACGAATGCTTAATTTTGCCATTGTAGATGAGGTGGATTCAATTTTAATTGATGAGGCTAGAACGCCTTTAATTATTTCTGGTCCAACAGATGATTATTCTCAAATTTACCAAGCCATTAATCATATGATTCCTCATTTTACTAAACAAACAGAAAGCGGGGTGGGTAAAGAAATAGTTATTGAGGTGGTAGGTGATTATACTGTTGACGAAAAACATAAACAAATATTTTTAACTGATAATGGTCATGGTAAAGCTGAGCGTTTATTAATTGATGCTGGTGCTTTGCTAGAGGGTGTTAGTCTCTATGATGCAAGTAATATTTTGTTAATGCAACATATTAACTCAGCATTGCGTGCACATATTTTATTCCAAAAAAATGTGGACTATATCATTCAGGATGATGAAATTGTGATTGTTGATGAATTTACCGGTAGAACTATGTTAGGTCGTCGTTGGTCAGAAGGTTTACATCAAGCTATTGAAGCTAAAGAAAGAGTAAGCATTAAAAAGGAAAACCAAACGCTTGCTTCAATTACTTTTCAAAATTATTTTAGACTTTATAAAACACTCTCAGGTATGACAGGTACTGCTGATACTGAAGCTGTAGAATTTCAAGATATTTACGGATTGGAAACCGTGATTGTTCCGCCTAATAAGCCATCTACTCGCGTAGACAAATCAGACCTAATTTATTTAACAACACAAGAAAAATTTAAAGCTATTGCTCTTGAAGTTGCTAATTGTCAGAAAACTGGACAGCCAGTTTTAGTAGGTACTAGTAGTATTGAAAATTCAGAATTAATTTCCACCCTATTAGAAAAAAATAATATCCAACACGAAGTTTTAAATGCTAAACAACATGAGCGCGAAGCTATTATTATTGCTAATGCTGGTAGCATTGGTGCAGTTACTATTGCAACTAATATGGCAGGTAGGGGTACGGATATTGTGCTAGGCGGTAAATTGTTTGAACAAGCAACAAATAAACAACAAACTGATTGGCAGAATCAGCATGATGATGTTATTAAAGCAGGTGGTTTGCATATTGTTGGTACAGAACGTAATGAGTCACGTCGGGTCGATAATCAATTACGTGGTCGTTCTGCGCGTCAAGGGGATGTAGGTTCAACTCGTTTTTACTTATCATTAGAAGATAATTTAATGCGTATTTTTGCTAGTGAGAAAATGTCATCAACGATGCAAAAGTTTGGTATGAAAAAAGGTGAGTCAATTGAACATAAAATGGTTAATCGTGCTATTGAAAATGCCCAAAGAAAAGTAGAAGGTATGAATTATGATGCACGTAAACATCTTTTAGAATATGATGATGTCTCTAACGATCAAAGAAAAGTTATCTATCAATTACGTGATGATTTAATGAGTGTTAATGATGTTCAAGCCCGATTTATTAGTATTAGGGAAAAAGTTATTAAACAGCTTTTTTCGGATTATATTTCATCTGAATTGATGGAAGAGGATTGGAATGTTGAAGGATTTTATAATGCTCTAAAATCAGATTATTCAGTTGATTTACCATTACAACAATGGCTTAATAAAGGTGTTAATATCGATGAATTACAACTAAGAATTATTCAAAGAATGAGCATAATTTGTGATTGTAAAGAAGAAATGGTTGGTACTAAACCTATGCGTGAATTTGAAAAAGCAGTTATGATAAAAACTATTGACCATTATTGGAAAGAACACTTAGCAGCTATGGATTATTTACGTCAAAGTGTTAATTTACGTGGCTATGCGCAAAAGAATCCGATGCAAGAGTATAAGCGTGAATCATTTGTTATGTTTACCTTGTTGTTAGACACTATTAATATTGAAATTGTTAAATCTTTATCAAATGTTACTATTAATGAAAATACTGATATTTTAGATGTGGAACAGCAAAATAATAATGATGCGCAAGCAACACATAGTAATCCCAATGAACAAATTATACAAACACAAGCTAACCAACAAAACACCTATCAAAGAAAAGAGAAAAAAGTAGGTAGAAATGAATCTTGTCCTTGTGGATCAGGAAAGAAATATAAAAAATGTCATGGATAATTATTATTGATTTAATGTCAGGTATTAGTGTTTTAATGGTGTCATTATTAATAATAGAGGTATACAATACAAATATTTAACCTGAGCTTATCTTTATAATTATTATAAACTATAGTAAATTATGTTAAAAATTACTCAAAATTCAGAAACCTTATTAAAGAATCTAGCTAATATTGATATTCAAGTGGTTAGTTATTTTTCTGATACAGAAAATTTATTATTACATCAGACAGATCTTAAAGCAAAGAATATTAAAAAAATTCGACTCACACAGTCAAAGTATTTTTTATTAAAATGGTAATTATTCAATGCAAATTGAGCATAGAGTTATTATTGCTGAAAAGACTATTAGCTATAGTGATTTGATTTTAGTATGCAAGATGTAGCTTCTGTAAAAAATGTGCTCTTCATTCAATTTTATCATCAATATATACTTAATAGTAAAGATAGGGTATTTATTAATTTAGATTGGTTATCGTAATATTTAAATAACAACGAGTTAACTGAAAACGTGTTGATAATTTTAATAGAACTAACAGTAATAAGCATTTCTGAAAGTATTCCTTTAGGAAAGGATATTGATTTGTCTGGGGTTTGTAGGGGTACATATATTTTTTTTGTTTGAGTGTTTGGCCTATTAAAATATTGACAGTTATACTAACCAATGATTTGAGCGTATTTATAGATTATTTAGAAGCTTTTACATTTTATTTTTTGATGAAAAAAAATTAGTAAATTTGATATCAAATTTACTATCAGTAAAAGATCTAGGAATGGAAGAAAGGGTGCTTGGAGTAATTTATGCAATTTAAAATGATTCAACCAGATGACTGTCATTTACATGTTCGTTCAGGAATAGCATTAAAATCAATTATCGGTATGACGGTTGCACAAATGGGTAGAGCAATTATTATGCCTAATTTAAATCCTCCTATTACTAATGTTATTCAAGCATGCGCTTATAAAGCAGAAATTTTATCTGTACTGCCAAAAGGAAACAGATTTAATCCATTGATGACCTTATATTTAACAGATAATACTACTTCTAAAGATATTCAAGAAGCTATTGATCATAACGTTATAGCAGCTAAGTTTTACCCTGCGGGGGCAACAACTAATTCCGATAGTGGCGTAACTAATATTACTAAACTTTATCCAACGCTAGAGAGTATGCAAAAACTGGGTATGCCGCTTTTAGTGCACGGAGAAGTAACACGTAGTGAAGTGGATATTTTTGATCGAGAGGCAGTATTTATTGATGAAGTGTTGAATCAAGTAGTGATTGATTTCCCTGAGTTGAAAATTGTATTTGAGCATATCACCACTAAGAATGCTGTTGATTTTGTTTTAGCAAGTCATCATAAAATAGTAGCAACTATTACACCACATCATCTTTTGGCTAATAGAAATGATATGCTCGTGGATGGCATCCGTCCACATTATTTTTGCCTACCAGTTTTAAAGAGGAAAGATCCGCATCAAATAGCATTATTAGATATTGTAACTAGTGGTAATGCTAAGTTTTTCTTAGGTACAGATTCTGCACCACATATGAAGACTGATAAAGAATCTGCTTGTGGTTGTGCTGGTATTTTTAATGCACATTGCGCTATTGAGCTTTATGTAATGGTTTTTGAACATCAAAATGCACTAGATAAGTTAGAAGGATTTGCTTCAAAATTTGGTGCAGATTTTTATAATTTACCTTATAATAAAAAGATTATTACACTTAATAAGAAAGATTGGACTATACCAGCAAGTTATCCTTTTGCACACAATAATATTGTACCGTTTATGGCAACCAAAACACTTAGTTGGAAACTTGTTTAAAGTAGAATATAAATTTGTTTGTTTTTAATGCTTTTGTCTCTTATATCATGAATAATACTATTATAGTATAGGACAATTGTTATTATAAGTTTTGTATTTATTTTTTTATCAAAATTTTTATATTATTTTATATAAAGATATGTCGTATTTATCGTAGGTATATTAAAATAGATTAATGAATTAATTGTAATGTAACATATATTATTTTTGAGTAAAATCTAGGTTGAATAAATAAATTGAGTTTATTTTAAAGTAGTTTAGTTAAAAAATTATAAGTAGCACTTTTATGCTTATTTAAGATTAAAAAGTCTCTATGAATTTATATATTCTAGGGATAATTAAGTATTGTAAAGGTTTAAATAAGTTGTAACTAGTAAGAGAAAAATTCTAAAGAAAATTATTCAGAGTCCAAAAAAAATTTAGCGTTTTTAACATCTAATTTTATTTGTTCTTTTAATGCTAAAAAAGAATCAAACTTTTGTTCATCACGAATTTTGTATTTGAATATAACTTTGGTATGTTCACCATAAACTTGTTTGTTAAAGTCAAATAAAAAAACTTCCAATAAGATTGTTTCACCTCCAACTGTTGGGCGTTTTCCAAGATTACATATCCCATTGTAAATTTTGCTATTTAATTCTACGTTGACTGCAAATACACCTAATAGTGGGCTGATTTTCCTTTTAATAGGAATATTGATTGTTGGAAATCCAATTGTCCTACCTTTTTTTTGGCAAGGAATTATTTTACCTGAAATTGAAAATTTTCGCCCTAATAACTGATTTGCCAAGTAAAAATTACCTTTTTTAAGTGACTTTCTAATTTTTGAACTACTTACTCTATCAAGGTTGTAAAGTACGGTTGGTGTTTTTTCTACCTTAAAATTAAAGGTTTGTAATAAAGAAAAATCACCAGTTTGGTTGGATCCAAAACGAAAATCATCCCCAACTAGGCAGAGTTTAACTTGGAGTTTGTCCAGTAATATTTTATGAATAAAAGTGTTAGCAGTGAGTTGTGAAAATGAAGTATTAAAGTTAATTAATAAGTGTTCATCTACCCCAAGGTTTGTAAGTAAGGTGTGTTTTTGTTTGAAACTACTCAGTGTGGCTTGTGCATGTCCAAAAAAGTGTTGTGGCGTTGGTGAAAATGAAACAAGTACTGATGGTAAATTCATGATTTGTGCTTTATTAACTAATGTTTTGATAATTTTTTGATGTCCTATATGTACACCATCAAAGTTACCAATAGTAACAACACTTCCTAAATGGGGTTTTAAATTTTGTAAACCACGAATGATTTTCATAAATGTTAATTTTAGTCTAATTAATGGATGATGTTATCGACTGGTTTTGTTCTTTTTCAATTTTTGATTAAATATTGGCTTGTTGTTCTAAACAACTAGATTGGATTTAGCAGTGTTTAGTAGTATGGACTTTAATTTAGTGATATCGAGAGTACATGCTAAGTATGGTATGTTTGGATTAAAATTAATAACTAAAATAGAGTTTTTATTGTAGATTTTTTCAAACTAGGTAAAAGCATTGTTTAAATTTAGTTAGAAAACTACTTTTGATATTTATTTGTAGTCACGTGTAAATTTATTACTCTTAGAGTAATATTCTAAGCATGATTATTTAATCTAAAATTTTATTTTCAGATACATTAACTAGAAAACCTAATATGGGAAGATAATTATTAATAGCTGTTGTTACTTAAATTTTATACATGCATGATAAGGATTATTTAGTTTCCTTTTTACTTCTTATTAGTATAGATCATGATGATTAAATTAGTCAAACTACTTTAATAGTAATTTTAAGATTTGTTGTACTATTTTAAATTAAGAGGGTCATTTGGATTAATACCGTTCATAAATGGTTTTTCAATATCTTCATGAGTTGTTTGGTAAACGCAACCAATCCAGTTATTGATAATAACATTAGTGGCGTTTCCCCAAGTATTATCTAATGTTTTTTTTATGAGTTGTTCAGGAAAGTTTGAAATACTAAATTCTGAGGATAAAAGTTTGGTTTTATATTCGTTGAGAATAGCTTTACTTTGTTCGGTTAAATAGTGTTCAGGGAAGGGTGGATAGTTATCCCTCGTTTTTTTTAAATAGGCAATAATATCGCGCTTGTATTCTTTTAATAGGCTGATGGTATCGTATTCTGGGTGGCCTTGAAAAAATACAATCCTTAATAAATCTTCACTAACTCCTAAGTGAACACCGATTTTACTTTCAACTAAAATTTTAACCCCAGCAGCGTTAAATTGCTTTTTTGAAATTTCATTAAAACGAGAGTGCGGAACGTTGAAACTTGTGTTTACGCCGCTCATTAAAGGGTGTTGTCGGTCTAGTATTTGGTGTGGAAACACGCCCCAACATTTTTTACCAATGGCTTTACGTTTTTGTCCATATCTAAATTCTAAAACAGCATGAGTTGCTAAACATGAGCATAGTGTTGAAGTAACATGTTCGTATGACCAATCAACAACTTCTTTCAATTCTTCATAGAAAGATGCTTTTTGTAAATCTTCTTGTTCAATATGTGCACCTGTAATAATTAGTGCATCAAGTCCCTGTGCTTTAATATCTGTAAAAGTTTGATAATGTTGTTTGACATGTTTGTTTGCTTTTTTACTACGTTTGATTGATGGTAGCGTGAATGGATGTAAATAAAATTGTGCAATTTGGTTGGAATGTCCGATAAGACGAAAAAATTGACGTTCAGTTGCCTCAAGTGCTGCATCTGGCATTGTGTTTAATAAGCCAATATGTAATTCACGTATGGTTTGGTTATTTGCTCTGTCTTTTGACAAAATAGTTTCACCCTCATCTTTAAGACGAGAGAAAGAGGGTAGGTTTGAATGTGCAATTAGGGGCATTAGTTCATCGCTCTATAGATAAGTTCAAATATTTCGTTGGCGCTTCTGCATTGATATAAGTCTTCATTGTCAATAATGTAACCATATTTCTTTGCAATTGCTTCATATTTTGGTTTGCGGTGTTCAAGTAAGCGGGGAAATACCCAGCGTACAAACTTGTTTGGGTTGATTTGTGCAATATAAATTAACTGATTTTCCTGGAGGTAAATGTTTAATTCATGTTTTAAGAAATTAGCCTGATAATATAAGGGTTTTGGATGTGTTTGTGCACGCTTAATCAAAGCGATCTCGTTAGTTTTGCTAGCTCTAATATAGAGAATTACCGTGTTGTCAGATAGAGTTTGATATACTTGTTCATTGTCTAATTCACACAAACTACCACCTGCATCATTAATAAAATGATTAAACCCTTGTGCTTTGGCTTTTTTTATAAATTGGGGTACGTCAAGCATGGTTTTTATTTCTGCGTTTAAGTGCATCATTTGACGAGCAATAAAAGTGTCAATGGATGTGCCACCTAGTTCAGGATTTCCTGCTTTTCCTAAAAAAGTAGATACTGATGATAAATTATCAAAAGTAATGTGATTTTGGATACTAATAGATTCTTTATCTAGTAAGTCTTTAAGCCATTTATCTTGTTTAACGTGGTTTTTAATGTTTCCTAAAATTTTATCATTTAAATACTCAGCACCTATGCGATAGTCACTAGAATAATGAAAGTATTTATCCTGATTGCTAAGAAGTTTTGCTAGGTGTGTTTTTCCAACCCCTGACATTCCTAATAGAGTGAGACGTTTGTGATTAGAGTTTTTAAATTCGCTGAATGATAGCTTCATGATTTTGATTTTTCATCAAATCTGTTTTTATAACAAACCATCTTTTTTAAACATCTCACGAATGCCTCTAATTGCTTGACGGGTTCGGTGTTCGTTTTCAATTAATCCAAAACGTACGTATTGATCGCCATAACTACCAAATCCAATACCTGGTGATACGCTAATTTTTGCACTTTTAAGAAGTTTTTTAGTAAATTCTAAAGATCTCATGTGTTGATAAAATTCAGGAATTTTTGCCCAAACAAACATTGTAGCTTTAGGCGGTGTAACTATCCATCCAATAGAGTCTAAACCATTACATAGTACATCACGTCTATCTTGGTACATGTTAGATATTTCTTTTACACAGCTTTGGTCGCCTTCTAGTGCTTCAATAGCAGCAATTTGAATAGGAGTAAACATGCCATAATCTAGGTAAGATTTAATCTTAGCAAGTGCACTTACTAAGATTGGGTTACCTACCATAAAACCCACACGCCAACCTGGCATGTTGTAGCTTTTTGAAAGCGAAAAGAATTCAACAGAAATCTTTTTAGCTCCTTCTACTTGTAAAATACTTGGTGCTACGTAACCGTCAAATACAATATCTGCGTAAGCTAAATCTTGTACTACCCAAATTTCATGTTTTTTGGCTATTTTGATAACTTTTTCAAAAAAATACAATTCAGCACATTGTGTGGTTGGATTAGATGGATAGTTTAAAACTAGCATTTTTGGTTTGTATAAAGTATTTTTAATAGAGTACTCTAATTCTGCTAAGAAATCATCATCTGGACCACAAGGCACATACTGAATCTTTGCACCTGCAAGCACAAATCCATATGGATGAATAGGGTAAGCAGGGTTAGGCACCAATACTGTATCGCCACTGTCTACAATTGCTTGTGCTAAATTATATAACCCTTCTTTAGAACCAATAGTAACAATGGCTTCAGTTTCTGGGTTAATATCAACATTAAAGCGATTTTTATACCAATTACTAATTGCTTTTCGTAACCGTGGAATTCCGCGGAAAGTAGCATATCTATGTGTATCTTTACGTCGCGTTGCTTCTACTAGTTTTTCAACAATATGATTAGGCGTTGGTTGGTCAGGATTACCCATACCAAAATCAATAATATCTTCACCACGAGCACGCGCCTTGGCTTTTAGTTTGTTAGTAACCGCAAAAACATAGTCAGGTAGTTTCTTTATTCGTGGGAAATCATTATTCATTGTTGTTTAGTTTGTGTTAGTTAGGATAGATTATTGAATTGCTAATAATTCAACCTCAAAAATTAGCGTGGTATTGGATGGGATTAAATGACCTGAACCCATCTCGCCATAAGCTAGTTTTGAGGGAATAGTGAGTTTTCGTTTGCCCCCAATACACATGCCATTAATACCTTGGTCCCATCCGAGGATTACTTGTCCAACCCCAAGTTTAAAGTTAAAAGTTTCATTTCTATCAATACTTGAGTCAAATTTTTTACCATTAATAAACCAGCCAGTATAGTGCATTGAGATTAAATCACCCGCTTTACAAGTAGCACCCGTACCTTTTTCTAAATCTTGTATTTCTAAATCTTCCATGTTTATTTTCCTAATAAATTATTGTAATATGATGTGAGCTAAATTTTCTAATATTTAACACCCCCGTGTTAAGTAATAAATATTGCCCTTTAATACCTTGTAAAATACCTTTAATTTTAGGGGTTTTTTCAAAATTTAATGAGCTAATTTTGTTAGGGTATTTTACCACAGGGTAGTTAATTGTTAAAACTTCATTGTCCAATACGATTGCGCTAAAATCACTAATTAAGTGGGGTATTTTTTTAAGCAAATTATTGTTGATTTTTTTTAGGTTAGTTTGTTCTATCTCATTTTTGAGCATTTTCCGCCAGTTAGTTCTATCATTGACATACTTTTTAAGTGCTACCTCAATTTTTCCTGATTTAAGACGATTATCAATTTCAAGTATGGGTAGTGCACTATTAGCACCTTGATCAATCCAGCGGTTAGGAATATTGCTTCTACGAGTGATGCCAACCTTTATTCCAGATGAGTTAGCTAAATAAACAATATGTGGATTGAAGCAATTATTTAGTCCCCATTCTGGTTCACGGCAAGTACCAAGGTGGTGATGACAGGTTTCTGGTTTTACAATGCATAAATCACATCTTGCTAAACTTTGACAACAAGAATAACAAAATCCTTGGGAATAGATTTTATTGGTATGTTTTTTACAATTTGAGCAAACAATTTCACCATTAAACTGAAGGATGATTTGCTCACCTACTAAGTCGTTCATATTTAGTAATTTACTACCGATTGGTAGTTGATACTGTACCATATTAATGTTTAAATGGGTATGCATTTTTTTGATAAGTCCATTAATTTGCATGGTTTTTAATTTTGCATTAATCGTTGCTGAACTTCTTTGTATTTATCAGCGGTTTGTTGAATGATGGATTTTGGTAGTGTTGGTGCAGATATGGTCTTATCCCAGTTTAGTGTTTCTAAATAATCACGTATAATTTGTTTGTCAAAACTTTTTGGACTATTTCCTATTTGATAATCAATCTTTGACCAAAAACGCGATGAGTCAGGCGTTAGTACTTCGTCCATTAAGATTAGTTGGTTGTTTTCATCTAATCCAAATTCAAATTTAGTGTCGGCAATGATAATACCTCTTTCCAAGGCGTATTCACTAGCGAAGTTATAGATTTCTAGACTAACTTGTTTGATTTGTTGTGCTAATCTTTTACCTATAATTTTAACTGTTTGAGTAAAATCAATGTTTTTGTCATGCTGGTTTATAGTGGCTTTGTTTGATGGGGTGTAGAGTGCAGAGGATAATTTTTCTGCTAAGCGTAAGTTTTTGGGTAATTTAATGCTACATATTTTTCCTAAGGTTTGATAATCTTTCCAACTAGAGCCTGTAATATATCCACGAACAATAGCTTCAATAGCAATAGGTTTGAGTTTTTTGACAATAATACCACGACCTTTTATTAGCTCTGTCTCTTCATCGTTTAAAACACTATCAAGAGGTTCAAGTATTAGATGATTTTTAATAATATGTCTGGTTTTTTTAAACCAGAAATTTGCCATTTTGGTTAGGACTAAACCTTTGTTGTTAATAGGCTCGTTAAAGATTACATCAAAAGCACTAAGTCGATCTGTAGTAACAATCAGCATACGTTTATCATCTATATCGTAAATATCTCTAACTTTACCTTTTTGAATTAGTGGTAGACTTAAGTTTGTACTAAATAATGTCATTAGCTTACGTATATATAATTTGTTTAATTTAGGTGTTATTTTAATCAATTGTGTAGCCCAGCTTGTAAATTATGATAATTTAAGCCATGGTAAAATAATAATTAAGTTGTTATGTTAATAAAAATTCTCATTATTTGCGTGCTTGTTCAGCATTCGGCAATTGCTTCAACATTGTCAAAAAACGCATTACAGCTTATCAAAATTGGTCATGAAATTGGTTCACGTGATGTTACGTTAAGAGGACAGTATTTTTTGCTAAAAAGTGCTTTTGATTTAGGTGATTTTGATGCTATGTATGAAGTTTCAAAACAAATTAGATATGGAAGTGAGCTAATGGGATATGTTCCTTTAGAACGTGTAGCCAATGAGATTCTTATTAATTTGGTTCGTAAAAGTTACGATCCCGCTTTATATGAGTACGCCTTAAACTTACTTGATGGTAGTGATGGTTTTATTAAGAATGAGTTTTTGGCTTTACATTTATTTGAGGAATCTTTTAAAGTTCATGGTAATGCTAAATCTGCATTAATGGCTGCTATTATTTGCAATGAATCGCTAGTACCAGGTACTAAAAAATTGAATTATATTAATGAGTTAATTACATTTGCGATATTAAATAATGTTGCAGGCGCACAAGCGTATCAGAATCAATACATAAGATTGGATTATTTATCTGATCTAGATCCACCTAGTTGGCGTATTTGGGTTGATACTCAAGTTTTAAACTAGATAAAATTTTATTAATTTTGGTTTTAAATTTTTTTATATTGATATGATCTATGCTTTTTTGTGCAGGTACTTTGTAAGTCATAGGGTTTCTTCTTTTGCCTTTGTGATGTAGCTCGTAATGTAAGTGTGGACCTGTTGAGTGACCCGTTGAACCGACATAACCAATTATTTGACCTTTTTTAATCTTTTTGTTTTTGTACAGTTTATTGGCATATCTTGATAAGTGTGCATAAACAGTAGTGTAATCAAAGTCGTGTTGAATGATGATGACTTTTCCAAGTGAACCTTTTTTACCTTTTGAAGTAATTATTCCATTGGCAGTAGAATAAACTGGCGTTCCATGTTTAGCTGCATAGTCAACTGCTCGATGGGGACGCCAAGTTTTTAAGATTGGGTGATAACGTTTGAGTTGAAATTTAGAACTAATGCGTTTGTATTTTAGGGGCGCTCTTAAAAAAGAAGAACTTAGAGAATGGCCAAAGCGATCAAAGTAACTCGTATGTCCGTGTTTGTTTTTGTATGCAAAGGCCTCAATAGATTTATTGTTAATAATGCTTTGATAAATGATGGCTGCTGGTTTTATACTTCCATCATTAACAATAATAAATCGATCGCCTTTTTTAAGATCAGTATGAAGGTTTAATTGCCATGAAAGTGCTTTAATAACAGAGTTAATAGTACTAAAACTAATACCTGCTTTTTGTGCATCAACACCAAAGGAATGATTTATATTAACCACGGTTGTGGATGAATTGCTAAGTTTTTTTTTGGGTTGTTTGTTGAGAACGGTGGAAAAGTAATTACCATTAAGAACAATATCTAGATTAATTATGTTATTTAGTTGGTAAGTTAAAGATTTAAAATGTTGATTTTTGTGTAATCTAATGATTAATTTGTGACCAATGTTTAATTGGTTGAGTTTTTTATTATTCTTATTGGCAATAAGAAGATTGATAAGTAATCGATTAGAGAGCCCAAGTTTGGAAAAATATTGACTGAGTGAGTCACCATGTTTAATAGTGAAGTTATATGTATTTTTGTCAGCATAAGCAGGAGTGAGGATCATACTAAACAACATAATTATTGGTAGGGTAATTTTGTAAAATCTATCCATACTTTTTGATAATTTCATTAGCTATTTCACGAGCAATAAGATCATTGTTAATTACCTCTTCTAAAGAGTTTAGCGTTGTGTGTTTCATAGTGCTTAGTGTTTGGTCGATGATTTTTGGTATATCTAAAAAACTAATTTTATGGTTAAGAAAATACTTAACTGCAATTTCATTAGCTGCATTCATAGTAATCATGGCGTTACCTCCTTTGTTAAGTGCTTCAAACGCTAGTTTAAGGCAAGTGAATTTTTCAAAATCTGGTTGGTAAAATTCTAAGGAAGCTGTGTTAGTTAAGTCAAGTTCAGAAACGCCAGAGTTCATTCGTTTTGGATAACTCATTGCATATGCAATAACTGTGCGCATATCTGGATTTCCTAGTTGAGATAGTGTTGAACCATCTTTGTAAAAGACTGATGAATGAATAATGCTTTGCGGGTGTATAACTACATCAATTTGTTTTGGTGTAAGTGAAAATAAATAATGAGCTTCAATTACTTCTAGTCCTTTGTTCATCATAGTAGCAGAATCAACTGAAATTTTACGTCCCATTGACCAATTAGGGTGTGCACAAGCCTCATCTGGAGTGATGGATTTAAATTGGCTAATTGGTGTATGTAAGAACGGCCCCCCACTAGCAGTTAGTTGAATTTTATTTAATCCTGATTTTCCACTTTTTAGGCATTGAAAAATTGCACTGTGTTCTGAATCAACAGGAATTAATTCGGCATTAAATTCTTTTACTGTTTTCATAAAAATATCACCAGCTAATACTAATGATTCTTTATTCGCGAGCATAATTCTTTTGCCAGCTTTGGCACCACAAAGTGCTGAGGACATACCAATAGCACCAACAATAGCAGCCATAACATAGTCAGTATCTTGATGGGTAACAATTTTATCCAAGGCTTGAACACTACTAAGTACTTGGATATCAGTAGTGATAGCATTTGATAATTTTTCAGCAGATTGTTCATCTACCATAATGGCATAACTTGGTTGATATTTATTGCATAATTTAATCATTTGTTTCCAGTCAGTATTAGCACTCAGAGCAAAAATATTAAATTTATCAGGATGTAGATCAACCACAGATAGCGTGGATTTTCCGATAGAACCAGTTGCTCCAAGTAAAGTTATGTTTTTCATATTAAGCCAAGTCCTAGCAAGAAGAATGGTGCTGTTGCTGTTAGAGAATCGATTCGATCTAAGATTCCTCCATGTCCAGGAAGAATTTGTCCACTATCTTTAACGTTTGAGATACGTTTAAATAAGCTTTCAAATAAATCACCTAATACTGATATGTTGGCAACAACAACTGTTAATAGTAAGTAACTTAAATATTGATTAGTTGTTATATTTTGATTTTGTAAAAATATTATCATTATCACTAAAGCAACACTAATACCACCTATTACGCCTTCAATTGATTTTCCTGGACTTAATTTTGGTGCTAATTTCCATTTACCAATTGCCTTACCAGTAAAATAAGCACCAGAGTCAGCACCCCAAGTAATCAACATAAGTAGTAAAAAATATTCAGATCCATATTGTTGTTTCAAGGTGATTAGCGCAATCCACATAGGCACTAATAACAATAATCCATTTATGATACGAACAATAAGTGGGTCAAACCAAAAATTAGTTTTATTTGGATAATTTAGTACCCAATATAAATTAATTATCCACCATAAAACAGATAAGTAAAGTATAAATGGAATAACTTGGGTGTTTATTTGAATGATAAGTGCACATATCACAACACTAACTACTAATAGTATTCTAGCGATTAAGCGTTTAAGTTTAATTAAACGGGAGAACTCCCATGCGCCCAATGCTGTAAAAATCAAGAGTAGTTGTGCGAAGTAATAATTAGGCATAGCGAATATTGCCCAAATTATTAGTGGCGCTAAAATGAAAGCGGTTATGATTCTTTTTGTTAGCATAATTTTTTCTTTAAAGTCTTGTACCAAAACGTCGATTACGATTATTAAAGCTATTAATGGCTTTTTCTAATTCAGATTTGTTAAAATCTGGCCATAGTGTTTTTGTGAAATAAAATTCACTATAAGCAATATCCCATAATAAAAAATTACTAATTCTAAGCTCACCACTGGTACGTATTAACAAATCGACATTTGGTTCATTGGCTAATGACATGTATTGTGAAAAGTTTTTTACATTAATATCATTGGCTTTTATGTCTCCGGCAACAGCTACTTTGGCTGCTTTAACTGCTGCTTGAGTAATATCCCATTGGCCGCCATAATTGGCTGCAATTATTAGTGTTAAGCCGGTATTACTAGCAAGTAGAGCTTGCGTATCAAGTGCTACTTGTTGAATTTTGATAGGAAATAAAGACATATCACCAATTATTTTTAGTCTAATATTGTGCTTATTGAGTTTTTTTACCTCTTGTTGAAGCATGTCAAGAAATAATTTAAATAATAAAGAAACCTCTTTATTCGAACGGTTTTTATTCTCACTACTAAAAGCGAATAAGGTGAGTGTTTTAATACTACGTATTGAACAAGCTTTAACAACACTACGTACTGCTTGAATTCCTTGTTGATGTCCTAGAATACGGGGCAAAGAGCGTTTTGATGCCCAACGACCATTACCGTCCATTATAATTGCGATGTGTTTAAGCGTACTCATAACAAAGTTACATTATACCTATAGCATTACAAACAGTCAGCAAACACAGTTAATATAGAACTAATATACGGTAAAATTTATAATTATGAGTTTAGCAAAAAGAATCATTCCTTGTCTTGATGTATGTGATGGTCGTGTAGTTAAAGGTACCAAGTTTATTGATATTAAAGATGCAGGGGACCCAATTGAAGTAGCTAAGCGTTATGATTTGGAAGGTGCCGATGAGATTATTTTTTTAGATATTACTGCATCAATTGATGGTAGAGATACTATGATACATACGGTTGAAGCAATTGCTGATCAAGTATTTATTCCATTAACTGTAGGTGGGGGTATTCGCAAAGCAGCGGATGTACGTACTATATTAAATGCAGGAGCGGATAAGATCGCTATTAATTCTGCTGCTATTTTTAATCCTAATTTAATCAACCAGTTAAGTGAGGAATTTGGTTCACAATGTATTGTCATTGCTATTGATGCAAAGAAAATTGATGATAATAAATGGGGAGTATTTACTCATGGTGGACGAAAATCTACAGGAATTGATGCTATTGAGTGGGCAAAAAAAATGACTTTGGGTGATAATGGTGCTGGTGAGGTGTTGCTTACTTCAATGGATTGTGATGGTGTTAAGACAGGTTTTGATTTGTTACTTACAAGAGCAGTCTCTGATGCTGTAGACGTACCTGTTATTGCTTCTGGCGGTGTAGGAAATTTAGAACATTTGTCTGAAGGTGTACTACAAGGAGCTGCTGATGCAGTGTTAGCAGCTAGTATTTTTCATTTTGGTAAATATACGATACAACAAGCCAAAAAAGCTATGCAAGAAAACGGTATAGAAGTCAGACTTTAGAGCTTGGTTTTTTAAGTGTATTATATAGGCACTTTATAAGCATAAGATTTTTATGAATTCTAAAAAAGAATTATGGATATTATTAGCATCTTTTGTGTTGCCAATCGCTTTTGGGACGGCTTTCTTTTACCTAAGTCCTGAGTCTTTTACTCGTCATACGATTAATTTCGGTGAGTTTGTTGATCCTATTATTACTACTGAAAAAGAAGATATAGTTTTTACAGATATTAATCACAACCTACAAGGTTTGTGGACATTGGCTTATGTAACCAAACAATGCGATAGTATTTGTGTAAAAGTATTACATGATATAAAAACTGTTCGAATTTTGATGAATGAAGACATGCTTCGTATTCAATGTTTATTGTTAATGACAAGTAAAGCTAAAGTGCAACAAATAGATGTATTAGTTGGATATTCTAGTGAGTCACTTAGTCGACAATTTAACCAGTTTTCAAAAAATAGTTTATTTTTAATTGATCCACTTGGTAATGTGATGTTATATTACAATTCAAAACAATTAGAAGTTAAACGTGTGATTAAAGATTTAAAACGCTTGTTGAAGTATTCACGTATTGGTTAATAGGAGATAATAATGCCTTTAATTAGTGACTTATTAGCTTTATGTAAACTTAAGGTAGTGTTATTGATATTACTTACGGCAGTAGTGGGCATGTTTTTAGCCGTGCCTGCACCGTATTTACCTAATGGGTTATTAGTATTAAGTGCCTCAATTGGCATTAGTATGGTAGCTGCTTCAGCAGCAGTATTTAACCATGTGGTTGATGAACAGATTGACGCCAAGATGTCTCGCACTAACCAACGACCATTGCCACAAGGAAGGGTGAGTAAAAATCAAGCATTAGTGTGGGGGGTATTTTTGGGATTTATTGGTCTTGGTATTTTGCAAATATTTGTTAATATTATTACTGTGGTTCTTACCTTTATTTCATTAATTGGTTACACTATCGTTTATACTTTGTATCTTAAACGTGCAACTCCACAAAATATTGTTATCGGGGGTGCAGCAGGCGCAACCCCTCCTTTGCTAGGCTGGACAGCAGTATCTGGTACCCAAGGCATTGAATATGCTTGTTTATTATTTTTAATTGTTTTTATCTGGACACCTCCACACTTTTGGGCATTAGCTATTTATCGGGTTGAGGAATACAAAAAAATCGACATGCCTATGTTACCAGTAACACATGGATTAGCCTATACCAGAACGCAGATTTTATTATATACGGTATTATTATTATTAGTTAGTTTGTTGCCTTATTTATCAGGTATGTCTGGATTTATTTATTTGATAATAACAATTGTATTAGGAGTTAGATTTCTAGTATATGCGATTAAAATTTATAATAATCCAGATGATAAAATAGTTGCTAAGAGCACTTTTATATATTCAATTAATTATTTAATGTTGTTATTTATTACACTATTATTTGATCATTACTGGCTAATATCACCTTGGGAGATTCTTTAAATGAAAAGATTAGGACAAGTATTTAAAGCAGTTGTATCTGCTATGATTGGTGTTGGTAAAAAAGAAGATTTAGTAAAAGATTTTGCACGTACTGAAAAACAAGGACCATGGCCTTATATTATTATTGGTCTAATTATGACATTTGTTTTTATTGGTTTAATAATAGTAATTGTTAAGTTAGTGTTACCATAGTCAAGTGTTTTGATGCCTGCATTAAGTGATTGCTATTCTTTTGTATAGGGTATTAGTAGGTTGGTTAATAGTCTGATTTATTTAACGAATGGAGTGTAGTAAATGGTTAGTTGTTATGTTTTATAAAAGTTCTTTATAATAATCTTTTTTGAAAATTTTGTGTACAATTGTAACAATACTAAGTAACAATAGTAATGCTATAGTATTATGTAATACTGCTATTATTATTGGTAATGAAAGAATAACATTAAGAACACCAAGTGTGATTTGTATTGTTAATAGAATAAAGCTTAAAATTAAATTAAACCTTAAGTGGTTGTAATTTCTAAATAAATAAATAAGTAATAGCATGAATATGGTTGTTATTAAAGCGCCAATGCGATGAAGAACTTGAATGGCAGAACGTGCTGAATTTTCTAATATGCCATACTCATAATTAGTTCCTAATGATCCCCAATATAATGCACGAGAAAAATCTAGATCAGGCCACCATTTGTTTAAACAAGTTGGAAAGTATTCACCACAAGATAGCGCTGCATAGTTAGCACTTGTCCAACCACCTAGGATAATTTGTAAACTTAGCATGGTTAGTGTTATTAACAATACAAATTTATGTTCTTTTAAAACGTGTTGGTAAGTAGTTGGTGTTTTTTTTTGATTTAAGAACATCCAAACAAGTAATACAGTGGTTAAAAACCCTCCCATTAAATGTAAAGTAACAATACCAGGATGCACTAAAAATGTGACTGTCCACATACCAAATGCTCCTTGTAACATAATAAAAAAAGCGCTAAATCCAGGTAGTTTTAATGACTGTTGGTGTTGTAGTTTCCCTTTTAGTGCTAAGAAAAATAGAACAAGTATCGTCAATCCAAGTGTGGAGGCAGCATAACGATGTAACATTTCTTTCCAGCCTTTTACAATATTTAGTGGACGAGAAAAACCTTGAATGGTAGTACCATCTTTGGCATCAGGTACGCTTAGTTGACCATAACATCCTGGCCAGTCTGGACAGCCTAACCCAGCATCACCTAGGCGTGTGTAAGCACCTAGAATAACAACAATGAGCGCTAAAATAATTGAAATTTTTAGTATTTTTCTAAACATTTGTTTGTTAAAACAATCTTTTCTCTGTTTTATACAAGTAATTCTAAATCAGAAATTAGAGTATTCTTTATTGAAATTGTTATTCTAATTTGTTAATCAAAGATTTATAAGCATGCCAAGTGGCATGTGCTAATATTGGAACAGTAACCACCATGCCTAAAAAATATGGTGTTAATAAACTAGCTAAAATAATAATACCAACAATTGGCACCCATATCAACATTACAATTTTATTTGCTAATGCGGTTCTAATGCTGACATTAGCAGCTGTAAATGGATCAATATTTTGGTCTAATACCATAGGGAAAGAGAACCAACTAATCATAAAAGATATCCAAGCAGTAACAGCAGTAAAAATGCCATAAATGACTAAAAATAATGGGTTATTAAAGTTAATAATATCATCTAAGATAGCTTCTATAATTGTTTGATTTTGATTGACAAAAGTATCGGTATTAAGTATTGCGTAAATAAGTGGTGTAAACACCATCCACATAATTGCTATAACAATTAAAATAATAGATAAAAACAATGAAGGGTAAGAGCCATTGGCTTTGAAGGCAGATTTAATAACAGTTAATATAGACCTAAAAGAAAGCTCTTCTCCAGTAGATAAGCGTTTTGAGGCATCATACATAGCCATAGCAGAGATAGGACCAAATATAATTACCACCATAGCTAATAAAGGTGCTGCAATATCGCTAAGTGTAGGTGAGTGTGATAAAAAATTCCAGTAAAAGTAGGTAAATAAAGTGAATAGTGTTCCATAAAATAATGCCAATGCTGGACATTTTGTAAAATCTTCTACGCCTTGTTTTAACCATGTTAAGGGAGCACTGTAACTAATCTTTTTAGTATAAACTTTTTTGTTTATACTCTTAGTCATTCGGGGTATTTGTAGCATTTTTTAATCTCCTTAAATTGATGTGTAATATCCATTCATATTAAAACAGACCTTTTTATACCTGTCAAGAAAATAAGTTAAATATTTTGACTTAGAATTAAGGAAATTTATTATTATTTTTGAATGAGAAAGATATTTGTGTATCATAGTATAAATTTTCAATACACTAGTGTATTGAAAATGACAATATTTTTATATAGGGGAAAAATTTATGAGCAAATTGACGTCTTATTTAGGTAGTTTGATTGCAATAGTATCAGTAAATGCATTTTCTGAATATGATTTTAATATGACACGTGGAGTTACCTCGGTTAGTCGAGATATTTATGGATTACACATGATGGTGTTTTGGGTTTGTGTTGCTATTGCTATTATTGTATTTAGTATTATGATTTATTCATTGATGGTACATCGTAAGTCTCAAGGTGCAGTAGCTGCAAATTTTCACGAAAGTACAAAAGCTGAATTACTTTGGACAGGTATTCCTATTATCATTTTGGTGTTAATGGCAATTCCTGCTTCAAGTACATTAATTGATTTAGAAGATACTTCTAAAGCAGAAATGACCATTAAAATTACAGGACATCAGTGGAAATGGCAATACGATTACCCTAAGGAAGGCATTAGTTTTATTTCTAATCTTAAACAAAATTCTAAAGATGCTATCTACTCTGAAAATAAACATGAGAATTATTTGTTAGAAGTGGATAATAATTTAGTGTTACCGGTAGATACTTCTATTCGTTTCTTAATCACCTCAAATGATGTTATTCATAACTGGTGGGTACCTGATTTTGGTGTGAAACAGGATGCTAACCCAGGTTTTATTAATGATGCTTGGGCAAAGATTGATGAAATCGGCACCTATCGTGGTCAGTGTGCTGAACTTTGTGGTAAAGATCATGGTTTTATGCCTATTGTGGTTGATGTAGTATCCAAGGCAGATTATGCTCAATGGGTATTAAAGCAACAGATAGCTAAAGCAGCAATACTTGCTCAATCAAGGAAAACTTGGAGTGATAAGGATTTAACAAGTTTGGGTAAGAAAGTTTATAACACAAATTGTTCTAGCTGTCATGGTATTACTGGAAAAGGCATTCCTGGTGTTTTTCCAGCACTTAAAGGTAGTTCTGTTGCAACTGGCGATATCAAAAAACATATAAGTATCGTTTTACATGGAAAGGCTGGGACTGCTATGGCTAGTTATAAAAATATACTGGGAGATGCTGATATTGCAGCAGTAATAACCTTTGAAAGGAGTTCTTTTGGTAATCAAATGGGTGATTTGGTTCAGCCATCAGATATTAAATCTGCACGTTAATTTAGAGTAATTAAGGAGAAACAATATGACAACAATAACTGCTTACACTAGCCATCACAGTCCTGAAAAAGGTTTGATGAGATGGATTAAGACAACCAATCATAAAGATATTGGATCGTTATATTTATGGTTTGCGTTTATCATGCTGTTAGTTGGTGGTGCCATGGCAATGGTTATTCGTATGGAATTATTTCAACCAGGTATGCAATTAATTAATCCACAATTTTTTAATCAAATGACAACTATGCACGGTTTGATTATGGTTTTTGGTGCGATTATGCCAGCATTTGTTGGTTTAGGTAACTGGCTTATTCCAATGATGATAGGAGCGCCTGATATGGCATTGCCAAGAATGAATAATTGGTCTTTCTGGATTCTTCCATTTGCTGGCGGTATTTTGTTAAGCACATTTTTTATGGAAGGGGGCGCACCTGCATTTGGTTGGACATTTTATGCACCACTGTCAACAACATTTGCACCAGATAGTACTGATTTTTTTATTTTTGCAGTACACTTGTTAGGCTTTTCTTCCATTATGGGCGCGATTAATATTGTTGCAACAGTGGTCAATATGCGTGCACTAGAGATGAAGCTTATGGATATGCCATTATTTGTATGGACATGGCTAATTACTTCATTTTTGCTTATTGGAGCGATGCCAGTACTTGCGGGTGCGGTAACTATGATGTTGACAGATCGTAATTTTGGCACGGCATTTTTTGATGCAGCTGGTGGTGGTGACCCTGTTATGTTTCAGCATATCTTTTGGTTTTTTGGTCATCCTGAGGTTTATATTATGATTTTGCCAGCATTTGGCGTAATTTCACATGTTATTCCAACTTTTGCACGTAAACCTTTATTTGGTTATTCATCAATGGTTTATGCTACCGCATCGATTGCATTTTTATCCTATATTGTTTGGGCGCATCATATGTTTTTAACTGGCATGCCAGTTGCGGGTGAGTTATATTTTATGTACGCTACCATGTTAATTGCAGTGCCAACTGGCGTTAAGGTTTTTAACTGGATCTCAACTATGTGGAGAGGTTCTATGACTTTTGAGACGCCAATGTTATGGGCTATTTCATTTGTATTTTTATTTACGATTGGCGGGTTTTCTGGCGTAATGGTAGGAATTGCACCGGCAGATATTCAGTATCATGATACTTATTTTGTAGTTGCACATTTTCATTATGTTTTAGTGACTGGTGCATTATGGTCTATTATTGCAGCAACATTTTATTGGTTGCCTAAATGGACAGGTAAAATGTACAATGAAACTTTGGCACAGGTACACTTTTGGTGGGCAGTTATTTCAGTAAATGTTTTGTTCTTTCCTCAGCACTTTTTAGGGCTTGCTGGTATGCCTAGGCGTATTCCTGATTATTCGTTACAGTTTGCTGATTTTAATATGATCTCTTCTATTGGTGGCTTTGCATTTGGAACATCATTTATTCTATTCACCTATATTGTTATTGATTGTATTCGTAATGGTAAGCCAGCAGATGCTCGTCCTTGGGAAGGAGCTAAAGGTTTGGAATGGACCTTAGAACCAAAGGCACAGTATCATAGTTTTAATAAACCACCAACAAGAGAATTGATTAAGCAAGAATCTCAAAACTCTTGATGAAAAATAAAAACCAACAAGGGGTGGTAATTACTGTAGTAATTACCAGTGCCATTGCAGTAGGTGTGTTTATAGCAACCATTGTATTGTATGGTTGATACAAGTGTTCGGAAAAAAATAACAAAAACATTTTGGATAAAATTAATTTTATCACCAATATTAATGTTTGCCTTTGCTTATGCAATGGTACCTATTTATGATGTATTTTGTGAAATTACTGGATTTAATGGCACAACAGGTAGAATTAATAGTGAACAAGTATATGCTATAGATGAATCGCGCAAGATTGAGGTAAGTTTTTTTGCTATGACAATGGGAGGTTTTCCAGTGCAGTTCAAACCTAAGGTAAATTCAATGGAAGTAATACCTGGTAAGTTTTACACTACTAGTTATATTGCTAAGAACAATACTGATAAAGTTGTTATTGGTCAAGCGGTTCCTAGTGTTGCTCCCACAGAAGCGGCATTGTATTTTAAAAAGTTAGAGTGTTTTTGTTTTAATAAACAAGTGTTTGAACCACATCAGAAGATAGAAATGACTTTAAGATTTGTGATTGAGCCAGAATTAGACAAGCGTATTAAAGACGTGAGTTTATCTTATAATTTTTTTAAGATTAAAAGTTAAAAAAGGGGAGGATAAATATGAACGAACAAGAATATTATGTGCCAAGCGGTACTTATTGGCCTATTATTGGTTCAATTGGTATTGCTACTTTATTTGTAGGTTTTGCTAATCAAATGCATGGTGCTAGTTGGGGTGCTTCAATTATGCTATTAGGCTTTAGTATTTTGGTGTTTATGATGTTTGGTTGGTTTGGTCAAGTTGTTAATGAAAGCACTAGTGGCATGTATAACAGTCGAGTTGATCGTTCATTTCGCTGGGGTATGAGCTGGTTTATTTTCTCTGAAGTGATGTTTTTTGCTGCCTTTTTTGGCGTGTTATTTTATGCAAGGCAATTATCAGTTCCGTGGTTAGGTGGTTCAGGTAATAACCTTTTCACTCCTGATTTATGGAATGGTTTTAATTCAACATGGAAACAAATTGCTTTTAGCACGCCTGGTTTAATTTTACAATCAGGTACAGCAATTTCTGTGCCAAGACAACTAGTTGATGCTTGGGGTCTGCCAGCTTTAAATACAGCATTACTGCTTTTATCAGGTGTTACTTTAACTTTCGCACATCATACACTGCGTAATGGAGATCGTAATAAAGTTATTGGATGGTTGGTCGCTACTATTGTTCTTGGCGTGTTGTTTTTAGGATTTCAAATTACTGAATATGGCCATGCATATCATGATGGTTTGAAGCTAACTTCTGGCATTTATGGCTCAACATTTTATATGTTAACTGGCTTTCATGGTTTTCATGTAACAGTTGGTGTAATTATGTTAACTGTTATTCTTTATCGTGTACAAAAAGGACATTTTAGTGCAGATAACCACTTTGGTTTTGAAGGTGTTGCTTGGTATTGGCATTTTGTAGATGTAGTATGGTTGGGTTTATTTATCTTTGTGTACTGGTTGTAGTTAGTTATAAAATTGATACAAATATTTTATATTTGGTTTTTTAGTTTACTTTGTAGGAAAAGCTAATGACACAAATTATCATAATCATCATTATTATCGCTATTTTAATAGCACTAAGTATAGGTTTATTGGGTATGCTTAGAGGTGGGAAAGCTGGTTCAAATAAAATGTTTCAATCATTAGTAATACGTGTAGCATTGTCTTTATCTTTGTTTATTATCGTTATGTTTTCTGCTTATATGGATTGGATAGAACCCAACATAATTATGATGGATGCATTCTCTGTTCAGTGATTAAGCATACTATTTTTATTCCTACGATTTTAATATTCTTAATTATTTATGGATTAGTATCGTTAGGATTTTGGCAGATTGACCGTGCTGATGAGAAGCGTGTTATTGAGAATAAGATTATATTAGCACAACAAAAACCAGTTCAGTTGATAACAAATATAAAAGAGGTGTTGAATAAAGAGCATTATCAGGTGCTATTAAAAGGTTATTATGACACTGATAAACAATTTATTTATGATAATCAAATTGTTAATGGTAATGCTGGTTATTATGTACTTACACCCTTTGTATTAAGCAATAAAACTACCATCTTGGTTAACCGGGGTTTTGTGCCTTGGCATGGAAGCCGGGGTCATTTGGTTAATATTAAAGTAGATAATCTAACAAGAGTTATTAAAGTTAGGCTGGTTAAACCTGTTGAGCGTATTAAACTTAAGCAAGAATTAATAAAATCAAATTTTCCTGTATTAATACAGTCTTTAAATTTAGACGAGTTATCTTTGTTATCCGATTATCCAATTGTTGCTATGTTAGCGCGTCTTGATATTGAAGATAGTGATGGATTTTTTAGGCAATGGCAACCCTTTTATGGTAGTGTAGATAAGCACATGAGTTATGCATTGCAATGGTTCTTAATGGCTTTAATGTTAGGTATTATTTCTTTAAGATTATGGATAAAGAAAAATAAAAAAAATTGATCTATATCAAAAGAGCATGATGTGGTTGACTGTATCATCGGTGCTAGTGTAAAATTTGAGCCTATTTTTTTAATATAAAGAAATAGGTTATATAATCTAAAAACATAGAGGACTATTAATGAATTTAACAGAAAAGTATGATTTAGGTGTTGTTAAATGGTTTGCTATCATGGCAACTGTTTACCTAGTAATAGGAACACTGCTTGGTGTATACATTGCTTCTGAATTAGCCTTTCCATTTCTTAATGATTTAGGTACAGATTTACCTTATTTTCAATTTGGTCGATTAAGACCTTTACACACTAATTCTGTGATTTTTGCTTTTGCTGGATCAGCATTAATGGCGTCAGCTTTTTATATTGTACAACGTACTAATCAAACTCGTCTTTGGTCTAACAAAATGGCTTGGTTTACATTTTGGTCATGGAATACTGTGATTGTTTTAGCGGTTATTACTCTGCCTTTAGGTTTGACACAATCTAGGGAATATGCAGAGTTAGAATGGCCAATTGATATTTTGATTACTTTAGCATGGGTTTCGTATCTATATAATTTTATTATGACCATTTACATTCGTAATCGTAATAAAGTACCACATGTTTATGTAGCTAATTGGTTCTTTATGGGTATGATGGTTATGGTTACTTATCTTCATGTTATTAACAATTTATCCATTCCAGTGAGTGCGTTTAAATCTTATTCAATTTTTTCTGGTGTACAGGATGCGATGATTCAGTGGTGGTGGGGTCATAATGCTGTTGGGTTTTTTCTAACAGCGGGCTTTTTAGGTATTATGTATTATTTTGTGCCAAAACAAGCGCAGCGTCCAATATATTCTTATCGTTTATCGGTGATTCACTTTTGGGCATTGATGTTTGGTTATGTTTGGTTAGGTGCTCATCATTTACAATATACAGCATTACCGGACTGGGCAGGCTCATTAGGTGCAACAATTTCATTAGCTATGATTATTCCATCATGGGGGGGTGCGCTTAATGGCATTTTAACGTTATCAGGTGCTTGGGATCGTTTACGTGAAGACTATATTTTACGTTTCTTGATTATGTCTTTAGCATTTTATGCTATGAGTACATTTGAAGGGCCAGTTATGGCGGCGAAGACAGTTAATGCCTTGTCACATTATACAGATTGGACGATTGGTCATGTACATTCTGGTGCATTAGGCTGGAATATTATGGTTGCAGCAGGCGCTATATATCACATGATTGAGAAAATTTATAATGTGAAAATGTCACAAAAACTCTTAGGTACTCATTTTTGGATACATACGATTGGAACAGTGATTTATATTGTAGCAATGTGGGTATCAGGTATTATGCAAGGTCTTATGTGGAGAGCATATGATGAATATGGAACATTGGCTTATACGTTTGCTGAGTCAGTATCAGCAATGCATCCTTATTATGTTATGAGAGCTACAGGCGGTACATTAGTATTATTAGGAGCAATTATCATGTTAATTAATATTGTGATGACTATTCGTAGATCAGGTTCTGTGGGTCAAATAGCTAATGTATAAAAAGGGAATGAACCATGGTAGATAGAGACGTAAAAGAGAGTTTACAGGTTAAACTAGAGAAGAATATTTTTGGCATGTATTTGTTTATGGCGCTATCAGTATCATTAGCTGGTATTGTAGAAATTGTCCCTTTATTTACCAATCCTGAAGCAGTTAAGGACGAAGTGATTGTAGCTGATGGTAGTACAAAAAGTTTATTATGGCTTCGTTCTAAAGGTCAAAGTTTGTCTGATTGGAAGCTTGGTGATGGTGTAAGGCCTTTGACTGCTTTAGAATTGGCTGGTCGTGATATTTATCAGCGTGAAGGTTGTTATTTATGTCACTCACAAATGATACGTCCGTTTAGAGATGAGAAAGAACGTTATGGCCATTTTTCTTTAGCGGTGGAGTCAATATATGATCATCCATTTCAGTGGGGATCTAAAAGAACAGGTCCTGATTTAGCGCGTGTTGGTGGTAAATATTCTGATGAATGGCATATTTTGCATTTACGTCATCCACAAGTAGTTGTACCAGAATCAGTTATGCCAAAATATCATTTTTTAGAAAATGCTTTGGTTGATGGTAGTGTAATCGCTACACATATGAGTGGTTTATCTAAAGTTGGCGTTCCTTATACAAAGGAAGATATTGTACAAGCGCCAGCCTCCGTTAAGGGAAAGAATGAAATGGATGCAATGGTGGCTTATTTACAATCATTAGGTAATATGATTAAATTTGAAGATGGTGTGATTTACAGAGAGTAATGACCTTAGTTGATAAAATTGGTGCTGTGATAGCAGTTGTTATATTTTTATTATTAGCAATTTCTTATTTTTACGCTTTTAGACCAAAAAATAAGAAAAAATTTGAATCCTTGCGTAACTTTGTAAATGATAAAGATTGAGTTAAGAGGGAAAAAACAATGAGTGAACAGAAAAATCCTTTCCCAGGTGAAAATAATACAGGGCATTTTTGGGATGAAGAAAATGATATTAGAGAGCTAAATAATCGCCCGCCAAGATGGTATATGTTGGCATTATATATGGGTACACTTGCTGTTATTGTTTATGCGTTTTACTATCCAACTATTCCTTGGTTTGGTGAGCATAATAAAGGTTTTTCTAATTGGACACAAATTAGTGAAATGAATGAAAGCGTTTCTAAATTAGAGGCCTATCGTGAAGAAAGGTTTGCTGGTACTGAAAAAGCTATTGCTGAAAAATCACTAGAAGAAATTATACTTGATGATGAATTAAGAACTTATGCTATTAAAACGTCTAAAGTGTTATTTGGTGATAATTGTTCGGCTTGTCATGGCGCTGCTGGTCAGGGTAATATAGGGTTTCCTGTTTTAGCTGATGATGATTGGTTATATGGAGGAAAATTAGAACAAATTAGTACTAGTATTACGGGTGGACGAAAAGGAAGAATGCCTGCACGTATGCTTGGTATTTCAGATGCTGAGGCTAGTACGTTAGCTACTTTCTTGATTGAAACAGGTAAAGGTAAAAAAGGAAATTCTGACCATACTACTACTATCTCTAAAGCACTATATATGAATAAAGGTTGTATTGCTTGTCATGGTCCTAATATGAAGGGCAATCAATTGTTAGGTAGTGTTAATTTAAGTGATGGTATTTATCGTTTTAAAGCAGATAATCAACATGCGTCAATTGTACGTATAATTCTACATGGTGTAAATCAAGTAAACGATCCATTAACGCAAGATGCTGTTATGCCATCATTTGGTCATTCAAGTATTATCAATTCTACGCAAATTAAAAAACTTGCTGTTTATGTGCATCAATTAGGGGGGGGTGTTTCTGTTAAATAAAATACTTAACAAGTTTCTATACTATATTTTAAGGAACTTGTAATATTTTTTTGGTTAAAAGCTAATTTTTTTTTAAAGATTTATTATTTTTGTAGGTATAATTCTATTTTTAATGCCGAAGTAGCATAGTTGGTAGTGCAACTGATTTGTAATCAGTAGGTCGCCAGTTCGAGTCCGGCCTTCGGCACCATATTTACGAGTAGGACTACATTATTTTATTTTCCTGTTAAATATTATTTTTTTAATTATTTTTAGATACAGTTATAACTATGATAGATAAGGTAAATTATACTAGGGTAAAAATGATGAGGAAAGTTATCCATGAATATTTTTATATTGGTAACGGAATATGTGTAAACAGCTAAAAGAGAAAGTAATATTAAATTTATTTATTAAGACTAATATAATGGAGTTTTTGTTAAATTAGTTGTTGATATCAAACTAGTTTGTTCTAATTCAACATTAACTAGCGCTATAGTGTAGTATTATTTAACAGTAGTATTTGCTTGTTTGGCATGGCACCAGCGTATTCTAAATTAGTTGTGTTGTAGATGTTTTAAACAATAATGTGCCAGAAGATTAGTTAATAGTGTACCTGTATTGCTATAGGTATGTTGTGTAAAGTTAGTACTTAGACGTAGACGTTCAAATAAGATCAAAAAATTATAGAAATCATAGTTGTTAACTATATAAAATACAAGCATTAAAGTGCTTAGAAATTTATTCATTAGTAGTTATAGGTATAGGTGCTAATACTTGGCGATTTCCAGTACTGTTCATACTGCTTACTACACCACTAGCTTCCATGTCTTCAATAATAAGCGCTGCACGGTTGTAACCAATTCGCATACGTCGTTGTAGAATAGAAATTGAAGCGCGCTGTGATAAAGTTACAATTTTCACAGCTTTATCATATAAAACATCAGATGTTTTATTTAAGTCTTGTAGATTATTTGATTTACTATGAGTATTAAGAATACCATCTAGATAATTAGTTTCATAGTTGTCTTTTAAAAAATTAACTACGCGTTCAATCTCATCATCGTCAACAAAGGCACCGTGTATGCGAATAAGGTGTGACATACCTGGCGTCATATATAGCATATCACCCATACCAAGTAATTGTTCAGCGCCACTTTGGTCAAGAATGGTGCGTGAATCAACTTTTGAAGAGACTTTGAAAGCAATACGTGTGGGTATATTAGATTTGATTAGACCAGTAATAACATCTACACTTGGACGTTGTGTGGCAATAATAATGTGAATACCTGCAGCTCGTGATTTTTGTGTTAGACGTATAATAAGTGTCTCAACACGTTTAGCTTTGGTACGATCTTCTTGGGCTAGTGTGCCAAGCATATCAGCATATTCATCAATAACTATCATAATCATAGGCAATGCTTTTAACTCAGTTATTGGTTTACTTTCATTAGTAGTATCTTGATTAAATAACTGATAAAGTAAAGGTTCTCCCTTATCTTTAGATTTTTTTAGCTTGTTATTAAAGCCTTTAATATGACGCACTCCAAATTTAGCTAATAATGAATAACGACGTTCCATTTCATTAATACACCAGCACAAGACAGAAGCTGCTTGGTTCATATCTGTTACAACAGGTGTGAGCAAGTGTGGAATGTCGGCATAACAAGCTAGTTCAACAATTTTAGGGTCAATCATAATAATACGTACTTCTTTTGGCTTAGCTTTGAAGAGCACACTTAGGATTATGGTATTTAGTCCAACTGATTTACCCATACCAGTTGCACCAGCAACGAGCAAGTGTGGCATTTTTGTTAGATTGGTAATAATTGGAATCCCGTTAATATCTTTACCTAAACCTATGGTTAAGGCAGAGTCAGATTTAATAAAATTTTCAGAAGCAAAAATTTCTTTAAGATTGATTATTTCACGTTGTTTATTTGGAATTTCTAAGCCAATAACAGGTTTTCCAGGGATAATGTCAACAATACGTACACTTTTAACTAATAAAGCACGTGCTAAGTCTTTGTTAAGATTTATAATTTGATTAACTTTAATGCCAGGAGCTAGTGAAAGTTCAAATTGAGTGACGACAGGACCAGGAGTGACTGTGGTAACTAAAACATCAAAACCAAAATCTTTAAGTTTTACTTCAACTTGGCGTGACATGGTTTCTAATGTTTCTTTAGAGTATCCAGTGGTGTTGATAGTTGGTTCGTTAAGTAAGTTTAAATTTGGCAAACCAGTCATGGTTATCGTATTAAATAGATTAGAGGAAAAAACTTTTTTAAAACTTTTATTTGGTTTTTCCTTGGTTTTTTTTATTTTGGTAAGTATACTGGTTTTAGTATTTGATTGTCTAATAGGGGTAGAAATTTTTATAGCTTTTTTGGTTTTAACTTGTGTTCTAATATTATGTATTTTTTTAAAAAAATTATTGAACATATTGTTAGTAAAGGAGAAAATATTATTCCATGAATAGCTACTGACAATGCTGAAACTAATCATTATAATACTGAGATAAATAATTAGTGATGTAGAACCAAATATAACACTAAAATAACGGTGTATATTAACGCCAATATAGCCGCCAGATGCTCCTATATCTGTAAAGTTTTGAACTAAAAACGCTGCACTAAAAGAAATTAGTGTCAATAGTGAAATAAAACGAATAGTAATTGTTGAGTATTTATACTTCTTTTGTTCAGTATTTTTGTGGATTTTCCATCCTAACCATATTAGTGAGGCTGGTATTAAATAGGCACTATAACCTAAATTAGATAAAGAGATATCACTTAAATATGCACCAAATACACCAGCAAGGTTAGCAACTGGTGCAATTAGAACAACGTTACCTGACCAAGGGTTTTCATTAGCAGAATAGGTAACTAAGGCGGATAAAAAAATAAGACCTATGGTACTTAAAAATATAAATAGTATTTCACTGGTTATTTTAGTACGAGGTTTTTGTGGGTATATTTTTGTACTTATTTTTTTATTCTTTTTCAAGGTGGTTTATAATATTCCGAATATATTTATAAAGTATAAAGTATTCATATGAGTGAAAATAAACATTGTAAAGTATTGATTATTGGTTCAGGTCCTGCTGGTTATTCTGCTGCAATTTATGCAGCTAGAGCTAATCTTACCCCCGTTGTTGTGAGTGGGGTGGAACAAGGTGGTCAGTTAATGAATACTACTGATGTAGACAATTGGCCTGGAGATAATGCTGGTGTTCAAGGTCCAGATTTAATGGCACGTATGAAAAAACATGCTGAGTATTTTGACACACAAGTTATTAACGATACTATCATATCAGTTAATTTTGTCAAACGCCCCTTTGTTTTAAAAGGTGAGAAAATTACCTATACAGCAGACTCAGTGATTATTGCAACAGGTGCAAGTGCTCGTTATTTAGGTTTAGAATCAGAGGAAGAATTTAAAGGAAAAGGCGTATCTGCCTGTGCAACGTGTGATGGATTCTTTTATCGTAGACAAAAAGTGGCTGTGATTGGCGGGGGTAATACGGCAGTTGGAGAAGCTTTGTTTTTGTCAAATATTGCTGATCATGTTACTATTATTCATCGTAAGCATAAGTTTTCTTCTGAAAAGATTTTATCCGACCAATTGATTGAAAAAGTAAAAACAGGTAATATTACTATTGAATATAATCATAACCTTGATGAGGTATTGGGTGATGTCACGGGAGTAACAGGGATTCGTTTAAAAAATAATAATAATAATAAGATAAAAGATATTGATGTGCATGGTGTATTTATTGCCATTGGTCATACACCTAATACAGCTATTTTTAAAGGTCATTTAGAAATGATAAATGACTATATTAAAGTACAAAGTGGAACACAAGGTAATGCTACACAAACTAGTATAGAAGGTGTGTTTGCAGCAGGTGATGTGTCAGATCATGTTTATCGTCAGGCTATTACTTCAGCTGGCTCTGGTTGTATGTCAGCTTTAGATGCTGAACGATTTTTAGGCGAATAACCTTTTTAAAGGTTATAATCTACTTGTTTATACCTGTAAAGAGTATAAAGGCCACATAGCTCAGTTGGTAGAGCAAGGGACTGAAAATCCCTGTGTCCCTAGTTCAATTCTAGGTGTGGCCACCATATTTATTTGATTATACTAAGTGTTTTTTTATTAAGATTAGTTAGAGAATTCTATTCTTGTAAAGTATTAATTTTGTTTGATCACTAAATTAAAGATTAAAAGTGTTAGTAACTAATACTATTACTTTATGGTATAATGTTATTATGTCGCCCTTAAGAAATACTCTCCTTAAGAGATAAGTTGGCGACATACTCTACTATAGAGTATAATTTCTACCGTTAGTTATATTTTATAAAACTTTGAACTGATTGCTAAGTTGTGTTTTTAAGGGAATATATCCTTATTTGTTATGGCTTTGTTTAATCATTTGATTGATCAAACATCAAAGCTAATGATGTTATTTAACATAGTAAAGTTACACAAAATACAAAATACGATTGTTGTATGTGTTTGTATGATATATCTTGACTTATAATTAATTATAAGTCAAGATTTGTTAGCAAGAATTTGCATGACTGCCATACGTATTGCAATACCATCAGTAACTTGTTGCAATATAATTGATTGATTGCCATCAGCTACGATTGAGTCAATTTCAACGCCACGATTAATTGGACCTGGATGCATAACAATAGCATCGGATTTTGTTAGTGCTAGACGTTTTGGCGTGAGTCCAAAATTATCAAAATATTCTTGTTCATTAGGGATATTAGCCTCAATCATACGTTCTTTTTGTAGTCTTAATACTATCACTACATCACAATCTTTAAGTCCTGGTTCAATATTATCAAAACAACTAACTTCTGAACAAGGTTTTGAGTTGTATTGTAAGATTTTTGGAGCAATGAGACGGATATCAGTTGTTCCTAGAGTTTTAAGTGCTTGAATACCAGAGTGTGCCACACGTGAATGAATAATATCACCTATAATAGCGACTGATAAGTTTTCAAATGTTTTTTTGTGTTGGCGAATACTGAGCATATCAAGTAGTGCTTGGGTTGGGTGAGCGTTAATACCGTCACCTGCGTTTAGAATGGAGACACCTTCTAGGTATTTTGCTACGTGGTGTGGTAAGCCATTTTGTTTGTGGCGAATCACAAACATGTCAATTTGCATGGCTTTAAGTGTTCGCATAGTATCAAGTAAGTCTTCATTTTTTTTGAGTGCTGAGTTAGCAAGGTCAACGTTAATAACATTGGCACTACTTCTCATTGCAGCAATTTCAAATGTGTTACGTGTTCGTGTTGATGGTTCAAAGAATAAATTAGCGATGGACATATCATCAAGTGCTTTGGATTTTTTTAAGTTTCCAGAGGCATCAATCAGGCTATCAGCTTTATCAAGAATATGGGTTAAATGTTGTTTGGAAAGACCTTCAAGTCCTAATAGATGAATTAATTTACCAGAGTCATTTAGTTGAATATGGTTACTAATCAATTCTTTTTTCATTGAGCCATGTTTGTAATATTAATTGTGATGATTGTTTGTCAACATTACCACGTTGTGCATTGTGATGATGATGATTGTATTTTAGAAGTTTTTTTGCTTCATTTGAGGATAAATATTCATCAATAAACTCAACTTCAATTTGGTAACGATTTTTTAATTTTTTTCCGAATGATTTGGCAATAAAAGTCATTATTTGTTCTTTTCCTTGTTGGTCAAATGGCAATCCTACAACAAATAGCTTAATATTATGACTATTAATAACTTCATCAAGTGCAATCCAATTAGTTGAGTTGTCTTTATGATGTTTAATCACCGCAATACCTGTTGCTTGCATGGTTAAACTATTGGCTATTGCAACGCCAGTTCTCTTAGTTCCAATATCAAATCCTAAATAAGTATTAATATTCACAGTAGTTGTTGTAATAATTGATAGCCAATATAGCCGTCAATCGGTAAGTTATTTGCTTTTTGGTATGCTCTTGTTGCGCAACGAGTTTTTTGTCCTGGTATACCATCAAGCGTACCTGTATTAAAGCCCAATTTATTTAGTGTATTTTGAATGTATCTAATATTGTCATTATTAAGCGAAGGTTCGGTAATGGATTTTGTAAATAATTGATTTAAGCCTATTAAACGATCAGATAAAAGTCCTACAGATAGTGCATATAAAATTGAGTGATTCCACCTGAGAATAGCATGAAAATTTCGATAAATTAAAAATGCTGGGCCGTTATATCCCATTGGTAATATGAGAGAGGATTGCATTCTTGAGTTGGGAAGATTAGTGCCATTTATCATACGTATACCTAAGATTTGCCATTTATTTACTGTTTTTTTAGTATTCAAATTAGCTAGTTGGTAGTTAAAATCTTTAGGAATATTAACTTCACGCCCCCAACGTTCTCCTTGATGCCAACCAATATTTTTTAGAAAATATGCTGCACTGGCAAAGATATCTTCTTCTGTGTGCCATAAGTCAATTTTTCCATCAAGATTAGCATCTATACCGTAAGTAGCTACATTAGTTGGTATAAATTGTATACTTCCCATGGCACTTGCCCAAGACCCTTGGGCTTTCAAAGGAATTTTTCCTTCATCGATTAGTTTAAGTAAAGTTAATAATTCATGTGTAAAAAATTTGCGTCGGCGTTTATCAAAACTTAGTGTTGCAAGTGAGCGAATTATATTAATTTTTCCAACATTTTTACCATAATTGCTTTCTAAACCCCAAAGAGCTACAATAATATGAGGCGGTACGCCGTATTTTTTATAATTTTCTTGTAAGGATTCCTGGTACTGTTTAAGTTTTATTAAACCTTTATTAAGCCTACTTTGATTCACTCTTGAGTTTAAATAATGCCAAAAATTAAGATTAAATTCTGCTTGGTTGTGGTCATATTCTAAGATTTTAGGATTTAGTGTTAAATCATTAAAAGCGTTGTTAATTGTAATTTGTGAAATTCCTAATTGAATTGCTTTGCGGCGAACATCATTCAAGAATTGTGTAAAACTATGCGTATTAGACGTGTCTTGGGTATTAGACGTATCTTGGGTATTATTTGTATACGCAGGTAATGTTAACAACAAACTAAAAATAAATTTTAACATGTCAAAATTATAATGTCTAAGGTGTTTATTGTTCTTATCTTTTTATTTTTAAGTTCTTGTATTAGTAAAACACCACAAACTATTATTGGTACAACTATGGGTACTGATTATAGTATCAAGGTTTTTAATATCCAAGTTTCAAAGTTAATTATTGATCAACGTCTTAATGAAATTGAGAAAATATTTTCTACTTGGGATGAGACTTCCGAGCTTTCAAAATTAAACAGAGCGCCAATTAATCAATGGATAAAGGTATCAGATGAGTTGTTTTTTGTTTTACTCCAAGCAAAAGAAATATATAAGCAAACGCAAGGTTTTTTTGATCCTGGTATAGGTCGTTTAATTGATGTTTGGGGTTTTGGTGTTGTTAAGACACAGGTAAAACCTAATCAGGAAGAGATATCTAAAGCATTAGCAATATCATCGATTGAGTATGTACATTTAGGCGATCTACGAGTTAAAAAGCTTAAAGATATTTATATTAATTTATCTGCTATTGTTAAAGGTTATAGTGTAGATATTGTGGCAAATATGCTAATTCAGCAAGGACTTAAAAATTTTATAGTGGAAATTGGTGGTGAGGTGATGGCCCAAGGTCAATGGACAATTGGTATTGAAAAGCCGAATCATAGCCTGCCAATTGCCATTGAATTACAAAATTTAGCTATTGCCACTTCAGGAGATTATCGTAATTATCTTGTTTGGCAAGAAAAAAAATATCAACATATTTTAAATCCCAGTACAGGATTACCTGCTAATACTGATCTAAGTTCTGTTAGCGTGATTCATGATAGCGCGATGATCGCAGATGCTTATGCAACTGCTATGATGGCAATGGGTAGTCAAAAAGCTAAAATATTAGCAGAAGAACTTAACTTGTCAGTAGTGTTTATTTTGAATCAGTATTATGATTTTGAAGTACTACAAATTCATTAAAATATAACCTTTATTATGGTGGTGTATTTACACTAAAACTTGTCAGTATTTTTTGTGATTGATTAAAATAAAAATATATTTGGTCATATGCTATTTGTAGAAACGTTAAGGTTTAGAACTTTAGATGATTTTAGTTAGTTATATTTGTTGAATATTAGTATTCATGTTGTTAGGATATTTATAACACTCGATTAAATTGTATGATTTTATGGAATCTATTAGACATTGGTCGAATTATTCTAATCAAAAATTTTTTAATGGAAATTTTACTTGGTTAAGCTTTGGATTAGATAAGGTAAAAGATTTACAGATAATAGTTAATAACGCTAGAAAATTGGTAAGTAAATAGTTACCATCTATCATAATAAGATTGTATTATCAATATATTTATGTAGTACATTATGTAGATTCTATCAAAGTATAATGCTATATATAAAATATTTAATTGATAGGTAAGTAAAAGTATTTTTATGCATGTGTACATCATGCATTTGATGTGCTTGTATGTGGATAAACATTTGATCTTCATGCGTTGGAAGAACAAGTTGATTGTCTAAAAATTTTAAGTGAAAGATTAAAATTATTGAAAAGATGAAACATCTAAGAGATTTGTGATGAGTGGTTTATTCACAATTTTTGTGATTGGTGTAGGTGCAACTGTTGGCGCTAGTATGCGTTATTATTTAACCCAATTAATGAACGCTATACTTATATCTGATTTTCCTTATAGCACTTTGGCTGTTAATGTTTTAGGTTCGTTTTTGGCGGGTATATTGGTAGTTATTATATTAGAAAGAGCTACTTTACATGAGGCTTATCGTTTGATGTTGTTAATTGGTTTAACTGGGTCGCTAACAACTATGTCAACTTTATCTTGGGAATCTATTGAAATGATTAGTTTTGGGCATTATGGTCAAGCAGTGTTTAATATCCTACTTAATATTGTTTTATCTCTTTCTGCTACTGGTATAGGAGTAGTATTGGGTCGATATTTTTTGATTTCTCAGTAAGGACTAATGTTAATCTTTTGTTCGATAACATCAAATAATTTACCTGCAATATTAAGATTAAACTGTTTGTCTAATTCACGAATACAGGTTGGACTGGTGACGTTAATTTCAGTAATATAATCGCCAATTACGTCTAGTCCAACAAATACTAACCCTTTAGCTTTAAGAGTAGGAGAGATTTGTTTGCATAAATAATAATCATGTTTACTTAATGGTTGTCCAATGCCAATTGCACCTGCTGCTAAGTTGCCTTTAAAGTTACCTTTTGCGGGAATACGAGCAAGTGCATAATCAACCGGTTTACCATTAATCAATAAAATGCGTTTGTCACCTTTAGCAATATCAGACAAAAATTCTTGTACCATAATTGGTTTTTTACCATTGTTTGTTAGGCGTTTTAGTACTACATCTATTTTTATATCGTCTATTTTAAATTTAAAAATATCATGCCCTCCCATGCCGTCAAGTGGTTTAATAATAGCGGTATTTTGTATTTTGATAAAGTTTTTGATTTGCATTTGATTGCTGCTAATTAATGTTTTTGGTATACAATGCGGGAAATTTAGGGCAAATAGTTTTTCATTAGCATCTCGTAAAGATTGTGGTTTATTGATGATTAATGTATTTTTGTTTTCAGATTGTTCTAATAAATAAGTTGCATAAATATAGTTCATATCAAATGGAGGGTTTTTACGCATTAGGATAACATTAAATTCATTAAGTACCATTATTGTATTTTTTTCTTTTTCAAACCAATGATTAAGATTATCATTAACTGTAGTTTTTGCACAATTAGCAAATACTGATCCATCTTGAGCAAATAGATCATAAGTATTAAAAGTGTAAATCTCCCAGCCTCTCCTTGATGCTTCTAGCATCATGGCTAAGGAAGAATCTTTTTTTGGATTAATATTGTTGATATTATCCATTAATATAGCAATTTTTATTTTTTTCATAATTCTTAGTATTATAGTGTATAATTCACACCCTTTAGTGCGGGGTGGAGCAGTTTGGTAGCTCGTCGGGCTCATAACCCGAAGGTCATAGGTTCAAATCCTGTCCCCGCTACCAGTTAAGTACTTTTTTATTAACCAAGTTAATAAAAAAGTTGATTAAGACCCCCATTTATAGGGGTTTTTTATTATGCATAGAAAGATAAAATATACAGAAATATATGGTAAGAGTAACTGACAAAATTACCTATTTAATTAAGCCTATTATTGAAGGTATGGGTTATGAATTGTTGGGTATTGAATATGTTACTAGTGGTAAGCATAGTATTTTGAGAATTTTTATTGATACAAATAAAAGTATTAGTGTTAATGATTGTGAAATAGTCTCTCATCAATTGAGTAGTATTTTTGATATAGAAGAGCCGATTAGTGGCCAATACAATTTGGAGGTTTCATCTCCTGGTATTGAGCGTCCCTTATTTCATAAGGGGCATTATCAACGTTTTTTAGGTTTTAATGTTAAGTTACATATGTTTAGGCCGATTAGCGGTCAAAGTAATTTTTTTGGTGTTATTGGTAGTGTTAATGAGATTAACAATACGATTGAGTTGGTTGGTGAATTAGGAGCAATTATTTTGGATATTAATTTGATTAAAAAAGCAAATTTAGTGGTTGATTTTTAAGCTCAATTAGGTAACTTGGGTAATGTAGGAGAGTAAAGAAATGGACGGTAAAGAATTATTTTTAATGGTTGAGGCGATTTCAAACGAGAAAAACATCTCTAAAGAAGAGGTGCTTGAGTCGTTAGAAAAAGCATTAGCTATTGCTACAAAAAAACGAAATAATATTGATGCATATGTTGAAATTAATAGACAAACAGGAGAGTTTTTAACTTTTAGACAGTGGATGGTTGTGGCAGATGGCGAGTTGTTTGTTGATGATGATGGTACTGAGTTTGATTTAGAATTACACATTTATGAAAAAGATACGGATGGTTTAGTGATTAATGATTATATGCGTAAGCCAATTGAAACACAAGAGTTTGGCCGTATTGCGGCACAAATTGTTAAGCAAGTAATTATTCAAAAGGTTCGTGAAGCAGAAAGAGAAGTAATTGTTAATGATTACTCCTCACGAATTGGTGAGGTTATTATGGTTACGGTTAAACGTGTTGATAGAGGCAATGTTTATGTTGATATGGGCGGTGTTGATGGCATGATTCCTAAATTTGATTTGATTCCTAATGAGTCAGTACGTAAAAATGACCGTTTAAGAGCTTATATTAAAGAGGTAAAGTCTTCTATTCGTGGTGTTCAAATTTTTCTATCACGTAGTGTGTCTGAAATGATGATTGAGCTATTCAAAATGGAAGTGCCGGAAATTTCTGCAGGTGTGATTGAAATTATGGGTGGTAGTAGAGATCCAGGTTTGCGTTCAAAACTAGCAGTTAGAGCTAAAGATAAGCGTATAGATCCAATTGGTTCTTGTATTGGTATGCGGGGTGCGCGTGTTCAAGCAGTATCGAATGAATTAAATGCTGAGCGTGTTGATATTATTCTTTGGGATGAAGATCCTGCACAATTTGTTATTAATGCAATGGCACCTGCTGAGGTGAGTTCAATTATTGTTGATGAAAATAAACACTCAATGGATATTGCAGTTGCAGATGAGCAGTTAGCATTAGCTATTGGTCGTGGTGGCCAAAATATTAAGCTTGCTTCTCGTTTGACTGGTTGGAAATTAAATGTGATGTCAACAATTCAAGCTGATGAAGAGCAAGTCCAAGAGTTGCAAAAAATTAGCGATAAGCTTGCTGATCAATTAGGTGTTGATTCTGAAGTGGCGGGTGTATTAATTGAAGAAGGGTTTGACAGTGTGGATGAGTTAGTTGATGCAGATGCGCAAGTTTTAGGAAATATAGAAGAATTTGATGCATCCATGGTTGAAGAATTGCAAGAGCGCGCATCAGATGCACAATTAGTACAAGCTTTGGGAGATGCAGAAGCTTCTGAAATACTTATGAGTGTTGAAGGTGTTAATGAGGATTTGGCAAGTGTATTAATTGAAGTAGACATTTTTACTGTTGATAATTTAGCGGAGTTGTCTATTGATGAATTACTGGATATTCAAGATATGGATATTGAAATAGCATCAAGTATTATCATGACTGCAAGAGAAAATGAAGGATGGTTTGATTAATTAAGCATGAGAATTTATTTTAAGTTAATAATTATAAAAAATAGGCAAGTATTATGGCACACACGGTTCAAACACTCTCTAAACTACTGAAAAAAACGCCTGATGAGGTGGTTACAATTCTAGCGAATGCTGGTGTTGATGGTAAAAATTCAGATTCTGTTATTTCAACAGAAGAAAGAAAAATATTAATGAATAGTCTTTCAAAGCGTCCAATTAGAAGATCTAGCATGTCTGTTTTTCGTAAAGCAGGTACTAAGCCCAATACCGTTTCAGCGAGTGACGTTAAAGTGAAAGTTAGGTCAAAACGCTTGACACAGCCAATTACAATGATTGATGAACAGTCTAAAGTTGCTGCTAATGAAATGGCTAGAGCAGCTCTAGCTGCCTTAGATGCTGGTCGTAATGCAGATGAAATATTATTGGCCCAAGATGCTAGGCGTTTGGAAATAGTGCGTTTGCAAAAAGCCCAAGTAGAGGTGCTAGAGATCCAGAAAGAAACGGTTAAAAAAGTGCAAGAGAAAGAAGCTGAAAAGAAAGTTGAAAAACTAAAAACGGAAGACAAGCCTAAAGAAGGTAATAAACCTAAACGCTTACGTAATACTTCTAGTGATAATAATACTCGTAAGCAACTTCATGTCGCTAGACATAATCCCAATCGAAAATTAAAGAAAAAAGATAGAACACATTTGTCACAAAAAATACAAGCAGAACAAGCGCAACATGCCTTCCAAAAACCTATTGAAAAAGTAATTCATGAAGTTGCTATTGTTGGGAATATTAAGGTAACTGAACTTGCACAAAAGATGACTACTAAAGCTGGTGAAGTACTTAAAGTGTTAATGGGTATGGGTGTTATGGTGACATTGAATGATGTGATTGACCAAGATACTGCTATGTTAGTTGTAGAAGAAATGGGCCATAAAGGTATTATTAGTGTTGAAGAAACTATTGAAGATGTATTAATTGAACAGTTAAAATCTAATGAGAATGAAAGTGCTAGACCACCTATTGTAACTATTATGGGTCATGTTGATCATGGTAAGACTTCACTTCTCGATTATATTCGTCAAGCTAAAATAGCACATAGTGAAGTTGGCGGTATTACACAACATATTGGCGCTTATCAAGTTCAGTCAAATGGTAAGATTATTACTTTTATTGACACGCCAGGACATGCAGCGTTTTCAAAAATGCGTTCTCGGGGTGCTAATGTGACCGATATTGTTATTTTAGTAGTGGCTGCTGATGATGGCGTGATGCCACAGACGATTGAGTCTATCAAACATACACAAATTGTTGGCGCACCAATGATTGTTGCAATTAATAAGATAGATAAAGAAGGGGTAGATGTTGATAAAATTAAGCAAGTCCTTTCAACGTATGACGTGATCTCTGAAGATTGGGGTGGTGATGTAATAATGGTTCCTGTATCAGCTCATACTGGCGAAGGTGTGGATGCTTTATTAGATGCTATTTCACTTACTGCTGAGATTTTAGAATTCTCAGCAGTAAGTGAAGGTCCAGCGCATGGTACTGTACTAGAAGCACGTCTTGAGAAAGGTCGTGGTAAGGTGACCACTATTTTAGTACAATCAGGTACATTGAATAAAGGAGATATTATGATTGCTGGATTCGAATATGGCAAAGTTAAGCAAATTGTGGATGATAAAGGTAAAATACTTAAATTAGCTATGCCGTCAATGCCTGTAGAGGTGTTAGGTTTGTCTGGTGTTCCCAACTCTGGAGATGAAGTAGTAGTTGTAGGTAGTGAGAAGAAGGCTCGTGAGGTGGCTGATTTTAGAAAATCTAAAGATCGTGAAGTGCAGTTACAGAAACAGCAAGCATCGAAAATGGAAAATTTTCTAATGAAAATGGAAAAAGGCGATATTTCAACTGTTAATGTATTGCTTAAAGCGGATGTTAGAGGTTCAGCTCAAGCATTAATTGAAGCCTTAGAAGAATTATCAACGGATGAGGTTAGAGTGAAAGTGGTGTCAAGTGGTGTTGGCGGTATTAACAATACCGATATTACATTAGCAGCAACTTCTAGTGCTTTAGTACTTGGTTTTAATGTACGTGCTGATGCTGTTGCACGTAAAACAGCTGACAATGAAGGTGTTCGTATTGAATATTACTCAATTATCTATAATTTAATTAACGATGTTAAAGCTATTATGAGTGGTTTACTCAGCCCAGAATTGAGTGAAAATATTATTGGTATTGCTTCTGTTAAAAATATATTTAAATCTCAAAAAATGGGTGATATTGCTGGGTGTATGGTGGATGAGGGTATGGTTAAACGAGACAGTCTAATTCGAGTATTACGTGATAGTGTAGTTATCTTTGATGGTAAACTGGAATCATTAAGACGTTTTAAAGACGATGTTAATGAAGTTAAATCAGGTACTGAATGTGGTATTGGTGTACTTAATTACAAAGATGTACAGCCAGGTGATCAAATAGAAATCTTTGAACGTGTTGAAAGGGCACGCATACTTTAAGTTTTTGATATAAATGTTAGAACAAGCCTCTTATAGAGTTGAAAGAATTAACGAACTAATTCGTCGTGAGTTGACATTATTGTTAAGAACCTCTATTAAAGATCCAAGGTTACGTGACATGATAATTACTGATGTACTGATAAGTCGTGATTTAAGTAGTGCTAAGGTTTTTTATACGGTTATTAAAGAAGATAAAAAAATGATTGAATCACTACTTGATAAAGCCAGTGGTTTTTTTCGTATACATTTATCTAAAACAATTGATCTTCGTCACACACCTGTACTTAGGTTTATCTTTGACTCTGCGCCTAATACAGGCGCAAGAATTGAACAACTACTATCTAAATTATAAAAAGACTATTATATCAATAATACATGTTAAGGCGGCGTAATCCAAAAGGTAGAAGTATTAATGGTATTGTTTTATTAGATAAAGATATTGGGTTAAGTTCTAACGCGGCCTTACAAAAAGTAAAACGACTTTTTTTTGCTAAAAAGGCCGGACATACAGGCGCACTAGATTTTTCGGCTAGTGGTATTTTGCCAATTTGTTTAGGACAAGCTACGAAAATTGCACAGTTTTTACTAGAAGAGGATAAACGTTATTTTGTGCGTGGTAAATTGGGTCAAACAAGTGATACTGGTGATTGCGAAGGTAGCATTATCAAAACTCAACCTTTTGAACATTTAAGTGATAGTGAAATTACTAAGGTAACTGCAAGTTTTAAAGGTAATATTTTTCAGATTCCTCCTATGTACTCAGCACTTAAAAGAGATGGACAGCCATTGTATAAGCTTGCTAGACAAGGCATAGAAGTAGAAAGGGAGTCTCGTCTAGTCACTATTTATAAAATTGTCTATCTTGGGTATAAAAACGGCATACTTTCACTTGAAGTAACGTGTTCTAAAGGTACTTATATTCGTACTTTGATAGAAGATATTGGAAAAAAATTAGGTTGTGGAGCTCATGTTGTTGAACTTAGGCGTACAGGTTTTGCACATATTGACATTAGGCAAACCTCGACATTTTCTGAACTTGAAATTTTGGCATCTAATAATTATCAAGCACTGGATGAGAAAATACTTGCTAGTGAAGATATGTTATTAAATCTTGAAGATGTTTATTTGAGTAAGGTTCAAAGTGTGGATATAAAATTTGGTAGAGAAATTCAGACAGATAAGCAAGGATTGCTTAAAGTGAAGTTATTTAATGAGAAAAAACAATTTTTGGGTATTGGACAATGTCAAAGACATGGAATAATTTTACCAAAAAAATTATTTGTATGAGCAAAAAAGATTTACTAGTTTGGTGTTTGCTTTAACAATAGTTCAATACACTATATCAAACGCGATAAAAGTTTGCGTGAAAGTGTTTATAATTATAAAAAAAATTTTAATATTGTAGATGATTATTTAGATAAGTTATTCTATAGTTAACTATTTTTATTGACTAAAATAGGCGCATATTGTTTGTTAATTGAGTTACATTACTGTTATATTGTTATTTGATTCGTTTAATACTGAGATGAATTGAGTAGATTATTTGTTAAGGTATAAATATGTTGATTTTTATTTTAAAAGAATTAGTTTGGATGAAAAGGATAAGTTTCTATTAAATGTATTTACTTGATGTTTAAAAAAATATTAAATTTTTGTCTTGTTCTCAAAAGATTATCAAGAGTATTTGTTATATAGAAATCAAAAAATGTAATAGTTACCATATAAGATTAATTTATATTGTATTTTGCAAAATTTTTTAAAATTATGCTATCTTAATGAGTTATTATTTATATTGTCATAAATTTTGTATTAATGTTTTTAATGGTTATGGTATATAAATTATAGCAAAAAAAATTTAAGTAATTTATTACGGAGTGCTTATGAGGGTTTTAGTTATTGGTGGCGGTGGTCGTGAACATGCTTTGGCTTGGCAGTGTAGTCAATTTGATACAGTAAGTCACGTGTTTGTTGCTCCCGGTAATGCTGGTACACAGTTAGAAAGTAATTTGACTAATATTAATATTCATACGGATGATATAGTAGGTTTAATTTTTTTTGTAAAAAACAATCAAGTAGATTTAACCATTGTTGGCCCTGAAGCATCATTGGTAATAGGTGTAGTGGATCGTTTTCAATACGAAGGATTGGCAATTTTTGGTCCAACTAAGGCTGCCTCTCAACTAGAGTGGTCTAAAGTATTTTGTAAGTATTTCTTAGAGCGTCATAATATTCCTACAGCACATTATGGTGTATTTACCGAAGCAAATCTTGCTATCGAATATGTTAAGAATAAAGGTACACCTATTGTAATTAAGGCTGATGGTTTAGCTTCAGGAAAGGGTGTGATTATTGCCCATACACAATTTGAAGCTAAAAATGTTATTATTGACATGTTACAAGGTAATTGTTTTGGTAAGGCAGGCTCATGTGTGGTGATTGAGGAGTTTTTGACTGGTGAAGAGGCAAGTTTTATTGTGATGTGTGATGGTAAAAATATTTTGCCAATGGCAACTTCACAAGATCATAAAGCTCGTGATAATAATGATAAAGGTCCAAATACTGGTGGTATGGGTGCTTATTCTCCAGCGCCTATTGTTACTAATGAAATTTTTCAATCAGTTATGGATACCATTATTTATCCAACCGTTAATGCAATGGCAGAAGAAGGAAATATTTATACAGGATTCTTATATGTAGGGCTAATGATTGACCAAGATAATAATTTTAAAGTATTAGAGTATAACTGTCGCCTTGGTGATCCTGAAACTCAGCCGATTATGATGCGTCTCAAGTCTAATTTAGCAGATCTATGTTTATTAGCAACACAACAAAGTTTAGATCAAGCGAATATTAATTGGGATGAGCGTATTTGTTTGGGAGTAGTTTTAGCTGCAAAAGGCTATCCAAATACTTATAATACTAATGAATTAATTATATTGCCAGAAGATAGTCAAGATACCAAAGTTTTTCACGCAGGAACAAAACTAGAAAATGGCAAAGTGTTCTCTAGTGGAGGACGTGTTTTATGTGCAACTGCTTTGGGTAAAAATATTTCTAGTGCACGAAAGAAGGCTTATAAGTTGGTAAAAAGAATCAATTGGGATGGCTCCTATTATCGAGATGATATTGGATTTAAAGCTATTAAAAGGCTATACTCTATTTAAGTAAATAAGTAAAATTATAATACTTAAATTTATCCTGTTAAAAAGGTTATCTTTTGAGATAAGTTGATTAAAAGTTATGGTAAGTTTTAGTTTTCGTTTAGAAAGATGTTGTATTGCAATAATAGTTGTACTGATTTTGACTATTGAAAGATAGTGTAATTAAGTTTGAAATTAGTAGTATCGATTTTTGTCAAAGGAATAACATGATAAACAAATGATTGAATTAGATAAGTTTAATTCAATGTACGAACATTGCTAAATATAATAATTGTGTTGTTAAATTGAGAGGTGTATTATAGCTTTAACAACATAATGAAAACTATTAATTATTCACTCTGGTGAATAATTCTATTTTTCTATTTAATAACTTTATTTAGTGGTTGAGATTAGCTTTTTTACTTCAAGTTCAGTTTTTTGTTCATTTTTAAACATTTTAATTCTATCACGTTCTATTTCCGCTTTGGGGCGAGTTTTTATATAATCAAATAATTTGATAACCTTGTAAACACCTTTGGCTTTAGCGGCAGTTTTGGCGGCCATGTCTGCTTCTCGTTTAGTTACGGCCCCCATAAGATAAACTACCTGATCTTCAGTCATCACCTGAACGTGGGTTGGATGAAATACCTCCTGATTTTGAAATAGTAACTCAACTTGTATAGTGATAGTTGAATCTTTAGCTCTACTAAGTAGTCCATTTGAAGGACCTAATTTAATTTCATTAAATATTTGTGAAATTTTTGGTGCTTGAAGTTGTGCTTGTTTACTTGTATAAATACGTATCTTAGGCGTTGCTACTTCTCCAGTAATGAGTACTGTTTTATTATAAACCATGAAATTAAGATGTGCATTGTTTAATATTAAATCTTTGTTAGACCAGTTAAATAACCTTAGAATAATAGTTTTATCATCTAACACTTCTCCAGCACTACGCCTATCATTACTTACTGAGATAATTGAGCTAATAGTTGAAACCCCTTGAATAGCTGATACACAAGCTGTTAAAAGTAAGAAGTTTATTATTAGAAGTGTTGATAGAATGAATTTTTTCATGATGTTATATTTATCAAGGTGTCTTTACTTTACACGCTATATTTAAAATATTTTAAATCAGATTTAAGTCTAATAAGATCAAACTTATACAGTTAATTTTGATATTTTTTTGAATAATTATTTACATCATATAACTAAAAGAGGTATTAGCACGATATATTTTTTCAATAAAAACTAGTATTTAGTTGATTTTATAAAGCATAATAATATCTAATGTCACTCAATCATGATTTAATATTTTTTTTAATGAGTTTTAAATGTTATTTAAATAAATATGTTAATACAATTTCTTTTTATTTGATAGCTAATTTTTTGTAAAACTGAATATGAATGGAACACTTTATATTGTTGCTACACCAATTGGAAATTTAAATGATATCACTTTTAGGGCTATTGAAACACTAAAAATAGTTGATATTATTTTAGCAGAGAATATGTATCACTCTAAACACTTGCTTAATCATTATGATATTACAACACCTGTGTATACTTTTCATGAACATAATGAAAGATGTAAAACTCCTGATGTAATCAATAAATTATTAGAAGGAAAGCATATTGCATTGATTAGTGATGCAGGAACGCCACTTATTAGTGACCCAGGCCATGTATTAGTGATAGAAGCGAAGAAAGTAGGTATTAATGTATCGCCTATCCCTGGTTCTAATGCAATGATTAGTGCAATTAGCGTATCAGGAATGGCCAGTAATAAATTCAGTTTTTTTGGTTTTTTACCTAGTAAACAATCGACGCGTCTTAAGGTGATTCAATCCATTGCAAATATCAATGAAATGGCTATTTTTTATGAATCACCTAATCGTATCCTTTCTTGTGCACAAGATTTACAAGCAGTATTGGGCAATGAACGCATTGTTTGCTTTGCTAAAGAACTGACCAAGTTGTTTGAGACCATTAAGACAAATACATTGCCACAGTTGATTGATTATTTACAAGCAGATAATACACACCGAAAAGGTGAATTTGTGATTCTTATTTCTGCAGTAAAGAAAAACAATAAAGCCTCAGAAGAAGAAATATTGAATAAAGTATTACCAATTTTGCTCATTGAGATGGGTGCGTCAAAAGCAGCTAGACTTGTAGCTAAAATGACTGGTTTTGATAAAAGATACTGTTATCAAAGAGCTATTGAGCTATAAGTATCTCTTATGAATTTTTATACAAAGCATGTTTGTTTTTGTAATAACACTAGTTAAAGATATTAAAGTCTATTGTCTATAATTTAATTTATAAAAAATAAATTTTGCATAAAAAATGCATTATAGGTTAGGAATAAGATAGGGTTTAGTAAGTCATGTTATTTAAGGTGTTGTATGTATAATGTATATGGTTGTTTATATTGACGAAGAGGATATTAGTAATATAATATTATCTTAAACATCCAATAAATGGTAATATTATTGTTAAGAGGTTATAAGTTAATTAGTTTTTTGTACAACTGATTAGTTTTATGGGTTAAATCAGCAATTGCTAGGTCATTTTTAATGATATCAGTAGGTAATTTATCACGCAATTTTAAGCGTAATGAATGACTAAATTGTGCAGAAACCATATTTTTTGCTTCCTTTGTATTAATATTATCACGATTGATCAATCTTTTTATTTGTTGTTTTTTATTGCAGCTAATAATAATTGCTCTATTAAATAAATGAGTAAGATTCTTCTCAGCTAAAAGCGGTACTTCAACCACCACTAATTTAGTTTTTAGTTTTCCAATTTCATTTTCCATGCGTATTAATATTCTTGGATGTAGTACTGCTTCAATCAATTTTTGATTAGATTTTTTTTCTAATAAAATTTTTCTTAAAGTACTACGGTTAAGGCTTTTATTCTTATTAAGAATATTATCACCAAAGTGTTTGATTAATTCTTTAAGTTCAATCGTGTTAGGTCTAACAATTTTTTGTGCAAGCTTATCAAGACTTATAATATCTAAGCCTAAATTACTTAAGATGTGACTTACTTTTGATTTACCACAAGCAATTCCACCTGTTAATGCTATTTTAATGATTGACATATTAAATTGATTTTATTAATATTACATCTTATCTATTGACATTTATATTAAATCTTTCGATAATGTTTCTTTTTATAGTTATATGGTTATGTAGCTCAGCTGGTTAGAGCACAGCATTCATAATGCTGGGGTCGGTGGTTCAAGTCCACCTATAACCACCATATTATATAAGGTTTTAAGCCTTTATACCTGTTTATAAATAACTCTAGGATAACACAAGACCTATATTTAAATGTTATTTAAAGCAGTTTAGAGTTATTTAAAGTGTATGTTTTAATTTATTTAACCCTTCATTATTTAGAAGACTAATGAAACCCCTTCGTAATATTTTGGTCAGATAAGTTTTTCCATTGGATTTTTTTTTGGATAAATACATCATAATATGTTTCTTTTAGGTCAGCATCACCAAAATCCAAAAAGGTTATTATCTTTTCACTTTTTTAATAGTTTAGAGTTTGCATAAACTTCGATGAAAAGAAGTTGTTTGTACGTTCTAACTTCACAAAATAATTGATTATTATTTGTTTTTCTTCTTGTGCCTAGTTACTGTTCTTTCTGTAGAAATCATTTTGTGAGAGATATTCTTCATATTTAATAGCAGAATTCTAAAATTTAACAACCTAGCTATCAGGCGTTTTGACGTCTACAATGTGTTTTTCACTAACCTTATTATGATGAAGTATAAGTATATCTTACTATTCTTTAGGTAATTGATTTTTCTAGTTACGACACATTTAGTTTTATTTTCCCGTTAATGTATCGATAGACCTCTTTGTGTTAGTTTGTGTTAGTTCGACAATATATTTTGGTTTCACCAAATTTAGTGGTTAGTTTAGAGTTATAACTATGGTATATTTCTGTTTAGTTCTATTTGTAAGTTTATTACTTGCACCAACTTAATTTTTTACCACCATAATAACTATAAGCCAAGTCATTATCAAGTAGTTCTTGTTCTAAACTAATACCATCAACTATCACATTGGCAATAACCCTAAAGTACTTACCTCTCTGTAAATTAGTCAACTTAATTTCTTCAGCATTGTTTAACTTACCTCTTACAAAATTTCTTGCTTTAATGGCTATATCCTTTTCATACTGGCACTTTCCTCGTATTTCTGGAGTGTCTATTCCATTCACTCTAATAGGTATATTCCTCCCTACGATAGGAGGTAGTAAGTCTATGTTTACTCTGAAGGTATCGCCATCATAAACACTGATGACTTTTGATACTATTACTGTACCGTATTGTGGTTTTGATTGTACTTGAAAAACAAGAGTTGCTATAATAATAGATAAAAATAGTTTCATAAATTTAATGATTAGAGTCTAATTTTTATATGCATCTTTAACTGCTTTATATAATGCTTTTTTAGTCTTGTAGTTTATATTCACAATACAAAAAATATCAAATTTATTTATCTCTTTATTGTAGGATACAACATTGAATAGTCCTTTACTATCTGATATAGTATTTTGAAAACAAACAGAGTCGATTATCATTATTTTAGGATTTTTATCAATTTGAAAATACCCTAACATATATATTTATATTGATTCTTATGACTAATCTTGAAGTAACTAAGGTATAAAGAAAAGTTAGAGCCTCAAGAAACGATACTGATTTATGTTTTTTGATAATTTTAATGTAGTCTTTTCCTGTAAATTTAGACAAAGTTTACTCAATTAAATTGATACTTAGGAATATTTGTAAATATTCATACAACTAATACAAATCATATGAATAGTAGTTGGTGTTTCTAATTTTATTTGTTACTTTTATTTAAATATTTAATAATTCCAATCACTTTATTAAATATAATCATTACCAATTTTCAACAAAATTTGTATAAATTTCCTTCTGTCTCTGTTTGCTCAATTCCAACCATACAAGAAGAATGTTGGATAAATTTCATTGTACCTCTATCATAGTTAAGAGTATATATTATTACACTGATTAAGCTAATACGTTTGTGATTGTTTAATCTCATCAGAACTCTAGTCTAATTTATTGGAAGTTTGGTTAAACATATCATCTAGTTGATGTCATTCTATTTCTAACTGTATCTCGCAACAAGTAACTATAGCAGTTGTTAGTGGTGTTATAGGCAGTTTATGGTTACCTAGTGATATTCCTTTAAATACGACAGAACTATTCGTTTCTAATTTACTCCTATTTAACATGTTCAACAAATAGTGTATTAATGATAATGTGTGGTTTTATAGTTTGTATTATTATAAATAGTTAAGTTTTATCTTTGTAATCAACATTACTCCATTTTAGGTTTGTAGTTTCTTTTCTATGTAAACCAGTAAATAGTATAAATACAAGCAGCTCTCTAACAGCATCTTCTGGATTTGATCCTTTTGTCTGGTAGCTCTTGTACAATCTTGTGCTATTTCTTTAAATTATATGATTTTATTATCACTTTTCTACATGTTTCTCTATTCTAGGCTTTAATGTGTCTAATCTTTTTGGTTGAGTTACTAATTATTATAGGTCAACCATTATTTCACACTCATCTTATTCATAATTAAATAAAGCTCTAAGTAGCTTCATAGAAGTGTTGGCTTTTGTTATAGATTTTTGAGTCATGTCTCTATGTTTTTTCCACATCATCACGAGTAATACTTAATATTTTTTTATCTTTTTAATCAAATAGATAGTTGTTAATAATATGAGGATTCAAGTTAGTACAATGACTTGTAATATAATTATCCAGCATCTGCAAAAGGGTGTGATAACTTTAATAGTTTCACTATTTGCTTTTTTGGATTAATTCCACCACTGATATTGTCTAATATTTTTACGGCTTTACTTCTTGCTTTTTATAACACTATTAATGTAATTACGTTTTTACACAATAATTGATTTTATGCTATTATTAGTAATCTAGAGGATTAGGTCCGTTAATTTCAGATACGGGCTGGTAGAGAATTCATTATTTTCCTTTGTGAAGCTTATTTATTTACTCATATCTTTTATATAGTTAGGGATACAGAATGTGGTTATTTGATAGTGAGCAAGTACAAAGTGTGATGGATAATGAATTTATATATGATACTATTTTACAAGTATTTTAGTGAATATGAATGTATTGTAGTGGATGTAGGTTGAAATTGTAAGCATGAATTTTATTATGCTGTGGTTGGTGATTCAACTCCACTTATAACCACCATAATAATGTCATAATTTGGATTGTGTTTTAATGTGTGTCTTTGATTTTTAATCTAACGTAGAAAAGTTAGCCTTATAATTTAATTAATTTTTCTCATGATTATGATTATTTTTTTGTTATAAGAAATCATTTTTGATGTGTCTTAAATAAAGAGTATTTTTTTACGTATAATCATTTAGTATTTTGTTCAAGGAATTTTACTATGCCATCACGCAGAGATTTAGCAAATGCCATTCGTGTTTTAAGTATGGATGCAGTTCAAAGGGCAAATTCAGGTCATCCAGGTGCACCAATGGGTATGGCAGATATTGCAGAGGTACTTTGGAATGATCATTTAAAGTATAACCCAATGAATGCTAAGTGGACTAATCGTGACCGTTTTGTGTTATCAAATGGACATGGTTCAATGCTTATTTACTCATTACTACATTTGTCAGGTTATGACCTTAATATGGATGATATTAAAGATTTTCGTCAATTACATGCTAGAACTGCAGGACATCCTGAATATGGTTATGTAGATGGTATTGAAACAACAACAGGTCCATTAGGACAAGGTATTACTAATGCAGTTGGTATGGCAATTGCTGAGCGAACATTGGGCGCACAATTTAACAAGTTGGGTCATAATATTGTTGATCATAACACATATGTGTTTATGGGTGATGGTTGTTTAATGGAAGGTCTATCTCACGAATCTTGTGCTATGGCAGGTACATTAGGACTTGGCAAATTAATTGTCTTTTGGGATGATAATGATATTTCTATTGATGGTCATATTTCTGACTGGATGGAAAAAGATGTGGCAAGTCGTTTTGAGTCTTATGGTTGGCATGTTGTTCGCGATGTTAATGGTCATGACCCTGATGCAATTAATTCTGCAATTAATGCAGCTAAGGGTGAAATTACTAAACCCTCATTTATTTGTACACGTACAACTATTGGTTTTGGTTCACCTAATTTATGTGGTACTCATAATTGTCATGGTGCACCACTTGGTAATGAGGAAATTGAAGCAACTCGTAAAGAGTTGGGTTGGGATTTTGCTCCATTTGAAATTCCTGTAGATATTTATGCAGGATGGGATCATAAAAAAAAAGGTATTGCTGATGAATTAGCTTGGAATGTTAAATTTGCAGCTTATAAGGCGGAGTTTTCAGCAGATGCTGCTGAGTTTGAGCGTCGTATGTCTGGTAATTTGCCTGTTAACTTTGAAGTTGAGATGGATCAATTTATTGCTAAAACACAGGATGAAATGCCAAGCATTGCTTCTCGTCAGGCCTCTCAACGTACTATTGAAGTTATGGGTCCACTATTGCCAGAAATGTTTGGTGGCTCTGCTGATTTAACTGGTTCTAATTTAACTAATTGGTCAGGAACTGTTAAAGTGAATGCACAAAATGCAAATGGTAATTACCTTTCATGGGGTGTACGTGAATTTGGTATGGCACATATGATGAATGGTATAGTGCTTCATGGTGGTTTTAAGGTTTATGGCGCAACTTTCTTTATGTTTATGGAATTTATGCGTAATGCATTACGTATGTCAGCACTTATGAAAATTGGTACAATTTATGTTTATACCCATGATTCTATTGGTTTAGGAGAAGATGGACCTACGCATCAGCCAGTTGAACAGTTAGCAACTATGCGTATGATTCCTAACTTCCAGTCTTGGAGAGGGTGTGATGCAGTTGAATCAGCAGTTTCTTGGAAGATGGCGATGCTTAGAGGTGATGCACCAACAGGATTGGTATTTTCACGTCAAACTTTGATAGCAATGGAACGAACTTCTGAACAAGTAGAAAATATTGAAAAAGGAGGTTATGTTATTAAAGATTGTGAAGGCGTTGCTGATATTATTTTTATTGCGACTGGTTCTGAAGTGAATTTAGCAATTGAAGCGGTAGCGGCCATAAATGTTAAGGTTCGTGTAGTTTCAATGCCTTGTACAAATGCTTATGATGATCAAGATCAAGCTTATAAAGATTCAGTTTTAACACCGGGGGTTAAGCGCCTTGCGATTGAGGCAGGTGTTGCTGATGGATGGTATAAATACGTAGGCTTAGATGGTGGTGTGGTTTGTATGACAACTTTTGGTGAATCTGCACCGGCAGATCAATTGTTTAAAGTATTTGGTTTTACCATAGATAATGTCATTGCACAAGCAAAAGCTATTATTGGCTAGATAATACATTTAAACATGGTAAAAATGACTGATAATTTTTGAGTGTTTTTTAATGAAATTTATATCTAAATGGTATAATTTAATGAAGTAAAAAAGGAGTAATAAAATGGCAATAAAAATAGGTATTAATGGTTTTGGTCGTATTGGTCGCATGGTATTTCGTGCAATCGCAAAAGATTTCCCAGAATTAGAGGTAGTCGGTATTAACGATTTATTAGAGAATAATTATTTAGCATATATGCTTAAATATGATACAGCTCATGGTCGTTTTGATGATGATATTACAGTTGATAGTGATAACTTCTTTATTAACGGTAAAAAAATTCGCTTGTCAGCTGCACACGATCCTGCTAACCTTTTATGGGGAGATATTGATGTAGATGTAGTAATTGATTGTACTGGTTTTTTCTTAACTAAAGAATCTTGTCAATCGCATATTGCTGCAGGTGCAAAAAAAGTGGTTCAATCAGCACCATCTAAAGATGATACACCAATGTTTGTTTATGGTGTAAATCACACCGAATATTCGGGTCAAGCTATTATTTCAGCGGCATCTTGTACCACAAATTGTCTTGCACCAATAGCTAAAGTAATTAATGATAATTGGGGCTTAAAGCGTGGTTTAATGACAACAATTCATGCATCAACAGCAACACAAAAAACAGTTGATAGTCCTTCAATGAAAGATTGGAGAGGTGGTCGTTCGGTATTTGAGAATATCATTCCTTCATCAACAGGCGCTGCTAAAGCAGTAGGTGTTGTATTGCCAGAACTTAATGGTAAGTTAACAGGTATGGCATTTCGTATTCCATCAGTTGATGTTTCAGTTGTTGATTTAACTTGTGAGTTAAACAAAAGTACAACTTATGAACAAATTTTTGACGCTATGAAAGAGGCTTCACAAGGATCAATGAAGGGTACGTTGGCCTATACTCGAGATGCAGTGGTTTCAAGTGATTTTCGTGGTTTTAGCGCTTCTTCAATTTTTGATTATGATGCAGGTATTGCCTTGGATGATACGTTTGTTAAAGTTGTATCTTGGTATGATAATGAGTATGGCTATACCTGTAATATGCTTCGCTTAGTTGGATATGTTGCTTAATTTATTAAAGATACGTCCTGGTATTGCTTGCCAGTTGTATTTTTATGTTATATTTATATATGGAAGATTTACAACTGAATTTTGGTTAGTTTGATTGGGAAATTAAAATAAGTTATTACAAATAATCAGGTTAGTATTTTAGATATATTTGATATTAAACATATACTAGAAATAAAGACTAAAAAAATAGCAGAGGAGTGTTGCGTATTTAAAATTTGCAATCTAAAAGTAGCAGAAGATATTTTTGAAAAAGATATCAATTTAGTTACAATGTTGTTGTGTTGAATTTCGGTATATACTCAGAATAATATTACTAAAGTTGGGTTAGTATTACTATCTAAATAAATTATTCAACTATCGAATGCCAATGTATTATTGTCGTTAGTTGAGCTTGTTGAAGAAATCTGATTAACATTGTTGATCAGACTGTTGAATATAGGAGAATTATTATGTCAATTATTAATTTATCAGATTTAGATTTAAACTCAAAACGAGTGTTAATTCGTCAAGATCTTAATGTACCGATTTCTAATGGTGTTGTTACGAGTGATAAGCGTATCAAAGCTTCATTACCAACTATTAAAATGGCTTTGAAGCAAGGCGCTAAAGTGATGTTAATGTCACATCGTGGTCGTCCAATTGAAGGTGATCCAAGTGATGGATTTAGTCTGCAACCTGTTGCAGATCGTTTGAGTGAGTTATTAAACACTACAGTACGTTTAGAAAAAGATTGGTTGGATGGTATTGAGATGAACAATGGCAAAGTAGTGCTTTGTGAAAATGTTCGCTTTAACGTCGGTGAAATGGTTAATGATGATGAGTTATCTAAGCGTATGGCGGCTATTTGTGATATTTTCGTGATGGATGCATTTGGTACTGCACATCGTGTGCAGGCATCTACTTATGGTGTTGCTAAATATGCACCTATTGCTTGTTCTGGTCCATTATTATCGGAAGAGCTTAATGCGCTTGGTAAGGCGTTAGATAATCCCAAACGCCCAATGGTTGCAATTGTTGGAGGCTCTAAAGTTTCAACAAAATTGACTGTGCTTGAGTCGTTATCCAAGATAGTGGATCAACTAGTTGTAGGTGGCGGTATTGCTAATACTTTTATTGCAGCCCAGGGCTTTAACGTGGGTAAATCTTTATGTGAGTACGATTTAATTCCAATAGCTAAAAGACTTATGGAAGATTGTGAAATTCCAGTATCAAAAGATGTTGTATGTGGTAAGGAATTTTCAGATGTTGCTAAGGCTGAAACTAAAGCATCAAAAGATGTTGCTGATGATGATATGATTTTTGATATTGGCCCTGAATCTGCTCAGCAGTTAGCTGATATTATGAGAAATGCAGGTACGATTGTATGGAACGGTCCAGTTGGTGTGTTTGAGTTTGATCAATTTGCTGGTGGCACAGAAACGTTAGGTAAAGCGATTGCTGAGTCTAATGCATTTTCAATTGCTGGTGGTGGTGATACATTAGCTGCTGTTGATAAATACGGGATCGAGGATAAAATAAGTTATATTTCAACAGGCGGGGGCGCATTCTTAGAATTTCTTGAGGGTAAAAAATTACCAGCAGTAGAAGTTTTAGAACGAAGAGCTTCAGAGGTTATAAAACTTGCCTAGAAGAACTAAAATATTAGCGACACTTGGTCCTGCAACTGATAAAGAAGGTGTATTAGTTAGTATTCTTGAGGCTGGTGTTAATGTTGTGCGCATTAATTTTTCACATGGTTCGGAGAAAGAACATTTGAATAGAGTTAAGGCAGTACGCGCTTGGGCAGAAGCTAATCAAACTTATGTGGGTGTTTTGATGGATCTTCAAGGTCCTAAAATCCGTATTGCTGCTTTTAAAGGCGGTATAAAGATTCAGTTGAATAATGGAGATACTTTTGCACTTGATGCTGATTTAGATGAAAACTTAGGTAATAAATATTCGGTGGGTATTGCATATAAAAAATTACCCCAAGAAGTTCAACTTGGTAGTATTTTACTTCTCGATGATGGAAAAATAATACTGAAAGTTACTGATATTAAAGGTAATAAAATTAATACCAATGTGGTTCAAGGTGGTATTTTGTCAGATAAAAAAGGAATTAATCTTCGTGGTGGGGGTTTATCTGCTAATGCACTAACTAAAAAAGATAAAAAAGATATTTTAATTGTAGCAAAAGCTAAAGCAGATTATGTGGCTTTATCATTTCCAGTTAGTGGTGATGATGTACGCGAAATTAAGAAATTATTAAAACAGGTAGATTGTGATGCTGGTGTAATTTCAAAAATTGAACGTGCTGAATCCTTAGTAGAAAGCGTTATTTTAGATATTATCAGAGAATCAGTGGGAATTATGGTGGCGCGAGGTGATTTAGGTGTTGAAATTGGTGATGCACAATTACCTGCACAACAAAAACGTTTAATTAAGTTAGCTAGATCAAATAATCGAATAGTTATTACCGCAACACAAATGTTAGAATCAATGATTATTAATCCAATCCCAACTCGAGCTGAGGTTTTTGATGTTGCTAATGCAGTATTAGATGGTACTGATGCAGTAATGCTTTCAGCTGAAACAGCAGTAGGTAATTTTCCTGGGAATGCTGTTAAAGCCATGCACGATGTTTGTATTGAAGCTGAAAAAAATCCAATTGCTAAAATATCTCATCATCGTCTTGATGAAACCTTTACTTATATTGATGAAACCATTGCTATGAGTGCAATGTATGCAGCTAATCATATGGGTGCTAGGGTGATTTCTACTTTAACAGAAGGCGGTAAAACCGCTATATGGATGTCAAGAATTAGTTCAGGTATTCCTATTGTAGCAATGTCTGATAAGATATCTACTTTGCAAAAGGCTACGCTTTATCGGGGAGTACATCCTTGTTTTTTGTCCACTAAAAAAGATTGGACAGAGATAAACAAGGCCGTTATTAAGCGTTTACAAATTGGAGATTTTGTTTATGATGGCGATACTGTTATATTAACTAAGGGTATGTATAAAAATAAGTCTGGTGGTACTAATCTAATGAAAATTTTGACAGTTGGCGATTCAGAGTATTAAAATAAGAGTAAAAGTAGTTATATTTATATAAATAATACAGTAATAAACTTTAAGAAACTTAAAAAGGAGAAAAATATGTTAATTTCGTTAAGAGAATTATTAGATCATGCTGCAGCTAACAATTATGGTATGCCAGCATTTAATGTTAATAATATGGAACAAGTTCATGCTATTATGAAAGCAGCAGATAAAACCAATAGTCCTGTGATTATGCAAGGTTCTGCTGGTGCACGAGGTTACGCAGGTGAACCGTTTTTACGTCATTTGATTTTAGCGGCAATTGAAATGTATCCACATATTCCAGTGGTTATGCATCAAGATCATGGTTCTGATCCATCTGTCTGTTTACGTTCAATTCAATCTGGCTTTTCATCAGTGATGATGGATGGTTCATTAGAGCCAGATATGAAAACGCCAGCTTCATTTAAGTATAATGTTAATGTGACTACTGAAGTTGTAAAAATAGCACACGCAGGCGGTGTTTCTGTTGAAGGTGAATTAGGTTGTCTAGGATCATTAGAAACTGGAATGATGGGTGAAGAAGATGGTCATGGCGCTGAAGGTAAGTTAGACTTAGATATGTTGCTAACTTCAGTTGAAGAGGCTGCTGATTTTGTTAAATCAACTAATGTCGATGCATTAGCTATTGCTATCGGCACCTCGCATGGTGCTTATAAATTTACCCAAGAACCAACGGGAGATGTGTTGCGTATTGATAGAATTAAAGAAATCCATGCACGTATTCCAAATACTCATTTAGTGATGCATGGTTCTTCTTCAGTACCTCAAGATTGGTTAAAAATTATTAACAATTTTGGTGGTGATATGGGTCAAACTTATGGTGTTCCTGTAGAGGAAATTCAAGAAGGTATCAAGCACGGCGTACGTAAAGTTAATATTGATACTGATTTACGTATGGCATCGACTGGTGCGATTCGCAAACACCTAGGTGAAAATACATCAAACTTTGATCCACGTAAATTTTTAAAAGAAGCAACTAATGCGATGAGTGATATTTGTGTAGCGCGTTTTGAGGCATTTGGATCAGCAGGTAATGCTGATAAAATCATCGTATCTTCATTAGATACTATGAGTAAAAAATATCTTTCTATAGAGTTAGACTCTCAAGTAAAGTAGAGTTATAACAATTAATAATAAACAGGGCTCGTTAAAAACGAGCCCTGTTTATTTAAGTTGATAAATATGAAACAATCTAAGCGTTATTTAGTTATTGTTATTGGGGGGGGGCATGCTGGTACAGAAGCGGCACTTGCGAGTGCACGTATGGGAGTTAGTACGTTGCTCATTTCTCATAATATTGAAACACTTGGACAAATGAGTTGCAATCCTGCAATTGGTGGGATTGGAAAAGGACATTTAGTTAAGGAAATTGATGCGATGGGCGGTATTATGGCACATGCGATTGATAAATCTGGGATTCAATTTCGTACATTAAATGCTTCAAAAGGCTCTGCAGTACGTGCTACTCGTGCACAGGCTGATCGTATTTTGTATAAGTCAGAGATTCGTTATGCTTTAGAAAATCAAGATAATTTATCTTTATTCCAACAGTCAGTTGATGATTTAATTATTGAAGGAGGGCAAATTAAGGGTGTAGTGACTCAAATGGGGCTTGCTTTAATGGCAGATAAGGTTATTCTTACATCAGGTACTTTTTTAGGCGGTATTATCCATATTGGGCAACGTAATTTTCAAGGTGGTCGTGCAGGTGATGCACCTTCCAATACCCTGTCAATAAAATTACGTTCTTATGATTTAGGTGTTAATCGATTAAAAACGGGTACACCACCAAGATTAGATGGAAGAACATTGGATTATTCTCTCATGCAAGTACAACCAGGAGATATACCAATACCGACATTTTCATTTATAGGTGTTAAAGAAGAACATCCAAGACAAATTCCTTGCTATATTACTCATACTAACAACAGAACCCATGATTTAATTCGTAATGGATTAAAAGACTCACCTATTTTTACTGGAAATATAGAAAGTATTGGCCCGAGATATTGTCCATCTATTGAAGATAAAGTAGTGCGTTTTGATGAGCGTGATTCACATCAAATCTTTGTTGAACCTGAGGGACTGAGTACTAACGAGGTTTATCCAAACGGAGTTTCCACATCGTTATCTTATAAAGTGCAACTAGATTTTATTAATTCCATTAAGGGATTTGAGAATGCACAAATTATACGTCCAGGCTATGCGATTGAATATGATTTTTTTGATCCTAGAGGATTAAAACAAACATTGGAAGTTAAAAAAATATCAGGATTGTATTTTGCTGGACAGATTAATGGCACTACAGGTTATGAAGAAGCAGCAGCTCAAGGTTTGTTAGCAGGCGTTAATGCTGCATGTGCTATATTAGAAAAAGATGTTTGGTTGCCAAAACGAGATGAGTCTTATATTGGCGTTATGGTAGATGATTTAATTACAAAAGGTACTAATGAACCTTACCGAATGTTTACCTCTCGTGCTGAATATCGCCTATTATTAAGAGAGGATAATGCAGATGAGCGACTCACACCTAAGGCTAAAGAACTTGGGTTAATTAGTGAGTCTCGTTGGCAGTCTTTTCAAGTTAAATATAAGGCTGTTGAACAAGAAAAAAAGCGTCTTAAAAATACCTGGATACAAGCAAACGACACTCAAGCAAATACGATTTTAAATCAAAATATAAGTCATGAATATTCTTTATTTGAATTACTAAGACGACCGAAAGTTGATTATCAAATATTAAGTAAAATAGAATCTGGTAAGCCGTTTTTAACGGATATTACTTTAATGAGAGTGATTGAAAATCAAATTAAATATGCTGGTTATATTAAGCGTCAACTAGTGGAGATTGAAAAATATCGTAAGAACGAAAATACAGTATTATCTACAAATATAAATTATAACTCAATTAAAGCACTTTCTGCTGAAGTTAGACAAAAACTTGAACTACATAAACCAGAGACTATTGGTCAAGCAAGCCGTATTCAAGGTGTCACTCCCGTTTCTATTTCTATTTTATTAGTTTATTTAAAAATACGCATTAGTCAAGATAAATGTTAAAGGACACTAGGTTTAATAGGCATGAAGTTTGAAAGTGAACAAGTTAATAAATTTATGAACTGTGTTACGTTGATTATGAATTGTAATTAGATTTACAATTTAAGCGCTATTAGAATCTTGGAACGATGTAATTTTATACAATTTGATAAATTTAATGATAATTAACAATCTTTAATTTGGTTAATTTTAGGTTGGAATCCTATCAGATTAAATCTTGCTTCAGATAGATTATTTTAATAGTCTTTTTAGAGGTTAAAAAATATTGAAATTAATGCAATAATTATTATGCGATAATGACTAATACTTGTTAATAAAAAGGAAGCAATATTTTAAGTAAAAGGAATTTATTAGGAGAAAAATGAAAAAAATAGGGTATTTTTTAATAGGTTTAATTGTTATTTTAGTTCTTATTATGATGCTTGCATTTGACCTAATAGGCAAAAAATACGTACAAAAGTATGCACAAAATATACTGAGAACACCGATAACTATTAGTCAATTTAGCAGTAGCTTTTGGGATAAGCGTCTAAATATTGATTTTATTGAAGTACAGAATCCACCAAATTTTAATAATAAAAATGCTTTTTATTTAGATCACTTTGTATTAAAAATCGGTGATGATACCACTCTAGATTTAATTGTTATTGATGAGCTATCTTTTGATGGAATGCATTTTATTTTAGAGCAAAATAAGACTAACGTGAATTTAGTTACACTAATTGATAATTTAGATCAAAATAGTAATAATACCACTTTATCTTCATCTGAGAAAACTCAGGGCGTTATTGATAAAAGAATTAAGATTAATCAATTTAATGTTATTAATACCACATTAGAAATTGATACAAAATGGTTTAAAGAGACAATTAAAGTGCCTAATATTAACCTTCAAAAATTTGGGGGTAGCAGTGGTATTACATTTAGTAAAGTTGGTCAAGAATTGATGGAAATTGTGTTTAATAATTTAGAAGATACTTTAGAGAAAAAAGGTCTTGAATTAGGAGAGAAAGAAATCAAAGAAACTCTAATTCGAGGACTATGGATTGATAATATTCAAGAAAATTTTAAATTGGATAAATTCAAAGAATCATTAGATTTTAGTAAAACTAAAAAGATACAAAATCAAGCTAAAGATTTATTTCAGAAATTTGGTTTTTAATTAATTATGCAAATAGTTGATTCGCACTGTCATCTTAATAAGTTAGATTTTGTTAAATTTGGGGGTAATATTGAGAGTGTAATCACTCATGCTAAAGAATTATCTGTTATAAAATTCTTGTGTGTGTGTATTGATTTAGAACATTTTGATGAGATATTATTTTTAGCGAAAAAATACCCACAAATTTATGCTTCAGTTGGTGTACATCCTGTTAATACAAAAGGTAAAGATCCAAGTATTTGTCAGCTTTTAAAATTAGCCAATTATGAAGAGGTTGTTGCTATTGGCGAAACTGGTTTAGATTATTTTCATATTGAAAGAGCAATAGCTGATTGGCAACGAAATCGTTTTAGGCGGCATATTAGAGCTTCGAACCAATCAGGCAAGCCAATGATTATTCATACACGTAACGCTAAAGAAGATACTATTAAGATTATGCAAGAGGAAAAAGCCAAACAAGGTGTAATGCATTGTTTCTCTGAAGATTGGGAAACTGCTCAGATGGCATTGGATTTGGGTTTTTATATTTCTTTTTCTGGTACTATTACTTTTAAAAGTGCTAGAGATTTACGTGAAGTGGCAAAAAAAGTACCAAGTGATAAATTATTAGTTGAAACAGATTCTCCTTATTTAACACCTATGCCTTATAGAGGAACCTCTAACTTACCAGCTTATAGTTATTATGTTGCTGAGAAGTTAGCTGAAATTCGTGGTGTGAGTATTAATGATATAGCTAGTACAACTACAAGTAATTTTGAACAACTTTTTTTAACATGAGTGTTAGTTTTAAAACTATTGATGAATTTTCACAAGGTCAACGTTTGGATAATTATTTATTTAAAACGCTTAAAGGCGTTCCTAAATCTCATATCTATAGAGTTATTCGTAAAGGTGAAGTACGTGTTAATAAAGGGAGAAAAAAATCAGAATATAAATTAAACTTAGACGACATAGTTCGTATCCCGCCAATTAAAGTGTCTACAACTAAGTTTATGTATACCACTTCAAATGGTTTAAAAAAAATATTAACCAATGCTATTTTATATGAGGACAAAGGGTTACTTATTATTAATAAACCAAGCGGTCTGGCGGTGCATAGTGGTTCTGGTGTTAATATTGGTGTTATTGAAGCGCTTCGGCAAATGTATAAAGAACCTATTGAGCTGGTGCACCGATTAGATAGCGCTACTTCTGGAGTTTTGTTAGTTGCTAAAAAGCGTCTAGTGTTAAAAAATTTGCATGAGCAACTGAACCAACATACCATAGAAAAACATTATATAGCTTTGGTGAAAGGGGTATGGTCAAAAAAATTACACACTATTGATGCGCCACTATATAATAATTCAAGATATACAAAGGTAGATGTTAGGGGTAAATATTCAGTTAGTCATTTTTATCCACTTAAAAATTTTAGTACTGAGAATTTTGCTGCTTCATTGGTTAATATTAGTATTGAAACTGGTCGCACTCATCAAATCCGTGTACACGCAAAGTATGCTGGACATGCGCTGGCTTGTGATAATAAATATGGGGATAAAGAATTTGACAGACAAGTAAAATTTAAAGGTTTAAAAAGATTATTTTTGCACTCGAATCAACTTATTTTTATTAATCCCTTGACGAGTGATATTCAAAAAGTGAACGCGCCTTTGCCGGTTGAATTAGAAGAGTTCTTAGCTAAATTATGAGTTTTCATTTTAAGACTACTTCTTTGGTGGCGTATTTACGCCTAATGCGTTTGGACAATCCAATTGGTATTTATTTACTATTATGGCCAACATTATGGGCGTTATTTTTGGCATCAGAAGGGTTTCCTGATTTAAAATTATTATTAATTTTTGTTTTAGGTGTTGTCTTAATGCGATCAGCAGGTTGCGTGATTAATGATTATGCAGATAGATATATTGATAAACTAGTAGAACGCACTAAGCATAGACCTATCGCCTCAGGCGAGATTCATCATAAATCTGCGCTTAAATTTTTTGTATTATTAATTATGTTGGCATTCTTATTGGTATTATTAACTAACTGGCTAACTATCCAACTTGCTATGATAGCGGCGCTATTAGCAATTTTGTATCCATTTACTAAGCGTTGGACTCACTTTCCACAGCTTGTGTTAGGCTTAGCATTTGCGATGAGTGTATTAATGGCTTTTTCAGCAACTCTTAATGAGATTCCAATTACTGCTTGGTATGTATTTGCAGCAACAGTTGTTTGGACAGTAATTTATGATACGATGTATGCTATGGCTGATCGAGAAGAAGATTTAGAAATTGGAATCAAATCAAGCGCTATTTTATTTGCCAAATTTGATAGATTAATCATTGGAATTTTACAAATTATATTTTTGCTAATTTTGATAAAAATATCAGATATTTTTAATCTAACTCTTTCTTATAATGTTACGTTATTTTTGGTTGTATTGTTAATGATTTATCATCAATATTTGATTAAAAGTAATGAAAACTATTCTTATTTACATGGATTTTTACATAATAATTATATAGGCATGGTAATTTTTGTAGGGATTATGCTATCTATTGGATTATAGATATTCTAATGAATTAAATAAACTAAGCCTGATTGCAGGGACTGACATGGTAATAGATTTATGTCTATCATATTATAGCTCTAATAAAAAAGACTCATGATTTGGTAAAGTATATATTTTAGTAATTATATTTCGATAATTGATACTTGTAATTTTGGTAAGATTTATGTTAATTGTAAGATTGTTTGACTTTGTATAGGTTTTTATAGCTTTAAAGATATGATTAATTTTTATGGTATTAAATTTAGTTAGACAAGCATAGTTGGTATTTGTATTCAATATTATTAAAGTTATATTATTTAGGAAGTACTTATTAAATTAATAGTAATTGACGGGTATTTAAAGAAAATAGCAACAAAAAAAGATATTAGTATTCATAAAAATCTTAGTTTTTTATAGGTTAACTGAGTTACAGTATAGCTATTAAGGTTAAGTTTAGTATTAATCTTAATAGCTTAACAAAAGAAGGTTTATTGGTTTTTTATATGCCTCGTAAAAGCTTATTTATACCTATTTTATGACGTGTTTTGGTATCTACTTGCTTAACGATCACTGCACAATAAAGTGAATAAGTGCCATCTTTACTTGGTAGGTTTCCAGATACAACTACTGAACCAGAAGGGATGCGTCCATATGTAATTTTATTTGTTTTACGATTGAATATTTTTGTGGATTGTCCAATATAAACCCCCATTGAAATAACAGCACCTTCTTCAACAATCACACCTTCCACAATTTCTGATCTAGCACCGATAAAACAATTATCTTCAATAATTGTCGGACTTGCTTGTAATGGTTCCAATACTCCACCGATACCAACTCCTCCTGATAGGTGTACATTTTTACCGATCTGAGCACATGACCCTACTGTTGCCCAAGTATCTATCATTGTGCCTGAGTCTACATAAGCACCAATATTGACATAACTTGGCATCATCACTGTATTTTTGGCAATAAAAGATCCATATCGTGCACTTGCTGGTGGAACTATACGAACACCTGCTTTATTGAATTCATCTATTGACATGTTAGCAAATTTAGAAGGTACTTTATCGAAGTATTGAGTGAACCCACCTTGCATAGGTATATTTTCTTCCAATCTAAAAGATAATAAGACTGCTTTTTTCAGCCATTCGTTAACCTTCCAATCACCTACACTTTTCTGTTGTGCAATACGTGCTTTACCAGAATCAAGTAAATAAATGGCATCAGCAACGGCTTGTTTTACTTTTACATTGACTGTTTGTGGATTGAGATTAGCTCTATCTTCAAAGGCTTTTTCAATAATATCTTTCATGTTAAATTTTACCTAAATAAATTAAGAATTATATCAGTAATCATGCATTATTGATAAGCGGTGGATTTAAATTGTTGTAATTTTTTGATAAAAATTAAGAAAAAATTAGTATTAATGATATGATATTTAAAATATAAAATTCTTCCTATAAAGAGGTAAGACATGATAGATAAAAAAATCCAAGTAGAAAGCTTATATAAAGAGAGTGAGCTGTGGGTGCAGAACCTAGGAGATAAAACCATTCATGCAAAACGCATGAATGGAAAATTCCGTAATTTAAAATGGTTAGCTATTGTTGTTTGGTTGCCATTTTTTATAGGTCCGTATCTTACTTGGAACGACAAACAGGCTATTCTATTTGATATAGATAATAGGCAATATCACTTATTTAATATTACTATTTTTCCACAAGACATTTGGATGTTGACTATGGTATTGCTATTTTTATCTATTTTACTTGCAATAATGACCGCTGTTTTAGGTCGGATATTTTGTGGTTATTTTTGTTTTCAAACAATTTGGACAGATATTTTTACCAAAATAGAGCAATGGGTTGAAGGTACACCAGTACAACGTCGAAAGTTAGATAAAGAACCAGTGAGTTTTAATAAACTTAGACTCAAATTGGTCAAACACTCTATTTGGATAGCATTTGCACTTTTTTCTGGTATTAGTTGGATGCTGTATTTTGGTGTTACTTGGACTGATTATGTTAAGGGTGATGTTACCTCTACAACGATGGTCATTACTGCTATTATTGCATTTGGTGCTTATGTATTTGCTGGATTTATGAGAGAGCAAACTTGTTTGTGGATTTGTCCATATGCGCGTATTCAGGGGGCTATGGTTGATGAACAAAGCATTTTACCCACTTATGATTATTATCGTGGTGAGCGTCGTGGCAAACTTAAAAAAGGTGAGTTTGTTAAAGGTTTTGGTGATTGTATTGATTGTCATCAGTGTGTTGCTGTTTGCCCAACAGGTGTTGATATTCGAAAAGGCCAAGAGTATGGTTGTATTACTTGTGGGCTATGTATTGATGCTTGTGATTTGGTGATGGAAAAAGTTGGCAAGTCTAAAGGTTTAATTTGCTATACCTCCTTAGCTGAGATGAAATTTAACAAGTCAGTTAAGGTGTTTTATAAACGCCCAAGGGTTATTATTTATGCTTCAGTATTATCATTATCATTATCAATATTGGTTTATGGTATCTTAAATCTTGCACCAATGGATTTAAAAGTACTACATGATAGACAACCATTATTTGTACAGCTCTCTGATGGCTCTATTCGCAATAAATACGAACTTAAAGTTATGAATAAGACAGATAAAATCATGCCAATTAGTATTAGTTTTAGCAGTAAAATTAAAAATCTAAAGTCTAAAAAATCGTTCAAGACAGTGATGATTCCAAGTGGTAATGTTAAATCTATTTATGTTTATTTAATAGCTTTAGAAAGTGATGTAGGTTCTGATAATAACGTTATATTTGTGGTTAAAAGCAAACAGGCTACTTTAGAATATAAAACTTTATTTTTCACTTCTAAGAGTATGTAATGAGTATTTATAAAAGCCCAATCATGATGGTTATGTTAATGCTTTTTATCATTTTAGTGGGTGCAACTGTTTATCGAATTATTATTGCATTTGAGACTCATCCAGGTTTGGTGGTAGAAGATGCGTATTCAAGTGGTCAACGTTATGCAATAACATTAAATCACAAAAATCAATTAGCACAACTTGGCTGGGCATTAAATCTTGTTACTCCAGAAGTAGTGATTCATAATATCAAACAAATTTACACGGTTAATAGCACAAAGCATGGCAAGATTTTGTCAGATGCTTTGGTTACAGCATATTTTTATCGTCCTTTAGAAAAAGAACACGATTTTTCTATTAATATGTTATTTCATCAAGAAATTGATCGATATCAAGCATATATAATATTACCTTTGAAAGGACGTTGGGATTTAGTGGTTGAAGTGGTTAAAGAGGGGTTAGTACAAAGAGTTTCTAAAAAACTATTTGCTCAATAGTTTTAATTTTATTAGGTTGTAATTAGTTAAGAGATTCTTTTTTTAAATTCTTTTAATCAAAACTTTAGAAGATGGAATTACTAATAATATGTATTATTATGGTTGATTTACATTTAAGAGTATTTATTTTCATAAATTATCGTTATTTGTTCTTATTAGTATCGTTTTTTGCTATTTTTTTTATTCAAAGCGATATAGAATATATCAATATTTTTTCTATTGTTACTAAAATAGTAACCCAATAATTCTTTCATTTGTATTATAAACAGCAAACTTGTTGACTATAAACAACACTATTACGTATTCAATTATTGTTGTAGGCCATGAAAAATTATCATTAAAAATGTTATTTAAACCTTTAAAAATACTATTATCGCTTTTTTATTAGCTATAATAATCATAGTAGTAACAATAACAAAGGAAATAAGTGAGAGCTATCCTTTATATGAGCTTCCTTTTACTTGTTATAATTAATATTTATGTTCATGATTATGATGATGTTCATAAGTAGCCATTAGTTCATCTATCTGGTCAGCAAATAAATCATTAAATTGTGCATCTTTTAAAATAGTATCTGGTCTCCCTATGCAACAAATATGATGGTATAGGCATAAGACTTGTGTTGATTCTTTCATTACTCTATGAAGGTCATGTGATACCATGAGTACAGCACAATTTTGTTGTTTATGAATATCTTGAATAAGTTTATACAGATGCATTTGACCGCTTACATCAAGGTTTTGAGTAGGTTCATCAAGAATTAAGACATTTGGTTTTGCAAGCAAGGCACGTGTCAGTAATACGCGTTGTATTTCACCACCAGATAAATTTTTTAATGCTAAATGTAGTATTGTTTCAATACCTGTGAGTATGGTTGTATTTTTTAAGAACTTGGCATCAATCTTTTGGTTAAGTTTGAGAAAATCAACCACTGAAATTGGGATAAATTCATTAGGAATGAATTGTTGTGGTGTGTAGCTTAGTCTGATATGTTTAGATTTTTTAATCTTACCATTGTCAGGAGTAATAAGTCCAAGTAGAATTTTAATTAACGAACTCTTTCCAGCACCATTGGGGCCAATTAAGGTAATAAATTCTCCTATTTTTAATTCAAAGCTAACGTCATCAAGCACTTTTTTACCATGATGACTAAGACTAATATGATTTGCACTAATAAGGATTTTTGACATGGAATAATAAGGATTACTAATTAATTTTTATTTTATACGTATAATCTTATACCTGTGTTTATGTTTAAAAATTGATAAAACATGGAACTTTATGCCACATAAACTAATTTTAATGGACGGCTCTGCTTTTCTATTCAGAGCTTATTTTTCTACGTTAAAGCAGAATTTAACTAACCAAAATGGGTTCCCTACAGGCGCTATGTTTGGTGTTATTAATGCTATGAAAAGTCTTCAAAGGAAGTACCAAGAGGCTAGAATAATTATTATATTTGATGCTAGAGGTAAAAACTTTAGGCATGATATTTATCCACAATATAAAGCGAATAGAAAACCAACCGATAGTGGATTAGTGGTACAAATTGAACCTTTGTATGAGATGATTCAAGCCATGGGAATTCATCTTATATGTGTGTCTAAGGTTGAGGCAGATGATGTAATTGCTACTTTAAGCTGTTGTGCTAATCAAAATAATATTAAGACTGTTATTGCAAGTGGCGATAAAGATTTAATGCAGTTAGTGGGTACGAATATTTCGCAATTAGATATGAAAGGTATTTTGTATGATCGTCAAAGTGTGATTGAAAAAATTGGTGTTGCACCAGAGAAAATTTTAGATTTTTTAGCCTTGACTGGTGATAGTGCAGATAATATTCCTGGTGTACCTAGTGTTGGTCCTAAAACAGCTATTAAATGGCTACAAATTTATAGTGATATCTTAGGAATTAAGGAAAATGCAATGCATATTAAAGGAAAAGTAGGTGAAAAACTACGTGATAATTTTGATCTTTTAGATTTATCTTATCAACTAGTTAAACTTAAATTTGATGTAGTGTTGTCTTGTAATATTTTAGATGATGAGCCAGTGAGAAATATTAATAAACTGGCTGATTTATATCAGCAATATGGGTTTTTTATGTGGTTAAAACAATTAGATAATGCATTTGTATTAAAGCAAAAAAGTATCCAGGTTATTGGAACAGATACAGGAATTAATAATTCGGTTGATATTCTTAAAGGTTATTCACAGACATTAGTATTAGATTTGGATATATTTAATACAATGGTTAATCGTCTTAAAATCTTAAAGACATTTGTATTTAGTTTAGAAGCTACTTCGTTAGATTATATGAATGCTTCTATTGTTGGTTGGGTATTTTTAATTGATAAGGATAGTTTTTATGTGCCTGTTAGTCATGATTATTTAGATGCACCAAATCAGTTGAATTTTCATGATGTACTTAATCAACTAAAGCCAATTTTAGAGGATGTGTCTATTAGCAAAATTGGGCACAATTTAAAATATGATGCACATATTTTGTCTAATTATAAAATTGATTTGCAAGGCATTAGTGATGATATTATAGTGAAATCTTATTGTTTAAATTCAGTTGCTACAAGACATAATATGCATGATTTGAGTGAATATTATTTGAACTATCAAACCATTCATTTTATTGATATATTAGGTAAAGGTAAAAAACAAGTTACTTTTAATCAAGTTAATATAGAAATTGCTCTTTTTTATGCTTGTGAAAATGTGATAGTGACAAGTTTATTAAATTATATTCTAGATGAAGAAATTGCTCAATATCCTAGATTAGTTAAATTGTATCAAAACCTAGAATTGCCATTGATTAAAGTTTTGTTATGCATGGAGCGTAATGGTGTTGAATTAGATGTGAAGGTACTAAGTACTCAGCAATTAGATATTATGCAACAAATGGAGGATATTCAGAATCAAGTATTTGAACTGGTAGACAATGTGTTTAACCTTGAATCTCCTAAACAAATTCAACGAATTTTATTTGAATCTGAAGGTTTGGGTCTAATCCCTTTGAGAAAAACCCCTAAAGGTGTACCTTCCACTAATGAGGAGGCTTTAAAACTTTTAGACCATCCGGTGGTAGATCTAATATTAAGTTATCGAACATTAGCTAAACTTAATTCTACTTATCTTGAAGCACTTCCCAGGAAAATTGATTTAAATACGCATAGACTTCATACTTCTTATAATCAGGTAGTAACTGCTACAGGTCGGTTATCATCAAGTAATCCAAATTTGCAAAATATTCCTATTTTCTCTGAACAAGGTTCGTGTATTCGTGGTGCGTTCATTACAGGTAAAGGTAATGTTATTATTTCCGCTGATTACTCACAGATTGAATTAAGGATTATGACACAACTATCCAAAGATAAAAATTTATTAGAAGCTTTTAATCATGATAAAGATATACATAGCGAAACCGCATCAACTATGTTTAATGTACCAATTGATGAAGTAACATCAGAATATCGTAGGCGTGCTAAAGTGATTAATTTTGGTTTGATTTATGGTATGAGTGCATTTGGATTAGCAAAGCAAATTGGTGTATCTAGAACCAAAGCAAAGCAATATATGGATACTTATTTTGATAACTATCCTAGTGTGCTACATTACATGGAAAATATCAAAGAAATTGCAAAAATACAAGGTTATGTTGAAACTATTATGGGTAGACGTTTGTATTTACCACAAATTAATGCCAAAAATAAAATGTTACAACAACATGCACTTAGAACTGCTATTAATGCTCCCATGCAAGGTTCTTCAGCAGATATCATTAAAAAATCCATGCTTGATGTTTACACATGGATTGGACAAGATAATCCAGATATTAGAATGATTATGCAAGTACATGATGAGTTGGTATTTGAGGTGAGTGCGTCAAAAGCTGATAAATTTTCCCGTAAAATACAAGCTTTAATGGCCAATGCTTATTCATTGGATATTCCTCTTAAAGTAGATGTAGGGATTGGTCACTCTTGGAAAGATGCACATTAGTGATTTAACTTACAAATTTTGTTTTGATTTGTTAGATTCCTTTGTAAAAAAAGATGTCTTGAAAAATAAAAATTTTCCAATCATAGATTTAGAGTTGGTATTAAAACAGAAAACAATAATTGTATTTTGGTAGAGTATAGAGAAATATCTATTATGGATCAATTATTACTCTTGTAATATCAAAAATGAGAATGAGTACAACAGTCGCTATAACTAAATATTATTGATATTTTTAATAAAGTGAACAAAATTATATATAGTAATCTTTGGATTTTTATATTAAAACAGAATTAGATCTGTATATAAAAAATAGGTATATTTAAATTTTTTTAGATATATTGCAAGATAAATAAAGATTAAATTTATGTATCTTATACAGATATACGATAAATTAGATGTTTAACATTTGATTTTAAAGAATCAATTGTATAAAAATAGTAAATTAGCGGGGTTCTTGTAAAAATATCAATTGACTTATTTATTAAATCAAATAATTATTCTAATTTAGAAGGTGAATTTTTAGGGTTAGATGTCGAAAAGGTTTTGAGATAAGAAACATAATTATCATTCACACAAATGACAGTTTTACATCAAAGAAATAGAAATATATATAAAATCAATTAAAATAAGTAAAAATATTACCCTGTCAGATAAAATAACTTTAAAAATATTAATAACTTTTGCTTAAATTAGTATTGATCTATTTGAAAAATGATAATTTTTTCTATTGTATTGTATGGCTTATTTTTTTTGTAGTTTATCTGATGTTTATAATGCATAATATTGAAAGGATTAGTTATATTTTCTAAATCTAACATATAAAGCAGAATTTATAGCAAAAGAATGCTGAAGCGATTGATTTTTGCATTTAGAAAATACAGAAGATAATTATGAAACAACGATTACAACAATTGTTAATACAATCTTTAGAAGTATTAATTGACGATAATATACTGGAAAGTATGCCTAAGAATATTCGTATTGATCATTCTAAAGATAAAGTTCAAGGAGATTTTGCTTCTAATATTGCGATGTTATTGTCTAAACAAGTACAGTGTTCCTCTAAAGTATTGGCACAAAAAATTAAAGCTAATTTTCCAGATTCTGTTGATGTGGAAAAGATTGAGATTGTAGGTCCTGGTTTTATTAATTTTTTTATTTCTCAGAGTTCAAATGCTTTAGTGGTGGAGGATATTATTAAGCAAGGTGGGAATTATGGTTTATCTAAAATTGGTATAGGACAACGAGTTTTGTTGGAATTTGTCTCTGCTAATCCAACAGGTCCGCTTCATGTAGGACATGGTCGTAGTGTAGCGTATGGTTCAGCGGTTGCTCATCTTCTACGTGCATCAGGTTTTGAAGTTGATTGTGAATATTATGTGAATGATGCGGGTCGGCAGATGGATATTTTGGCGATTTCGGTTTATTTACGATATGTTGAAACTGAACAATTTCCAGATAACGGCTATAAAGGAGATTATATTTTTGATATTGCTAAAAAAATTAAGGGCGTTAAAAAACTTGATATTTTTACTAATACTTGTAAAGATACATTTAAATGGAAGATTCAAAAAAATAGTATCGATAAAGAAAGACATATTGATGATTTGATTGCTAATTGTAAGCTTCAATTAGGAAATGATTATAGAAAAGTCTTTGATTTTGCGATTAATAGTATTTTGAGTGGCATTAAGATTGATTTAGCTGATTTTGGAGTTGAATATCAGCAATGGTTTTCTGAACAGTCTTTAGTGGATAGTGGCTTGAGTAAAGAAATTGTTAAAAAATTACAAGACTTAGGATATATTTATAAAAAAGAAGGTGCTCTTTGGTTTAGAACCACTGATTTTGGTGATGATTTAGACCGTGTAGTAGTTCGTGAGAATGGAATACATACTTATTTTTCTTATGATATTGCTTATCATCTTGGAAAGTTTGAACGGGGTTATGATAGGATTATCAATATTTGGGGTGCTGACCATCATGGTTATATTGCAAGGGTTAAGGCATCAATTAAGGCGCTTAATTACAATCCTGATAAGTTGGAAATCTTATTGGTACAGTTTGTTAATCTTTTTAGGGGTGGTGAAAAGGTTTCCATGTCAACCCGTAGTGGTTCGTTTATTACTTTAAAAGAATTGCGTGAAGAAGTGGGTAATGATGCAGCACGTTTTTTTTATATTTTGCATAAATCAACACAGCACATGGATTTTAACCTAGATTTAGCCAAATCAAAAAGTAATGAAAATCCAGTATTTTATATTCAATATGCTTATGTACGTATTTGTTCAGTTTTGAAACAAGGTAAGCCTTTTATGGCAGATATTGATTTATTGGTATTAAATAATGAGTTAGAAACTTTATTAATTAAAGAACTTAATCGCTATAAAGATATCTTACAATCATCTGCACTTAATTATGAGCCACATGTATTAGCTTGTTATTTACGTAAATTAGCTGGCTATTTTCACAGCTATTATAATAATAGTGAGTTTTTGGTAGATGACGATAAATTGAGGAATTCAAGGTTATTGCTCATTACAGCAGTTCAGCAAATATTGGAGAATGGTTTAAACTTATTGGGAATTAGTACACCTAATTCAATGTGAATGACCAAAAACAAAGGCGACAAGCATTAGACGTTAGTCAATCTTTTATTATTCAAGCTCCTGCTGGTTCAGGGAAAACAGAGTTATTAACGCAACGTTATTTGAAATTGTTATCAGTCAGCATTTCGCCTGAGAGTGTGATTGTGATGACCTTTACTAAAAAAGCGGTGAGTGAGTTGATCACTCGAGTGATTGAATCATTAGAGTTGGCTCAAGGAAATCGACCAAAAGATCCGCATAAACAAATTATTTATGATTTAGCTTTTCAAGTATTAGAAAGATCTAAGACGCTTGATTGGCATTTATTAAATACACCTGAGCGATTTAAGATTTTAACGATTGATAGTTTGTCAAGTTTGATTACTAGTCGTTATCCAAGTAAAAATCAATTAGTGCCTAAGAAGGTTATATCGCAAATTTGGGCACAATATTGTATGTATTTTCAGGCCGCTAAGCAAACTTTATTAGCAATTAATGAACTTGAATATCAAGATAGTGTTGAGTCGATTCTTTTATATTTGGATAATAATGTTGATAGATTTTATCAGTTGGTTACGGATATGCTATCTAAAAGAGATCAGTGGATTTTGAAATTGTATCAACATGGTACGCTTAATATTGAAACTTTGCGGTTAAGTTCTGAAAAGGTTATCATTCAACATTTATTTTTGTTAAAAAATGAAGTAGAATATTATTTTGATCCAACTTTTTTTAAATTGTTAAAGTATAACTCTAAGCTAGAACTTTCTCAGATTAAAGGTGTGCCAGATGCCACTATTAAATCGTTAGAAGTTTGGAAAAATTTGAGTAGGTTATGTTTGACGGTACAAGGTAAGTGGCGTTCATCATTGAATAAAAATAATGGTTTTCCTGCAGAGTTAAAAATGCAAAAGCGAGCTATTATTAAAATCTTTCAATCTTTATCTAGTCATCAACAATTAAGAGAGTTATTAGCAGGGGTCGAACATTTACCTGATATTAATTTTTCCACTGATCAAATAAATGTTCTGCAAGATATTGCACAAGTATTAAAGTTGGCTGTTTCTCAATTAAAAATTTTATTTGATGTTAATCAAACGCATGATTTTATTCAAGTTTCCTTGGATGCAGACCAGGCTTTAGATGAATATCATGTTAATGATATAGCGTTATTCTTGGATAGTAAAATCCAGCATATTTTGATTGATGAGTTTCAAGATACTTCAGTTATACAGTTTTCCTTATTAGAAAAATTAATTGTTAACTGGCGCTTAGGTGATGGGAAAACACTATTTTTAGTAGGTGATCCTATGCAGTCTATTTACTTGTTTAGACAATCTCAGGTAGGTTTATTTTTACAGGTTAGAGCGCGAGGAATTGCTAATATTAAGCCTGAATTCTTACAACTTTGTACTAATTTTCGTTCTTCTCAATCTGTGGTTGAGGGAAATAATGAAATATTCTCAAAGATATTTCCTAATCAAGAAGAGGCTTATAAGGGTGCAATTAAGTATGAATATTCAAAGGCCTATTCTACTACTGAAAGTAAAAGAGCTATTAATTTTTATCCATTTGCATATAAACGTTATGATTTTGAGGCACAACAAGTGTTAAAAATAATTCAGAATAATCCAACCAAAGAGATTGCTATTTTAGTTAGAAATCGTTCACATTTAAACAATATTGTACCTATTTTAAAACAGGCTAAAATTAAATTTGAGGCAGTGAAAATACTTCCATTAAAAGATGATTTATTTACCCGTGATTTGCTTAGCTTAACTCGGGCGTTAAGATATTTAGGTGATAAACTTGCCTGGTTAGCTATTTTAAGAGCTCCTTGGTGCGGATTGTTGTTAGAAGATTTACTTGTATTATCACAAAATAATGAACGTGTTATCTTTGATCTTATTCGGGATGATCAGATATTACAAGATCTGAGTTCAGATGGACGTATTCGTGTGGATAATTTTGCCCATGTTTTAGGTGATATTGTTAATCAACAATCTAGATTTAGTTTTACTCAAGTACTTGAATTTACGATTAATCAATTAGTATCTCCAAATTCTTTATCTGTTAAGCAGTCTATGATTAAAACTCAGTTCTTGCAAATTATTTATGACTGTGAGTTTGAGCAACAGTTGGATATTGAAACTATTAATCAAATGTTAGATGAATTGTATACTCCTAGCGTGAATATATTAAATGCACGAATTAAGTTAATGACTATTCATGAAGCGAAAGGTTTGGAATTTGAGTTGGTTATTATTCCTGGGTTGGGAAGAACATCACAAAATAATAAATCACCTATCATTCACTTACAAGAATTTAGTAATCAGTCTTTATTATTAGCGCCGATAAGGTCTTATACGCAATTAAATGATAGTTGTACTTATGTTTATTTAAAGTATATTAAATCACAACAAGATAGGTTTGAAACCATGCGTTTATTATATGTAGCTATGACACGCGCAAAATATAAAATTCATTTATTAGCAACATTAAGTCAAAGTAATCAAGCTATTAGAAATACTTTTTTAAAATTATTAGAACCTATATTTCAGAACCAGTTTGACCAGCTCAAGCCGTCAGTCATTGAGGATAATAAACAACCTATCCTAGCTCCAGAGTTAGTACGTTATATTAAACCTATAGAATATAATAATTTGCCTGATAGAAGTAAGAAAGAAATGAACTTTCAGCTTAATGTTGATTTGCAATATAAAAGCTTACTTGGTACTTTATTACATCAATATTATGCAGATGAATTGTTTGCGCCAGATAGGCAAAATATAAGAGTAAGATTGGTTGAATGCGGTATTGGTAATATGGATATAGATGATTCTATAGACTTTATTATTAATATGCTTAATTTAACGAAACAAGATAAATACTTTTCGTGGTTGTTTAAACAAAGAATATCAACCCAGGTTGAAGTAGAATTTATTAATGAAAAACGTAACATTATTATTGATCGATTATTTATTGATGAAGGCATTTTGTGGGTTATTGATTTTAAAACTGAAAGACAAGCAAATAATGAGTCAATAGTACAATTTATACAAAGACAAAAAATTAAACATAGCCATCAATTATTATTTTATAAAGCGACTTTATCAGAGTGTTATTCAATGGAGGTAAAGTGCGCTTTATACTGTCCAGCAGTACAAGAATTGATTAGAATTGGTTAAATATTTTTTCTTTTATTTTTTAAAATTACTTAGTTAATATGAAATTTATATTGTATTTTTTGACTAAATGTAGAGGAGATTCTCCAATACGGAGAACATAATTTAACGGTTTTTATATTGGTTTTTAATGAATTTGTTTAGTTTTTTTTAATATTGTTTTTACTGATGATAAGTTTATGGCTTATGTTATGGTGTCATACTTAACAATACTTTTATTAAACACATTGCTAGTAATTTGTAATAAATTTGTGTAGATAACATTATTTAATAAGATATAATAATAGTTCTGGTTATGCCATCTATCAATATCGATAATCATATGTTCAAATTACTTTTCAATTTTATGATAGTATTTTCAATCAAAGAAATACATTATTTGTACTTAATTTAATAGCGTATTCTTTAATTAATCAGTGTTTTACCTGGATAACGCTATAAAAACACAAATTAAAACATGAGAAAGTATAAAGTCTGATATTTAATGAATAAATTGTTTCAATATTTTCTTGCTAATATTGAAATTAGCAATTATATTGCTTTTATTGTGTGAGTGACGCGAATAGGGCCAGGTGTTTTATAGAGAATATTTTTAGTTTTTTACTAAAATCAATCATTTTTTTTATGAACTACTGTAAGTGATTATTTATTTAGAGTTAACTTATTATTTATTTAGAGTTAACTTATTATTTAGATAAATGAGTGTGTTAATTTGTATCCAAGTTAATTGAAATGTTTTTTGGTTTAAATAGTTTGAAGATAGATATCCTAAGTTATATTTTGTTTTGTATTCGGTTTTTAATTTAAACCTAATATTTATTTAAAGAGATGAGACACAATGTTAAGTTGTTGATATTAAATCAGACTTTAAGTTTAGGCATTTCGTACTAATCTAAATTTATATGAAAGAGTTGATGATTCCTAATAATTTTTTTTAAATAGAGCATTAATCATTGCTACTGCATCACATCCAGCATCAAATGCTTGTTGTTGGTTATAAAGGTTAATACCACCAATGCCAACAATTGGTATGTGTAATATTTGTTTTGCTTTAGTAATTACATTAAGTGGGCAATATGGTGCATTAGGTTTGGTTTTAGAATCGAATAGTGCGCCAAAGGCTACATAATTAGCACCTTGTTTTTGAGCTTGAAACGCTAAATTAATATCATTATAGCAAGATATACCAATGATAGAATCAACACCTAATTGTTGTCTTGCTTGTTGTATTGAACCATCATCTTTTCCTAAATGTACACCATCAGCATGGACTTTTTCTGTTAGATTAATATCGTCATTTATGATAAATAAAGTATTATGCACTAAACATAGTTGACGCAATGCATATGCTTCTTTGAGTTTCATATTGTCGTTATTAGTTTTGTGTCGATATTGGAGTATACTAATCTGATGTTTGGTAATGACCCATCTTATTAGAATAGAATTAAGTGAAGCATCTGGGGTTATTGCATATATATGGCTAATTTTTTTATTAAATACCATGTTTGATTCTCAGTTAAGATATAGTTTATTAAGTGTAGTTTTTATTATAGTAAAAATTGGTATTATATGGTTTTTTATAGGATTATTTTTGTTTTCATGTTCCGTACAGGAAGATAAACAGAAAGCACTATTAATACATAATCAAACTTCTTTTGAAGAAGCGACTTATCTTGAAAGAATTGATAATTTTTCTTTGCAGGTGTTTGATACTAAAGCGAAATTGTCATATTTTGTTAAAGCTAAAAGCTATTTTAGTTTTAACAACTTCCCAGCATTATTAATAGAACCGGAAGTAACATTTTATAATGCAAAAGGTATTAAAAATTATGTATTAAATTCTAAACGTGCTCACTATGTTGAGAATAGTGGAATTAAGTTTAAAGGGAAAGTTGGTATTTATTCCAGCAATGGATTCAATCATAAGATAAATACAGAAGAATTATTAGTTGGTTTTGAGACTAGAGACTTGATGAGTAAGAAACAAGTTACTTATTTAGGCGAAACTGTCAATATTATATCTCAAGGTATACAGATACGGGCTAAAGATAATATAATAAAGTTAATAGGTAATATTAGGATCAATCAAAGTGATGGTCAACAAATATTGACTAAAGACTTGTATATTGATCAAATTGAAGGTCAAAAACATTTTTTTTCAAAAAATAAAATTGTTTACATGTTTCAGAAAGATAAAATTTATGCTGATGGTATAGATATAAATGAACAAGAACAAATGATAGAATTATTAGGAAAGGTAAAAATTATGAAAGACTCTAGTTCTAAGATTAGTACTAAAAATTTGTCTATTGATCAATCAAATGGTTTGGAAATATATAGAACTAAAGAAAAAGTACACTACCAATCTAATATTGCTGATATTCATGCTGTTGGTATGATTTATGATGTAATTAAGCAAAAAATAAAGTTGATAAGTGATGTGGCGGGGATACTATAAATAAGATTAATTTTGAATTAAAAGTCTTTGTAAATAATTTTTATATTATCAATAATCCTAACTAAATTAGTCCTACTTTAAGGGCTTTAGTGTTTATAAATATAATATATATGACTAAACAAGAACCTATACATATTAAAGACAAAGTACATCTCGTGTAAGATTGGTACTAAATATAGTTATATTTTTTATTATTCCTGCTTAGATATTCTTAATTCATATATCTATGGGGATATGTTGAAATATCCCCATAGAGTGATATAGGTTAAAATGACCATAGGTATAATTTTTGGTTTTATATTAAGTATAGGATTGTAATATGTCAAAACTGGTTCCACCACATGGAAGTGACAAATTAAAGCCTTTAGCTTTAGAAGGTGATTCTCTAACGGCTGAATTAGAAAAAGCAAAATTACTATTAAAAGTTAGCTGTTCTTCAAGAGAAGTTGGTGACATTATTATGATGGGTATTGGGGGTTTTACGCCATTAGAAGGCTTTATGGATAATGTAAATTGGCAGAGTGTATGTGATAATATGACCATGTTAAATGGTCTATTCTGGCCAATCCCTATTACTTTGTCTACTAATAGTGAAGATATTAAGCAGGGTGATGAAGTTGCTTTGGTTAATGGAGAAACGGATGACATTATTGCTACTATGGTTGTCAGTGAAAAGTATTCGATTGATAAATCTCATGAGTGTAATACTGTTTATAAAACAACTGAAATGGCGCATCCAGGAGTTGTAATGGTAATGGCTCAAGGAAAATACAATCTTGCTGGTTCTATCAAGGTGTTATCAGATGGTAACTTTCCTAAAAAATATGGTAGTTTATACATGACTCCCATGGAAACTCGTGCTTATTTTGATGATAAAGGTTGGAATACAATTGCAGCATTTCAAACACGTAACCCAATGCACCGTTCACATGAATATTTAGCTAAGATTGCAGTTGAAATTTGTGATGGTGTTATGATTCATTCAGTATTAGGCGGTCTTAAGGATGGAGATATTCCTGCTGATGTACGTTCAGAAGCAATTGCAGTATTAATTGAAAATTATTTTGTAGATAACACAATCTTACAATCTGGTTATCCATTAGATATGCGTTATGCAGGCCCTCGTGAGGCATTATTACATGCATTATTTAGACAAAATTATGGCTGTTCACATCTTATCGTTGGTCGTGATCATGCTGGTGTTAATGATTATTATGGTCCATTTGATGCACATAATATCTTTGATGTGATTTCTAATGATGCGTTAGTAATAAAGGTATTAAAGTTTGATTGGACATTTTGGTGTTATAAATGTGGCGGTATATCTTCAATGAGAACTTGTCCTCATAGTTCAGAAGATCGCGTATTACTATCAGGTACTGAAGTTCGTAAGATACTTTCTGAGAATAAAGAGTTGCCAGAGACTTTTTCTCGTCCTGAAGTAGCTAAAGTGTTACAAGTATATTATGCTAGCATTAAGAATGAAGATAAGGTAGAAATTAAATTGAATGATCATTCTACTAAATAGTGTTGAATATCTTAACTTTATATATCTAAAGAGATACACTATAATATTACCATAAAACAATAGGTTTGATTTTGTGAGCTAACTTTATGCAAGTATAATAAGTCGAATTTTGACAAAATGCCATTAAGAGTTTGAAACAAACATAGGGAATGCTAATTAAAAAAAGTTGGCACAATTTAGGATGAGAGTGATTTAACTTAAGGAGAAGAACTAATGATCGATATCAATTCAACACCAATTGCTAGTTTATTAGCAGAAGGTATTTCATATGCAAATATGCAAATGTATGTAGTTATTATGATTTCCTTAGTGGTTATTATGACAGTGTTAGATTTGTTGCATAAGAAAAGTTCAGTCTACTTTTTTAATGCATCAGCAAAATCTGAAAAGGATTTATCTGCAGGCAATGCACCATGTTCATTGGGTAAAGAAGAAGATAGACTTAAGATATTAAGTGTTGGTGATAAAGTAAATATATTGGCAAGTACGGTTGTAGTAGATATTTCAACAGCTGGTGAATTTAGTAATGGACTTCGTAGATTGGTGCATATTTTAACTATGTGGGGTTTTATTTTTTTTAATGCAGCAACTATAATTATTATTTTTGGTGCACAAGAAACTCAGATGTTAGCACAAGTGTGGAATATGGGTGCAATAATGTTATTTATTGGCACATTTTGGTATTGGTTTGGGTTTAAAGTAGACAGTCAAGCAGAAGGTTATTCGTGGACAAGAGTGGTTATTAGAAGAGATATGTTTAGTTTGTCATTAATGGCAACTTCGGTATCTGCGCTAGGTTGGAATGTATATGGTGGTGGTACCGGTGTATGGTTTATTTTAGTTCTTTTAGCCACTATATCACTATTTGGTGGTGTGTATTGGTCTAAATTTTCTCATATGTTTTTTAAGCCTATTGCTGCATATAATAAGCGAATTATTAAAGCTAATGGTACAAATGAGAATTTACCTCATGAGACAAGAAATGATGTGTGGCAACAAAATAGACATTCAATGGAGCTTCTAAAAGATGCTCCTATGGATATGGGCCTTGGCATTAAGCGTGAAGCGCCTAAGCATTATTAATATTAATTAAATAAGAAGAGAGGAAAATAATATGCCAACTTTTGTATATATGACTCGTTGTGATGGTTGTGGACATTGTGTAGATATCTGCCCATCTGATATTATGCACATTGATGATAAATATCGTCGTGCTTATAATATTGAACCAAACATGTGCTGGGAATGTTATTCATGTGTGAAAGCATGTCCACATCAAGCAATTGATGTACGTGGTTATGCAGATTTTGCGCCATTAGGGCACAGTGTTCGTGTTATTCGTGATGAAGAGAAAGGCACTATTGCGTGGAGAGTTAAATTTCGTGATGGACGTGTAAAGAATTTCTTATCACCGATTACGACTCAGCCATGGGGAACTAAGATTCCTGATCTTAGAAATGAGCCTGAGCCTAGTGATGATATGCGTAACTCACAGTTATTAGCATTTGAACCTAAATATATTCGCATGGATGATGGTGATATTCATACATTAGAATCTAATGGCTTAAAATTTAAAGAAGGAGTGTACTACTAATGGGTATTAAAACAATTGTAGAAGACAACATTGATATTTTAGTTGTTGGTGCTGGTTTAGGCGGTACAGGCGCTGCTTATGAGGCTAGATATTGGGGTCGTAATAAAAAAATTATTATTGCAGAAAAAGCAAATATTAATCGTTCAGGTGCTGTTGCTCAAGGTTTGTATGCGATTAACTGTTATATGGGAACTCGTTTTGGTGAGAATAATCCTGAAGACCATGTTCGTTATGCGCGTATGGATTTAATGGGTATGGTTCGTGAAGATTTATTGTTTGACATGGCTCGCCATGTTGACTCTGCAGTACATAAGTTTGAAGAGTGGGGTCTCCCATTAATGAAGGATCCTAAGAGAGAAGATATAGGCGCTTATATGCGTGAAGGTCGTTGGCAGATTATGATTCATGGTGAATCATATAAGCCTATTGTTGCTGAAGCTGCAACTAAGCAAGCTGATAAAGTTTACAATCGTATTATGGTTACCCATTTATTAATGGATGACAAGAAAAAGAATCGTGTTGCTGGCGCTGTAGGTTTTAATGTACGTACCGGTAATTACCATGTGTTTAAGTCTAAGACTACTATTGTTGGTGCTGGTGGCGCGTCTAATATTTTTAAGCCTCGTTCAGTCGGTGAAGGTATGGGTCGTGTATGGTATGCACCATGGTCTTCTGGTTCTGCTTATGGCTTATTGATCGAAGCTGGTGCAAAAATGACACAAATGGAAAATCGTATTGTTCTTGCCAGATTTAAAGATGGTTATGGTCCTGTTGGCGCATACTTTTTACATCTTAAGACTTATACCCAAAATGGTTATGGTGATGAGTACGAGTCTAAGTGGTTTCCAGAATTATCAAAAATGGTAGGTAAAGAATATTTAGATACAGAAGGCCAGCATTTATCTCATAAACCAATTCCAACTTGTTTGCGTAATCATGCATTTATTAGTGAGGTAAATGCTGGTCGTGGTCCAATTCATATGGTAACAATGGAAGCATTTAAAGATCCTCATCTAGAAGAAGTTGGTTGGGAAAATTTCTTAGGTATGACTGTTGGTCAAGCAGTACTTTGGGCTGCAACAGATGTTGATCCTAAATACGAAAATCCTGAGTTAACAACTTCTGAGCCATATGTAATGGGTTCACACGCTACTGGTTGTGGTGCATGGTGCTCAGGTCCTGAAGATATCTCTCCTGATGAATATTTTTGGGGCTATAATCGTATGACGACGGTAGATGGTTTGTTTGGTGCTGGAGATACTGTTGGTGGTACACCACATGCGTTCTCATCAGGTTCATTTACAGAAGGTCGTTTAGCTGCTAAGGCTGCTTGTAAGTATATTGATGATGGTAAAGCAGAAGGTATTGTTGTATCTAACAAGCAAATTGCTGAGCGTAAAGAGCAAATTTATAAGCCTTTAGAGAATTATACGATTGGTCGTAATGAAATTGTTGCTGGTACAGTATCTCCAAGTTACATTCTTCCATTGAGTGGATTGCAACGTTTGCAAAAGATTATGGATGAGTATTGTGGTGGTGTTACTGTTTCTTATGTAACTAATGATAAGTTGCTTAGTATAGGTTTGAAGAAGTTAGCTATTTTAGAAGAAGATTTAGAACATATTGGTGCAGAAGATTTTCATCAGTTGATGCGTGGATGGGAATTAAGACACCGTCATCGAACTTCTGAATGTGTGACTCAGCATACACTATTTCGTAAGGAAACTCGTTGGCCTGGATATTATTATCGTGGAGATGCTATGAAATTAGATGATAAAAATTGGCATGTATTAACAGTTTCTCATCGTAATCGTATTACTGGTGAATATACATTAGAGAAGGCACCTTGTTATCATTTAGTTGGTGAAGGGGATGAAAAAGTAGAGGTTTAATTAAAATTTATATTTTAATAAGAAGACCAATATTTATATGTTGGTCTTTTTTTATTTATTGTGTTTTTTAATAAAAAACGTTTTATTGGAGTTATTGAATCAATGAACATTATTGACAAAACAGATGAGGAAATTTTAGCAATTGCAAATCCAATGTGGAATAACTTAGTTAAATATTCTAATAATGGTAATTACGGTGCTTTTAGTCGTCATTTTTCAGAGGATTTTTTGCGCGGTGCTAATGAAATTGAAATGGGAAAGCAATTTGCTCGTAGTGAACTAACTAAAGGTCTTGAAAAAGGTGCAGGATACTTAGGCATAATTCGCCGTGGTCAATATGTAACTGTGTTGTATAAACAAACCCATTCTAAAAAAGAAGGCGAGTATTTAGGAAGATTAGTGCTTGGTTATGAAGATGATGTGGTCAAAATTTTTGGTACAACAATTTTTTAGAAATTGTGGATAATATTATTAAAGAGTTTAAATATGTTGAGCTGATCTATAAAGTTATTGATAAAAAAACTGGTAATATTTTTTTATCAATTGAGTATCCAGTCGGCTATGTACATGGTATTAATGATACATTAGGTAAAGAGGTTATTAATAAATTAGAGGGTAAAAGGCAAGGAGATGTTATTGAGGTTGAGATTGATGTAGATAAACTCTATGGGATTCGTGACGAATCTTTAGTTTTTATTGATAAAATAGAAAATATTCCCCAGAAATATCAGAAAGTTGGTACTAAGATTGTTATGGAGAATTCTAAAGGAGAGGCTAAGGATTTTTTGGTAACTAAAGTGGATGATAAAACAGTTACTATTGATGGTAATAATCCTCTTTGTGGTCGTGAGGTTAAGTTTATTCTTGACATTCATTTGGTTCGTGATGCAACAGATGGAGAGATGGAAGTAGGTGGTATGACAGACGAACAGCCAGATATAGAACAATTATTATCGGTGAATTAATAATCATGAGTATTGATTTTTTAGAGTCAGAAATAAAGACCATTCAGAATGCAGTTAATCAGCGTTGGAAAAAAGAAAATATTGATGTTAATTTAGCTGATATTGAAATTACTAAAGAAGGTGAATTAACACTTGTTCCAGCAGTTGTTTGGGAAGATAAAAATTCAACTTTTATTATTTTAAAGATGGGTATATTCTCTTACAAAAGTTTTTTTTATTATTTAACTGATAAGCGTTTTGATACTGGTGTTTCTGAGTATAACGATTTGTATGAATGTGCGAATACCTTGTTAAAAGCGCAAGCGGATTTTATTTTAAGTAAACATACCAAAGACTTGAATTTAAATAGTCTTAAATAAATATTATTTAAGACTCAAATTTTAAAAAAAGTATACTATATACTATGCATATCTTTTTTAGGAAAATTAATTTTTATAAAAGGGGGATAATCATGATTGCAACGATATTGATAATTTTGATTAATGGATTGATTGCAGGTCCAGCTGTATCTTTATATGGGTCTCCTACCGTATCACCAGTAATAGCAGCTTTATGGGCGTCTGAACCCTTTCCACCAAAGTGACCGTCTTCGATATATTTTTTAGCATTATCCCATGCTCCACCACCTGTGGTCATTGATATTGCAACAAAAATACCAGTTGTGATAGAACCAATCAATAATCCCCCTAACGCTTCAGCACCTAATAATAAACCAACCACAACTGGAAATATGATTGGTAGGATAGAAGGTAATATCATTTCCTTAATGGCTGATTTGGTTAACATATCAACTGCTTTAGAATAATCAGGTTTTTGTGTGTAATTCATAATACCTGGTATTTCTTTAAATTGACGACGTACTTCGTTAACAATTCCACCTGCAGCACGACCAACAGCTTCCATTGCCATTGAGCCAAATAAATAAGGTACCAACCCACCTAGGAATAAGCCAATAATAACCTTGTGATCTGAGAGGTCAAATGGTATATTACTACCAAATTTAATTGAAATTTCATTGGTAAAATCTGCAAATAAAACTAGTGTTGCTAAACCGGCAGAGCCAATTGCATAACCTTTAGTTACTGCTTTAGTAGTATTACCAACAGCATCTAAAGGATCAGTAATATTGCGAATTTTTTCTGGAAGTTTAGCCATTTCTGCTATACCTCCAGCATTGTCCGTAATTGGACCATAAGCATCCAGAGCAACAATAACGCCTGTCATTGATAACATAGCGGTTGCTGAAATTGCAATAGCATATAATCCGCCTAGTTCATATGCCCCCCAAATACTTGCGCATACTGCAAGGATAGGGAGAGCAGTGGATTTCATGCTTAGGCCAATGCCAGCAATAACGTTAGTGCCATCACCTGTGAGTGACGCTTCTGCAACATGTTGTACAGGACTATATTGAGTTGACGTGTAATACTCTGTTACTACAACCATAATAGCTGTTAGTGCTAAACCAATGAGTGATGCGTAGAATACATTCATTCCCATGTTCATGTTATTGGTAATAAAGTAGAAAGTAATTGCGGCTAGTACTGCTGAAACGGTTAAGCCTTTATATAAAGCACCCATGATAGAACCACTATCAGAGACTTTCACAAAAAAAGTACCTATAATGGATGCAATGATTGAAATTGCTCCTAGAGCTAACGGGTATAAAATAGCATTATTACCTAAGCCTAAAACACCTGCAAGCATCATAGTTGCAATAATAGTTACTGCATAAGTTTCAAATAAGTCAGCAGCCATACCCGCACAATCACCAACATTATCACCAACGTTATCAGCGATTACTGCAGGATTGCGTGGATCGTCTTCTGGGATACCAGCTTCAACTTTACCAACAATATCAGCACCAACGTCAGCACCTTTAGTGAAGATACCACCTCCTAAACGCGCGAAAATTGAAATGAGCGAACCACCAAATGCAAGACCAATTAATGCGTGTAATGCGTCTTTTTGTGCAATGCCGTATTCAATCATACTGGCGTAGTAACCAGAGACACCTAATAATGCTAAGCCAACGACTAACATACCTGTAACAGTACCACCTTTAAAGGCAACTTGAAAAGCAGCATTTATACCATTATTAGCTGCTTGTGCTGTTCTAGCATTAGATTTAACTGATACATTCATTCCAATATAACCTGTTATACCTGATAATACTGCACCAACTAAAAATCCAAGACCAACTGTATATCCTAAAAAGTAAGTAATAATGATAAGTAAGATAATACCTACTATAGCAATGGTTGAATATTGACGGTTTAAGTAAGCACTTGCTCCTTGTGCGATTGCGTTTGAAATTTCTTTCATTTTTTCATTACCTAAAGGTTGTTTGTTAATCCAGGTAATTGTTAATAAGCCATATAAAACAGCGACAGTTGATGCTGAAATGGCAAGGATAAGAATTATGTCCATTATTTTAATTTCTCCTTTTTAGTTATGTGTGTGAATTTTATTTAAGGTTGATTATAGTTAATAATTTCCTATATAGTAAAATGATAATTAAAATAATTTTATAGAATTATTTTATTTTTAATTATCATTTAGAGTCTTAATAAATGCTAGTATTTGTTTCAGTATGTGGTTTTGATATTATGATCAAAACCCCCTTATTTAAATATAATCTAAGTTTTAAGTAGTTTTTTAATAAAAAAAGGTTTAGCTTGTTTAACCGAAAATATTTGAGGTGTAATTATAGAAGTAATGCTGATTGAGTTTTGGGAAATAGCATCATTTTGCAATTAGGTGTTATCTAATGGATTTAAGATGCTATTTGATAAAACAGTAAATTTTAATTGTTGGTTAATAAACTATTATTGAAACAGTATGTTAATTTCTCTTGTACTAGTTTTAATCATAAGAAATTAAACTGCTTAACTTAATTGTGTATAGATACGATCTTTAACTTCATCAAGCGTGCCTATACCAATAGCTGCAGCATATTTAGGTGCATTACTATCTTTATCCATCCAGGATTGGTAGTAATTAACTAGTGGTTGAGTTTGATTATGATATACATCTAGGCGTGATCTTACCGTATTTTCGGAATCATCTGAGCGTTGCACGAGTTTTTCGCCAGTAATATCATCAATTCCTTTAACTTTAGGTTGATTATAGGTAACATGATAAGTACGACCTGATTTTAGGTGAGTGCGACGACCTGACATACGGGCAATAATTTCTTGATCTGGCACTTGAATTTCAATCACAAAGTCAATTTTAACACTATCTTTTTTTAACGCCTCTGCTTGAGTTATTGTACGGGGAAATCCATCAAATAAAAAACCATTTTTACAATCATTTTGTTGGATTCTTTCTTTGACTAAATTAATAATAATATTATCAGAAACTAATTCGCCCGAATCCATTATTTTTTTAGCCTCAATACCTAATGGTGTGCCTGCCTTAACAGCAACGCGTAACATATCCCCAGTTGAAATTTGAGGTATTGAATATTTATTACAAATATTGGTTGCTTGGGTGCCTTTACCTGCTCCTGGAGGGCCTAATAAAATTATGTTCATTTTTTCCTTGTGTGTTTTATTTAATGTTTTTAGCCAAAAAAACATTTTGGCTATTGGTTTTTTTATTAAAAAATCAAAAAATATTTGCTCCTTTTAGGAATAAGATTTAAACTTTAAATGGAGGTAATTTTTTATCCGCCATTAATTTTTTCATTACTACATAATCAGGTAAACCATTTTTGTATGGTGGATAGTCTTCACCTTCGATAAGTGGTTGTAAATATTCACGACAAGCCTCAGTAATGCCAAATCCGTCATTAGAAATATAGTTCATAAGCATCATTTTTTCAATGTTGGCAATATCCTTTAACTTGCCTGAACCAATTTTCCAAGTATAAGGATTATTTGATGTTCGAATAATAGCAGGCATGACTGAGTTTTTACCTTCAAGCGCCATGTTAACAGCTGCCTGACCTAATGCATAAGCTTGCTTAACATCGGATTTTGAGGCTAAGTGACGAGCAGCACGTTGCAAGTAATCTGCAACTGCCCAGTGGTATTTATAACCTAAGGTATTTTTAATTAATTTAGCAATAATGGGTGCTACGCCACCAAGTTGAGCATGACCAAAATCATCGTGTGTATTTTGCTCTGATAGGAAACGACCATCTGGCCATTTTGCACCTTCGGATACAACAATTGTGCAGTAGCCAAATTCTTTGACATTTTTATCAACTTTAGTTAAGAATTTTTTTTCATCAAAACCAACTTCTGGGAATAAAATCACGACAGGGATGGAATTATCAACTAAACCACCTGCTGATGCAATCCAACCTGCATGACGACCCATAACTTCAAGGACAAATATTTTAGTTGAAGTTGCTGCCATTGAGGCGACGTCAAAACTAGCTTCCATGGTAGAAACAGCAATATATTTAGCTACTGATCCAAAACCTGGAGAATTGTCTGTAATTGGTAAGTCGTTATCAACTGTTTTAGGTATATGAATAGCTTGAATTGGGTAGCCCATTGATTCAGATATTTGGGAAACTTTTAAACAAGTATCTGCTGAATCGCCACCACCGTTGTAAAAAAAATAACAAATATTATGCGCTTTAAAAACTTCGATTAGTCTTTCGTATTCTGCTTTGTTTGTTTCTAAAGATTTCATTTTATAACGACAAGAGCCAAAGCCACCAGAAGGTGTGTGTTTTAAGGCTTTAATATCGTCACTAGATTCTTTTGAAGTATCTATTAAATTTTCAGTTAACGCACCAATAATGCCGTTTTTACCTGCATAAACTGTACCGATTTTATTTGAATGTTTACGCGCTGTTTCAATTACACCACAAGCTGATGCGTTAATTACAGCAGTAACACCTCCTGATTGTGCATAAAAAGCATTTTTCATTGTTTTTCCTTAATTTCTTAAATTTCAATAATTATACCTTTAAATTATTGAATTTAATTGAAAATGTAAGGAGTAATTTTCCATTTTTGGAAGTGGTTAATTTTAAGAATAAAGCATTTTGAACCACCATGATTGCGTATTTTCCCAGCAGCACCAGGGTTGATAATCCAAGGTGTTTTTATTTTATCTATGACTTGTTTGTGAGTATGTCCATAAATGATAATTTTTGAATTGGGATAGGCGGCTCTTAACGAATTATGAGAAGGTTGATGATGTCCATGTTTGTGTCCATGTTCGATTATGATGTTCCCACTTGAAAAACTTAATTTTTCTATTAGATTTAGATGAGTTATGTGTGTGTCATTATTGCCTTGAATAGCAATTAATTTTTGTTTAGGTCTAAGTACTTGAAGGGTTTTTTCATCAATAATATCACCAGCATGAATAATAATATCGCATTGGTTCATTAACTTAACAATATTGGGATGAATAAATCCATGCGTGTCTGAGAGAATGCCAATTGATGTATTCATCATATGTTAATATTCCTTGATAGGTCACAAGCTTGTTTAAAATTTTTGATATTAGTAAGTTCTTTTGTTGATTTTATATTATATATGCGAGTTGATTTTATTAATGGCAATGGATAGTGTTAGTGTTAATGCCATATTATTTAGAGGAATTTAGTACAGATAAAGAGTTGTCAAAAGAAGATATTCTTGTTTGTTAAGCTTATTTGAATTTTTTAATTTGTACCAAAATCACTGTTCTTTACTGTTCTTTTTTGTATTTTAGTTATACTATAAAACAATAAAACAATTGCATTAAAAGATTGTATCAAATAAGTCGTTTGTGTTTTCAATTAAATGGTGTTTCTATGAATGTTAATAACTAAATATATGTACTTTTTGTGTCTTTTGTTCTATAGTCTATCATAAAAGGATGTTAGTCGTATGAACTATATCTTTTTATGTTTTGATAAAATCCAGTTTAAGTACTTTTTGTCAATAAGTCAAACAATACGAATGCAACTTTCATAGATTCTCTTAGGTGTATTAGGCTGGGTTTATTATCAAATACTAATGGAGTATGTAATATTTTCATTTAAAAATTCTAGTTTAGCAAAGTATTGCTTATGTTTAATAAAATTAAAATAGTGCCTATTGAAGATTAATTAATACTATTTTTTACGCCAAGTTGTACCATTGATATTATCCTCCAGTATAATATCAAATTTAGTTAGTTCATCTCTAATGTAGTCACTTAGTGTAAAATCTTTATTAATTCTGGCTTTATTTCTATTGGTGATTTTTGTGTTAATTTGTTCATCAGATAAAGAAATACCTTGTTTTAAAAATTTATCTGCATTCATCTGTAAAATACCAATATAACCACCGAGTTTTTTTAATAATTGTGCCAAGGTGTTAGCTTGGTCAGTATTATTTTCACGTTGTATATTGACTGTTTTTGCCAATTCAAATAAAACACTTAAAGCAATAGGTGTGTTAAAGTCATCGTCAAGTGCTTCATTAAATCGAACTGAATAATCAAAATGTATAGATATTCCCTCAGTTCTTATATTAGAAGTATTTAAGCCACGAATAGTGGTATATAAACGAGACAGTGATGATTTTGCTTTATTAAGATTTTCATCTGAGAAGTTGAGTGGACTGTGGTAATGAGAACTCATGATGAAATAACGCAAGATTTCGCCATTATATTTTTTTAATACATTACGAATTGTGAAAAAATTATTCAGCGATTTGCTCATTTTTTTATTATTAATATTTACAAAACCAACATGCATCCAGATATTAACAAAAGTGCAATTGTTTGCACCTTCAGATTGTGCAATTTCGTTTTCATGATGGGGGAAGGTTAAGTCCATTCCACCACCATGAATATCAAAATGATTACCTAAGTGATGTGTGGACATAGCAGAGCATTCAATATGCCAACCAGGTCGACCCTTTCCCCAAGGAGATGACCAACTTGGTTCGTTAGGTTTGGACATTTTCCAGAGGACAAAATCTAGCGGGTCTTTTTTGGCATTTTCCACCTTAATTCTAGCTCCTACTTCAAGTTTATTAAGGTTTTTCCTTGAAAATTTTCCATAATTTTTAAAATGTCGTACTGAATAATAAACATCACCATTATGAGCTTGATAGGCAAAGCCTTTCTCAATTAACGACTTAATCATACAAAATATTTGTTCCATTGTATTGGTTGCACGTGGTTCAATATCAGGTGGTAGTATGCCAAGTGCATGTTCATCCTCGTGCATAGCGTCAATAAAGCGATTGGTCAATGTGTGTATATCTTCTTTATTTTCAACGGCACGTTTGATAATTTTGTCATCAATATCGGTAATATTGCGTACATATTCAACATTTGAGAAATGTCGTCTAAGATGGCGGGTGATGACATCAAACATCACCAATACTCGTGCATGACCCATATGACAATAATCATAAACTGTCATTCCACAAACATAAATACCCACTTTATTATTATTAATTGGGAGAAAAATCTCTTTTTGTTTACTGAGGGTATTGTAAATTTTAAGCATAAGTAGTATTTTACGTAAGTATTTATCAAGTTTTGTCTTGTCAATAAAATATAAACCCTTACTTTCTGAATTATGATTTATTAGTATAAGTAACTGTATAATTGATTAAAAATTTTTTTAAATTATATATAGGACAAATATATGAATGTTTTAGTAACACAACAAGCTCCAGATTTTAAAGCTGCTGCTGTTTTAGCAGATAGTACTATTGTTAATAATTTTCAACTTTCTGACTTTAAAGGCAAGAAGATTGTATTATTTTTTTATCCATTAGATTTTACTTTTGTTTGTCCTTCAGAAATTTTAGCGCATCATCATAGAATGAAGCAGTTTAATGACAAAGGTGTTAAAGTGGTTGGTGTTTCAGTAGATTCACAATTTACGCATAATGCGTGGCGTAAGATCGCTCCAATGGATGGTGGGTTAGGCGTTATTGATTTTCCATTGGTGGCTGATACTAATCATTCTATTATGAAGTCTTATGGTATTGCGCATCCAACAGGTGTTGCATTGCGTGCGTCGTTTTTAATTGATGAGAATTTTGATATTCGTCATCAAGTAGTGAATGATTTACCACTAGGACGTAATGTTGATGAAATGTTGCGGATGGTTGATGCACTTAATTTTCATAGTAAGTATGGCGAAGTTTGCCCCGCAGGTTGGAATGATGGTGATGAAGGTATGAAAGATACACCTGCAGGTGTAGCTAATTATTTATCACAATATGCTGATAAATTGTAAGTGAATAAGTTTCATTTTCTTGTAATCTTATGCAGGGAGAATTGGTAATGGTAATGAAGAAGTATAAATGTATTGTGTGTGGTTGGGTATATGATGAATCTTTGGGTGCACCTAAAGAGGGAGCTGAGTTAGCCCAAAAATGGGAAAATATTCCTGAGGATTGGGTGTGTCCGGATTGTGGTGCTAGTAAGTCTGAGTTTGAAATTGTTGAAATCTAGTTAAATACTGTTTAAAGATTAATATAAAGAAAGAATGTCAAAAGTATTAATATTACCAGGTGATGGCATTGGTCAAGAGGTGATAATACAAGCACTTAAAGTGATTGATTTTCTTAATGTAAATTTTAATCTTGGTATGACGCTTGAACATGGCCTGATTGGTGGTAGTGCTTATGATGCAACTGGTTATCCTTTGCCACAAGATACATTGGATGTTGCGCGTAAATGTGATTCTATTTTATTAGGTGCTGTGGGCGGTTATAAGTGGGAATCTTTATTACGTGATTTTCGGCCAGAGCAAGGTTTATTAAGACTACGTGCAGAAATGGATTTGTTTTCTAATTTACGTCCTGCAATTCTATATTCACAACTCATTAGTGCTTCTACATTAAAAAAAGAAGTTGTATTAGGACTTGATTTGATGATTGTTCGTGAGTTGATTTCCGGTATTTATTTTGGCAAACCACGAGGTATAGAGATACGTAACGGACAAAGATATGGCTTTAACACAGCCACTTATTCTGAGTCAGAAATTAGGCGTATTGGGCATTCAGCTTTTGAAATTGCACAACTCCGTAATAAGCGTATTTGTTCTGTAGATAAAGCAAACGTGTTAGAGGTATGTGAATTATGGCGTAAGGTTATGATAGATCTGGGTAAAGATTACCCAGATGTTGAGCTGTCACATATGTATGTAGATAATGTTGCAATGCAATTAGTTAGAGCGCCTAAGCAATTTGATGTAATAGTTACCTCAAATCTATTTGGTGACGTATTGAGTGATTGTGCAGCAATGTTGACTGGTTCAATTGGTATGTTGCCATCAGCTTCACTTAATCAATATGGGTTTGGTATGTATGAACCTATTCATGGTTCAGCGCCTGATATTGAAGGCAAAGATATTGCTAATCCATTGGCGGCTATTTTATCGGTTGCTATGATGTTGCGTTATTCACTTAATCAAGTGCATTTAGCGCTTAAAATTGAAGGGGCAGTTAATGCTGTATTGGATAAAGGTTATCGCACGCTGGATATTTTAACGGAAGGTGGCATGGTTGTTGGTACGAACGAAATGGGTAATTTGGTTGTAGAGGCATTAGAAGATTTTAGTCTATGAATCCAAATGTTTTAGAGTTTGATGATTATCTATAAAGTTATTGTTTGATAAGATTTATCATCGAATAGTAAGACATTATTTAGCTATATAGTTTTGTCAAAAGATTTTTATCTATCTTATAGAAAGATACTCTTGTTTAACTGTAGATATAATTTTAATTATGGGTAAGAAGTCTTAACATTTTTTAAAATAAAATTGTACAAGCTGCTACTATTATTTATCTTTATTTGAGTCTTTAATTCTTAAAATGATACAAGATTATCTTAAAAATTAGTTTGATTTTACAAAAGCAAAAGACTATGTATTTATATGAATAATTATATTGTTGAGAATGAATACTTAAGAAAAATAGGAAAATATAGAAATTTCAGTGGCCATTAATGAAATTTATAGAAATTAGTATATTTATTATTTATTAAGATAAATCAATTGATAGTTATCAACTATTTATACTAAGAATTTTGCATATTATTTTGATTATTTAATATTATATGTTAATGTTAATCCAATATACAAGCCTTTTTCCTTGACTTAATTTATTAAGTTTTGTGGTGCTACTTTTTAGTTTTTTATTTAAGTTTTGTTAATATCTAGTAGAGATTATTTTTATTCTATCATTGACAATTTATGTCACGATTAAAAAAGTATTTTAATAGTATAACTTTTTGTATTTAACTCATAAAAAATACAAAAAGTTTAATTAGAATTAAATTCTATTATAGATACTACTGCATTAAGTCTTGTGAATGATCTATAAATTACGCTAAAATTTAGCAATGAATAAAAGAAGGTTTAACTATGTAGCCAATGCTTGCTAGATTCGTGTTAAAAATAAAGAGTTGTTCAATAAATGGAATTTACTATTTGAATAAAATATCATTTGATGAAATTTGTGTATTTGTAGTATTTTTTTTTAAAAATAACGACGTTAACATAGCAACAAAGATTGTTATCGATTATCAACATATAAATAGATTGATTAATCTAACTAAGCTGCATAAATAATAACTTTTATCTATTTTGTTGCATAAGTTAAGTTTTACAACTCTAGTGCTTCAACTTCAAGTAGTACTTTACTAATGTGATTACCAAGTTGGTAATCAAACCCATACCAATTTTTATAGGGATTTAATTTTTTAATGGCGATAGGTTTAATTTCATAGTCAGTAAAATCTTTTTCATAATCTTTTTTAACTTCAGATTGAATGATTAGCAGATAATCTAAAAATGGCTTAACAGCATGGTTTACATTGCCTGATGAACCATGGCCAGGTACGTAATAATTTAGACTTAAGTTTGTTGCATATTGCAATACTTTGATGTTGTCATGTATGCTAGAGCTATTGTCAAAATGACCCATACGATTAACAAAACTATTATCTCCTAAGAATAGAGTTTTACTGTTAATATGTTCAATCATAATATCTATATTAGTGTGTGATTTGATGGTGGGGTTATGAATTTTAAATTGTTCTGAGTCTAATCTGATTACTTGTAAATGTTGGGTTGGATTAGTCGGGTAAGTGGCAATCGTGTCTTTTGCTAAACCGTTAGTTAGTGTGGTCATTAGATTAATCCATTTATTGTCTTTTCCATTTTTAGCCTCAATAATCATTTGTGGATGGGCATAAATCTTAGTATTTGGATATTTTTTGATAATTGCATGATTACCTAACCAGTGGTCGCCATGAATATGTGTATTAAAGACAGAAATAATATGTTTTTAGTAATTTTTTCAACTTCTTTAATTATTTTTTACCAATATCATAAGTACTACCTGGGTCAATAATAATAACACCTTTTTTCTCAATAATAATGCCATGGTTGTTTATAAACCCTTGGTTTTGAATATTCTGATCCCCAAATGGACCATGAATGACAAGTAGATTATTTTTAATATTTACCCAACAAAAATTGTTGTATCTTATCAGATTTATAGGTATAATGTATTAAACAGAGTTGTTCTTTTTTATTGTATAAAGTTAAACATATAACAGTTAAGAGGAGTTTAATTTTGTTGATATAATAAGTCATACTTGGGAATAAATCATAAATCATAAATTATTTTTAATGAATACAATTTTTCTTGTAGAGCTTTTTATGAGCATTACGAGAGTAGTTATTCCTAGTTTAGTAGATGCAGAATTTCATTTAGGTAAGTAATAATGCTTATTGTTAATTTCCTTTGTTGTATTTGGCGTGATTTTGTTTATACTGCGATGGCATGAATATTGGATATAGTTGTGCAAATAATTTAAGTATTAATAGCGTTAATTTTTATTAGCATATATTGATATGATTGTATCTAAACTATGCGTTTTAATGATGATGCTAAATCGTAAGATTTATGTTTGGCATTAATCAATGGCATTAATCAATGGCATAATCTGACTATGCGCAAGAAACCAACAGTATTAAATATTAAAACTATTGCTACAACTAATTTTTTCAATATTGAGGAAATGGATATTAAGTTCTCAAATGGTGAAAAAAGAATATATGAACGTTTAAGACCATTTAAAAATGGTGCAGTATTGATTGTTCCTATGTTGGATGATGAAACTGTGCTTATGATTTATGAATATTCTGGCGGTACAGATAAATATGAGCTTGTATTAACCAAGGGAAAAATTGATGATAATGAAATACTTATTGAGGCCGCTAATAGAGAGTTAATTGAAGAAATTGGTTTTGGCGCTAATAAATTAACCTTTATTAAAGAAATGACCATTGCACCTAGTTATCAATCTAGTATTACTTATATTGTATTAGCACAAGATTTATATAAAGCAAACGCACAAGGCGATGAGCCAGAATTATTAGAGGTGGTTACATTTAGGATGGCTGATTTGGAAAATTTGGTTTACAACGAACATTTAACTGAAGCTAGAAGTATTGCAGCTTTATACATGGCGAGAGATATGATCAATAATCAATAATATAATAGTATTAGTTGTTGAAATATTGTTGAAATATCTAAGAATTTTTGTCATTTACTGACGTTAAAAAGCCTGATAGTTTTGATTGTATTAAGTGTGTTAATTAAAGTCTTATCAACGAGGAACTTTATTTTGATCTATCGGATTAAAGCTAGTATATTAGCATTTTCTATATTTAGAAGTAGTGACTATTTTAGAGTGATTTTTTATTTTAAACAGTTTAAATAAAATGATTCAGCGTAAAAATTGAAATGGTACTTGGATTTATAATGATATGGTGCCTGTTTATAGCAAACTTCACAAGCAAGGATTTACGTATTTAGTTGATGTGTGTTAAGATTTTAAATTGGCAGGTGGATTTTATAGTATTGTTTTTTTTAGGTTAAGTATTTTTTATGAATCTTTTTTTTGATAAGTAATGTTTATAAGTCTGTATTGTATATCTGTTTATGACTATATTTTATAAATTTGGTTGATTATCAAGTCGAGAGCTTGTATTTAAAATACTTTGGTATTTTAATATACAGTGTTATGTGTTAACGCAGTTATTAACAAAATTATTGTAAAATAGCCTGTGTTTTAAATATAAAAAAACAGGCAAGGAAGTAATATGAAAAAGATAACCATACTTATAGTATTAGCCTTTATTGTTATTATTATTACTGCTTGTGGAAAGATGGGTGAATTGGAACGTATTAAGTCATCATCATTAGGTATATCAAGTATTACCCAAATGGTATAATGGGTTTCTCTTATCAAAATCACATATTACACGCTGAGTCTGTTGCTATAGCGGATTTGATGAAAACCTATGGATCACCTCTTTATGTCTATTCAAGGACAGATATTGAGTATAATTGGCATTTATTTAGTCATGCTTTTGGTATTCATCCACATTTAGTTTGTTATGCGGTTAAAGCTAATTCTAATTTAGCAGTTCTTAGTGTATTGGCAAAAATAGGTTCTGGTTTTGATGTTGTATCTAACGGAGAATTAGAACGTATTTTACTTGCTGGGGCGGATGCATCTCGTTGTGTTTTTTCAGGTGTGGCCAAAACAAATGTTGAGATTAAACGTGCTTTGGAAGTTGGTATTTTTTGTTTTAATGTTGAATCTATGGCAGAGATGAGTCGTATTGAACAAGTAGCAAAAGAAATGAGTATGCAAGCACCAATTTCATTACGAGTTAATCCTGATGTCGATGCAAAAACACATCCGTATATTTCAACAGGACTTAAGGAGAATAAATTTGGCGTTGATATCGATGATGCTATTCCTATCTATAAAATGGCATATAACTCCCCTTATTTAAAGGTTAAAGGAATAGATTGCCATATTGGCTCACAATTAACAAAAATATCTCCTTTTCTAGATGCGCTGGATAAAGTACTTGAACTGGTTGCTAAACTTGGTAGGCTTAATATTCATGTTACTCATTTAGATTTGGGCGGAGGTGTTGGTATTAAGTATGACAATGAACAAACAATTGATATTAATGCTTATATTTCTTCCATTCTTGATAAAGTAGGTAGTCTAAAAATTATTTTAGAACCAGGTCGGGCAATTGTTGGTAATGCTGGTATATTTGTTACCAAAGTTGAGTTTTTGAAACAAAATTCAGATAAGTCATTTGCGATTATTGATGGTGCAATGAATGACTTATTGCGACCTTCTTTTTATCAAGCTTATCATCAAGTGTTGCCTATTGATGAGAATGCCGAAGGCATTGATGCTCATTGGGATTTAGTGGGGCCAATTTGTGAAACAGGTGATTTTTTGGCTAAAAATAGAAGACTTTCTTTATCGGAAGGGGACTATTTAGCGCTAATGTCTGCTGGTGCTTATGGCTCTACTATGAGTTCAAATTATAATTCTCGTCCTAGGGTAGCGGAAGTGATGGTATTAGGTAGTCAATACACATTAGTACGAGAACGTGAAACTATTCAGGATTTGTTTAATAAAGAATATATGATTAATGACTAAACTAACCAATAATCAAAAAAAGTTTCTTAGATCAAAAAGCCATAATTTAAAACCTGTTGTGATGGTAGGACAACATGGATTGAATGAGTCTGTTTTAGCAGAGCTTAAAATAACTATGGATAAACATGAATTGTTAAAAATCAAGATACGTATGGATAAAAAAATGGAAAAGCAAAAAATAATTAATAGAATTATTAATACTTATCATGCCCATTTGGTGCAAGTTATTGGCAATATTGTGGTTATTTATCGTGCATTTGATGAAGACCTACAAATCATTCTGCCAAGAAAATAAAGTTCAATGAGGATTGCAATTAGTGCAACAGAAGCTTCAGGTGATTTAATCGGTTCTAAATTGGTTGAATCTTTAAGAAAGCAAAACTCCAATATTATCATTGAAGGATTGGCTGGGGATAAAATGTTTGCTGCTGGTTGTATACAGGATTGGGATCAAAGACAAGTAAATGTGATGGGATTTAGTGAAATTTTAAAGAAATTACCTTTTTTATTTATTTTGCGTAAACGTATTATTGCTTATTTTTCTAGTCAAAAACCTGATGTTTTTATTGGTGTTGATGCGCCAGATTTTAACCTTGTGATTGAGAGAAAACTTAAATCTAAAGGTATTAGAACTATACATTTTATTTCTCCTTCGATTTGGGCTTGGCGTCAATCACGAGTTAAAAAAATTAAACAATCAACAGATTTAGTGCTGTGTTTATTTCCATTTGAAGTAGATTTTTATCAAGCGTATGATCAAAGATCATTGTTTATTGGGCATCCATTGGCACAGATCTTACGCCCTAGAAAATCACATATTAAGACAAAAAATATTCTCCTAATGCCAGGTTCTAGACAAAGTGAAATCAAGCGATTGTTACCTGAGATGTTGTTGGCAGTTAAAATAATGTCCTTACAAGATAGAATGTTAACCTTTAATTTGGTTCTAGTTAATGATGAATTATTGGATTGGGTAACTATCCAAGTAGGGAATATTCCAGTTGAAATTTCATTTGATGATGCGCATATGCGTATGTTAAGAGCAGATTTGGCGTTAGTTGCATCAGGTACTGCGGCGTTAGAGTTGAGTTTGGTTGGTGTGCCTATGGTAGTTATGTATAAACTGTCTCGTTTTAGTTATTTTATTGCTTCAAGATTAGTTAAAAGTAAATATATTAGTTTGCCAAATATAATTGTTAATAAAAATCTAGTACCAGAATTGATACAAAATAGTGCTAATGGTGATAATATTGCCAAACATGCTATGATAATTATGAGTCGTGATAATAAATCATTAATTAAAGAGTTTAATGCAATTCATCAACAATTAGACTTAGATGCTAGTGATGAATCAGCACGTATTATTTATGAGTTTATCAACGAATAAGTACATTTTTAATAGTGTAGTATTAGCTTTAAACGAGGATCTTGGTACTGGTGATGTTTCTGCTGATTTATTATTAGATAAAATAAGTACAGCTGAGATTATCTCAAGAGAATCAGGTATTATTTGTGGTATAGAATATGCACAGAGTACATTTTTATTGCTTAATGATAACCTTAAACTAGATTGGAAAGTTAAAGATGGTGAGTACATTAATCCAGGGCAGGTCTTGTGTGTCCTAATAGGTTCTTCCAAGGCTATTATTAGTGCTGAAAGAGTGGCGCTTAACTTTTTACAGATGTTAAGTTCTGTGGCAACAAGAACTCGTTACTTAGTAAATAAAATTAATCATACTAATACACAGTTACTAGATACTAGAAAAACTATTATTGGATTAAGATTGGCACAAAAATATGCCGTAAAATGTGGGGGTGGTGTTAACCATCGTATGGGTTTGTATGATTGTATTATACTAAAAGAGAATCATATTATTGCTTCAGGTTCAATTGCTTCGTCAGTTAAAATAGCAATAGAAAAATATCCAAATCTACCTTTAATTGTTGAAGTTGAGGGTTTAAATCAATTACAAGAGGTGCTTAAACTTAGCGGTATAACTAGAGTATTATGCGATAATTTTCTCATAAGTGATTTAATACAAGCAGTTGTTATGGCTAAAGATAAATTACCATTAGAGGCTTCTGGTAATATTAATGAAAGTACTATTGTAGAAGTGGCTAATACTGGTGTTGACTTTATTTCTATAGGTAGTATCACTAAGAATATTCAAGCAATAGATTTATCTTTAAGGTTTATTTGAGGCAAAGAAGATAGGGCTAGTTAAATCATCTTTAGTATTGTAACTGAGAGGCTTTTCATTTTGGTTAACAACACTTCCTCCGGCATTTTGCAGAATGCACACGCCAGCAGCAGTATCCCATTCAGAACAAGGGCCAAATTTTGGGTAATAGTCATATTTACCTTCTGCGATAGCACAAAATTTTAGTGCACTACCTAATTGCGATACCTTATAGGCGCTGTATTTTTTTAAATGGTCTTTTAATTGTTTATTATGTGATGACCAATGACCAATGACAATTCTTAAAGGGCTGTGATTAGGGTGTACATTTAACGGTTGAATAATATTCTTTTGTTGTTTGAATACTTTGTTTGCATCTGTTGTATAGTAGTGTGTTTTTCTTGGTGGTGCGTAAATCATACCAAATATTGGTTTGTGTTGTTTAATATAAGCAATACAAATACAAAACTCATCTGTTTGTTTAAGAAAATCACGAGTACCGTCAAGTGGATCAATTATCCAGTATTCATGCCATTTAGAGCGCTCAGAAAATTCAATTATTTCAGATTCCTCTGAAAGTATAGGTGTATTTGGTGTAAGTTTTGATAGTGTTTTAACAATGAGTTTATGTGCGTTTTTATCAGCAATGGTAAATGGTGTTTTGTTTGATTTGATTTTAATATTAAGCTCATTCTCGTATAGCGACATAATCATATCGCCAACTTTTGTTGTCATTCTAATTAGTTTTGGTATGAGTAAATCAAACATAGCTATATTATCATATCCCATTAAGTATGATAAGTATTGATGGAAATGATAGGTCTACTTGGACTTTAACCAAGAATTAATAGAAGAAAATATTAAAAGTAGAGTAATGTATGATATTGTAAATAAAACTATTAAAGTTTTTCATCGTGATTGATCTAATTATGATAGAGAATATATATTTATTAATTCACTAAATTAGAATTATAATCTTGTACAAGTTAGTAACAATAATTAGAGTGTTATTTTTGTAAAAATTACAGGGCAATTAAAGATATACAAACTTTATTATATCTAGTCGAATATAAATTTTTATTATTTGTTATATTATCATATTTTAAACGGGTATAAAATAAAGTAAATAAATTTTACAGAAATTGTATTAACTAATAAAAACCTGTTATATTTAACAGTTTTCTGTGTAATAGTTGTTCTATACATGTGTCAATTTTATCAAAATTGTTATTAAATATGTAATTAGAAACAGAATAATAATTATGATTTTTAAGTTTTAATTCATAGATTTTTACTTTTATTTGTTAAATTATATTTCTAATATTGTAATGTAGGATATTGTTATTTCTTTAATAACGTTTATCATAAGTGTCAACATAATTTGTATTATATAGAAAATATAAAAACTCCTGTATTTGGCAGGTAAAGGATTATCGTAATACTACGTATTAGTAGTTTTTTGTTTTATATTTGGTTTTTAGTGTTATCAGTTTTTTAATTCAAAATAGCGACTACTTTTTGGTTTCTTAAGTTTTTTATTTTGATAAATACTAACTTTTAAAAGGGGAGATGATGTTGTTGATAAAATTAAAAAATTATCCTGCAATTAACAGTAATTAGTAATCTTATAAAATTCTTATGATTTTGTAAATACTTACTAAATAGTCAGTTGTTGTAAATAATGATTATAAGTAACTAAGTAAATAACTTCTTTAATATGGTGGGCCTACTTGGACTTGAACCAAGGACCAATCGATTATGAGTCGATTGCTCTAACCAACTGAGCTATAGGCCCTTAAAGTAAAAGATTATTCTAAAAAGCTTTGTAATTTATGCGCACGAGAAGGATGTCTTAACTTGCGTAGTGCTTTAGCCTCAATCTGACGAATACGCTCACGCGTGACATCAAATTGGCGACCAACTTCTTCTAAAGTATGATCAGTATTCATGTTAATACCAAAACGCATTTTTAATACTTTGGCTTCACGAGGAGACAAGTTAGAAAGTAAATCACCTGTAGTTTCTCTTAAGCTCTCTTTAGTGGTTATTTCAACAGGTGAAGATAAATTAGTGTCTTCAATAAAATCACCAATATTAGAATCCTCATCATCTCCAACTGGAGTTTCCATTGATAATGGTTCTTTAGCAATTTTTAAGATTTTAATAATTTTGTATTCTGGTAATTCCATTTCAGTTGCTAGTTCTTCAGAAGAAGCCTCTCGACCAAATTTTTGCAAGAGTTGGCGACGTACACGATTAAGTTTATTAATGGTTTCAATCATATGAACTGGGATACGAATAGTGCGTGCTTGGTCTGCAATAGAGCGAGTAATAGCTTGACGAATCCACCAAGTGGCATAAGTAGAAAACTTATAACCACGACGATATTCAAATTTATCAACTGCTTTCATTAAGCCAACATTTCCTTCTTGTATTAAGTCTAGAAATTGCAATCCACGGTTGGCATATTTTTTAGCAATTGAAATCACTAATCTAAGATTAGCCTCGATCATTTGAGATTTTGCTTTTTTAGCACGACGATCACCACGACGATACATTTTATTTAGCTTTTTAAGTTCAACAATAGTTAGTTGCATTTCCTCTTCGAACTGTTGAAGATTTTTTTGAGCATAGTAAATTTTATCTTTACTATTTTTTAGATTCTTTTCAATTTTTTCATCTAATTTGACGGTATCAAGCCAATTGAAATTAGTTTCATTATTAGAAAATAATTCAAAAAAATGTAATCGATTCATTCCTGCGTCTAGGCAGGTATTTTTAATGATTTTTTCTTGTTCTTTGACTTGACTTACACGATTACAAATAACTTCTATCATAGTATTGACTAGTTTAGGAGCTAGGCGTAAATCTGATAATCCTTTAGATAACTGTTGACGTGTTTTAATTGTTTTGTTATGGCGAAATCCAAGTTGTTCAGTGGTTTTGTTGTAAGTTTCAGAGTATTTTAGAACTGTGTCAAAACGGCTATATACTTGATTTTTATCGGGTCCTGTGTATTCCATTTCTTCAATTTCTTCATATTCTTCATCGTTATCAAACTCACCTGCATCAAAGGCTACTTTCTTATTAGCGAAATCTTCTGCATCACCTTGATAACCGATAATTACATCAGTCATTTTACATTTTCCCTCTTCTAAACGGGTGTGTGCTTTAAAGAAAAAATCTGTAATAACAGGATATAAAGTGATACTTTGCATAATTTCAAATACGCCAGCTTCAATTTCTTTAGCAATACGAATTTCGTCTTCTTGCTCTAATAAATCTACAACACCCATTTCACGCATATACATTCTAACTGGATCTGTTGTTCTTCCAAACTCTGAATCAAGAGCTGCTAGCGCTGCTATTGCGGCTTCTGCTGAAGTTGACTGTGCTTTGGCGCCAGATTCAACCACTAAGGTGTCTGCATCCGGTACTGTATCAGAAACGGTAATATCTAATTCTTCAAGAATTGTAACAATAGGTTCTACTTGTTCTTGAGTCAATAGGTCTTCTGGCAAGATGTCATTAATTTCAGAGTAGGTTAAGTAGCCTTTTTCTTTCCCTACCATGATGAGTTTTTGTAGTGCTTGCTTGTGTGCTTTAGTTGTGGATTTCATAAATTAAAATTATTATATTTGAAAAGCCAAATGATGGATTATACCCAAAGTTATTAGTTAGAAATCATAGCCTTGTATTACGATGTTTTTATTATACTATTATGTAAAAATAGTACTAATAGATTGTTCTTCGCTAATTCTTTTGATAACTTCAGCCATTGTTGGCGCAATGGATAATTGTCTAATTTTAAAACAGTTAGCAACATCAGTATTGAGCGGAATAGTATTAGTTGTTATTAATTCATTTAGTTGAGAATTGTTAATATTGTTAATTGCATTACCAGAAAGTACTGCATGAGTGGCATAGGCTACTACTTCTTTGGCGCCTCGTTGTTTTAAAATACTAGCAGCTTGGCAGAGTGTACCAGCGGTATCAACCATATCATCAATTAAAATACAACTTCTATCCTTAACATCACCAATAACATTCATTATCTTAACCATGTTAGGTGCTGGTCGTCGTTTGTCAATAATGGCAAGATCTGCATCATTTAAGCGTTTTGCAGCAGAGCGTGCCCTTACTACACCACCTACATCAGGAGATACAACAACAATATCTTTGTAATTTTTAGATAAAATATCTTCAATTAGAACGGGCTGGGCATAAATATTGTCAATTGGAATATTGAAAAATCCTTGAATTTGGTCTGCATGTAGATCAACGGTTAATATTCGGTCAACGCCTGCAGATTCAATTAATTTTGCTGCAAGTTTTGCTGTAATGGGTACACGAGTCAAGCGTGATCTACGGTCTTGTCTTGAATAACCAAAATACGGCACAACAGCAGTAATTCTTGTAGCTGATGAGCGTTTAAGTGCATCAACGATAATTAAAAGTTCCATTAGGGTTTCAGCTGGAGAAGGTCCGCAAGTAGGTTGAATGATAAATACATCACAACCACGTACATTTTCTAATATTTCAATTTGAGGTTCGCCATCGCTAAATCTACTTACAAGTGCTTTACCTTGTACGACATTTAAACTAGAAATAATTTCTCTAGAAAGTTCAGGATTAGCATTACCGCTAAAGATTTTAATTTTGTCAAGAGACATAGAGGTTGACCAATACTATTAAAGTGGGTAAATTATACTCTTATAAAATATAAAATATAAAAATAAGTTGGCTGGGCTGGCAGGATTTGAACCTGCGTATGACGGGATCAAAACCCGTTGCCTTACCGCTTGGCGACAGCCCAATTGTAAATGGGAGAATTATTGATTGCACGTGTTACAAAACTCATCCATTTTTTTGGCACTTTTTTAGCCGCTGCCAAGGCATCTTCTTCAGTTAAGAATTCATTAAAAACACAGCTTCCTGTGCCACTCATTCTAGCTTGTCCAACACGATTATAGCAAGTATTTAGGTGTTCTAGTGCAACACCAATTTCTGCTTCTAATGCTATAGCCACCTGTAAACAATCATTATGAGCGTTTATAAGTTCAGAGAAGTTGGCTATTCTCCCTTGAGGTTCACTTATTGTCAATGCATAATGAGAAAAAATTTCTTTAGTTGAAATGTGTTTGTTAATAAAAACTACTAGAAAGTAATGATTCGGTGTATTAACAGGGCTTAGAATATTTCCTATACCTTCTGCCCAAGCACTTTGAGCAAAAATGAATACGGGTACATCTGCACCTAAATTTAAACCTAATTTCATAAGTTGTGCCTGAGTTAATTTTGTATCCCAAAGTTGATTAAGTGCTACTAACGTAGTTGCTGCATCTGAAGAACCCCCACCTAACCCCCCACCAATTGGAATATTTTTAACGATTGAGAGATTGGCACCTAATGTTGTTCCAGTATATTGTTGAAGTGCTTTGGCTGCTTTAATGATTAAATCTTGATCTTGTTTTACACTTTTATTACCACTAGTACGTTTAATGACACCATTATTAGTTATTGTGCAAGTTAATTTATCACAATAATCCAGTAGTTGAAAGATGGTTTGTAAGTTATGGTAATTATCTTTCCTTCTTTTGTTAATGTGCAAAAATAAGTTAATTTTTGCAGGTGCAAGCCAAGTACTAGGCATTAATGAAGACGTTTCGGTAGTGTTTTAATTCATCAATTGAATCTTGGATATCAGAAAGAGCCAAGTGTGCTGAGTCTTTTTTAAATACCATTTTTTCATTAGGTTTCCAGTGCATAATTAATTCTTTAAGAGTAGAAACATCAATATGTCTGTAGTGGAAAAATTGTTCTAGTGTCGGCATGTAGTTGTATAAAAAACGTCTATCTTGACAAATAGTATTACCACACATAGGTGAGGCTCCTTTGTTTACATGTTTTTTTAAAAATTTTAAGGTATGAATTTCTGCTTCCTTGCAAGATATATTACTTTTTCTAACACGTTCTAGAAGTCCAGAATTAGTATGGTGTTCAGTATTCCATTGGTCCATATTAGTCAAAATTTTATCATTTTGATAAATGGCTAGTGAGGGGCCTTGTGCAATAATATGGAGCTGCGCATCGGTAACAATGGTAGCAATTTCAATAATAACATTTTTTTCAGGCGTAAGACCTGTCATTTCTAAATCAATCCAAATTAGGTTATTATCTTTATTCATCATAAAAATCTATAATTAACAACCAGTTGATTCACGGACAAAATCATCTAATTTTTGATGGGCTATCCCACTATTTAATATTTTTAACGCTTTACTAACACCTTCTTGTAGTGAGTTTGCAAGCCCACACACATAAATAGCTGCGCCTGAATTAAGTGCAATAATGTTTTTAGCTGCGCCATCTTTGCCATCAAGAGCTTGTTGAATTAGTATTAATGACTCATCTGCATTGTTAGCTTTAATATCATCTAAATTACCTAGTGGTAAACTAAAATCGGTAGGACCGATAGTATCAGTCTTGATTTTACCATTCTTTAATTCAGCTATAAATGTATCATCTGCAATTGAAATCTCATCTAAGCCATCTTTAGAATGCACAACTATAATATGTCTAGAACCTAAATTTTTTAAAACATGAGCAATAGGTTCAACTAAAGATTGAGTATAGACTCCAATTATTTGATTAGGCACTTTAGCAGGATTAGTTAGTGGTCCTACAATATTAAAAATGGTTCTAATAGCAAGGTCTTTGCGCACATCAGTGATATATTTTATTGCATGGTGATGAAAAGGTGCAAACATAAATCCGATGCCAATTTTTTCAATACATTTGCTAATTCTTTCAATATTCATATTAAGATTAACGCCTGCTGCCTTTAATACGTCAGCACTACCCGATTTTGAAGAAACGCTACTATTACCATGTTTGGCAACTGATCCGCCAGCAGCTGCTACAACAAAGGCACATGCGGTTGAAATATTAAACAAACCTAGTCCATCACCACCTGTACCACAAGTATCTACCAGGTGTTTGGTATTCTTAATTGTAACACTTTTGGTAAAAGAACGAATGATTTTGGTAACAGCAGTAATTTCATCAATACTTTCACCTTTTGTTGCAAGTCCAACTAAGAAACCACCAGTTTGTGCATCGGTAGTTTTACCAGTTATGATGTCACTTATTACTTTTTGCATCTCATTTTGATTAAGATCTTGTTTTTTAACAATTTGTTTAATAGCTTGTTGTATGTTCATAGTATTGTCGGCTCATAAGTAATTCAATATCGTTGATTTCTTTAGCGAGAGATTTAGTTAGTACTACATTTCCTGATGTTGTTATTAAGATAATGTCTTCAATTCTAATGCCAATGTTGTGATAAATTGGATTAATTTTATCATTTTTACGGATATAAATACCAGGTTCGATAGTGGTTATCATGCCAGCTACAAATTTTTTGTGATGACCATTTTTTTTGTATTGACCTACATCATGTACATCAAGACCAAGCCAGTGTCCTGTGCTATGCATATAAAACTGCGATAAGTTGTCACCTATTTGCAATATACCAAGACCAATTAAACCTTTTTTAATTGTATTAGTTGCAACTTTATGAGGTTTATTGATTTTTATCCCAGGTTTGATGGTATTAATAGCATCAATTTGAGCATTAAGAACAATTTGATAAATTTGTTTTTGTGCAGAAGAAAATTGACCATCAACTGGGAAAGTTCGTGTGATGTCTGAGGCGTAGCAGTCAATTTCAGCACCAGCGTCAATCAAAATTAAATCACCTTTATTGAGTTTTTTGTTATTTTCTATATAGTGTAGTGAACAAGAGTTTACCCCTCCTGCAACAATGGGAGTATAGGCATGTTGAGCATTATTTTTGGTAAAAAATCCGTCAAAAATACTTTGAATTTCAAATTCAAACATATCTGGTTTGATAGTTTGCATCGCTATTTGGTGTGCTTTGATTGAGATATTGGCTGCTTTTTGCATGGTGCTTATTTCAAGTTTGTCCTTAATAAGACGCATCTCATGTAAAGTTGGGACGAATGATTTGAGTTTATAGCTCAAGAGTAAGTGCTCAATATCATGATCTATTTGACAATTTGTTGTATCAAAGTAAACTTGATTATTCAATATTAATTGAGGTATTTTTTCTTTTAACAAATCTATAGAAAAAGCATTATCTGATTTTAAAATATTAGATGCATCATTAATTCCTAGGCGTTTTTCACCCCAGATTTCACATGTTTTGTTTTTAGGACGTAAAAATATTGTGTAGTTGTTTCTAGAAAAAATTGCTAGCGCTTTAGGCTCTTGTAAGCCAGTTAGATAGTAAAAATCACTATGCACTCGGAATGGGTAATTGACATCACCAGAACGATTCTGTTCAGAATTGCTACTTATAATAACTACTGCATTGTTATCCAGCTGGTTTAGCAACGACAGTCTTCTTTTTTGAAAGATCATTTTATCAAATAAAGTTTAATTATTATTTACTATTTAATAAATATAAGAATACCATGAAACATGCTCATCAAATACCAATTTCTTCTTAAATTTTAAGAAGAAATTGGTATTTGATGAGCATGTTTCATGGTATTTGGCAAAAGTATTGTGATTTTTACAATGGCAAGAGATTACTTTATTTAGTGGTTATGGTAGTAATTATTTAAGCGATGATTGCACGAGTCAAAAACTATTGTGATGTTAAAATACACATGTGCACTTACAATAATTCATAGTTTCAGTTAAACATTGCTTTGGTTTAAGGCATTGCCAAAGGTGAAAAAATGGATTTTTTAACACAAAAATCGGTTGAATTAGGAGTGAATAGAATAATATCTATTTTTTAGTGAGTGCTACGTGATTCATCATCCAAGATGAGAAATTACAGAAGCGTATAGAGTGAGCATTGGCAAAAGATTGTCATTGGTACTTGTGAACAATCAGGCAGATCTGTGATGCCAGGTTTGTCATTAGCTATGAATTTTGAGGATTTTGTTAATACCAAGTTTTGTAATGGGGTTGTATTGCATTATCGTGCCGAATATTCATTATTAGAAATGAATAAGGCTAATTAAGCAACTATTATTATCGGATTGGAAAGGTGACTGAGTTACCAATAAATAGTAAATGCAGGTAAATAAGAAGCTCAAAACTTGTTATTAGACTCGAGAATATTAAGGGCTGAAACCGCTTCGTTGGTAACCATTGCTAATATGTAGTTATTATGGGGTGGTTAATATATTTAAGGCTTTTTGAATAGGTCTTAATACATTTATAAGTTTTTTACGAATAGCAGAACCTGTTAAACGATGTGCTGAAATGGTGCTAACGACTAAACGTTCACTTACACCTGCTAATAACATTCTAGCAAAGAGCTTTTCTCTTTCATCTTTAATATCATAAATCATAATATTAGCTTAGTTAGTAATATCGACAATAGATTCTTTACAAGTTATTGAGGGATGATATAGATATTGTCCGAGTACATCTAGTGTACGATACAAAATAGTTTCTTGATTGATTTTTTTTAAAATATTAATTGTGGTTTTTAATAGTAATTGTGTTTGTTTATCTGAAATAAGTTGTAAATCTTTATGTCTGAAATTAAATGATATTATGTTAATATCAATATTAATCTCAAAGTAAATATTTTTAAGATTAATACGCTCAATAAAACCAACTAAAAATGCTGTTTTTTTTTGACCTTGTTCCCACAGTTTAGCTTTTTCTTTTTTGTTGATTAGGTCTTTCTGTAATATCAAATTAGTGGTATCGATTAGTTGTTCTATATCATGTATAAAAGGTAATAATTCTAGTAAATATTTGGCGATATTTTTACCAATGTTGGTGTTAATAACAAAATCTTTAGTGAGTAATAAACGTCCAATTTCAGCTTGATTAGCAGTATTAGTAGCGCACCACCAAGTTAGTTTGAGTAAATCTTTATCAAATTTGATTGCATTTGATACTGCTATAACAGCTTCAACCTCGCCCAGTTTGAGTAGTAATGAAAGGTTTGATAATGTCGCTTGTCCTATTTTTGACCAGGGCTTTAAATATGATAGATATTTTTCCTTTATTGTTCCCATAACTTGATTGATAAGAAGTTTTTTAACTTCTTTGATATAGGCGTCACTATTACTTGTTAGGCTTAAATCAATCACTTGTTCTTTAAATTGTGTGTTAAGTCCAACAACTATTAGTTTATAAGTATCAATACGAATTGCGATCGAAGTCTTAATAAGAACATTTAGCTTAAGAATATCTTCAGTGTTTAGCATTTAGAAGTTTATTGGGTTTTTTTTTGATATAATAGAACTTATTAAAAAATAACTAGCTCTTGTTTGTTAATGTTGATTATTATTAAAGATCTAGAATGGTATGTATGAGTTTAATGGTAGTTATTTATTATTTTAACTATATTCTTAATATAATTTATTTTAGATAGCGTTGTTTTTATACCTATTTTTAATAGACTAAAAGTGTGTAAATTCAACATGAGCCTCAAAATTAATAATTAAATTTAATAAGTGTAATAATATTTTTTAATAAAAAAACTGTTTAAGTATTGAAGTTTGCTGCTTAATGACTTATTCATCATTGCTCAATTCTATACCTATCTTATTTGCTCTATCAGAAGCAGCATGTATTGCATGAGTCATAATAACTTCAAAGTCTTGGTTTTGTAAATACTCAATTGCTGCTTGAGTTGTTCCATTTTTTGAGGTGACTTTATTGCGAAGTTGTCGTGGTGAATCTTTAGAACAACTTGCCATCATACTTGCACCTAGTGAAGTTTTAATACTTAACTTTTGTGCTACTACTTCATCCAAACCTAATGTTACACCGGCTTTAGTCATCGATTCAAGCATTAAGAAAAAATACGCAGGGCCACTACCAGAAACTGCTGTGATTGCATTCAATAAATTTTCATCATTTACCCATAAGCATTCACCTACAGAATTTAGTATGTTTTCTGCTAGAAATTTTTGTTTGTTTGATACTTGTTTGTTAGCAAATAAACCTGTTATGCCTTGGTTGATCAATGCAGGTGTATTAGGCATAGTACGTACAATAGCTTGGTTACCACCTAGCCAGCGTTCAATATCATGTGATCTTACTCCCGCAGCAATGGATATAATTAGTGTATTGGTTGTAAGTTTGTCTTTTAAATCTTTACAGACCGAGGATAATACTTGTGGTTTAACAGCAAAAATAATAGTGCTACATTGAGTTGCAAGTTTGGTATTATCCGTAAAAACTTCAATATTAAATTCGGTTTCTCGAAGGAGTAATAATGCTTCGTTAGTATCACTTATTTTGATTTGGTTATGGTTAGTGTTATTGTTAATAAGCCCAGAAATAATAGCATGAGCCATATTACCAGCGCCGATAAAACCGATAAGTGAGTTTTGCATAACGAATATTATAAAGTATTAATATACTGTGTATTTTACCAAAATAGTGTTTATTTAAAAAATAAAAGGACGTCAATGAAAAAATTTAATCCAAAATTAATTATTATTGATGTAGATGGGACTTTGGTGGATAGTGTTCCAGATTTAGCTTATTGTATTGATGAATTAATGAAAGCAATGAATAGGACGCCATGGGGCGAGGCGAAAGTTCGTGACTGGGTTGGTAATGGTGTACTAAAGTTAGTAGAAAGGTCATTAACTGGTAAACTTGAGGCGAATGTTAATAAACAAGATTTTGACAAAGCTTATTCAATTTTTTTGGAGTTGTATAGCATTAATACTTCCGTGCGTTCATGTTTATACGACGGTGTAAAAGAAGGTTTGGATTACTTAAAACGACAAGGTTATTTGTTAGGCTGTGTGACCAATAAAGACGAACAATTTACCTTACCAATTTTAAAAGATTTGGATATTTTTAATTATTTTGGATTGGTAGTTTCGGGCGATACTTTAGTAAAGAAAAAACCAGACCCATTGCCATTATTACACAGTGCTGAATTTTTTAATATCCCTCCACAAAATTGTTTAATGCTTGGTGATTCAATTAGCGATGTAATTGCTTCACGTGTTGCTGGTTTTGATATTATTTGCATGTCGTATGGATATAATCATGGCAAGGATATCCAAGATGCCAATCCAGATTTAGTTATTGATTCAATGATTGAACTTAAAGATTATTTGTAATAGCTAGTATCAGTAAAATGTATTCATATGGATACATTTGACAACCAACATATTTGGCATCCATATGCCAAAATTCCCAACGAAGTTCCTACTTATTTAGTTGAATCAGCCGAAGGTGTTTATTTAATTCTAGAAGGCGGTAATCGCGTTATTGATGGTATGAGTTCATGGTGGTCAGCAATTCATGGTTACAATCATCCAGTACTTAATAAAGCTATTAAAACTCAACTCAGGAAGATGTCCCATGTTATGTTTGGTGGATTGACACACCAACCTGCAATTGACCTTACTAAAACATTATTGAGTGTTACACCTGATAATTTAACTAAGGTATTTTTCATTGATTCTGGTTCACTGTCAGTAGAAGTTGCACTTAAAATGGCTCTACAATATTGGAATAATAAACATCAAGCTAATAAGCAAAAATTTATTACTATCCGTGGCGGATATCATGGAGATACATTTGGGGCTATGAGCGTGTGTGATCCAGATAATGGCATGCATCATTTATTTTCAGGTGTATTACCACAACACTTTTTTGTTAAAAGTCCATCTATTGTGCCTATGAATGAGGCTCTGGAAGATTTAAGAGTGACATTAAAACAAAATTCTAATAAAATTGCCGCTATGATTTTAGAACCTGTTATACAAAATGCAGGAGGTATTCGGACATACAACCCTCAATATTTGCTTAAAGCTAAAAAGCTTTGTAAACAAAATAATATTTTATTCGTTTTAGATGAAATTGCAACTGGTTTTGGCCGTACTGGAGAATTATTTGCACTTGAATACGCTAATGTTGAACCTGATATTTTATGTTTAGGTAAAGCATTAACAGGTGGTTATATAACTTTAGCAGCTACATTAACAACTGATGATGTTTCAAATGTAGTGGGCACACTTATGCATGGCCCTACTTTTATGGCCAACCCCTTAGCTTGCGCTGTCGCTAATGCTAGTATTGAATTATTACTTAGTTCTTCTTGGAAAAATAGTATTGCCAATATCGGAAAGATATTAAGTACAGAATTATTGCCTCTTAAAAATCATGATAAAGTTAAAGATGTACGAATCTTAGGTGCTATTGGTGTAATAGAGATTACTCATGAAATTGACATACAAATAGTTCAAAAGTATTTGATTGATTTGGGTGTTTGGCTAAGACCTTATGGAAAATTACTTTACACTATGCCACCATTTATAATTACCGATGATGAACTTTTAACAATTACTAGTGCTATTAAAGCTATAGTTAGTAGATTGTAACCTTAATATAATAGACATTTAGATGGAATAGTCTATTATCATTATTTGTTTTAGACAGTTCTAATTTAGAAACAATTTTATAAGTGATTTCCAATAAAAATATCAATTTTATATCTCGATTCACTTAGTAACTTAAAATTGATAGTGTAGAAATTATCGAAAAGACATCTAGGTGTAAGTTTTTTGGATTTTTGACAATGTAGTATTTGTATCTTTGTACATCTTTTATTTTTTAAGTAATGGTAAAGATGTGTCGAGTAGTAGATAGCTAAGAGTAATAATTTTTACTTACTTAGTTTATCTATTTTTAGTATATTAGAGGGTATGTTTGTTAAAAAATATATAAGGATGATTGTTAGATACTATGTCGATATATTTATAGAAAGTGAAATATTCTATATAATGATACACTAATATGAATGGTGTTTCTAACAAACGTATTAAAGACTAGTATCTACAAGATTTCCTAACTTGTAGAAAGATAGATAATAATGACAAATAAATATTAGATTAGTCTAAAAATCTTTTTTTAAGTCATTAATATATTATAGAATATATATATTATAACAACTAACTTTTTATTTTATTTAAGAGTTGTAAATTTACGCAATAAAATTGCTTTTGAAATTGATAACTCAATGATTAATAACTTTATTTATGTTATTCAATTGGATCAATATCTAAATACCAACGTACTTTGTTTTTGAGTTTGAGTGTATTAATATGTTGACTGAAAGTGGATAATATTTGGTGGAGCGTTACTCGATTATTAGATTGTAGGTATAGGTTAAAGTAGTAGTAGTCTGACTTTTTTTCAATAGTATTAGCAATGGGTCCCCAAATTTCTACTGAATTCATTTGTATGCTTTTTAACAAAATAGCTGCTTCATGTAAGAAATTTTCAGCATTTTGTTTGTTTTTTGCATTAGCACATAATAATGCTTGGTGTGAAAAAGGCGGCATCATTGCGCTTAAACGCTGTTTTAGAAGTTGACTAGCAAATTGTGTATAGCGTGACGACAAAACAAAATTAAAAATTGGATGATCAGGATAGCGAGTTTGTATAATAACTTCACCTCTTTCTTTGTGTCTACCAGCACGACCAGATACTTGGATAAGGAGTTGAGCTAAATATTCAGTTGCTCGAAAATTTGTTGATAAGAATCCAGTATCAACATCTAGAATACCGACCATTGCAAGGTTGGAAAAATCGTGTCCTTTGGTTAACATTTGTGTACCAATAATAATACAAGATTTGCCAGTGTTGATTTGTTCTAAGTGTTGTGCAAATGATTTCTTACGTCGTGTAGTGTCACGATCAATGCGGATAATAGGAATGTTTACAAAGTATGAAGATAGAGTTTCTTCTAATTTTTCTGTGCCATATCCTAATATTTTAAGGCTTTGTTCAGTACAGTTTGGGCAGATGTGTTCTGGTATTTTTTCGTCGCCACAATGATGGCATTTAAGACGATTGATATGGCGGTGATAAACCATGGTTAAATCACAATGATTACATTGTGCCTTCCAGTTACATTGTGTACAGTAATAGATAGGTGCATAACCCCGGCGGTTAACAAACAACATAACTTGTTTGTTAATGGATAAATATTGCTTGATTTTTTCAATTAGCATTTTAGATAATATACCATTAGTATTACTGCGCATATCAATCAGACTTACCTTGGGTAAAGTTGCATCACCTGCGCGTTTAGTTAGTGTGATGCGTGTGATTTTCTTATCCATCGCATTTTTTAATAATTCTAACGAAGGTGTTGCTGTACCTAATACCAAAGGGATTTTAGATTGTTGAGCGCGGATAAAACCTAAATTTCTAGCAGAGTACCGAAAACTTGATTGCTGTTTAAACGAGTTGTCATGCTCCTCATCAATAATAATTAAACCAAAATTTGATATAGGTGTGAAAATAGCACTTCTTGTACCGAGTATTACGCCAGCATCACCGTTTTTAGCCATAAGATAGGCATCTAATTTTTGATTTTCGTTAAGTTGTGAATGGATTGTTATTACGCGTGTTTTTAGGCGTGTTTTAAAATGTGTAATCATTTGTGGCGTTAGACCAATTTCCGGAACTAATACCAATACTTGTTTTTTTTGGTCAATCATTGATTGGATGATGTGTAAATATACTTCAGTTTTGCCACTACCAGTCACACCATGAAGTAAAAAAGCGTGATATTGATTGGTTGATTTCAAAATTTGTTTGATAGCAATATTTTGTTCATCTGTTGGTTGAAAGTTTGGTTGTTGTAGTTCATTTGTTAAATCTATAATTTTTTTAATTTTTGCCTCTTTACCTAAAAGTAAGTTTTTAGGTAAAGTATATGAAATAACTTTGCTAATTGGATAGTGGTAATACTTGGCCGACCAGAACAAGAGGTCTAAAATTGATTTGTCTAAAATTGGTATTTTATCTAGCACTTCTTCAACAGATTTAAGTTTATACCCCAGTGTATCTTCTCTTTTTTCTCGGAAATTTGTTTCGTTATATCTACTTTTATCTTTAATAGCTAGTACAATACCAATTACTTTTTTTCGTGCAAGTGGTACTTTAACACGTACGCCAACAGAAACCTCGTTATCACATAGGTAGTTAAAGGTTTTGCTTAATGGTATAGATATAGCAACTTCAATAATTAATGACAAAGTAATAGAGTTTTGATAAAATAAATATTTTATCAAAAAATATCATTTAATCTAATATTAAGTATGGTGATTATACAAAATAGTATTCACGATTTATCTGTTAATGAAGATGATTTAAGTTGTATTTTACAAAATGTGGTTAAAGAGTATGGAAAGGGTGAAAGTGAGTTGTTAGTTCGATTAGTTGATGAATCGGAGATTCAAAATCTTAATAAAGTTTATCGATACAAGGATAAATCTACCAATGTATTATCATTCTTAAGTGATTTGCCTATTGAGATTGATGAAAATATTTTAGGAGATGTTGTAATCTGTACACAAGTAGTTTTAAAAGAGTCTATTGAACAGCATAAATCTTTTAATAATCATTTAATGCATATGGCAGTTCATGGTACATTGCATTTATTGGGTTATGATCATATTGATACTAAAGATGCACAAAAGATGGCAAACTTAGAAAGAAAAATTCTAGCAAAAATTGGGATTAATAATCCTTATTAAATTAGTAAGGATTGCCACTATTTATTTAAAACTGGCAATTCTTGTTTTTATATTAAGCATTATAAGTCTTACCAATACGTTCAATGGCATATAATGTATTATTAATGTAATACATTTTTAACTGGTTCCGTTCCCAAGGTGGAATATTAGCTTCTTGTAATATTTTTTTTAACGATTTGGTGTGTTTTTTTTCTAGTAATTTAATACGTTGACCTTTTTGTCGATAACGAATTGAAAAATTTGGAAAGTGTTTAAATTCCTCATAAAACGGGCAAGGCTTTTTCTTCTTTGGTAGGGATTTATTTATGAAATATAATTCATTTTGGTAGCGTCTAACCTCGTACTCATTCCAACATACCAGTGGATTAGTATCCTCTTTTGCGTGCAGTAGTTTAATAATTTGTTGCATTATTTTATCGCTGGGAGTTAAAAAATTAAGCAAGTTTAGATGATGGCGGAGAATGTTTTTAATTCTATGGATTTCAAGTTTAATAAGCTGATTTATATTGATGCGATTGGTATGATTGATAATATAATATGTCTTAATATCAATATGGGCTAGTTCATGTGTAAGTTTTAAGGTTTCTGATTGGTGTTGTGCACTTCTGGCAAGTGTTTCTGTTAAATTTTTATATACCTTAGATAATTTTGGTAGAATTTTTAAACGTAAGAAATTACGCCTAAAATAAGTATTTTTATTGCTGTCATCTTCTATCCAATTTAGTTTGTGATTATTAGCATAATCACAAACTTGAGATTTATTAATTGTTAAAAAAGGGCGATAGTGAATACCTTTTCCTAGAGACTTCTTTTTAGGCATAGCAGCTAATCCAGCACTACCACTACCACGGAATAGTTGCAGAAGTAATGTTTCTGCTTGGTCGTTTTTATGGTGTGCTGTGCAGAGTATTTCATTTTCTTTTAATAAGTTAGATAATGAACGATAACGTTTCTTACGTGCATTTTCTTCGATATTAGATGTATTATCAAAAGATAAATTAATGCTTAAGTAGACAATATTAAGATTTAAACATGTTGTTTTACAAAATTTATCCCATTTGTTACAAAATTGAGATAAATGATGATTATAGTGAATAACTCTTATTTTATTGGGATAGTGTGTGTTTAAATAATGCAAAAGTACGATAGAATCAATGCCACCACTGAGACCAAGGACAATATTTTTGCCTTCAAGAAATAAATCTTTAGTCTTTAAATTTTCCAAAACCTAAGAGTTTTTTTTGTCTATTTTGTAACAATTGTTCTATTGGTAATTGTTTAATTTTATTGAGTTGTTGCGTTAACACTTCTTTTAAAAGTGTTTTTGCTTGTGAAGGATTACGATGGATGCCGCCTAATGGTTCATTAATAACTACATCAATTAATCTTTCTTTTTTAAGATGGATTGAAGTTAATTTTAAAGATTCTGCTGCAAGGTTTGCTTTGGTTACGTCTTTGTATAAAATAGAGGCACAACCTTCTGGAGAAATTACAGAATAAATACTGTATTCAAACATCATAATTGTATCTGCTACACCAATAGCTAGTGCACCGCCAGAGCCACCTTCACCAATAACTATTGAAATAATAGGTGTTGCTAGGGTTGACATTTCAAATAGATTTTTGGCAATTGCTTCGCTTTGTCCACGTTCTTCAGCACCAATACCTGGATAGGCACCAGGCGTGTCAATAAAAGTAACAATAGGCATTGAAAATTTTTCAGCAAGTTTCATTAAGCGTAAGGCTTTTCGGTAACCTTCAGGTCTAGGCATGCCAAAATTGTATTTTATCTTTTCTTGGGTGGTTCGTCCTTTTTGTTGACCAATAAACATCACTGGTTGTTTATTTAATGTAGCAATACCACCAATAATAGCATGGTCATCACCATAAGTACGATCACCATGTAATTCTGTGAATTCATCAAATACATCAGAAATATAATCAAGTGTATAAAGGCGTTTTGGGTGGCGTGCTAGTTGAGATATCTGCCAATCGCTTAAAGATGAGAATATTTTTTTGGTTAAAGCATTACTCTTGGATTTGAGTGCTTTTATCTCATTAATAATATCTGCTTTGTCTTTAATATTGTCAAGTGCTTGTATTTTTTCCTCTAGTTCGGCAATAGGTTGTTCAAAATCAAGATAATCTAAGTTCATACTCTAGTTTAAAATTTGTTTACATACAATGTTTAAAATTATAGCAGAAATACTAGCATTTCTAACTTTTGCTACCTTATATTAAGTTAGTTTTATAAATAAACTTAAATGAGTAAGATTTGATGTACTATTATTAATAATGAGTGAAATTAATGCATTAATTATTATCAGTACATTAAAAAATGAAAGACAATTTAATATTTTTTTGATAAAAATAAGGAAGAAATATGGATGTAATTTATTGGCTTGTACCAAGTATGATTTTTGTTGGCACTGTTCTTGTTATTATTTTAATAATAGGGGTTAAGAATGGTCAGTTTGATGATTTAGAAGGAGAAGGGCAACGTATCTTATATGATGAAGAACAGATAAATTTAGCACCTATAAAAAATATTAAAAACAAGGCTGACAATTCGGTTTTTTAATAGAAAATTCGCATCTAAAGATGTTAGAAAAAATAAAATGGCTCAAAATATAATAGATGGTCTATTTGGTAAATCACCCATTAGCTCATTACAGAAACACATGACACAAGTGCATTCTTGCATTTCAGAACTTAATGGTTTTATGATTGCCATGTATACTCAAAATTGGGCGAAAGCTGAAATAATTAAAAGTGATATAGGTATTAAAGAAGGCAAAGCAGATATTCTTAAAAAGAATCTACGTTTAAGTTTGTCTTCAACGTTTATGATGCCTTTTTCACGTAGAGATTTACTTGATTTATTGCTTATTCAAGATTCTATTGCCAATATCTCTAAGGATGTTTCGGGTTTAATGATTAATCGTAAGATGATATTTCCAGACAAGATTCTTCATGATGTTATAAAATTAACTAAGGTTTGTATCAAAACATCAGCTATGGCACTTAAAGCCGTTAATGAATTAGATGAATTATTAGAAACTGCATTTGGTAGTCGTGAGCGTAAGATTATTAGTTATATTATTGAAGATGTTAATGTACTTGAAAATAAATCTGATACAATTCAGCACGAAATTAGTGCTGAATTGTTCCTGTTAGAATCTAGTTTTCCACCTGTGGATATTATGTTTTATTATCGTACTGTAGAATGGTTGGGTGAGCTTGCAGATGCAGCTCAAAAAGTTGGCTCAAGACTAGAAGTGCTGTTAGCAAGATAAGGGAGCTATTATGGATATAATTGCAAATTATGCTGATATTTTTATTATGCTAGCAATTGGGTTTGGTTTGTTTATGGCTTGGGGTATTGGTGCTAATGATGTTTCTAATGCCATGGGTACTTCGGTGGGTTCTGCCGCTATTACCTTTAAACAAGCAGTTGTTATTGCGGTTATTTTTGAGTTTTCTGGTGCCATTCTTGCAGGCGGAGAAGTAACTGATACTGTTCGTAAGGGTATTTTAGATGCAGTATTATTTACTAATAATCCACACTTATTAGTGTATGGTATGCTTGCTTCGCTTTTGGCAGCGGGTGCGTGGTTATTGATTGCCTCATCTTTAGGATGGCCAGTTTCTACGACACATTCAATTGTTGGTGCTATTGTTGGTTTTGGTGCAGTAGGTGTTGGTATTGATGCGGTTGCTTGGGATAAAGTAATTAAAATTGTGATGAGTTGGGTAGTATCTCCAGTACTTGCTGGCACACTTGCTGTTTTTATTTTTAAAAGTTTACAATTCTTAGTGATTGATACTAAAGATCCGTTGATAAATGCCAAGAGATACTTGCCATTTTATGTATTTTTTGTTGGTTTTATCATTGCGTTGGTTACGCAATTTAAAGGTCTTAAACATATTGACTCTTTAAAATATATCTCTAAAGATGTTTCTTTAAGTTTGATAATTGCAATTATAGTTGGTATTTTAGCAGCTGTTATTGCTGCGTTTATTATGAGAAGTATTAAGATAAATCCTAAGGATGATAAAGATTTTCATTATGCTAATATGGAAAAGCTTTTTGCTGTTCTTATGGTGATTACCGCATCTGCTATGGCATTTGCACATGGTTCTAATGATGTTGCTAATGCCATCGGTCCACTGGCTGCGGTTTATAGTATTGTAGAATCTGGGGGTGATATTACCTCAAGGAGCACTATACCTTCATGGGTTTTGCTGGTTGGTGGTGGTGGTATTATATTTGGTTTTATGACTTATGGATTTAAAGTTATGAAAACTATTGGAAAAGGAATTACAGAACTTACCCCTTCTCGTGGTTTTGCTGCTGAATTAGCTGCTGCAACAACGGTAGTTTTAGCCTCATCAACAGGTATTCCTGTATCAACTACACAGGTCTTGGTAGGGGCGGTGTTGGGTGTTGGTATTGCTAGGGGTGTGGTCGCACTTAATATGCGAGTTATAAATACAATTTTCTTATCTTGGTTAATTACTTTACCAGCAGGTGCAGTCATGTCTATTCTATTTTTCTTTGCACTTAAGGGAGTATTTGGAGCATAAGTTATGACATTAGAAGAAATTAAAGAAAAAATTGAATCAGGCATAGAAAATTCAATAGTTATTATGGAAGGCGATGGTTGTAGTTGTTCAACAAAGGTTGTTTCACCAATTTTTGAAGGTATGTCGCTGTTAGCTAGGCAAAAAATGGTACTTGCGGTTATGAATAAAGAAATTATAAATGGTACACTTCATGCACTTAGCATTAAAACACGTACACCAGAAGAAGATACTTAAGGTGTATTTATTTTTATATACAATTTGTTCAATACTGTGTTATTAGTATTTGTCAATATGGTGGTTGGTTTTTCGTATTTGTACGTGAATAATTAATTTAGTGCATAATTTTATTATTATAGTGATATGAAGTAGTTTAGATTAATTTTTAATAGTTTGATATTTATTCATATATCTATCATAGGATGCTCATGTAAAATTTCTATCTTTGGATATAAAATATTTGTATGAGTTTTTCTAAATTAGGTTTATCTGATTCAATTCTTAAAGCTATTAAGCAGAAAGGGTATAGTAAGCCATCACCAATACAGAATCAATCAATACCTGCTATTTTAAATGGTAAAGATGTTATGGCAGCTGCTCAAACGGGAACGGGAAAAACAGCATGTTTTGCCTTGCCTATTCTTGAAATATTATCCAAAAAAAAACCTACAAAATCCAATCAGGTTCGTACATTGATTTTAACGCCTACACGTGAATTAGCTATACAAGTTAGTGATAGTGTAACGACTTATGGTAAATATTTACCTCTTAAATCAAGCGTGGTGTTTGGTGGTGTGAAGATTAATCCACAAATGCAAAAATTGTGTTCAGGTGTCGATATTTTAGTCGCTACGCCAGGCAGGTTATTAGATTTGTATTCTCAAAATTCCGTGAAATTTGACATGTTAGAAATAGTTGTATTTGATGAGGCAGATAGAATGCTAGATATGGGTTTTATTAACGATATTAAGAGAATTTTAAAGATTTTACCGTCAAAAAAGCAAACACTTATGTTTTCAGCTACTTTTTCTAATAAAATTTTAACATTAGCAAAAAGTTTGGTTAACAATCCTGTAGAAATATCAGTTTCTCCGAGAAATTCTACCGTTAAAGCAATAAAGCAATGGATTCATCCTGTTGATAAATCCAAAAAACATGCGTTATTAACTCATCTTATTCAAGAACATAATTGGCATCAGGTTTTAGTATTTAGTCGCACGAAATATGGTGCAAATCGTATTGTAAATCAATTAGAAAAGAAAAAGATTAGAGCAACTGCGATTCATAGCAATAAAAGTCAAGGTGCGCGTACAAGAGCTTTGTTAGATTTTAAAAATCACGCAGTTAACGTATTAGTGGCAACCGATATTGCTGCAAGAGGTATTGAAATTAATCAATTACCACATGTTATTAATTTTGATTTACCATATGTGCCAGAAGATTATGTACATCGTATTGGTCGTACAGGCCGTGCTGGCTCAAAAGGTGAGGCAATTTCATTAGTTAGTGCTGATGAAGCTAAGCAATTATTTGATGTTGAACGCTTAATTCAAAATAAATTAGATCGTATAATGGTAGAAGGTTTTGTTCCAGATCACAATTTGCCAGAGTCAGGTAAAAAATTATTGCCACCAAAAAATAGAAGTTTTAAGAATTCCAAAAGTCGCAATCAACTCAGATATAGCAAAAATAGTAGTTTCAAGAAAATAAACTTAACAATGAAAAATTCATAAGGAAAATAACATGAGAATTAAATTAATAACGTTTATCATCGTGCTACTTTTAACCCCTGTTCATGCTGGATTGTGGGAGAAAATAACTACAATAGGTGCTAAAATAGTAACACCAACTTCAGAATACTTAATTGAAACATCAGGCTGGAATATTCGAGTGTATGAATGGATTCCAGCTGATAACCCTAATACACGTTGCTTATTTGCAGCTGGTTCACAAAAAGGTGGAGTGGCTTGTTACTCAATTAATGATTGATAAATAATCAATTTGTTTATCAAAAAGCTAATTTATTGTAGGTGACTAGAACTGGATTTAATTTTTAATTTTTTTATAAATATATTTATCCTACATTTACTTAAGTCATAGTATATTTGTTTGTAAAACTTGTTTTTTATAATTATCTATCTTTTTTATACTGATTAACATAATCTATAATATCATTTTTATATTAAATTTATATTTGTTTTGGATAAGCTTTGATTTAATGCATAATTTAAATACCTAATTATATTATTCTTAGTATATATTAGTAATGATTATGTTTTTTTAAACTAATTATTTTTCATAAATATAAAAATGATATTTGATATATTATTGTGATTATATTTCGATTATAAATATATGGTGATAAGTGCTTCTTATTTAGTTTTATTATAAGTTCAAATCTATTTTTGGATAGTGATATTAGATTTTATCTTTTGTTGTTTTATGGTGTGTAGTAGTATCAATTCATTAATTAAGTAGGGCAAATGACCCTATTGTATCAGTGTTTTTTTAAGTATCATAATTATATTTAAGTTGTTTTCATTGTTTAGATGGCATTATGAATAACAATCATTTGTAATTTATTTATAATTCTATATTCATTTTTGTATAAGAATTTATAGAAAGTAGTGTTAATACTAGTGATTTTTATTAAACAGTAATATGATATATTTCTAATAAATATATGTGGTGGAGATGGCGGGAATTGAACCCGCGTCCGAAAACTTTCAAACAAGAAGTCTACATGCTTAGCTTGATCTATTTTTGTTAACTGCTTACCACCCGACCATCAGGGATGTAAGTAGCGATTTTCAACAAGTTTTAACCGAATTACGTGAAAAGAATAATCCTAGCGAGTCTGTGAGCGACCGTCATTCTAAAAATACAGACAATTTTCAGGTGACGGCTAGCTATGCAGCTAGAGCGTAGTTGTTTTCGTTTTCAACTATATTTTAAAGTATATTTTAACGAGTTATCTTAATCCTCGGCATGCATCCTTGAGATCCAACTCCTCGTCGAAGCCATGTCATCCCCAAAACTGCATTATAACACTTTTTTATTGAATTGTCACTCTTGCGAATTTTCGTTTTCCTACTTGATAAACGTTTGTGCTAGTTGTTGGTTCAAAGTTTTTATTTGTGATTTTAATGTTATTGATTTTAACACCACCTTGTTCAATCATTTGGTATGCGTTTGAGGTGCTAAAGCAAAGTCCAGTATCTTTGAGTAAATTAGCAATTTTTATGCCAGCTTTAAAGCTAAATTCATTCATTTTATTAGGAATCTGATTTTTACTAAAACGATTAATAAAATTTTGTTGTGCTTGTTTAGCGACATCGGCCTTATAGAAGCGAGTAACAATCTCATTAGCTAGGACAAATTTAATATCTCTTGGATTTTTACCATGTACTATTGTTTGTTTTAAATCGGTAATTGCTTCTAAACTTTGGAAACTTAATAATTCAAAATAACGCCACATTAAATCATCAGAAATTGACATAATTTTGCCAAACATTTCATCAGGTAAAGCATTAATACCAATGTAGTTATCTAATGATTTTGACATTTTTTGTACGCCGTCTAGTCCTTCTAAAATTGGCATGGTAAGTATGACCTGCTGCTCTTGTCCTGCTTGTTTTTGTAGTTCTCTACCTACTAATAAGTTAAATTTTTGGTCAGTGCCGCCTATTTCTACATCACTTTGTAATTCAACAGAATCATTACCTTGAATTAAAGGATATAAAAATTCGTGTGTAGAAATGGATTGTCCTGATTTGTAACGTTTGGAAAAGTCATCACGTTCTAATATTCTGGCAATTGTTTGTTTACTTGCGAGTTGGATAAATTCTATTGGTTTCATTTTATCCATCCACTGAAAGTTAAAAACAATCTTAGTTTTATTTTTATCTAAGATTTTGAATATTTGCTTGGTGTAGCTTTTGGCGTTTTCTTGAACCTGTTTTTTTGAGAGTGGTGGGCGAGTTTTACTTTTACCTGTTGGATCTCCAATCATGGCAGTGAAATCACCAATTAAAAATAATATTTCATGACCTAAATTTTGTAATTGTTTGAGTTTATTGATTATAACGGTATGCCCCAAATGTAAGTCAGGTGTGGTTGGGTCAAAACCTGCTTTGATACGTAGTGGTTTGTCTTTTTTGAGTTTTTCCTTGAGCTCGTGAAATGGTAATATCTCATCAGTGCCACGTGTAAAAATGGTTAGTGTTTGTTCTATGTTCAAATCTTTTATTGTCTGATATGCCCGTCACCTAGGACGATAAACTTTTGTGAAGTCAAGCCTTCTAAACCAACAGGGCCGCGTACATGGAGTTTATCAGTACTAATGCCGATTTCTCCACCTAGTCCATACTCAAAACCATCAGCAAAGCTAGTGGAAGCGTTAATCATAACCGATGAGGAGTTTACTTCTGTAATAAAACGACGTGAACGAGTATAGTTTTCACTCACAATTGATTCGGTGTGATTTGAACTATATTTATCAATATGTTTAATGGCCTCGCTCATTGATTTAACTATACGAATAGATAAAATTGCATCTAAATATTCTGTCTTCCAATCTTCTGCAGTGGCTGAAATGATTGTATTTGATAGTTTTACAGTTTCTGTACAGCCTCGTAATTCCACTCCTTTTGCTAAGTATTGTGTAATTAGTTCTGGCAATATTTTATCTGCTACTGAGCTGTGTACCAATAATGTCTCAGTAGCATTGCACACACCATAACGGCGAGTCTTGGCATTAAAGGCAATGCTAATAGCTTTTTGTTTATCAGCATCTTTATCAATATAAGTATGACAAATACCGTCCAAATGTTTGATAATAGGTATTTTAGCGCTGTTACTAATGGCCTTAAGTAGGCCTTTACCACCTCTAGGGATAATAGCATCAACATAATCACTTGCTTTGACTAGCTCAATAACAGCTTTACGATCTTGAGTGTTAATAAGTTGAGCACAATTTTCATTAAGTCCTGCTTGTGTTATACTTTGTTTGACACAGGTATACAGAGCATGATTAGAGTGAACAGTTTCTGATCCGCCACGTAGGATAATGCTATTTCCTGATTTTAAACAAAGCGCTACTGCATCAATTGTAACATTAGGCCTAGATTCATAAATAACACCTATCACACCAAGTGATACGCGCATTTTACCCACTTGGATGCCACTTGCTTGGTATTTTAAATCTGTAATTTCACCAATAGGGTCCGGTAGATTAGCAATTTGATTTAAGCTTTTAATAATGTTATTAAGACGTATATTATCAAGCATCAGTCTATCAAGTAGTGCTATGTTTAGTCCTATATTTTTACCATTAGTAAGGTCTTTTTCATTAGCTTTCAGAATACTCGTTCTATTTTGGTCAATTTGATTGGCGATATTGATTAGTGCATTATTCTTAGCTACTGTTGTAGTACCACGTAATGTTTTTGCAGCGTTTTTTGCATTTTTACCTAATAAGGTAATTAGATTTTTTATTGAGTCCATTGTATTTCCCCAGCTAAACTTAGTAATAATGTATGTAGTTCATCAATTACATTAAGATTATCCATGTTTTTGATTGAACGGTCAATACATCCTAGTGATAATAATATTTTTTGAAAGTATTGATAAGAATGGTGCTTTAATGCATTGGTAATAATAGGTTTTCTTGTGTTCCAAACTTGATGGTTTTGCAAAACTATATTAGTGTCTTTAACTTGTCTAAGTTCAATTGACATTTTAGTTATTAATTTAATTTCTAAGTATAAAGCATGGCTTAGTTGAATTGGCATGATTGTATTAGAGATTAAGGTTTGATAAATTTTATTAACTTGATTACTTTTACCAAATAAAGCTGCATCAATTAAATCATAAATGGTGTATTTAGATTGTTGATTAGCTTGTTTAAGATATTCTTGAGTATTAATTTTGCCATTTGGGTAGGCTATTTTTAGTTTTTGAATTTCTTGCATAGAGGCAGTCAAATTACCCTCCGTGTGAAAAGCGATATTTTGTGCAATTTCTGTATTATTCTTAAGCCCTAATTCTGTCATTTGTTTTGTAATCCAACCAACTAAATGATTATTTTGTACTTCAAAATGCTGGATAAGACTACTAGTTTGTTCTAGTATTTTGAACCATTTGCTTTTTTGTTGTGCTATGTTTAATTTTTCAGTAGATATAATTAATAAAATATCATTGGGTAAAGTGCTGATAATTTCAACTAGGTTATTAGTACCTTTAACACCAATTTTACCTGTTTTTAATCGGCATTCAATAATACGTTTTGGTGAAAAAAGTGAGGAAGTTGAGACTTCTTCAAAAATCTGATTCCAATCAAAGTTACTATCAATTTCAAAACTTATTTTTTCATCAAACTGTTTTTGTTTTGCTGCTTTCTTTATTTGTTCTAAACTTTGTTCAATGAGCAATATTTCAGCGCCAAAAACAAAATAAATAGCATCAAGTTTGTTGGCTAATTGAGTATTAAGTTGTTGAGGTCTAATTTTCATTAAGCTTGTATAAGATTCTCAATAATTGTCTGATAATTAAACGACGTAATTGTTGGTAACCTTCTTCAATTTGAATTCTATTTGCTTGGTATGCGCCCATTTTACTTAAGTATGTGTTAGCACTGAAAGTTTTAGATAGCAATAGTTTTTTGTTATGATTAAAGACTTTAATAGGTATGTTTAGGTTTAATGTATAACTACTAGCTTCATTACTTGAAGTATATGAAATAGTTCGTTGATTTTGAATTTCATTATCCACCTGAATAACTAGAATTTTATGCATACTTTGATTAAAATGTTTTTGCAATTCATTAGCAAAAATATTATTACGGTTACTGGTGATAGAGGCATTTATTGTTAAACTTGTATATGGTGTATGAAATCCACAAGAACTAAGGATCGTTACCATAATCATAGTAGCTAATAAGTTGATTTTTAACATGATTCAAAAGTACTTATTTAATGTAAATTAAGAATTATGGCAGAATTTTAATTTATTTGTAGATAAACCTTGAAAAAACATCATTGGACCCATATACTAGTCATTGCAATAGAGTATAGTCATTCTCTTATTTTTTATTATATTTTATAACATTATGTTTAAGAATTTATTACTTTGGTTGATTTTGGGGGGTGTCCTTACTTCGATTTTTAGTCAATCTCAGATGGGTGATCAAAAAAATGATATTACTTATTCTCAATTTATTCAAAATGTTAAGCAAGGCGCTGTATCTCAAGTAACGATTGCTGGTAGTAATATTACTGGAGTGGGTACTAGTGGTGAACAATTTGCAACATATAGCCCGGGTGATTTAGGTTTGATGGGGGATTTATTGAATAACGGCGTTAACGTAGTTGCTAAATCACCTGAAAAAGAAGGATTTTTTAAACAATTAATTATCTCTTTAGCGCCTATTTTATTATTAATTGGTGTGGTTCTTTATACTATGAAAGGTGCTGGTGGTGCAATGGGGGGAAAAAACCCAATGAGTTTTGGCAAATCCAAAGCACGTCTTATTACTAAAGATGAGTCTAACATTACTTTTGATGATGTAGCAGGCGTTGATGAGGCTAAGGATGACGTGAGTGAACTTGTAGATTTTTTATCAGATCCTGGTAAATTTACTAAAGTAGGAGGAAAAATTCCTAAAGGGGTGCTTTTAGTAGGTCCTCCAGGGACAGGAAAAACTCTATTAGCCAAAGCGATTGCAGGTGAAGCTGATGTACCATTTTTCTTTATTTCAGGTTCTGATTTTGTAGAGATGTTTGTAGGTGTTGGCGCATCACGTGTTCGTGATATGTTCGAACAAGCAAAGAAAAATGCACCTTGTATCATTTTTATTGATGAAATTGATGCTGTAGGACGTCAACGTGGTGCTGGTATGGGTGGTGGTCATGATGAACGTGAGCAAACACTCAATCAAATGTTGGTTGAAATGGATGGTTTTGAGGGTTCTGAAGGTGTTATTGTTATTGCAGCCACTAATAGACCAGATGTTTTAGACCCTGCTTTATTAAGACCAGGTCGTTTTGATCGTCAAGTTATTGTGGGGTTGCCTGATATTAATGGTCGTAATGCGATCTTAAAAATACATATGCGTAAATTACCTATTGCAAAAAATGTTAAATCAATTAATATTGCTAAAGGAACGCCAGGATTTTCTGGTGCAGACTTGGCTAATTTGACTAATGAAGCTGCGTTAATTGCAGCAAGCAAAGATAAAAAATTAGTTGGTATGCAAGAGTTTGAAAAAGCTAAAGATAAAATTATGATGGGTTCTGAGCGAAAATCTATGGCAATGGATGAATCTGAAAAAGAAATGACAGCTTATCATGAAGCAGGACATGCTATTGTAGGTAGATTGGTACCTGAACATGATCCTGTTTATAAAGTAAGCATTATTCCAAGAGGAAGAGCATTAGGTGTGACTATGTTCTTACCAGAAAAAGATAGCTATAGTATTTCCAAGCGTAAACTAAATTCTCAAGTAGCATCACTTTTTGGTGGACGTATTGCAGAAGAATTAATCTATGGAGTAGATAGAGTTACAACTGGTGCAAGTAATGATATTGAGCGAGCAACAGAAATTGCACATAAAATGGTAAAACAATGGGGCATGTCTGAGGTGTTAGGACCTTTATCATATGGTGAAGACGAAGGTGAAGTATTTTTAGGTCGACAAGTCACCAAACACAAGCATATTTCAGAGGATACATTTAGAACTATTGATATTGAAATTCGTAAGATTATTGACAGTAATTACCAAATAGCTTTAAAGCTATTAAAAAGTAATAAAGATATTTTACTTGAAATGACTAAGGCTCTCATGGAATTTGAAACTATTGATAGAGAACAGATTGATGATTTGATGAGCAGAAAGCCAATACGTGAATCGGCTGTTGTTATTGATTCTAATATCGCTTCTACTGAATTAGGATCAGGAGCTACGTTTGATGGTAGTAACCAAAATTCTGATGAAAAATCATTAAATAAGGGTTCTGCTGAACAGGTTGCTTAATTTTTTGTTTTTGAATATTATCTAATCACATAATAGTGCATTCATCTAATGTAATGATTATGGGTATTCTTAACATAACCCCGGATTCATTTTCAGATGGTAATCAATATTTTGCTATTGATCGTGCCATTAATTACGCTAAATTGATGATTGATCAAGGTGCTGATATAATTGATATTGGTGGTGAGTCAACCAGACCAAATGCACTACAAGTATCAATTGATGACGAAATTAGTCGTGTTATTCCTGTTATTAAAGTATTATCTAAGTTAAGTAGTGTGCCAATTTCTATTGATACTTCACAAGCAAAAATTATGCAGCTTGCTATTGAAGCAGGAGCAAGTATGATTAATGATGTACGTGCTTTACAAACTAAATCTTCCCTTGAAGTGGTAGCGTCAAGCAATAAGGATATTTGTCTTATGCATATGAAGGGTAGTCCTAAAACCATGCAAAATAATCCTATTTATACTGATGTTATTGATGAGATAAAATATTTCTTTGATCAAAGAATTGAAGACTGTATTGGCGCTGGTATTGACCAAAATAAGATTATTCTAGATCCAGGTTTTGGCTTTGGTAAAACACTTAATCATAATTTTGAAATTTTACGTCGTCTTGACGAGTTTCAAAGTTTTGGCTTGAGAATTTTAGTAGGTATGTCACGCAAATCAATGATTGGCAATATTCTTAATAATAGAAACATAGATGGAAGAATGATAGGTAGTGTAACTACTGCTATAATAGCATTTCAAAACGGTGCAAATATTGTTCGTGTGCATGATGTTTTAGATACTAAAGATGCGTTTAAGATTTTACAAAGTGTAGTAGGAGATTAAGTTGGATAATTATTTTGGTACTGATGGTATACGTGGCAAGGTAGGTATAGAGCCAATTACCGCTGATTTTTTCTTAAAATTAGGTTGGTCAGTCGGCTCAGTATTAGCCAAACAAGGAAAAGCTAGTGTTATTATTGGTAAGGACACTCGTATATCTGGCTATTTATTTGAATCTGCGCTTGAGGCAGGATTTTTATCTGCTGGTGTTGATGTGGGTCTTTTAGGGCCTATGCCAACGCCAGCAGTTGCTTATTTAACACAAACTTATAATGCTAGTGCTGGAGTAGTAATTAGTGCTTCACATAACCATTTTCAAGATAATGGTGTAAAGTTTTTTTCTGCTAAAGGTCTAAAATTTAGTAGTCAAGACCAAAGTGCAATTGAAAATAAATTAACTAAACCTATGATTAATGTGAGTGCTGATAAAATTGGTAAGGCTTATAGACATGAACAACCTCTTGGGCGTTATATTGAATTTTGTAAATCAACTTTTGATCGAACACAAAGCCTTTTAGGACTCAATATCATTATTGATTGTGCAAATGGCGCAACTTATCACATTGCTAGAAGCGTATTTTCAGAACTGGGCGCAAATATTCATATTATTAATAATACACCAGACGGATTTAATATTAATGAGCATTGTGGTGCAACCCATACTAAGCATTTACAACAAGTTGTATTAGAATTAAAGGCGGATTTAGGGATAGCCTTTGATGGAGATGGCGACCGATTAATAATGGTAGATGAAAATGGAGAATTAGTTGATGGAGATGAACTAATATTTATTATCGCTAAAGCTTGGCAATCTCAAGGTAGGTTGGTTAATAATACAGTTGTCGGAACAAAAATGAGCAATCTAGGTATGCGATATGCCCTAAGGGATTTAAATATTCAATTTATTGAGGTTAATGTAGGAGATCGTTTTGTTATGGAGCAAATGCAAAAAAGTGGCTCTATATTAGGAGGCGAAGGTTCAGGACATATTATATGCTTAAATAAGACCACTTCTGGCGACGGCATGATTTCTGCCTTACAGGTATTGGAAGTACTAGTCAAAAGCCAATCTAGTCTTACTCAGTTAAAACAATCAATGAATAAATACACACAAATTTTAATAAATATCAAAATTCAGACACAAATTAATTTAGAGAATCACACTAAATTACAACAAGCCCAACTTGAAGTTGAAAGAATGCTTGGTAGTGAAGGAAGGGTAGTGATTCGTGCTTCAGGTACAGAATCATTAATTAGAATAATGGTTGAAGCTAAAAATAAGATTTTTGCTAAAAAAGGCGCTAAAAGACTATCAAATGTTTTTAAATAGAGTAAAAAAGTGATAATTAAGTATGGATGTAATTTGTAAGTGACCTATTTTGAATAGCTATTTTTACTTTTAATTTAACAAGTATTTTTTAACTGATTATTCATCGCAATTATCAATAAGTTCTTTATTGCTACTAATAATACAATAATAAGAAAATATAATTATATTACATTATAAACTTCTCTTTAATGATCAATATGTTTTGTTAATTGTAAATACTATATGGCGTTTTTATTATCGTGTGCTAAATATTTTTTAGAAGATCTAATAATAAATGGAGATTAAGTCTTTACAAGATAACTATTAAATTATATATCTATAAAATTATAATGAATTGAATTTGGCAAACTATAATATGATAAATTTTTTATTCTAAAAAATCTTTTACTTAACGTAAGATATTGAAGTCAAAAAAAATTAATCATATTAATGAGATTATAGTAAGTGAATCTTATGTTAAGTACATGTAAGAGATAATACTATAAATGAATTATGTTTGTAAAATATAAATTACGTATTGTATATGGGTTAAGTAATTTATTAAATTTCTAAAAATGAAAAACAAATAGAAATTGTTGGAGTGTTGCTAGGGTTGTTTGATTTATTTTTTAGTAAAGTAAAATATGGCAGTAAGTACTCAAAAATTAGGTGTTAAACTTGAATATTGTCAAAAAATAATTTGAGATAGTAGTAAGTAAGAAAAATAGATGAAGTTACTTTCTAATAAATAAATCTTATTATTAAAAGCTCATTTGTTATAAAGAATAGAAATGTATTTAAAAGAGTTTGGCTGCAATATTTCTTCTTTAGTTAGCACCTTAATAAATACTACTATTAACTAGTTAATAGTTAATATGGCAATATAAAAATATAGGAGTACTGATAAAAAATACTAGCATATACGTTTAGACATTTGTCTGCTGCGTATTTATTATAAATTAGCATAGATATTCTCATCATTTAGATATTATTAATAGATAACAATATACAAGAATAGTTTACTCTAATTAAGAGATAGTAGTCTATATGACTGGTAAATAGTGAGAAGTATGTATTTTTCTAATACTGAATTATTTTTAATTAGTTTGATTTTCTTGTGGGTAGGATTTGTACGCACCGGGTTCGGATTTGGGGGTGTATCACTTGGCTTGCCGCTAATGTTACTGATAGGTTCATCACCTGTTTATTGGTTGCCTATAATTGGAATTCATTTGTTATTTTTTTCATCATTGACTTTATTTAAGTCTATTAAGGAGGTTGATTGGTGTTATCTTAGATACTCACTTTTATGGATTATTCCACCAACTCTGTTTGGGTTGTTCTGGTTGTTGTCACTATCTGATAAGGTGATGATTGTGGTTGTGTATTCAATTACGATTTTTTATTCAATTATTTGGATTTTTAACCAAAAACTTACTTCGTATCGGGCGTGGGTAGATAAATTATTATTAATGCTAGGTGGTTATGTGACAGGTACTTCGTTGATTGGTGCACCTTTGATTGTAGTTGTATATATTCGTCATGTAGCAAAGAAATATTTGCGTAATACTTTGTTTGTATTATGGTTTATTTTAGTAAGTATTAAAATGAGTATTTTTATAGCATTTGGAGTTAAGATTGACTGGGAATTATCTTTAAGTTTAATTCCTATTGCGGCGATTGGACATGTTGTTGGATTGAAATTACACCAAAGAATTATAGAAAATGACAATTTATTTAGGCACTGGGTGGGTGGTATATTATTGCTAATTAGCTTGATTGGTATTTTAAAGGTTGTTATGTAGAATAACCATCTTAATTATTAATTAAGATCTGAATCTTACTATTTTTATTGTTTGTGGTTTTAATTTAAGAGGAAAGATAGATTGGTTAAAATTTAGCTATGCATGTATAGCTCAACAGATCAATTATGCTATGGGGAGGTACAGGTTCTGTAGATAAACAAACCTGTATTAGTGATGAAAGAAATGAAAGGTAGATAGATTCAAAGTAAATATGTCGGTGAATGTGGTTTTCATACGAAACCATTAAGACTTTTTTAATTCAATTTAAATTTTAGTATAAAAATTATCGGAATTAATGTAGGATAATGTGTGTGTTTAATGTTAATTAAAATTAGGTTAAAATCATCATTATGAATGAATATGTTTTAATATTGGTGAGTACGATTTTGGTTAATAACTTTGTACTAGTTAAGTTTTTAGGATTATGCCCATTTATGGGAGCGTCAAGAAAAATTGATACCGCGATTGGTATGGGATTTGCTACGACTTTTGTATTGACTTTAGCAAGTATTTCTAGTTATTTAATTAATACTTATGTTTTAGTTCCATTTGATATGGAATATTTAAGAACTATTGCTTTTATTGTAACTATTGCGGGTGTGGTTGGGTTTACTGAATTAGTAGTTAACAAAACTTCCCCTACTTTATATCAGTCTTTAGGTGTATTTTTACCATTGATTACGACTAATTGTGCCGTATTGGGCGTGGCGTTATTAAATGTTAATCAAAATAATGGGTTTTTAGCATCAGGTGTTTATGGTTTTGGTGTTGCTATTGGATTTTCATTTGTATTAGTATTGTTCTCAACTATTCGTGAGCGAATTGATGTGGCGGATGTGCCATTGACTTTTAAAGGTGTGCCTATTGCATTAATTACCGCTGGACTGATGTCAATGGCATTTATGGGTTTTATTGGACTTGTTTGAGTTTTTGTTTGATTCAGTTTTAATTTTCTCTGTTTTTACGTTAATATTAGGTTTAGTTCTTGGGTATTCCGGAGTTAAATTTAAACTAAAAGATAACCCTTTGGTTGATCAAATAGATACGATTTTGCCGCAAATTCAATGTGGTCAATGCGATTATCCTGGATGTCGTCCTTATGCGAGCGCAATTGCTAGCGGTAAAGCGAAAATTAATCAATGCCCACCTGGTGGGCAAGAAGTGGCTGATGCTCTAGCAGAACTTTTAGGGATTGAAACTTTAGAACTTAATGCTGAGCATGGTGAAACTAAGCCTAGTCACGTGGTATTTGTTGATGAGAAAGCTTGTATTGGTTGTACTTTGTGTATTCAGGCTTGCCCTGTGGATGCATTTGTAGGTGCTTCTAAGATGATGACTCAAGTAATTATTAATGAATGCACAGGATGTGATTTATGTATTCCTGTTTGTCCTGTTGATTGTATTTATGTGAAAGAAATTACTCCAAAATTAATTAGATTTGTGCCAAATATTATCAAGGTTAAACATTAGACATGGGTAATTATTCATTTAATGGCGGGATTGTGATTAAAAATCCTTATTTAGTGAATAAGGTTGAGATTATTCAGGCTTCACTACCAAAAAAGATAATTCTGCCTTTGCAGAAGTTTGATGGGAATGCAAAGCCTTGTGTAAGTGTTGGTGATTATGTACTTGTTGGACAAGTTGTTGCTAGTATCGAAAATGGTTTTGATGTATCAAGTCATTCTTCAATTTCTGGTGTAGTTTTGAGTATTGATACACAAGATATAGCACATAAGTCAGGATTTAAATTTCAGTGTATTACTATTAAATCTGATGGTGAAGATAAGTGGATAGATAATAAAGGCGGTAATGTTGATTTTTTGCATTACTCAAAGGAAACTTTAGTTGGTATTGTTCAAAAATCAGGTATTGTAGGAATGGGTGGTGCTGGGTTTCCAACTCATGTTAAGATAAGTAAGGTTCTGAATTGTCATACTTTAATTATTAATGGCACTGAATGTGAACCAGGTGTTATGTGCGATGATGCTTTGATGCAATTTTATCCAAAAGAAATTATTCTTGGCGTAGAAATTTTACTATATATTTGTGGTGCAGTTCGTGCTATTATTGCTATTGAGGATGATAAACAAGCAGCTTATCAAGCGTTATTAACTTTTAACCGTAATGATAGGATCAATATTAATCAAATTCCAACTAAATATACTTCTGGTGCTGAGAAGTTACTCATTAAGGCACTACTTGATATTGAAATCCTATCAGGGAGTTTTGCTATTAATGAAGGTATTATTTGCCAAAATATATCCACTACTAAAGCAGTATTTGATGCAGTTATTAATCATAAACCATTAGTATCACGTATTGTTACGGTGACAGGAAATGGTGTTTATCCAAATAACTTTGAAGTTCGTTTAGGTACATCATTTGAGCATCTTATTTCAATGGCTAGTCCTACTAATACAAAAGAACATAGTTATCGTACTGGGGGTATGATGATGGGCATTGACGTTGTTGATATTAATATGCCTATTGTTAAAACTACCAGTGCTATTTTTATTAATAATAAAGTTCCTGAACCTATTGTTCAGGAATGTATTCGTTGTGGTCAATGTTCAGAAGTTTGTCCTATTGGATTGCTTCCACAACAACTTTATTGGTATGTTAAAAGTAAGAATTTTGAAAAAGCTTTGAATTATAATTTACCTGATTGTATTGAATGCGCTTGTTGTGATTATGTCTGTCCAAGTCATATACCATTAGTTAGTTATTTTTCTTTTGCTAAGATGTTTAGTAAGCAACAAACTATAGAAAAGAATAAAGTTAATTCTGCTAGAGAAAGATTTAAATATAGAGAACATCGTCTTGAACGTAACAAGCTTGAACGTGCACAGATAATGCTGGATAAGAAAAAAGCTTTAAAAGAAAAAATGGTAAAAGAGCAATTCCAAAAACAGAAAATTACTGAGACAATACAACGATTAAAACAAGCAAAGGATAAAATTTGACATTAATATTGAGTTCAACATCATGGATGATGCGTCAAGTAATTTATGCATTAATGTTAGGTATAGTTGTATCTTATTATTTTTTCGGTTGGGGTATTGTATTACAAATAGTACTAGGTGTAATAACAGCTATTGCAGTTGAATCAGCATTTTTAGCACTTAGAAGGCGTGATATTATTAGTTCAATTAGCGATGGTTCAATAATACTCACAGCAATCTTATTAGCTATCTCTATTCCTAGTATTGCACCATGGTGGGTGATAATAGTAGGAGTAAGTTTTGCGATTATTTTTGGTAAGCAATTATACGGTGGTTTGGGTAATAATCTATTTAATCCAGCCATGTTAGGGTATGTATTTTTACTGATTTCTTATCCATTACAAATGAGTACTTGGCCAATTAATTTTTTAAGCTTTAATCAAGCTCTAGAGGTGGTTTTTAATTTAAGTAATATTGATGCAATGAGTGGTGCAACTAAACTAGATGAAATAAAGAATAGTTTATCATTGTTAGGCTCAATTCAACAATTAGAAATATATCTTCCCTCACAGGCATGGATTAATGCAGGGTTCTTTCTTGGAGGACTGTATTTATTATTTAGAAAAATTATTTCTTGGCATATTCCTGTTTCGTTTTTAGTAGGTATTGTGATAACTTCAGTGTTATTGTGGATAAGTAATGTAGATTTATATATACCTATACAAAATCATATTATGTTAGGCGGTACAATGTTGGGTGCATTTTTTATTGCAACCGATCCAGTTTCATCTAGCACAACGCTAAAGGGTAGAATAATTTATGGCTTTTTAATTGGAGTACTCATCGTTATTATCCGTACTTTTGGTGGTTATCCTGATGGAATTGCTTTTGCTGTACTGTTGATGAATATGACCGTACCATTGATTGATGTTTATACACAACCTAAGGTATTTGGGAAATAATGTTGCGTGCTATTTTAAAGTCAGGGGCATTATTGTTTGTATTCACAGCAGTGAGTATATTTTTTGTTTCGCTTACACAAATCAACACCAAGGATATTATCATTTATAATGAAAAGCAATTACTAATCCAGCGTTTAGGTGAATTGATTAGTGGCTATAATAATGATATCTTAGCAGATAAATATTCTAAAATACTAAAATTACATGGTATAGTGCAAAAAATTAATATTTATCCAGTAAAAAAGGATCATAAGATATTTTCCTATTTGATTGAACATACTTATCCTAATGGTTATAATGGAGATATTCGTTTATTAACAGGTGTTGGTATTAACGGAAAGCTTCTGGGTGTTCGTGTTATAATGCATAAAGAGACCCCGGGTTTAGGTGATAAAATAGAGTTGAAAAAATCAAATTGGATTGAACAATTTTTTGGTCTTTCTCTTTTAAACCCAGTGAAGAAAAATTGGAAAGTAAAACGAGACGGTGGTATATTTGATACCTTTACTGGTGCAACTATTACCCCACGTGCTATTGTTACTGCAACTTATCAAGTCTTAGAATTACTAAATGAACCTTGCGTACTTAGCAAAAAACCATGCAATTAAACGATTTTGATTTTGATTTGCCAGCTTCTCTTATTGCTCAGTATCCATCTAAAAATAGAACAGATGCACGACTTTTAATCAAAAGATCAAGCATTATAGATATACAATTTAACCAAATTGGTGATTTTTTTCAATCAGGTGACTTATTGATAATGAATAATACAAAAGTTATTCCTGCACGCTTGTTTGGAACAAAAGAAACAGGTGGTAAAGTTGAAATTATGATTGAACGTATCTTGGATGAAAATCAAGTACTTGCAATGATTAAAGCCAGTATAGCTCCTAAGATTGGTAGTTGTATTTTCTTAGAAAATGATGTTAATATAATAGTATCTAAAAAAGATAATGGTTTTTATATACTAATATTTGAAACCGACTCCTTGTTTGATTTGCTTAATAATATGGGCCATATTCCATTACCTCCTTATATTAAAAGAACAGATAATGTGCAAGATTTAAGTCGTTATCAAACTGTTTATGCGCAAAAAGACGGTGCAGTGGCAGCTCCAACGGCAGGTCTACATTTTGATGATAGTTTATTAGCACAATTAAAAATACAAGGTATCGATCACTTATTCGTTACATTACATATTGGTTCAGGTACATTTATTCCTATCAGAACTGATAACATTAAAAACCATGTAATGCATAGTGAAATGTTTGAAATTAGCCAAGTAACTGTTGATAGAATTAATCTAACTAGAGCAAATGGTGGACGTATTATTGCAGTTGGAACAACTACTGTAAGGGTTTTAGAGTCTAGTCTAAAAAATGGCAAACTTATTGCCCAGAGTGGTGAGACTAATATTTTTATCTATCCTGGTTATCAGTTTAGAATTGTGGATAGTTTGATTACTAATTTCCATTTACCAAAATCTTCATTATTAATGTTAGTAAGTGCTTTTATCGGACTTGATAAAATGTTTGAACTTTATCAACACGCTATTGAGCAAAAATATAAATTTCTCTCTTATGGTGATTCCATGCTTTTGGAAAAAAATAATAATTTATGAAAATATATGAACTACTCTAGGAATTGAATTTAGTGAAATCTATTGTGTTAAGGTATGTGCTAAATAAAATATTAAATAATTTAACGTATGTATATTGAATGAAAATTGAATGAAAAAGCTGATATTTTTGAGAATTGTTGATATTATAAAGAAGTTAATATTAAGTTATTTTCATGTAGATAGAATCAACATTATCTATTTTAGTAATGTACTGATACTAGTTTAATGGCATTTTAAAAATAGTTATTTTTTAGATTATGGATAATTGACTTAGTTGGAAAAAGGGCTGAAATTAATATTTAAAGACTAAACATTATTAGATATTTTATAGCTTGAAAAATAAGTAATAATAATATTATTTGATGTAAATTATTAAATACAATCAAATTTATGTTAAATTTTCTGATAAATTTTTAATACTAATCTTGATTGTGAGTTTTTATAAAAAGTTTGTGTATAACATAGAGTATATTACTTATTTGTAGTTTAGGTATTTTTTATGGGTAAAAAAATTATTGAAGAAGTCTAAGAAGTTTTAGTTTGCTAGTTTTAGAGAAAAATATTGCGCAAGTCGATGATTAAATGTGTTTATTTGCAATCTTTTTTAATGTTGGTACAGATAAGTTAAATGCTTTTGCTAATTCAAGTGTGCGTTTTAGTCTTGTAAGTGCAAATCTTCCCATACATCTATGTTCTAAGTTACTTTCAAAAATTTTTATTATGCCTTGCTTTAATTTTTTTTCATCAAAGGTTTGTCCAGTAAGTTTGGTTTGTAGGGCTATGATATCATTTGATACATTATTCATTAAGCTTGAGTGTTTGTTACGTAAATCGTTAATATTGGCATTTGACCCAATGACTAAACCTATAATGTTAGTGGTTAAGATATAAAGATTTTTTAACACCAATTCAAATAATAACTCTTCTTCGGAATTAAGAATATGAGAAGGAATATTAATCAAAGCCAAAGAATCAACTAGAATTTCTGCTTTTTTACCATAGACAGGAGATGAAATTAATACTTTAGGATCTGTGCCTTTTTTTTTCTCAAACCAAACTGAAATTATAGTAGGACCTATAAAGTTGTGAGTTTGCCAATCACGGGGTAAGAGTTCATTTTGTATCATGGTAATTCTATCTTTCCATTTATCAGGAGTGGAAAGTAGTGCATTTTGTAAATCGACTTCTGCTGTGCAAACTAAGACAAGTTCTGGATTGATGGTACTAGCTAACTCGTCAATATTGGTTTGCCTGGTGATGGGATAAATAGGATAATTATTTTTTAAAAAAGCGCGAGAGAAAACACTTCCTAATTCTCCAATTCCTAGTATAACAATTGGCTTTTTCATGCTAATATTTCAAGTAAGGTTTCACCAATACTTGTGGGTGTTGGTGCAATTGCTACGCCGACTTTTTTTAAGGCTTTGATTTTATCGATTGCCTTGCCAGTGTTAGCACTAATAATTGCACCCGAATGTCCCATACGTTTGTCTTGTGGTACATTTAAGCCTGCAATATAAGAAACTACAGGTTTAGAGACGTTAGATTGAATATATTCTGCTGCCTCCTCTTCGGTTGATCCACCAATTTCACCTACCATAACGATAGACTTGGTTTGCGAGTCTGCTTCAAATAGAGCTAGACAGTCAATAAAATCCATCCCTTGAATAGGGTCACCACCAATTCCAATACAGGTGCTTTGCCCTAATCCTGCTAATGTAGTTTGATGTACGGCTTCATAAGTTAATGTACCTGAACGTGATATTACTCCAACACTACCAGCTTGATGAATATTACCAGGCATAATTCCTAATTTGCACTCATCAGGTGTAATAACGCCTGGACAGTTAGGACCAATTAAAATTGAATCTGATTTTTTTAAAATAGCTTTAATTTTAAGCATATCTTGTACGGGAATGCCTTCGGTGATACAAGCAATCACAGGAATTTTCGTCTCAATGGCTTCAAGTATTGAGGCATAAGCAAAGCGTGGTGGTACATAAATCATGCTAGCATTAGCGAGTGTTTCATTTATGGCTTCTTTAGTTGTGTTAAAAACAGGTAAGTTTAAGTGTCTTTGTCCGCCTTTGTTTGGTGTTACTCCACCAACAATTTGCGTACCATAAATAATGGATTGTTTAGAGTGAAATGTTCCTTGTTTTCCTGTAAATCCTTGTGTAATAACGCGTGTATTTTTGTCAATTAGAATACTCATTTTGCTAGTTTTATAATTTTTATAGTAGCTTTGTTTAAATTAGATTCAGTATGAATCTCTACCTTTGCTTTATTTAATAATTTAAGTCCATTAGTAGCATTATTACCTTCTAGACGTACCACAATTGGTAAGGTTAATTTTACTTTTTCAATTGCTTTTAATATACCTTGTGCAATTAAATCACAACGCACAATACCCCCAAAAATATTCACTAATATACCTTTAATATTTTTCTCAGTTTGAATGAGTTCAAAGGCTTTAGCAACTCTATCAGCAGTTGTGTCTCCTCCTACATCTAAAAAATTAGCAGGTGAACCGCCAAAATACTCAATTAAATCCATCGTAGCCATTGCTAATCCTGCTCCATTCACCATGCAACCAATTGTTCCATCAAGTGAAATATAATTAAGCTGATATGTATTAGCAAGCCTTTCTTTTTCATCTTCTTGTGAGATATCACGTAACGCAATAATATCTTTATGTCGATATAGCGCGTTATCATCAAAATCAATCTTTCCATCAAGTGCTAATAATTTGCCTTCTTTAGTAATAACAAGAGGATTAATTTCAATTAAATTGACATCTTTTTGAGTAAATATTTCATATAAACCTAAAAGGATATTGTTAAACTGCTTAGTAAATTTAAAGTGAAGGTCTAGTTTTTTAGCTATAAAAGTACAATTTTGTACAGATAAATTACCCAGTGGGTTAATGCTAAATTTAATAATCTTATTAGGAGTTTTTCTGGCAACTTTTTCGATATCCATACCACCCTTAGTAGAGGCTAAAACAGTGATTTTTTTCGTTTGTCTATCTATCAACAAACCAAGATATAATTCATGTGTAATATTCTCCCCTATTTCAATTAATAATTGATTAACTGGCAATCCTTTAGTATCTGTTTGTGGAGTGATAAGTTGTGAGTTTAATAATTGACTACATGCATTCTTAACTTCTTTAATGCTACGACATAAAATAATACCACCACCATTGCCGCGTCCTCCTGCATGAATTTGAGCTTTAACAACCCAAATACTACCCCCTAAAGTTTTGCAAGCATCGCTAGCTTGAGTAAGACTATAAATAAGAATGCCTTTAGGAGTTTGAATGTGTTTGTGGTTAAATAGTGTTTTAGCTTGGTATTCGTGTATATGCATAAGTTTATCTCTCATTATACATTTTCTAAAATAAATATTCTTGGTCTCTTTTTTTTAAATTTTAAAAATTTTAAAAAAACAAATAATCTCTATCATTTTTTTTTGTTAAGGATTTGTCTATATTTTGTAATATAAAATTACTAACAAGTAGAACCTGTAAATAAATTTTTAATAACATTTAGACTTATTATGTTTATAGCTAGTTTTCTATATTGTAAATACAATCAAATAATCCGTTTTACAACTAAAATATTTCTTGTAGCTAAATATAATGTAATTAGGTATTCTTTTTAGCTTATAAATCTGAATTAAGATTTAACACTTTGTTTAAATTCTGGAATAACAATTTTATTATTTTTTTCAAAATGAAAATATTCAATTTATAAGTAAATAATTTTATATATCTGTAAGGATTTAGCGTGTCCTATATATTTTATGATTAGTAAGTTATCAATGTTTATGTTTTAAAAATTATTACTCAAATTTAGTAATAATGGTTTTGATTAGGGTTTAAATATTGATGTGATAACTTTAAATTTTGTTGTTTAACAAAATAACTAATAAATTTATTTTTAATAGAGTGTTGTTACTTTTTTTGAGTATTTTTCTTAGAAAGAATATTATATATAATATGGGGTCTATTTTACAAATAAAATTTGCGTAAAATGAATTGTTCTATTTCTTAAATTTTTTAAAAATGGATAAATATTCTATTAACCAATTTAAAAACGGTTTAAAACTCATGTTAGATAGCAATCCTTGTTCAATTCTGAATAATGAAATTGTCAAGCCCGGTAAGGGACAGGCATTTAACCGAGTTAAGTTTAAAGATTTAATTACTGGTAAAATACTCATTAAAACCTTTAAGTCTGGTGAGTTTTTAGAAGGTGCTGATGTGATGGAATTGGATTTACAATATCTTTATAATGATGGTAATGCATGGAATTTTATGGATCCACATTCATTTGAGCAATATATCATTGATGGTACTATTGTGAGTGGTGTTAAGGGTTATTTGGTTGAGCAGGATATATGTATAGTTACGCTTTGGAATGATCATCCTATTTCAATCACACCACCTAATCATGTTATTCTTGAAGTTTTTGATACTGATCCAGGTTTAAAAGGCGACACTGTAGGTACAAGTGGTAAACCGGCTATAATGAATACAGGAATTGTTTTACAAGTACCTCTTTTTGTTAGTATTGGTGATAAAGTAAAAGTAGATACACGTATTAATGAATATGTAGGGCGTGCATAATATTATCTTACATTACCTAAAAATTTTTGGAATGAGTAAGGCTCGTTTCTTTGTTTATGATGCGAAATTCACTTATTAAGAAACAGTTAATTATTCAAAAAATTAGACAGTTCTTTAGGGAACAAGAAGTTTTGGAAGTTCAAACACCTATATTACAGAACACATCAACTAGTGATGTTTATATTGATAGTATTTCACTTACTATTAATACTGATATTGGCATACAAAGTATCCAGTATTTACATACTTCTCCAGAGTTAGAAATGAAAAAACTTTTAGCACAAGGTAGTGGGGATATTTATCAAATTTGCCAAGTATTCCGTAATAATGAATATGGTGAACAAAATTTTAATGAATTTACTCTGCTTGAATACTATCGTTTGGGTTTTGATATTCATCAGTTGATGGCTGATATGGTTAATTTATTGCAAATGTTAGGAATTCAAGATAAAGTGTATCAATTATCTTATGCTCAAGTTTTTAGTCAATATGCGAATATTGATATTTTAAATATTGATATTGTTTCACTTAAAATAATCGCCTCAAGATTAGGGTTGAGTACTGATTTTATTTGGATTGAAGATTTACAAATGTTATTATTTGTGCATTTAATTGAACCAAAATTAAAAAACTTGCCCTTATGTTTTATTTATGATTATCCTAAGTCACAATCTACACTCGCTAAAGTTAAAAATCAAGTAGCTAAACGTTTTGAGTTATATTTGAATGGCGTTGAAGTAGCAAATGGCTATGATGAATTACAAACCAAGGATGAGTATCAACAGGTTTTTATATGTGAAAATAATAAGCGTAAACAATTTAGTAAGCTTATATCTCAAGTTGATGTGTCATTTTTGTCTAAGCTTAGTAAACCTTTACCTCAATGTACTGGAGTAGCGATAGGTATTAATCGATTATTAACACAAATTAATTAAACTAAGATTTAAAAATATAAAATTTATGATTAAATTTATCTATCTTATTCTTTTATTTTCTTTGCCAATACAAGCATTGCAAATTCTACAATCCATTAACAATAATCAAGTTATCCATCAACTAGATGTACCTAAGTTAGATACGTTATTATCTGCTGAACAATTATTAACTAAATTAAAAAAATCAGCTAAGCGTGGTGATGCTAGGTCGCAATTTAGTTTAGCTAATATGTATAATAGTGGTATTAATGTAACAAAAGATAATAAACTTGCTTTTTATTGGTACTTGCAAGTAGCTGAACAAGACTATGCAAGTGCGCAATTTAATGTAGCTAATAGTTATTTTTATGGCTTAGGGGTTGGTAAAGATTTGGAGCAGGCATTTTATTGGTATAAAAAAGCAGTAAAAAATGGCCATGTACAAGCGCAATATAACTTAGCTACTTTATATTTAAATGGTGATGGTGTTGAAAAAAATAGCAAACAAGCTGTTTATTGGTATCAAAAATCAGCTGAACAAGGTTATTTAGAGGCGTGCTATCATTTGGCATTACTTCAATTGATAGGTAACGGTATTGATAAAGATATTAAAAAGGCTTTAACCGTGTTACTTGATTTGTCGGCTAAAGGACATCAAGTATCGCAGTATCAATTGTATTTGATCTATAATAAAGGTGAAGTTGTTGTTAAGAACGATATGTTAGCCAAAACTTATTTACTTAAAGCTGTAAAAGGGGGATATGCTAAAGCTCAATATCAATTAGGAAAAAGCTTTCTTGATCAGGGTATGGATAAAAAGGCTGCTGTTCATTATTTAGAATTAGCGGCTAATCAAAAAAATGTATTAGCATTTAAATTGTTAGAAAAATTACAATCTAAATTACAGAAAAAAGATACAATACATTTTGCTACAAATATCGACCAATCAGTAGTGGCTGTTACGGCACCTGTGGTAAAAATACCTAAACAGGATATGTGGCCTGTTAAGTTCAATTTAAATAAACAATTTAACCATGTTGCAGCTAATCTTACCCCTAATCAACGTGAGATTGCTAGTTCGCTTAATTATAACATTAAATCACATGTTAATTTAGAGTTGTTACTTTTCAATGCCAAGCAAGGCAATCCTATTGCCCAATATAATTTAGGTATGCTCTATCACAAGGGTGGAGGTGTACGTAAGGACAATAGAGTAGCATTCATATTAATACATCAATCTGCTAATCAAGGTATTACTCAGTCTCAAAACGCTCTAGCTAAAATGTATATGAACGGCATTGGTATTCATATAGATTATAACATGGCGTATTATTGGGCAAGTGTAACAACTCGCAAAGGTAGTCAACAAGGTAAGCGTATTTTACTGTATCTAATCGCTAATTTATAATTTTTGGGAAGATATAGTGTTAAATGATATAACAGACATGTATGCAGTGGGAGTTTTTATGCGATAATTACTAGTATTGTTATTTAAATAAAATTGAGATCGAAGATTCGGGTAATATTTATTAAAATAGATTGTCATTATATAGATGAATAAAGTTTACAATACTTATATTATGAAATGTTCCAACAGCTAGCGCCAGATTGTTTTATTATTGACTTGAATTAGAGCGATAAATTTCGTTGGTTACATACAGCGTCATATGCTTTTCGACTTTTGTATGAGAAAAAGACATTATTTAATTAGTGATGTAGAAACTATGTATTTATCAGATATTTTTATATGTGAATACATTCTTTAAGGTAATGAGTTGAATAAAAAACTAGGTTGATTTACATACTGATTAACTGCTTGAGTTTATTAATAAATACCTTCTTATTACTACTAGGATTTTTGTTTAATGTTGTTTTTAAATATATATTAATAGCTATTTTTGCTGAATTGGTTGAGGATGAAACGCCATTGAAATAGATTATAAAGGCTAATAACTTTTTAGGAAAAATCTGCTACTTAATTAGTATCTGTAATTTTATAGGTGGAAAGGTTATGCTTTATTGGATTTATAAGGATAAAGCTTAAATTGGTTTAAAATATTGGTATGGTCAATAAAAATATTTGGTACATATGGACAGGAGAGTGGAAAGTTGAAGTATTAAACTAACAAGATTAAATTTTATTAACCAAAATATTCATTTATAAAAAGAAAGATGAGTTAAAGTTGTATTTGCCTTAAAAGAAAAAATGGACAAAACAAGTATAAATAAAGTGGTATTAGCCTACTCTGGTGGACTAGATACAAGTATTATTGTTAAATGGCTACAAGATACTTATCAGTGTGAAGTAGTTACTTTCACAGCTGATATTGGTCAAGGTGAAGAGGTAGAACCTGCACGTGTCAAGGCAGAAGCTGCAGGTGTCAAGGAAATTTATATTGAAGATTTGCGTGAAGAATTTGCACGTAATTTTGTATTTCCTATGTTTCGTGCTAACGCTATTTATGAAGGTGAGTATTTATTAGGCACTTCTATTGCTCGTCCTCTTATTTCCAAACGCTTAGTAGAGATTGCCCAACAAGTGGGTGCAGATGCAATTAGTCACGGTGCAACAGGAAAGGGTAACGATCAAGTTCGCTTTGAGTTGAATGCTTATGCGTTGAATGCAGATATTCAAGTGATAGCACCATGGCGTGAGTGGAATTTATCTTCACGTGAAAGTTTAATGGATTATGCACAAAAACATGGCATTGAAATTGATTATAAAAAACAATCTAAAAAATCTCCTTATTCAATGGATGCAAATTTATTGCATATTTCTTATGAAGGTAATATTTTAGAAGACCCTTGGACAGAACCTGAAGAGGATATGTGGCGTTGGACACTTTCGCCTGAAAATGCACCCGATAAAGTAGAATATGTCGAAATGACTTTTAAAAAAGGAGATATTATAGCTATTAATGGTAAAGTAATGAGTCCTGCTTCTGTGATGGAAGATTTAAATAAACGTGCAGGTGCGCATGGTATTGGTCGTGATGATATTGTGGAAAATCGTTTTGTCGGTATGAAATCTAGGGGTTGCTATGAAACACCTTCAGGTACTGTTATGCTAAAGGCGCGTCGTGCTATGGAATCACTCACCCTTGATCGTGCAGCTGCTCATCTAAAAGATGAGCTTATGCCTAAATATGCTGAAATGGTTTATAATGGTTTCTGGTTCGCGCCTGAGCGTGAAATGTTACAAGCTGCTATTGACAAAACCCAAGAGACTGTTAGTGGTGTTGTTCGTCTTAAGTTCTATAAAGGAAACGTTACTGTTGTAGGTCGTCAATCCAAGAATAGTTTGTTTAGTGAAAAAATTGTTACCTTTGAGAATGATGATGGTATATATAATCAAAGAGATGCTGCTGGCTTTATTAAACTTAATGCGCTGCGTTTGTGTCTTAATACAATAAAGTAGCTTATATTAAATATTTTAAATGAGAAAGAGGGCATAAGTGCGGGGGGTGGTGGAGGCTGGGACCGGAGTCGAACCGGTCTACAAGGCTTTGCAGGCCTCTGCATAACCGCTTTGCTACCCAGCCACGTTAAACAATCTGTCAAGCGATAATAATAAAGACCTGTATTATTCTTTTTTTGGAAAAATACAGATCTTTTAACTTGGAGCGGGAAACGAGATTCGAACTCGCGACATTCACGTTGGCAACGTGATGCTCTACCAACTGAGCTATTCCCGCAATAGGTGATGAATTATAGTGTTTTTTAAATAATAGTCAAGTTAGATACGGCATTAATTATTAAAAGTTTTGTGCTCCTTTTTTGAGATAAATAAATCCGGACCATAAAGTTAAAAAAGTTGCTATTAACAATAAAGTAACCCCGATTTTAAAACTTGGTAACCCAAAAAAAGATTGTTGGTATAATAAAAACAAAATAGCGAATATTTGCATAAAAGTTTTCATTTTACCTATCCAAGAAACGTTAATATTCGATCTTTGACCAATAGTTCCCATCCATTCTCTAAGTGCTGAGACTAAAATTTCACGTGAAATAATAATAAGTGCACAAACACTAATGTACCAATGTGTATCAGTTGGGTAGAAATCTACTAGGAGAATTAGTGCAGTGGAGACCATAAGTTTATCTGCAACCGGGTCTAAAAAAGCACCAAGTTGTGAGGTCATATTTAATTTTCTTGCTAAGTATCCATCAAAATAATCAGTTGCACTAATAAGTGCATAAGTACTTGTAAGCAAGAAATTAATCCAAGTAAAAACAGGTGTTATGGAATAGATAGGCTGAAAATAATATAAACTTACAAACACTGGAATTAAAAAAATTCTTGACAGAGTTAGAATGTTTGGAATTGTGACCATGAGTTGATTGTTATGATAAGTATCGGAAAAAGATATGGCGCGCTCGGCAGGAGTCGAACCTGCAACCGATCGGTTCGTAGCCGATTACTCTATCCAGTTGAGCTACAAGCGCATCAAGGGCTTTATTATCTCTATATTTGAATTAAAGGTCAAGGTGAATTAAACTTATTTTTTTAGTAAGTCAACTAACTTATTTAGTTTTGCCATTCTAGAACCTTTTATTAAAATAGTAGCGTTAGTATGGTTAGTCAGTAGATGGTTAGCTAATTGCTGTTTTTTGTTGAAGTGGATGCTATAGCAGTATAGCGCTATTTTGCCATAGCTATAAAAAGTAGTGGCAGATTTTTTGGCTAATTGTCCAATTTTAAAATGGAATATTTCTGAATCATCGCCTAATTCTTCCATAGCACCTAGTACAATAATTTTTTCTCCAGAAAAATTCTGTAAGGTTTTAAGAGCGACAATAGTAGAGTGTGGATTAGAATTGTAAGTATCGTCAATAATTCTAAATTGTTTAGTATGGATAATTTCTAACCTACCTGGTTCTGCTTTTGTTGCTTCTAAACCTTGTTTGATTAGGTTGATATCAATTCCTAATGCATATACGCAGGCACTAGCTGCTAGGGCATTATCAATATTGTGCATACCAATCAAATTGAGTGTGATTGGTATTTTTTGTTGATGAATGTTTAAATCAAACTTGTTATTAATAATATTACTAGCAAAAATATCACCATTATTACCACTTACTTTAGTATTCCCTTGAGGGGTAAAACTAACATCACCTGTAAAAATGCTTTGAGTATTAACAATATTTTTAGAGTCGTTTGAATAAATTTCACCCTTTGCTTTGACTAAATTATCAAATCCACCGAATGAACCAATGTGTGCATCAAGTGTATTAGTCACAATAGCAATGTCAGGATTAACTATTTTACGAAGATGTGAAATTTCACCTAAATGGTTAGCTCCCATTTCGATTACTGCATATTGGTGTTGTTTTTCCAATGTCAATAAAGTCATTGGAACACCTAAGTGGTTATTTAGATTGCCTTGAGTTTTTAATGTTGGGGCTTGTAAACTTAGAATATTAGCTAGCATATTTTTGGTAGTAGTTTTACCATTACTACCTGTAATAGCGATAATAATAGGTTTGATATTTTGGAGATGCCAACTAGCAATTGTACTAAGTGCAGTTTGTGTATCATTCACCACTAATATTGGTAACTGACTATCTATAGATTTATTAGCAATAATTGCTACTGCACCCATTTGTTGTGCTTGATAGATATAGTCATGTGCATCAAAGTTGTCGCCAACCAAAGCTATAAATAACGCGCCATCCATGCGTTTTCTACTATCAGTATAAACACCTCTAAATTTAACATTGACAGAATGGTCTATTTTTAATACTTTAGCAATAGTACTTGTAGTAGTTTGTAGCATGAGGTTTATGATTAGTTCTTCTTATTATAAAATGTCTTAAAAGAAGCGACTAACATCTATTTGAAATATTTTATCGATTTTTACTAATATGTTCAATATTCTACAATAACTTTAGATATAGAGATAATTTTAATAGATTTATATTTCATTTTTAGTGTTTATGTTAATTACGACATGTTTTTTTGTATGTGATATTGAATTAGCATTTTTTTAAATGGTTAAATATATCTTATTAATATTTGTATTTAATAAAGAACCTCCATAGTAAATAGTATTCAAGTAGTTTGTATAATTTATAATATACTATGGTATTTATGTAATGGTATTTATGTAAATATAATAATAGGTTGCCTTTCTCTCTAGAATATAAATATAGTATATTTATATTCTAGTAATATAGTATATTTATATTCTAGTATTTAGGTTTAATGAAATAAAATCAAGTAGTAGTATTAACATTATCGGAATAAACTTTATTTTTATAGTTTAAAAGATAATTACATGGTAATAGTTAGTATAATACTTTAAGTTCTAATATGTTGATTTAGCTAAAAAGTATATCATACTTCATTAGTATAATTGAATTTTTTGTTTTATAAACAATATAGAAATGTTTTTGATTAGAAATTTTCTTTGTTGATTTTTACTAGTAAGATAAGATTAATTATTAACTAAAAATTAAATATCTTTAATGCTATTTTGTGCAATTTGCAAATCATTCAGATAGATTATTTTATTAAATAATTGTTGTGTTGTTTCATGTCCTTTACCAGTAATTAATAAACATTCATTTTTTTTAAGAGTTGTCATTGCAGTCTCAATAGCAAGTTGCCTATCTTTAATAATATCCAATTTAAAACTATCGTCAATACCACTTAATATATCATTAATAATGGTTTGTGGATTTTCAGATCTTGGGTTGTCATTGGTCAAGATAATACTATCTGCTAATTTTGAAGCAATTCTACCCATTTTTGAACGTTTATTTCTATCCCTATTACCACCGCAACCAAAGACAATACGAATTTTAAAGTTTGGATAGTGTTTTTGCAAAGTTGTGATGGCGTTCTCAATAGCGTTAGGCGTATGAGCATAGTCTATCCAAGCATGATAGTGGTCAATTTTTTGCATTCTACCAGGTGGTGTTGATAGTTGATAAAGTAATGGGATTATATTGTTGCGTTTAAATCCAAGCGCTTCAACACTGTTTAATGCTGCCAGAATGTTTAGTAAACTAAATTCACCTAAAAATGGAATTTCAAAAACATAACGACCTAATTGTACTAAGAAGCCTTGTTGAATGATTTTAATTGAATTAAAATCACTTAGGGAATAGCTAGTTTGCTTTTTCCCTTTACTAGCTTTTAGGAAACGTTCATAATGATGATCATCTCGATTAAGAATGACAGATTTTACACAATTAAGAGTGAATAATCTCTGCTTGGTTGCTTGATATTCATCAAGTGTGTGATGATAATCAAGATGATCCTGGGTAAGATTAGTAAATACTGCTTGTTTAATATTAAGTCCAGAAATCCTATTTTGAGTAAGTGCATGTGAAGATATTTCCATTACAGCATAGTGAATATTTTGTTGATAATAATGATGTAATACTCGGTACAGTGTTAAAATATCTGGAGTTGTATTAAAGTAAAGTTGTTCATTATGGGTAACCCCTAAAGTGCCAATTAAACCATTTTTGATTCCTAGTTTCTCTAAAAGTTGTGAGATAAGGCAGGCAACAGAAGTTTTACCATTTGTGCCTGTAATGCCGATCACATCAATTTTTGTAGCGTTATTATAAAAAGTGTTTGCCAGTGTTTGTAAGTATTTAGGTAAGTTGTTAATACAAATAGATGGAATAGCACATTCTATCTCTTTTGAGTCAACTAATATAGCAACACAGCCTTTGTCAATCGCTTGGTTTATATAATCGGTACCGTTTGTTGACTTTCCTTGAAGAGCGATAAATAGATCTCCAGGTTGCGCGCTTTGAGTATTAAGACATAGACCTTTTATTTCTATGTCTATTTTAGTTTGTGTAATGTTGATTAGAAGTTGAGAAATATTCATATTTTAGTATTATAAGATTTTTTCTGATTTTTTAATAAGAATGTTATTATTCATTAGTGTATCTTTACAGGTGAATAAATCTGTTAAAATTTTAATTATCTTATCTAATAAATAGTTTTTTTGGGGAGAGTATGGCGTTAACACGTAGAGATTTTATTAAGGTATTAGGTGCTGGTTCGGCGGTAGGATTGATTAGTGGTTGTGGTAATGATGCAGATAAGTTGTCTTCTCAAGACAATCGATACGAGGTAGCAAAAACAGGTAATGCCCGTATTTTGCATATTACTGATACTCATGGTAATTTGCTTCCTAATTATTTTCGTGAGCCTAATGTTAATCTAGGTTTTGGCCCTACTTTTGGACAATTACCACATGTGGTAGGTAATAATCTACTTAAACAGATTGGTGTTAAAGCAGGTTCAGCTGATGCTTATGCTTTTACTTATAATAATTTTGAAGATTTAGCAGAAAAATACGGTAAAACTGGTGGTTTTGGTCAAATTAAGACTGTATTAGATTCGTTACGAGAAAGTGCAGGTGGTGTACAAAATACATTGACCTTAGATGGCGGTGATACTTGGCAAGGTTCAGGTACGTCACTTTGGACGCGTGGTGCTGATATGGTTGAAGCTTGTAATATTCTAGGAGTAGATGTCATGGTTGGTCATTGGGAATTTACTTATAAAGAAGAAGAAACATTAAAGAATATTAACTTTTTTAAAGGTAACTTTTTAGGTCAAAATATTCGTATTGTAGAGGATGCGTTAATGGGAGATAGTTATGTCACTATGACTGAACGATATGATGGAAATGGTTTATTTAATGAAGAGGAATCTTTGCCATTTAGATCTTATGTGATTAAAAATGTGGGTGGTAATCGTATTGCTGTGATTGGTCAGGCCTTTCCAAGAACTTCAAATGCTAATCCGAAAAAATATTTCTTTCCAGATTGGTCTTTTGGTTTGCGTGAAGATGAGATGAGTGAGTTGGTTGCTGATATTCGTAAAAATGAAAAACCAGATGCTATTATTGTGATTTCGCATAATGGTATGGATGTTGATATTAAAATGGCATCACACATTAGTGGTATTGATGCAATTTTCGGCGGGCATACGCATGATGGTATACCTAAGCCAGTTGAAGTAAACAACGCAGGCGGCGGTGTTACTGTAGTAACTAATGCTGGTTGTTCAGGTAAATATATTGGGGTAATGGATTTAAATATTAAAGATCATAAAGTTATGGGCTATGAATATAAAATGTTACCTATTTTGACTAACTTTATTAAGCCTGATGTGAGTATGGTATCGTTTATTAATCAAATGCGTGCTACTAAATATGATAAGAATGTAGTTGAAGCTCGTAGTGACAAAATGTCAAACAACCCTGATCGTATCGGTAAGACTTACGATGCAATTTTGACAGAAAAATTATGTACTACTGAGCAAACACTTTATCGTCGTGGTAATTTTATGGGAACTTGGGATCAAGTTCTAGTTAATTCGCTACGTGAAGAATATAATTCAGATTTTTCAATGTCAGCAGGTGTGCGTTGGGGTACAAGCGTTCCAGCAGGTTATGATGTGACTATGGAAGATTTGATGACTAACACTTCAATGACTTATGGTGAAACTTATGTGAATGAGATGAAAGGTTTTCAACTGAAAGAAATTTTGGAAGGTATTGCAGAGAATTTATTTGTACAAGATCCATATTTACAGTCAGGTGGTGATATGGTACGTATGGGGGGTATGGATTATACAATTGATCCGGCAGCAAGTCTTGGTAAGCGTATTAGTAATATGAAAGATAATGAAGGAACAACTATTGATCAAAATAAATCTTATAGAGTGTCAGGATGGGCGCAAGTTGATAGTGTTGGTAATGGCCGTTTAATGTGGGATGTAGCAGCAGATTATTTACGTAAACAGAAGCATCTTAATTTTACCAAAATAAATCATCCAACTATTAAGGGCGTGAATAATAATCCAGGTATTGAAAACTATGGCGGTAAACTAATTTAAGTTTTTTAATAAAAATTATTTTGATTGTAATGTGTTAGATAATCTAAAAGATATCATTAAAAATCTTTGGTTTCGAAATCTAGGATAGGAAGCTATATAATAATAATGTTGTTCGTGTTCGTGCTGGTATTTTACTTATTATTCCAATTTATATGGGGTTTGTACCTTAATTGAAGTAGTGTATGGTCCAACGTGGAGTGTAGTACTTAACACTACCTCAGTGGATACTTTTGAAACTGATTGGAATGAGCATATTATTTATCAAGTAGAGGCAATAAAAAAGTATTTGAATATTCTTTTCAAACAAAATTATTGGTTTATATTCTGTTTGAAATGTTCCTAGGAATGTCAGTTATTGGTGCACGATTCTTTCCTACGATTTTATTATCAAGTTTTTTAGTTTTAGGCAGGAAACCTGAATGGAATCCTATTGGTCCAAAACGTTATGTTTGGATATTGGGAGCGACCTTTATCTCTATATGTATTGTTTTTTTTAATCCAGATATAGTCGCACTTTGGATTAATGGATTATTAGGTACTAGTATTCCTGTTGATAAAAATTATGTACCTTTTTAGTTGTCATTGAAGTTGGTGAAATATAGATTGATTCATGGGTTAAATAATTTTTGCTTGCATTAGAGTGTGGGTATTAATAGCACCAAGTATTTGGTTATTATCATCAACTACGGGTAATGAGTTTAGATTAAACTCATCCATCATTTGTACTGCTACTATAGCGGGTTTATCTGCTGAAATTGATTGGCAATTATGTGTCATAACTTCGCCAATGGTTAAGGTTTGGATATTGGAATGTGTTTCTAGCACTCGTCTTAAATCACCATCCGTAAAAATACCTTTTAGGGTATTATTATCGGTAATTAATACCATACCTAAGGTTTTTTGACTCATTACTAATAAAGCATTTAGTAATTTAATATCAGCACTAACCATAGGTATATCATCACCTGTTTTCATAATGGTACTAACAAAAGTTAACAGACGACGACCTAATGCACCTGATGGATGTGATCGGGCAAAATCGTCTACACTAAAACCTTTATTAGTTAACAAACTAATTGCTAATGCATCTCCCATGACTAAAGCTACTGTAGTTGAAGAGGTTGGGGCTAGGTTATGTGGGCAAGCTTCTTTTTCAACATTTACATCAAGATGTACGTCGCTAATTTTACTAATTGAGGAGTTTACATTTCCTGTCATGCCGATGATAAATACACCAAGATGTTTAATAATTGGTATTAAGGTCATAATTTCGTCAGATTCACCAGAATAAGAAATGGTAATCACAATATCTTCTTGTGTAATCATTCCTAAATCTCCATGTCCTGCTTCGCCAGGATGAACGGCAAAAGCGGGTGTACCTGTGGAGGCAAGTGTTGCTGCAATTTTGCTTGCAATGTGTCCAGATTTACCCATGCCAATTAACACCACTTTTCCAGTACAATTTTGAATTAATTGGCAAGCATAAATAAAGTTTTGATCAAGACTATCAGCTAACATTGTTACGGCTTTAGCTTCAGTTAAAATTACATTTTTTGCAGATTGTAATAATGAGTTAGACATGGTTAATAAAAACATTGATATAATATATCATTGATTTTATCAATACATATGATGTGTTAGTAAAGAGAAAATAAATTTTATTTGTCTGTATGTATAATATTTTTCGTTTGCCAATGTAAGTCTTTTAGATTATAAGTGTAAAAACACTATGTTAAGTTATTATTTGAAGTAGATTTTTCTTATTCTTATTATATTAGTGAACATCTATATTCTCTCACAATTAGTTGTTGATAAATATCATGTTAATTGGTTTAATTAACGAGTACGATAAGTATATGATTAGTGGTTTTTTATTAAAAAAGCTTGTTAAACAATCTCTGTAAATCTTGTTGACATAGTTACTTCTAACAAAGTATAATGCCTGGCTTTGTTGTCTTTATAGAAAAATCATAAAGACGATACAATAGCTTAAATACAATTATAAAATTTAGAGAAATTTGGAGGAATTGCAACATGTCAACAATTAATCAATTGGTACGTAATCCACGTAAAAAGAAAGTTATTAAAAGTGGCGTTCCAGCATTAGACAGTTGTCCTCAAAAACGCGGCGTTTGTACTCGTGTATATACGACAACTCCTAAAAAGCCTAATTCAGCACTTAGGAAAGTTGCTCGTGTTAGATTAACCAACGCTAATGAAGTAACGACCTATATTGGCGGTGAGGGTCATAATTTACAAGAACATTCGGTGATTCTTATTCGTGGTGGCCGTGTGAAAGATTTACCGGGGGTTCGTTATCATACAGTTCGTGGTGCATTAGATACAACAGGTGTTGATAGCCGAATGCAAGGTCGCTCTAAATATGGTACTAAGAAGCCAAAAAAATAAGTAATTACAATAATTAAAATAAGAGAAATCAAATGAGAAGAAGATCTGCACCTAAAAGAGAAATTTTACCAGACCCTAAATTTGGTGATTTGGTATTGGCTAAGTTTATTAATATTTTAATGTTTGATGGTAAGAAATCAGTGGCAGAAAAAATTGTATATGAAGCTTTAGATACTATTGAAGCTAAGGGTAATGCACAACCAATTGAAGTATTTAAGCAAGCATTAGATAATATAGGTCCTCAAGTTGAAATTAAATCTCGTCGTGTTGGGGGTTCTACTTACCAAGTGCCAATTGAAGTGAGAACTGAGCGTAAGAGTGCTTTAGCAATGCGTTGGATTATTGAAGCATCGCGTAAGCGCGGTGCAAAAAGTATGAAGCTTAGACTAGCAGGTGAAATTTTAGATGCTATACAAAATCGTGGTAATGCATTTAAAAAGAAAGAAGATTCTCATAGAATGGCAGAAGCAAACAAAGCATTCGCTCATTTTCGCTGGTAGTAATATACATAGGATACAAGAAGAATGGCAAGAATAACCCCACTTGATCGTTATCGTAATGTTGGTATTATGGCTCATATTGATGCTGGTAAAACAACCACTACAGAACGCATTTTATTGTATACTGGTCGTACTCATAGAATTGGTGAAGTGCATGATGGTAGTGCAACTATGGATTGGATGGAACAAGAGCAAGAGCGTGGTATTACTATTACTTCTGCGGCAACTACTTGTTTTTGGAAAGGTATGGATGGTCAATTTGAGGATCATCGTATAAATATTATTGATACTCCAGGACACGTTGATTTTACTATTGAGGTTGAGCGTTCATTAAAAGTATTAGATAGCGCTTGTGCTGTATTTTGTGCAGTTGGTGGTGTAGAACCTCAGTCAGAAACAGTTTGGCGTCAAGCCAATAAATACAACGTACCAAGAATTGGTTTTGTTAATAAGATGGATCGTTCTGGTGCAGATTTTTTACGTGTTTGTGAACAAATTAAAACACGTTTAGGCGGTAATCCAGTACCAATGCAAATTGCAATTGGTGCAGAAGAGAGTTTTGAAGGTGTGATAGATTTAATTAGTATGAAAGCTATTTTTTGGAACGAAGTTGACCAAGGTGCAACTTATGAAACAAGAGATATTCCTGTAGAATTACAAGGTTTAGCAAAAGAACAATATGAATTTATGGTTGAATCTGCTGCTGAGGCGAATGATGAGTTAATGGAAAAATACCTTGAAGATAGTAATCTTAGTAGGCATGATATTAAAAAAGGTATTCGTTTACGAGCTATTAAAAGTGAAATTATTCCAATGTTTTGTGGCTCTGCTTTTAAGAATAAGGGCGTACAAGCTGTGCTAGATGCTATGATTATGTATATGCCTTCACCATTAGATATGGATGCTATAACAGGTATATCAGATGACAAAGATGAGACAGTTGTTCTTAGAAAAGCTAATGATAATGAACCTTTTGCTGCATTAGCATTTAAGATTGCTACTGATCCATTTGTGGGTAACTTAACTTTTTTTCGTGTATATTCGGGTGTATTAGAAGCAGGTGATTTTGTATACAATTCATCTAAAGGAAAAAAAGAACGTATTGGTCGTATGGTACAAATGCATTCCAATGAGCGTGATGAAATTAAAGAGGTGCGTGCAGGTGATATTGCAGCAGCAATTGGTCTTAAAGATGTAACGACAGGTGATACCTTGTGTGATATGAAAGAAAAAATTATACTTGAAAGAATGGAATTTCCTGAGCCGGTTATTGCATTAGCAGTGGAGCCTAAAACTAAAGTAGACCAAGAAAAAATGGGTATTGCTCTTGGTAAATTAGCTGCTGAAGATCCTTCTTTTCGTGTATCAACTGATAAAGAATCAGGTCAAACTATTATTGCAGGTATGGGTGAGCTTCATTTAGATATTATTGTTGATCGTATGGTTCGTGAATTTGATGTTGAATGTAATGTTGGCGCACCACAAGTTTCTTATCGTGAAGCTATTACAACTATGGTTGAGCATCAACATAAATTCGTCAAGCAATCTGGTGGTCGTGGTCAATATGGTCATGTGTATTTGCGGATTGAACCGCAAGAGCCAGGCTCTGGCTATGAATTTGTAGATAAAATTAAAGGCGGTGTTATTCCTAAAGAGTATATGCCTGCAGTAAACAAAGGCGTTCAAGAACAAATGGAAAATGGCGTATTGGCTGGTTTTCCTTTAGTTGATATTAAAGTAACCGTTTATGATGGTTCTTATCATGATGTTGATTCAAATGAAATTGCATTTAAAATTGCAGCCAGTAAGTGCCTAAGTGAAGGTGTTAAGATGGCCAATCCCCAATTACTTGAGCCTATGATGGCAGTGGAGGTGTTAACACCTGAAGACTATATGGGAGATGTAATGGGTGATATTAATAGACGTCGTGGTATTGTTAGCGCGATGGAAGATATGCCTGCAGGTAAGCAAGTCAAGGCAGAAGTTCCATTAGCGGAAATGTTTGGCTATTCTAATGATTTGCGCTCAATTACACAAGGCCGAGCAAATTATTCTATGGAATTTGCAAAATATACAGCAGCGCCAAAAAATGTAGCTGATGAAATAATTGAAAAATTAAATAAGTAAGGAACATACGATGTCAAAAGAAAAATTCGAACGAACTAAACCACACGTCAATGTTGGCACAATCGGTCATGTTGATCATGGTAAAACTACACTTACAGCTGCTATAACTAAAGTGATGGCAGAAGTTCGTGGTGGAGAATTCAAAGATTATGCAGATATTGATAATGCTCCTGAAGAAAGAGAACGTGGCATTACCATTTCAACAGCTCACGTAGAGTATGAAAGTGAGATGCGTCACTACGCACATGTTGATTGTCCAGGACATGCTGATTACATTAAAAATATGATTACAGGCGCTGCCCAAATGGATGGAGCTATTATTGTAATTGCTGCTACAGATGGTCCAATGGCTCAAACCCGTGAGCATATTTTGTTATCTAAACAAGTAGGTGTGCCTTACATTGTTGTTTATATGAATAAAGCTGATATGGTTGATGATGAAGAATTAGTTGAATTAGTTGAAATGGAAATTCGTGAGCTATTGGATGAATATGATTTTCCAGGTGATGACACACCAGTTATTTTTGGCTCAGCACTTAAAGCCTTAGAAGGCGATATTTCAGACATCGGCGTTCCTTCTATCTTAAAGCTAGTTGACGCATTAGACTCTTATATACCAACTCCTAAGCGTGATACGGATAAGGCTTTTATTATGCCAATTGAGGATGTATTCTCAATTTCAGGTCGGGGTACTGTGGTAACAGGTCGTATTGAAGCAGGTGTTGTTAATATTGGCGACGAGTTAGAAATTGTTGGTATTAAAGATACTAAAACTACTACTTGTACTGGTGTTGAGATGTTTAGAAAATTACTTTCTTCAGGTGAAGCTGGTGATAACGTTGGTGTTTTGCTTCGTGGTACAAAACGTGAAGAAGTTGAACGTGGTCAAGTATTATCTAAACCAGGGTCAATCAACCCACACGCAAAGTTTGAAGCAGAAATTTATATTTTAAGTAAAGATGAAGGTGGTCGACATACACCATTCTTTAACAATTATCGTCCACAGTTCTATTTTAGAACTACAGATGTTACAGGTGCTTGTCAGTTGCCTGATGGTATAGAGATGGTTATGCCAGGTGATAATGTGAAAATGAGAGTAGAGCTATTATCACCAATAGCTATGGAAGATGGTTTAAGATTTGCTATTAGAGAAGGTGGTCGTACGGTAGGTGCAGGAGTGGTTTCTAAAGTGACAGATTAATCAAAAAGTTAAAACTTAAATTAATTTAAAAAAATAAGTGAAGGTGGTTTTGGACAATAGTTCAAGTTTTTGAGGATTTATAGGCAAGTGGCTCAATTGGTAGAGTAATGGTCTCCAAAACTATTGGTTGGGGGTTCGAGTCCCTCCTTGCCTGCCATGTTAAAGGATGTAATGTGACTAAAGTAATAGAACCTAAAGCAAAACAATCATTGCTAGGAATGATTGTATCTATTTTGATAGTGGTTGTATCTTTTGTTTTTTTTTATTTAAATCCATTAGAATTAAGTACAACATTGTACAAAGTGTTATTTTTATTAACCGGTTTTTTGTTAGCCGGGTTTGTATTTTTTAAGTCACCTCAAGGAGTTCGTTTTAGCTCGTTTTTGATTGAGACAAAAATTGAATTACGTAAAGTTGTATGGCCTACGCGCGATGAAACTATTAAAACCACAGGTATGATTATGGTTGCTGTTGTGATTGTGGCTATTTTTTTGTGGATAATTGATGCACTATTCTCGTGGATGGTTCATTTATTAACAAATTGAGAGGACTAAAATGTCTAAAAGATGGTATGTATTCCATGCAAGAAGTGGTTTTGAATCAAAGGTTAAGACTGCAATTGAAGAGTCTATTATTAGAGAAGGCCTTGAAGATTTAGTGGATGAAGTGTTAGTGCCAACCGAACAAGTTGTTGAACTAAAAGATGGACAGAAAAAAATGGCAGAACGTAAGTTCTTTCCAGGTTATATGCTGGTCAATATGGAGCTTACTGAACCCAGTTGGTTATTGGTTAAAAATACCAATAATGTTATTGGCTTTATTGGTGGTTCATCAGGTAAACCTTCTCCCATCACACAGCGTGAAGTTGATAAAATTCTTATGCGCGTACAAGAAGGTGCTGATAAGCCTAAACCTAAAGTGGCTTATCAGCCAGGTGAAGAAATTTTGGTTATTGACGGGCCTTTTAATGAATTTAATGGTTTAGTTGAGGCGGTTGATTATGAAAAGAATTTATTGAAAGTAGAAGTATTAATTTTTGGGCGTTCTACTTCGGTAGAGTTAGAATTCTCTCAAGTAGAGAAGACTTAAACGACAAACAACTTTTAAAGTTGTGATTTAATAAGGGGAGCTTAATTGGCGTTTGTACCCAAAACGAGGTAAATTCCTCAAGGAAGAAAAATGGCCAAAAAAATTGAAACCTATATTAAGCTTCAAGTAGCTGCACAAGAAGCAAATCCATCACCACCAGTTGGTCCTGCACTTGGTCAACATGGTGTTAATATTATGGAATTTTGTAAAGCATTTAATTCCAAGACTCAGGAAATTAACAAAGGCATGAAAGTGCCAGTTGTAATTACTGTCTATAGTGATCGTAGCTTTTCTTTTGTTACTAAAACCCCGCCAGCAGCTTTGTTAATTTTAAAAATAACCGATATTAAAAAAGGTAGTGCTTTACCTCATTTGGAAAAAGTGGGTAGTATTACTCGTACTCAGTTGGAAGAAGTAGCTAGTATGAAAATGAAAGATTTAAATGCAAACGACATGGATTCAGCAGTTAATATTATTGCTGGTACGGCTAGATCAATGGGCATTATGTTGGAGGGTTGATTTTATGACTAAATTAACAAAAAATCAGAAAGATATTTCATCTAAAGTTGAGCATAACAAGTATTATTCAATTAATGATGCTTTAAATTTATTGAAAATATGTGCAATAGCAAAATTTGATGAGTCTATTGATGTGAGTATCAATTTAGGCATTGATGTTAAGAAGTATGACCAAAATATTCGTGGTTCAGTAGTATTGCCAAATGGCACAGGAAAAACAGTTCGTGTTGCTGTGTTTACTCAAGGTGATAATGTGATTAAAGCACAAGATGCTGGTGCAGATGTTGTTGGTATGGAAGATTTAATGAAGTCTATGCAAGGCGGAGATCTAAGTTATGATGTGGTAATTGCTTCTCCAGATGCTATGGGAGTTGTAGGTCGTTTAGGTCAAGTGTTAGGGCCTCGGGGTTTAATGCCTAATCCTAAGGTAGGAACAGTAACATCAGATGTGTCTTTGGCTGTTAATAATGCCAAATCAGGTCAATTGCGTTATCGTGCTGATAAGGCTGGTATTATTCATGGCTGTGTTGGTAAAGTATCATTTAATGTAAACGCACTAGAGCAAAATATTAACATTTTAATAGGAGCTCTTAAAAAAGCAAAACCTAGTTCAGCTAAGGGCGTTTATTTTAAAAAATTAAGTATTTCTTCTACTATGGGACCGGGGTTTAGTATTGATTTGGCAAGTGTTGATATTTAAGTTTTATTAAAATAATTCTTTGGGTAGTGAGATTTATCTTGCATAACCTCAGAGACCATAGGTGTAAACATATCTTATGGGTATGTTTGTTTAATTGATTGATGTCTTCAATCTGCCTATGTAGAGGGTATATAAATACTCTTTGGCGAAAGTTATCAAGAGATAGCTTTCTTTTTTTAAATTGTTCAGGAGAGAGGTAAATGGCTCTAAATCTGATGGCAAAAAAGGCAGTTGTTGCACAAGTAAACTTGCTAGCAAGAGTGTCAGTTTCTGTCGGTGTTGCTGAGTATTGTGGATTAACAGTTGAGCAAATGACTAATTTGCGTTCAAGTGCGATTGATGCTGATGTAGTTTTACGTGTTGTAAAAAATTCACTAGCAAAAAGAGCATTGGTAAGTACAAAATGTGAATGTGTATTGCCGGTTCTTAGTGGACCAGTTATTTTAGGTTTTTCACAACAAGATCTAGGTGCAGTAGCGCGAGTATTTAAAGACTTTATTAAAGAGAATAAAGATTTAGTCGTTAAGGGTTTGGGTGTTTCAGGTGAATTTATAGAGTCAAATCAGCTTAAACGTATTGCAGACTTGCCAACCAAAGATCAAGCAATTAGCATCATAATGGCATTAATGTTAGCACCAGTTGAGAAACTAGCTAGAACCTTAATTGAGGTTCCAACAAAAGTAACTCGAGCAGTGGAAGCAGTTTGTGACCAAAAGAAATTATAAATAAATAAAAGGAGTAAATATCATGGCTAAATTAACCAATAAAGATATTTTAAATGCAATTGCCGATATGTCGGTAATGGATGTTGTTGAATTAGTGTCAGCAATGGAAGAAAAATTTGGGGTATCTGCAACAGCAGTAACACCAGTTGCAGTAGTAGCAGATGCGGATAATACAGTGGTTGAAAAAGATGAGTTTGATGTTATGTTAACCTCATTTGGAGAAAAAAAAGTTGCTGTTATTAAGGCAGTGCGTAGTATTACTGGACTAGGTCTTAAGGAATCTAAAGATATGGTTGAATCTGCGCCGGTAGTAATTAAAGAGAGTGTATCTAAGACAGAAGCTGAAGATATAGAAAGGCAACTTAAAGAAGTTGGCGCTAGCGTAGAATTGAAATAATTGGTTAAATATAATAAGATACCAAAATCCTCGATAAGGGGATTTTAGCGTCTTATTTGTAGACTAAATTAAAGTACAAACTCGATGAGATATTTTTTAAGAGTATTGATTGAAGTTTGTTGATTAAGAAAAAATTTTTATAACACGATCAACTCAATACGAGGTATTCATGGCTTATTCATTTACCGAAAAAAAGCGAATTAGAAATAACTTTGGTTCTAGAGAATCAATCTTGACTGAACCAGATTTATTAGCAATCCAAATTGATTCATTTAACAGTTTTATTCAAGCGGATAATAAAACCAAGCAAGATATTGGTTTGCACAACGTTCTTCAATCAGTATTTCCGATTACTGCGGTTAATGGCTATGCTCAAATTGAATATGTCGATTATCAATTAAAAGAACCTAAATTTAATGTTGAAGAATGTAAGTTACGTGGTGTAACATTTGCGTCTACATTACGGGTTAAATTAAATTTGGTTTTATTTGATAAAAATGGTTCAACTTTGAAGAAAAAGCGTAAAGTTAAGCAAATTATTGAAGAAGATGTTTATTTAGGGCAATTACCGCTAATGACTGAAACAGGTACGTTTATTATTAATGGTACTGAACGTGTTGTTGTGTCTCAATTACACAGATCTCCTGGTGTTATTTTTGAACATGATAAAGGTAAAACACATTCTTCAGGTAAGATTTTATTCTCTTCACGTATTATTCCTTACCGTGGCTCATGGTTGGATTTTGAATATGACCATCATGAGCATTTGTATGTTCGAATTGACAGACGTAGAAAACTACCAGTTACTACTTTATTACGTGCTATGGGTTTAAGTAGTGAGGATATACTTGAAACCTTTTTTGAAAAGACTTCTGTTAAATTAAAAGCTAAATCATGTGATTTAAGTATGTTACCGATTCATCTACAACGTACGATTGCAGAATTTGATATTGTTGTTAATCAACATGTAGTGGTTGAGAAAGGTCGCAGAATTACTGCTAAACATGTTAAATTATTGGTAAAAGCAGGTATTAAATCAATCAACGCTCCGTTAGAGTATTTACTTGATAAGGTGATCTGTGCTGATATTATTGATAAAGATACGGGTGAAATTTTAATATCAGCTAATACTGTTACTTCTGAAGAAGTATTGGAGTTATTAAACACTAATAAAGTTAAGAAAATAGAAATTCTTTACATTAATTCATCTGAAACAGGTGCTTATATTTCAGATACATTACGTTTAGATGAAACTCAAACTGAGATTGAAGCCCGTATGTCCATTTATCATGTGATGCGTCCAGGCGAGCCTGCTACTGAAGATGCAGTTAATTTATTATTTAATAATTTATTTTTCAAAAATGATCGATATGATCTATCAAAAGTAGGTCGTATGAAGCTTAACCGCCGTCTAGGCATCTCACGTGAAACAGGCGAACATGTGTTAACTAATGACGATATTATTAGGGTAATTAAATTACTAATTAATATTAAAGACGGTAATGATTCTGTTGATGATATTGATACACTAGCTAATAGACGTGTGAGAGCAATTGGTGAAATGATTGAAAATCAATTTAGGATTGGTCTTGTTAGGGTTGAAAAAGCAGTAAGAGAAGGTTTGAATTTAGCTGAAACAGATGAATTAACTCCGCAAGATTTGATTAATTCTAAGCCTGTATCTGCAGCAGTTAGGGAATTCTTTGGATCCTCTCAGTTATCTCAATTTATGGATCAAGTGAATCCTTTGTCGGGAGTTACTCATAAGCGTCGTATTTCTGCTTTGGGTCCTGGAGGATTAACTCGTGAACGTGCTGGTTTTGAAGTACGTGATGTTCATCCTTCGCACTATGGTCGTTTGTGTCCAATTGAAACACCAGAAGGTCCTAATATTGGTTTGATTAATACATTAGCTGTTTATGCTAAGACCAACAGTTATGGTTTTTTAGAAACTCCTTATCAAATAGTTAAAAATGGTAAGGTGACTAAAGAAGTAATTTATGTTTCAGCTATTGATGAAATCACACATACAATTGCACAAGCAAATGCATTAGTGGATGATAGAGGTAAATTAATGGATGATCTTATTTCTTGTCGTCATAAGAATGAATTTGTTTTAGTAGATTCATCAGAAGTAACACTAATTGATATTGATTCTAAGCAAATTTCATCAGTGGCGGCATCACTTATTCCTTTCTTGGAGCATGATGATGCTAATCGTGCGTTAATGGGTTCAAATATGCAACGACAAGCTGTTCCTGTGTTAAAAGCTGAAAAGCCATTAGTTGGTACAGGCATTGAACGTGTTGTAGCGAAGGATTCTCGTGTTTGTGTCACTGCTAAACATAGTGGCGTAGTAGAAGCAGTAGATGCATCACGCATTGTTATTCGTGTAGATTCTAAGAAGACTAAAGCGAATGAACTAGGGGTTGATATTTACAACTTGACTAAGTATTCACGTTCCAATCAAAATACTTGTATTAATCAAAAGCCATTAGTTAGAACAGATGATAAGATTACTATTGGAGATATCTTAGCAGATGGTCCATCTACTGATATGGGTGAGTTGGCATTAGGTCAGAATATGAAGATTGCTTTTATGCCTTGGAATGGCTATAACTTTGAAGATTCAATCTTAATTTCAGAAAAGGTTGTTCAAGAAGACCGTTATACAACAATTCATATTGAAGAATTAACAGCTTATTCCCGTGATACTAAGTTAGGTCCTGAGGAAATTACTTCAGATATTCCAAATGTAAGTGAGTCAGCATTGTCTAAGTTAGATGAAGTAGGTGTTGTTTATGTAGGGGCTCGTGTTAAAGGCGGTGATATTTTGGTAGGTAAAGTAACTCCTAAGAGTGAAACAGTACTTTCTCCTGAGGAAAAATTACTCAGAGCTATTTTTGGTGAAAAGGCCAATAATGTTAAAGATTCATCATTACGTATTGGTGCTTCTAAATCAGGCGTTGTTATTGATGTACAGGTGTTTACACGTGACCGTGTAGAAAAAGATATTAGAGCGTTAAGTATTGATGCAGAACGTTTAGATAGAATTAAAAAAGATATTGATGATGAATTTAGTATTATTGATGGTGATATTTTTCGTCGCATTCGTTTGAAACTTTTAGGTAATGTACTAAGTAAAGCTATCGGTGATATTAGAATAGGTGAGAGATTAAGTACAAAATTGATGAAAAAATTTGACAATAAAGATATTGCTAAATTTAAAGTTGAAAATACAACTGTGAATAAAGAAGTATCAGTATTGGTTAAACAATCTAAAGCTAAGAAAGTTGAGTTTGAGAAATTTTTTAAAAAAGAAAAAGCTAAAATTAACGAAGGTGCAGAATTACCTCCAGGTGTTATGAAGATGGTTAAGGTTTACGTAGCAACCCGTAAAACACTGCAGGTAGGTGATAAGATGGCTGGACGCCATGGAAATAAAGGTGTAATTTCACGTGTATCTCCGGTTGAAGACATGCCTTATCTTGCAGATGGTTCTACTATAGATATCGTACTTAATCCGTTGGGAGTACCATCACGCATGAATGTAGGTCAAGTGCTAGAGGTTCATTTAGGATATGCCGCTAAAGGTTTAGGATATAAAATTGCTGCTATATTAGATGAAAGACACCCTGATATGATTAAAAAGATTAGAGTCTTTTTAGACAAAGTCTATAATCTTCATGGTAAGAAAGAAGATTTAACATCATTTAGTAATGAAGAAATTATTGAATTAGCAAATAATCTTCGCGAAGGTGTGCCAATGGCAACACCAGTGTTTGATGGTATTAGAGAGCAAGATATTAAATCATTGCTTAGATTAGCCGACTTACCAGAGTCTGGTCAAGAACAATTATATGATGGTCGTACAGGCGAACCATTTGATCGTCATGTAACAGTTGGTTATATGCACATGTTAAAACTAAATCATCTAGTTGATGATAAGATGCATGCACGTTCTACTGGTCCTTACTCATTAGTAACACAACAACCACTTAGTGGTAAAGCTCAGTTTGGTGGCCAAAGGTTTGGTGAGATGGAAGTGTGGGCATTAGAAGCTTATGGTGCAGCTCACACATTGCGTGAGATGCTAACAGTTAAATCTGATGATGTTGCAGGACGAGCAAAAATGTACAAGAGTATTGTTGATGGTAAGAATTTAACAGAATCAGTCATGCCAGAATCGTTTAATGTTTTGGTGAAAGAGATTCGATCGTTAGGTATTGATGTTGAGTTAGAACAACACTAATTAGTAGGAGGATTCAATGAGAGATTTATTAAAAATTCATAAGTTAGAGCAAAAAGAGCAAGATTTTGATGCAATTAGAGTCGGACTAGCTTCTCCTGAGAAGATTCGTTCATGGTCATATGGTGAAGTTAAAAAGCCTGAAACTATTAATTATCGTACATTTAAGCCTGAAAGAGAAGGTTTGTTTTGTGCTAAGGTATTTGGACCAATGAAAGACTTTGAATGTTTGTGTGGTAAGTACAAGCGTATGAAATTTCGTAATGTTGTGTGTGAAAAATGTGGGGTTGAAGTAACATATTCTAAGGTTCGTCGTGAACGAATGGGTCATATCGAATTAGCAGCACCAGTCGCGCATATTTGGTATTTAAAATCTTTGCCTTCACGTTTGGGGTTATTGATGGATATGACACTTAAGGATATTGAACGTGTACTTTATTTTGAAGCATTCTTGGTGACTGATCCGGGTTCAACACCACTTGTTCATAAGCAGCTATTAACTGAAGAGATGTATTTTGACGCATTAGATGAATATGGTGATGATGAGTTTGAAGCGAAAATGGGCGCGGAAGCCATTCAAGATGTTTTGTCTGATATGAAACTTGAAGTTGAGGCGGCTAATTTACGTGAAGATAGTTTAAATACAAAAAGCCAAACTAAGCTTAAAAAGTATAACAAACGTCTTAAACTGGTTAATTCATTAATCCAATCTGGCAATAAACCTGAATGGATGGTATTAAAAGTATTACCAATTCTTCCATCTGATTTACGTCCTTTGGTGCCATTAGATGGTGGTCGTTTTGCAACTTCAGACCTTAATGATTTATATCGTCGTGTGATTAATCGTAATAATCGCTTAGCGCGTTTATTAGAGCTGGATGCTCCTGAAATTATTGTTCGCAATGAAAAGCGTATGTTACAAGAAGCAGTAGATTCATTAATTGATAATGGTCGTCGTGGTCGTGCTGTGATGGGGAATAATCGTCGTCCTTTGAAGTCTATATCAGATATGATTAAGGGCAAGCAAGGGCGTTTCCGTCAAAACTTATTAGGCAAACGGGTTGATTATTCAGGCCGTTCAGTGATTGTTTGTGGACCTTACCTTAAGTTACATCAGTGTGGTTTACCTAAGAAAATGGCATTAGAATTATTTAAGCCATTTATTTATAACAGGTTACAGACTAAAGGTTTAGCTTCAACTATTAAAGCTGCAAAGAAAATGGTTGAAAGCGAATCACCAGAAGTATGGGATATTTTAGAGAGAGTCGTGCATCAACATCCAGTTTTACTAAATCGTGCCCCAACATTACATCGTTTGGGTATTCAAGCATTTGAACCATTACTAATTGAAGGCAAAGCTATTCAGTTACATCCACTTGTGTGTGGTGCATTTAATGCTGATTTTGATGGTGATCAAATGGCAGTACACGTGCCTTTATCTGAAGAGGCGCAATTAGAAGCAAGAACATTAATGTTGGCTTCTAACAATGTATTACATCTTGCTAGTGGCGAACCTATTATTGTGCCATCACAAGATGTTATCTTAGGTCTTTATTATATGACTCGTGAGATGATTAATCAAAAAGGTGAGGGTCTAATTTTTGCAAATGCAACTGAAGCACTTAATGCTTATGAGTCTGACAGTGTTACCTTGCATGCAAAGGTAAAACTACGTATTCAAGATTATCAGAAAGTTAACGGTAAGTTTGAACCCAGTGCTAAACGTATTGTTGATACTACAGTGGGTCGTGCGATTTTTTCAAGAATTTTGCCAAATGGCTTGTCTTTTAATTTAATTAATGAAGCTATTAGTAAGAAAGTAGTTTCTAATCTAATTCATGTTTGTTATCGTACTCAAGAACTAAAACAAACGGTTATGTTTGCTGACCAAATGATGTATATGGGCTTTCAATATTCAACTAAATCAGGTATTTCATTTTGTTCAAATGATATGATTATTCCGGATTCTAAAGCTAAAATGATTGGACAAGCAGAAATCCAAGTTAAAGATATTCAAGAGCAATTTTCCAAAGGTGTTGTGACTGATGGCGAACGTTATAATAAGGTGATTGATATTTGGTCACGTACTTCTGAAAAAGTGGCAAAAGCCATGATGGATGAAATTGGTTTTGAAAATTTTACCGATGTTGATGGCAAGATTCAGAAACTTGCCTCGTTTAATTCGGTTTACATGATGGCCGATTCAGGTGCTAGAGGTTCTCCTGCGCAAATGCGCCAATTATCAGGTATGCGTGGATTAATGGCAAAGCCAGATGGATCAATTATTGAAACACCAATTACATCTAATTTTCGTGAAGGCTTAAACAATATGCAATACTTTATTTCTACGCACGGTGCACGTAAAGGTTTGGCTGATACAGCCCTCAAAACAGCAAATTCTGGTTATTTGACTAGACGTTTGGTAGATGTTGGACAAGATTTGGTTATTACTGAAGACGATTGTGGTACTGATAATGGTCTGATTATGAAGGCAGTAATTGATGGTGGTAATATTGTACAAACCTTAGGTACAGCAACTTTGGGTCGAGTAACAGCTGAAGATGTGTTAATGCCTGATTCAATAGAGGTGTTTTTAGAAAAAGGCCATTTAGTATCTTTGGATGATTCAGATAAGATTAATGAATTAGGCATTGAATCAATTAAAGTACGTTCTTCTATTACTTGCGATACACGTTATGGTGTGTGTTCATCATGTTATGGTAATGATATGGCACGTGGTCATAAAATTGGAGTAGGTGAGGCTATTGGTGTTATTGCAGCACAATCTATTGGCGAACCAGGTACACAGTTAACTATGCGTACTTTCCATATTGGCGGTGCTGCATCTGCTTCTACTGCAGTCAGTAGTATTAATGTTAATACTGATGGTATTGCACATTTCGAAAATCTAAAATCAATTACTAATGAAAATAATGATTTAGTGGTCATTTCTCGTTCTTCTGAAGTGACGATTCGTAATAACAAGGGTCAAGAAGTCGAACGTTATAAAATCCCTTATGGTGCTATTGTGCATGTACAAGAAGGTGGTGCAGTTAAAGCAAAAGATAAGATTTCTGATTGGGACCCTCATACACATCCTATTATTTCTGAGCAAGCAGGTCGCGTTATTTTTGTAGATTTTGTTGAGGGAATGACAGTTAATAAAAACACTGATCCATTGACAGGTTTAACGTTCTTTGAGATGATTGATGAAGCTGAAAGATCAACAGCAGCAAAGGGGTTAAAGCCGTTAATTAAAATGGTTGAGGAAAATGATTCTGAAGTTGTATTATCAACACATTATTTACCATCTACTGTTAAAATTAATCTAGATGATAATCAAGTGATTGCAGCAGGTGGAGTGTTGGCTAAAATCCCTAAAGATTTGTCTAAAACAAGTGATATTACAGGTGGTTTGCCACGTGTTGCTGATTTATTTGAAGCACGTAAGGCTAAAGATCATTCCATTCTTGCGGAAGCAACTGGTGTGATTAGTTTTGGTAACTCTACTAAATCTAAAGATCGTTTAATTATTACTAGTTCAGAAGGTAAAGCTACTGAAATGATGATCCATAAATGGAGTCAAATTAATGTATTTGATGGTGAGACGATTGAAAAAGGTGATGTAATTTCAGACGGTCCATCTAATCCGCATGATATTTTACGCCTATTAGGCGTTGAAGCATTGGCTAACTATGTTGTTAGAGAAGTTCAAAATGTATATCGTTTACAAGGTGTTAATATTTCTGATAAGCATATTGAGGTGATTGTTAAACAAATGTTACGTAAAGTTGAAATTCTTGATGCAGGAGATTCATCATTTGTTAATGGTGAAACTGCTGAATATGGACGAGTGATTGAAATGAACTATCAATTAGAAGCACAGGGAAAGGATTTGATTAATTATCAAAGGTTACTAATGGGTATTACTAAAGCATCTTTAGCAACTGAATCGTTTATTTCTGCTGCCTCGTTTCAAGAAACAACTCGTGTTTTGACAGAAGCTTCAACAACAGGACGTGTAGATACACTCCAAGGTTTGAAAGAGAATGTGATTGTGGGTCGATTGATTCCAGCAGGTACAGGCTTTAAACATCATCAAGCACGTCGTGCTCAATATGTTGAAAGTATTACTACGCAAACAGTTGATGCACAACAAGCATTATCTGATCAATTAAAGGAAGCAGAGAAACAAACGCAAACGTAAGAGGAATGATATTTAACTTTTGTTTAGAAAAGGAAAACCGCATTAATCAAAATTGATGTGGTTTTTTATTACAATAAATTTTATTATATGAATCAATCTAGTTTTAATCAATTTGTTAAACAAGGTTATAATCATATTCCTGTTTTTAAGGAAGTGATTTTAGATACTGATACTGCATTAGGTTTGTATTTAAAACTAGCAGATACACCTTATTCTTATCTTTTTGAATCCGTACAAGGTGGAGAGAAATGGGGTCGTTATTCAATCATTGGCTTGAGTGCACAAACTGTCATTAAAGTATTTGGTAATGAGGTACGTATTGAACAAGATACACAATTACTTGAGTCACTTATAGTAGCAGACCCCCTATTATGGATTGAGAAATATCAACAGAAATACAGTGTACCAAAGATTAACAACTTGCCAGAGTTTAACGGGGGTTTAGTTGGCTATTTTGGTTATGAAATTATTCATTATATTGAACCAAAATTAAAATTTTCCAAGCAGAAAGATGAGTTTAATATTGCAGATATTATGCTTATGGTATCTAATGATTTAGTGGTATTTGATAATTTAGCTAATAAAGCTTTTTTAATAACACATATTAATCCTGTTAAACAAGCTTTTGAAGATGCGCAATTAAGACTTAGTAAAATCAAGCGTCAGATTAACCAGCCTTTAATTAAAAAAGATTATGAATCTCATCATTTTAGTGATGTAAATTTTACGTCTAGTTTTGGTGAGCAAAACTATAAAATTGCTGTTGATACTATTCAACAATATATTAAATCTGGTGATGTTATGCAGGTAGTTCCTTCACAAAGACTTAGTGCAACATTCAAAGCATCACCAATTGAGTTGTATAGACAACTTAGACGTCTTAACCCGTCACCTTATATGTATTATCTTAATTTAGATGATATTATGATTATTGGTTCTTCACCAGAGATTCTCACTCGTGTAGATAACAATAGACGTGCAACTGTTAGACCTATGGCTGGTACTCGCTCACGGGGTAAAGATCATGCTCAAGATTTAGAGTTAGAACAAGATTTGTTGAATGATGAAAAAGAAATCGCAGAACATTTAATGTTGATTGATTTAGGTCGTAATGATTTAGGCCGTATTGCAAAAACTGGTACAGTTAAGTTGACCGATAGAATGTTTGTTGAGCGCTATTCGCATGTAATGCATATTGTATCAAATGTTGAATGTGAGCTTAAAGATGACGTGAGTGTGATTGATGTTTTAAAAGCAACTTTTCCAGCAGGCACACTCAGTGGCGCTCCTAAAGTACGAGCAATGGAAATTATCAATGAAGTTGAGCCATTAAAACGAAATATTTATTCAGGTGCAATTGGCTATTTATCTTGGCATGGATGTATGGATATGGCAATTGCTATTCGTACTGCCGTGATTAAAGAGCAAATACTTTATGTTCAAGCTGGAGCAGGTATTGTTTATGATTCTACAGCACAATCAGAGTGGGATGAGACTATGCATAAAGCTCAAGCATTGATCAAAGCTGCACAGCAAGTTTAAGTGGAGAAAGGTAACTAATAATATTATTAGTTACCTTTGATGTGAAAAATTATTCTTGAATAAAGTTATAAAGTACGAGTATTGTGCTAAATTTTTTTTCTAAAAAAGAATATTATAATATAACGCTTTAATAAAAGAGTTGCAAAGTATTTTTAAGTGCTATATCATTCATTTTTATCAAAGTTTAATTATCTTGTTGATTTGTATAAATAGGAGAACAACATGAAGGAAACTATTTCTTTTATCTCAAGAATTGTGATATTGATAGCATTATTTATGATATCAGCACAAATAGGTGCTAAAGAGATGACTAGTGAAGAAGTAACTTTTGGTCGTAAGTTGGGAAATTGTTTAGCATGTCATATGATTCCAGGTGGTAGCTTACCAGGAACAATTGGACCACCATTATTTGCAATGAAGGAAAGATTTCCAAATAAAGCTGATTTAAGAAAACAAATTTGGGATGCAACAATTAAAAATCCATATTCAATTATGCCTCCATTTGGTAAGCATCAAGTATTAACTGAAAATCAAATTGATCAAATTACAGATTTCATTTATTCAAAATAAGGAGAACAAGATGAAAAGAAGATTATTTTTAAAAAGTGCAATAGCAGGTTCTGCAGTTGCTACAGCAGTAAGTGCAGGTTTATTAACACCAAGTATGGTTTTTGCTAATTCTACAAGTTTTAAGGATAAATCAGATATAGTAAGTACTTCAGTTGTAAGTGCTAAGGAAGGCTTATTTAAATTTAAAGCACCTAAGATTGCTGAAAATGGTGAGGTAGTGCCTATGACAGTGGATGCTTCTAAAATTAAAGACGTAACAGATATTTCTTTTTATATTAAAAATAATTCTATGCCCTTGGCGGCTTCATTTAATTTATCTGGTGCTCAAGGTTATATTTCTACCCGTGTTAAGATGGGTAAAACTTCTTCAGTTATAGCGTTAGTGACAGCGGGTGGAATAACAACTTCTAGAACTCGAGAAGTTAAGGTAACGATTGGTGGTTGTGGTGGCTAATTAACTAATTATATTAAAATGGAGTATATATAAATGGCAAGTATTAAATTAAAACCTAAAGCAAAAAAAGGTGTGATTAGTATTAAATGTTTAATTAAACATCCTATGGAAACAGGTTTACGTAAGAAAAAAGGTAAAATAGTCCCAGCTAATTATATTGAAAATATGGTTATATTACATAATGGTGACAAAGTTGTAGATGCTGATATCGGCATTTCAATTTCTAAAAATCCATATTTTAAGTTTAAGGTTACTGGTAAGAAAGGCGATATAATTGAACTTAAGTATAAAAGTAATAAAGGTGAAACAGGTTCTGCGACTGCAAAGTCTAAATAATTGTTTATAATTATTGACGTGAAATTAATGAAAAAAATAATAACCACAATAGTTTGTTTAGGTTTTTTGGTTAGCGTGGTATTAGCTGATGTTAAGTCTGATCAGAAGGCCTTTATTAACCACTTTAAAACAATTTTTCCTAATGTGGAATTTGCAGACTATACCGATGGTGTATATATGATTGATCAAGATTCAAGGGAACAATTTGAAGAAATTTTAGATGGGATTCCTCCTTATGAGGAGGCGGTGGAGGATGGTGGTAAGGAGTATTTGAAGTTTGGTCTTAATAAATGTATTTCACTGAAAGATCCAGTAGCAGCTCGTATTCAACATCCATACTTTAATGAAGCGACTCAGCAAGTAGTTACACTTGAGACTGCAATTAAAAATTGTTATCAGAATCAAACCGGTGATAAATTAAGTTATAATAAAGGTAAAATTGCTCGTATTAGTGCTTGGATTTCAGACCAAGCGGCTGGACAAAAGATTAATGTAAAAGTTGAGTCTTTTGGTTCTAAAGTGGCTTATGAGAAAGGTAAGAATTTCTTTTATTCTAAGCGTGGTCAGTTTAATATGTCTTGTGCAGACTGTCATGTGTATAACGCAGGTAGAAAAGCTCGTGCTGATATTCTGTCTCCTGCACTAGGTCATACTACTCACATACCTATGTATCGTGTAAAATGGACTGGTATGGGTACACTACACCGTCGCTACTCTAGTTGTTTAAAGAATATGCGTGCTAATCCATTAAAACCTCAAACAGAAGCACTTCGTAACATGGAATTCTTCCACCAGGCAATGAGTAATGGGCTCAAAATTACTACCGATAGATATAGAAAATAGGAGAGAGATGCTAATGAAAAGGGTATTATTAATAGTTTTGGTATTATTTACTTTAACAGCTCTGGCTGGTTATATGGGTAGTTTGTATAACTGGAATAATGACTCTAATTTATTTAAGTCTGCTATTGAGGCAGCTGAAACAGGCTATAAAGAGAATCTTGCTACAGATATGGCATGGCGCGATACTGGAAAAATGATTAAAGAAGCTAAAAAATTGTATAAATCAGGTAAAAATGTTGCAGCAATTATATTGGCAAATAAAGCTTATAAGCAAACAGTTAATGCAACATTACAAGCTATTTTAGCAAAAACAGCAGGGCCTAGGTTCTAATAAAATCTAGTGAGTTATAGAGAATACTTCTATTTTTTATAGTTGATTATAAAAAGATATATTAAGCTTTCTAATATTCTGTTGTTTCATAATTTAAATTTTTTTCGGTATATTTTTTCGAAATTTACCGCTATTTAAAATAAAATTAAGTACTTTGTAGTAGTTTTTTTAGACTTGTAAAATAGGTAAGTATTCATCACATTTATTTTAATTATTTTTAATGGTTAATCCTGGTTTTGTACATCTACATTGTCAAAGTGAGTTTTCAATTGAAAACTCTGTAGTACGTATTTCAGAATTTATTGAAAAGGTACAAGAAATTGGTATGGATTCAATTGCATTAACGGATGAATCTAATCTTTTTGCAGCAGTTAAATTTTATCAAAAAGCTATTGCTGCTAATATCAAGCCAATATTTGGTGCTAGAATTAATATTAAAGATAAGGAAGGTGAGTTTTATTCAGGTTTATTATTATGTCAAGATCGTCAAGGCTATCTTAATCTTTCTGAATTAATTTCTTTATCTTATACTCAAGGACGTTCACATGAACGTGTCAGTATAACAGAGCAAGAGTTAATTGATTATAATCAAGGTTTGATCATGATCGCAACTCCTATTTATAGTGATGTAGCTAAATATTTAATATCAAATAAAATGGTTGAGGCTAAGCAGAAATCTGAGTTTTGGCAGGCTATTTTTGTTGATCGTTATTATTTAGCTGTTCAAAGAACTTCAAGAGAGTTTGATGAAAAGCATTTACATCTTTGTATTAAATTAGCACTTGAACTTGGTATTGCTGTTGTGGCAACTAATGATGTACAATTTTTAAATGAAAGTGATTTTGATGCACATGAGGCTAGGATTTGTATTTCTCAGGGTAGTCTCTTGGATGATACGCAGCGTAAGCGACATTTTTCTAATCAGCAATTTTTAAAATCATCTGAACAAATGTATAAGCTATTTTCTGATTTACCAGAAATTTTAGAAAATACATTAGAGCTTGCTAAGCGTTGTAATGTACATTTTGAGTTATTTAAAAAGAATTATTTGCCAGATTTCCCTATTCCAGAACATTTAACTATAGAACAATTTTTTAGTGAAGAGTCAGAGTGTGGTTTGGTTCAACGCCTGGAAAACTTAAAGGTAGATGTTAATATTTATCAACAGCGTTTAAAATTTGAACTTGATATTATTATCCAAATGGGATTTTCAGGTTATTTTTTGATTGTGGCAGATTTTATTAGATGGTCAAAAGAAAATGACATACCAGTAGGTCCAGGTCGTGGTTCAGGTGCTGGTTCTTTAGTGGCTTATGTTTTAGGTATTACTAATGTTGACCCAATTAAGCATGAATTATTATTTGAACGTTTTTTAAATCCAGAGCGAGTTTCAATGCCAGATCTTGACATTGATTTTTGTACTGATCGTCGGGATGAAGTAATTGGTTATGTATCTAAAAGGTATGGTCATGAGAAGGTTTCACAAATTATTACCTATGGTACGATGGCGGCTAAAGGCGTGGTACGTGATGCAGGGCGTGTTTTGGGACATCCTTATGGGTTTAGTGACAAAATATCAAAGATGATCCCTAACGATTTAAAGGTGACTCTTGAAAGAGCTTTGAGCGATCCTAAGAAAGGGGGTTCTAAAGAATTACGAGCTCGTTATGATTCAGAAGAAAGCGTAACGGCATTAATTGATCTTTCTAAGCAATTAGAGGGTTTAGTACGAAACGTTGGTACGCACGCAGGTGGTGTGGTGATTGCACCTAGCAAAATTAGTGATTTTTGTCCAGTGTATAAAGGCTATGGTGAGAATGATAGCGTAGTTTCTCAATTTGATAAGGATGATATTGAGGCAGTTGGTTTGGTTAAGTTTGATTTTTTAGGATTATCTAATTTAACTGTTATTCACAAAGCTATTAAACTAATTAGCACCAAGGGTTTATCAGATGAACCGATTAACTTAGATGTTTTACCATTAGATGATAAGAAAGTTTATAAACTACTTCAAAGTTGTGATACAACTGGTGTTTTTCAATTAGAGTCTAAAGGGATGCGTAGTTATTTAAAGAAACTTCAAGCAGATAATTTTGAAGATATTGTTGCAATGCTAGCATTATATCGTCCAGGTCCATTAGATGCAGGTATGGTAGATGATTATATTAATGTAAAACATGGTGCACAGGTTAAGTATCCACACCCTATGTTAGAACAAATTCTTAAACCAACTAATGGTGTATTTTTATATCAAGAACAAGTAATGAAATCTGCACAAGTGATGGCAGGATATTCTTTAGGTGGTGCAGATCTGCTTAGGCGTGTGATGGGTAAGAAAAAAGTCAGCGAAATGAATCGTCAACGTAGTGTGTTTGTTAAAGGTGCTGCTGAAAGGGGTATTAATGAGAAAAAAGCCAATGAAATTTTTGACTTGATTAATAAGTTTTCAGGTTATGGTTTTAACAAGTCTCATTCGGTGGCATATGCATACGTTTCTTATCATACTGCTTGGCTTAAGTCTCATTATCCAGCTCCTTTTATGGCTGCAGTTTTATCTGGCATGATGGATGATACTGATAGAGTTTCATTTACTATAAGCGAGACCCGTAAAATGGGGTTGATTGTTAATGGTCCAAATGTGTGCGAGTCTAATTACGAATTTAGTATTCTTGATGAGAAGACAGTTTTGTATGGTCTTGGTGCAATTAAAGGTGTTGGTGTAGCCTTGGTTGATGCAGTTGTATTTGAACGTAGTGCTAATGGTATCTACAAGGATTTATTCGAATTTTGTTCTAGAATTGAAAAGCGTTATTTGAATAAGCGTGCTATTGAAGCATTAATTTATAGCGGCGCTTTTGATATATTAGGCGTGAATAGGGAGAGTTTAATTAAAACTTATCCCATAGCTATTAGACAAGCAGAACAGAAACAAAGTGACTATTTTAGTGGTCAGAACGGATTATTTCCACATAGTGAATATGAAACACGTTATCTTTTAGCACCAAGTTTTTCGTTTAAAAAAAAATTACAATTAGAAAAAAGCGTACTAGGATATTATTTTGATAATCACCCTACTAATGAGTATACAGTGGCCGATTTAAAGAACATTAATGTAGTATTACCTTCTAATATTGTCTTTAGAAAGAATAGAGATGTACGTGTATTAGCGTTAATTTCAGATCTACGTTATCGTTCTATTAAGAATGGAGAGCAAATTGCTATAATTACAATTGAAGATGGTTCTATGTCGTTAAATGCTGTGGTATTCACGAAAACTCTAACTTTAGTGAGTAATCAACTTATGATTGATGAAGTGGTGGTTATTTCTGGTAAGATTAATAAAGATTTCAGAGATCAATGGCAACTAGTGGTTAATAAAATTGAAAATATTGAGCAAGTAAAAATAAGCTATGCCAAGGGATTTGAAGTATTATTAAACACTAAACACCAGTCAATATTTAATAAACTTATTAATCTTCTAATTGAACATAGGGGTAATTGTCCAGTTAAAATCTCTTATATTGTGGACAATTTAAGAGGCAGTATGTTGTTAAACAAAGTTTATTTAGTGGCACCTAATCAGCAGTTAATTGATGCTGTTAATGTTTTAGCTCAAGACCAAGTAAGCAAGGTCTACTATCATTAGTTATTGTTGTACATACCTTCCTTCCTGTAGGTTAAATCACTTTTAAAAATTAGTTATACTACTTATAATAATACTTGACAAGTGTATTGATTAAGTGGATATTTAAGAATGGATTATAAATATCTGGCTTAAGAGAGTTAAGGTATTACGATATGGGGTTAATCAGTAGTTGAATATTAGATTAGCCGAATAATCTAGCATCTATTTATATGTTTATTAGTGTCGTAACATAAAAATATAGTATCAAATATAAGTTTGTATATATGCGCATGTTAAAGATAATACTAAGATGATAGTGGTGTTGATGGATTTAAAGAGAGTCTTAATTATTCTTATTAGATGTTAACTGTTTAAGTATATAACAAAGTTGTAAGTTATTTAAAAAATTAGATAAGGTTTGATTAAACCTTAGAATCTTGTATTTTATATTATCTAGGAATGATGAAAATAGTAAAAATTATACTCAATCTAGAGTTTAATTTTTAAGGTTTTGTTAAATGAAAAAATACTCCGATAAATTTAAATGATAAACTAACATAAATAGTTGACATTAATCAAAGGCATTATTAATTTATTGTCGTTAAATATATCAAGAAAGTCTTAATTTAACACGTTAAACTAGTTAAGTTTTCCTCTAAAGTGTTTTTACATAACTTAATAGATATTTTTTCAGGCAATGGGTTTTTATAAGTTTTTATAAGTTATTGATTTTTAATTAAAAATTATAGATGACTAATTTTTATTCAAAACCAGAAAAAGATGTAATATATAAGTGGTTTCAGTACTTTTTAATGAGATATTAACACGTTTATCCACAATATTATGAGTAAGTCTATTGAGTGTTGATTTAATAGTATTTTTTTACTATTTATAAGTATTCTTTAATAAATATTTCAAGTATTTTTTTTGCTATTCTTTTTTTGCTATTTTTAGCAATTTTTTTATTTAAATTTTGACTTAAAAAAGTTACTTCATTTTCATCCACATTGAAGCCAAAATTAGTATTTGAAACATCATTTAGAATAATAACATCACAACCTTTATTTTTGAGCTTATTTTTAGCATTTTTTAGCATATTTTGTGTTTCTGCAGCAAATCCTATACAAATAGGTTTTTCTTTTAATTTGCATACATCTGCTAATATGTCTTTATTTGGAATAAGCTCCAGTGTTAGATTTCTCCTATCGTTTTTGATTTTTTGATTTTTTGTATTTTTAGCAGAAAAATCACTTACAGCTGCACAAGCAATAAAAATATCTTGATTAGTAATATTCTCCATGACTTTGTCATACATCTGTTGTGCGTTAATAATTGATATGTTGTTAGATTTTGCATTTAGAGTAGTGGTGATGTTGCCATAAATGCAGGTTACTGATGCTCCTGATTCGATACAAGTATTGACTAATTCCATACCCATTTTTCCACTACTGTGATTAGAAATAAATCTAATTGGGTCAATAGCTTCAATAGTAGAACCTAAAGTAATTAGCACTTTTTTACCAGTTAGTTTTGTGCTAATGAACTGTTGAACTACTTGTTTTGCAATGTTTGATGGCTCTGCAAGTTTTCCCATGCCAATGTCTCCACAAACTTGTTCACCAGATCTTGGTTTAATAATGATTGCATGCCGATTAATAAGTATTGATAAGTTGTTTTGAAGAGCATGAGATTGATACATCTTTAGGTTCATAGCAGGTGCGATGAGTAATAATGCGTCACTTGCTAAGACAACACTACTTAATAAATCATTAGCTTTACCTATAGCGATATTGGTAATAGTATTGGCGCTAGCAGGAGCGATTAAAATAGCATCTGCCCATCTAGCAAGTTCAATATGTCTCATGCCAAATTCCGCATCTTCGTCCCATAAATTATGGTAGACTTTATTTTTTGAGATTGATTGTAATGACCATTTAGTAATAAATTTAGCTCCTCCTTTGGTGAGAATCACTTTTACCTTAGCATCAAAATCTTGTAATCGACGCACAATATCAGGTGCTTTATAAGCTGAAATAGAGCCACTAACACCAATAATTATGTTTTTATTAGTTAAGTTGTTCATTTTAAAGTAGCAGTTATTTTGATGTTGTTACCTACCATTCTAACATCAACAATATCCAGTTTGATTTTATAAGTCATATCTTTAATAACTAGATTAAGTATTGAATTAGCATCACTACCCATTAATATGGGGGCCATATAAATAATAAATTCATCAATTAAATTCATTTTAATCATGGCGCCAATCAGTTTAGGTCCTGCTTCAAGTAAAACATTATTAATACCTTGATTGCCTAATTGGGTTAAGACATTACTAAGATCAAGTTTGCCAGAGGCGAGTACCTTGGTATTATCTGAGTTTAGGATTAGTGTTGGTGCATCAGTGTTAAATATATTAAGAGAGGTATCTGTTATTTGATTCTTACTATCAATCACAACACGTAGTGGTTTTGAATTAACACCATCAAGACGTACTGTCATTAAAGGGTTGTCATTAATAATTGTACCTGAGCCAGTCATAATTGCTTGGTGATTGGCACGTAGTTTTTGTACGTCTAATCTTGCCATTTTTGAGGTAATCCATTTACTTTCACCTGAACTCATTGAGGTTTTACCGTCAATACTCATAGCTACTTTACAACGTATAAAAGGCTGATTAGTTTGCATACGCTTAATAAATCCTTGATTAAGAATTAATGCATCATTTTTTAAAAGACCAATTTTAACCTCGACGCCTGTATATTCAAGCATAACAACCCCTTTACCATTAACTAGTGGATTAGGATCAAGCATAGCGATAATAACTTTTTTAACACCTGAGTTAATAATGGCTTGTGCACAAGACGGTGTTTTTCCTTGATGCGAACAAGGTTCTAGAGTGACGTAGAGTGTAGCGCCATGAGCTTTATAGTTAATTTGTTGTAAGGCATTAATTTCTCCATGTGCTTGGCCAAAACTTTGGTGATATCCTTTGGCAATAATCTTGGAATGTTTAACAATCACACAACCTACCATAGGGTTAGACTTTACACCGTATCTTCCTTGTAAGGCAAGTTTGAGTGCAATTGTCATGTTTTGGGTGTCATTTTTTGAAAAAGTTGTTAGCATATTTCAGATATAATTGTGAAAATATTTTGCATAAACAATTAATAGCATGTTACCTAGGAAAAACAAGATGGATGAACAGAAAAAATAAGCCCTATAAGTAGTCCGTACAGATTGATAAATAATTTGAGGCGATTATTAGACTAAAAGTGATATTAAAGCAGCTTTTATAGGAAATGTAAGTTTAATTTTAACTTACATTAATGTCACCGAAGGAGTAGAGTAATTGAAATTTATAAACTCTAACATTGTATATGATTGAATAGAGTATTGGGTTGTAATTATATTTATCTAGTTAGTTATGTATCTTGGCAACAAGAATTATTACAGAATTCAGATTAGTTTAAAACCAATGAGATGATAAAAATTACTTGTAAAAAAGGCGTACTTTTACCTAATAATAATCTTATACACTATGTGTAGTACTGATAAGAAAACTAAGGCTTATGATTTTAAAACCAGAGACATTAAGGTTCTAAAAAAGTTATTTCCTTATTTGTTAAAAATGCGTATACGTGTTATTTTGGCAATGTTATTTTTGATTGTTGCAAAATTTGCTAATGTTGCAGTGCCAGTAGTTTTAAAAGAAATCGTTGATGTTTTAAATCAGACTAATATCTTGCTAATTTTACCATTAGGGCTACTTTTTGCTTATGGTGCACTTAGACTTGCTAGTTCGTTATTTAACGAGCTTCGTGATGCGATTTTTGTACGTGTTCGTTATCATATTATGCGTTTGATTGCGATTAGTGTATTTAAGCATTTACATACATTGGATTTGTCTTTTCATCTGGATCGTCGTATTGGGGGTATTACCCGTGATGTTGACCGTGGCACTCAAAGTGTATCTACCTTGTTATCGATTTTTGTATTTAACATCATTCCTGCATTTTTTGAGATATGTTTAGTGATTGGTGTTTTGTGGTTTAATTATGATATTTTCTTTGCTGGCATTTCATTATTAACGGTAGTTTTTTATGTAGGATTTACATTGGCTATTACAAACTGGAGGATGAAGTACCGTTATCAGATGAATGATATGCAATCTGAGGCTAATATGAATGCAGTGGATAGTTTAATTAACTATGAGACGGTTAAATATTTTAATCAAGAGGATGCTGAAGTTCATCGTTACGATGAAACTATGACTCGTTGGGAAAATATTGCTACGAAAAGTTTTACTTCAATGACGGCGCTTAACTTCGTTCAAAGTGCTGTTATTGCTGTAGGGATAACTATCATTTTAATTTTCGCATCTCAAGGTGTTGTTGATAAAAGTTTGAGTCTTGGTGATATGATTATGATTCAAGTATTGTTATTACAGTTATTTATGCCTTTGGGGTCCTTAGGAATTGTGTATCGGCAGATTAAGCATAATTTTATTGATATGAATAACATGTTTGATTTGCTTGATCGTCAATCAAAAGTTAATAGTTATAAGGATGCGCCAAAAATAAAAATTGGTCAAGGAAAGATTGAGTTTAAGCGTATTTCTTTTGCTTACAAAGGTAAGAATAAAGTATTAGAAGAAGTTAGTTTTGTTATTGAACCTGGACAAAAAGTAGCGATTGTAGGTAAATCTGGTTCTGGTAAGTCGACATTGGCGAAATTATTATTTCGATTTTATGATGTGGATAGTGGTGAAATCTTAATTGATGGGCAAAATATCCAGACTTTGAATCAACATTCAGTGCAATCAGTTATTGGTGTTGTTCCACAAGATACTGTAATGTTTAATGAAAGTATTTATTACAATATTGCTTATGGAAAACAAGATGCAAACCAACATGAAGTGGAAAAAGTAGCTAAACTTAGTTTTATTGATACCTTTATTAATAAGCTTCCTCAAGGCTATGATACGTTAGTTGGTGAACGTGGTTTGAAACTTTCTGGTGGTGAGAAACAACGTTTAGCGATCGCTAGAGTACTTTTAAAGAATCCGCCTATTTTAATTTTTGATGAAGCAACATCGGCATTAGATTCTTATTCAGAGAAGATGGTTCAAAAAGCATTAAAGAGATTATCTAGCAAGCATACTATTTTAGTAATTGCACATCGACTATCTACCATTATTGATAGTAATAAAATTATTGTACTTGGAGATGGGAAAGTGCAAGAATGTGGAACACATGCTAAGTTATTAAAGTCTAATGGCGAATATGCTAAATTATGGCAGTTACAAGTTAATGAGAAAAGTGATGAAATTTGAATTAAAAAATACAAATCATTTAGCACGTCGTGGAAAAATGATTTTTGATAGAGGTGACGTTGAGACACCAGCATTTATGCCAGTTGGAACTTATGGTTCGGTTAAAGCTATGACGCCAGAAGAATTGAGCAGCTTGGGTGCGCAAATGATTTTAGGAAACAGTTTTCATTTAGCTATTACACCTGGTACGGATGTTATTCAAGCACATGGAAATTTACATGATTTTATGCATTGGAAAGGTCCGATATTAACAGATTCTGGGGGTTTTCAGGTATTTAGTTTAGGAGAAACAAGAAAAATTAGTGAAAAAGGTGTGGATTTTCGTTCACCTAAAGATGGTGCTAAAATTTTTATAGGGCCAGAAGAATCAATACAAATACAGAATAAATTAGGTTCAGATATTGTTATGATTTTTGATGAGTGTATGACCTATCCTGCTGATAAAAAAACAGTTGATAAGTCTATGCAATTGTCTTTGCGATGGGCACAACGATCAAAAAATGAGCATGATCGTTTAAATAATAAAAATGCCTTATTTGGCATTGTTCAAGGCGGTATGCATGAGGATTTGCGTATTCAATCGGCAGCTACTTTGGTTGAAATAGGTTTTGATGGATTTGCAATTGGTGGTTTGAGTGTGGGTGAATCCAAAGAAGAGATGATAAAGGTATTGGACTATATTCCAAGTCAATTACCTAGTGACAAGTTAAGATATTTGATGGGTGTTGGTACGCCGAATGACTTGGTAGAAGCAGTTGAGCGTGGTATTGACATGTTTGATTGTGTTATGCCAACACGTAATGCTCGTAATGGTTATTTGTTTACCTCAATTGGTATTGTTAAAATTCGTAATGCACGGTATAGATTTGATACTTCAGTATTAGATGAGTGTTGTCATTGTTATACTTGTCAAAATTATTCTAAGTCTTATTTACATCACTTGCAAAGAAAACATGAAATTTTAGGTGCAAGACTTAATACTATTCACAATCTTTATTATTACCAATATCTAATGTTACAAATGCGTAGAGCTATTGAAATTAATAAATTTTCAAATTTTAAAAAAGAATTTTACCAACAACAAGGACATGAAATCCATGATTAATAATTTATTATTTTTTTGGTGATTATGTTGATGATTATATTTTGATGTTTATCGAATAAGAGTTTTCAGTAGGTTTGAAGTTTTCCTATAGAAAGAAAATACAAATACTTGCTAAGTATTGGTTGGTGGCTGGATTTAGTTACAATCCATAGTTTAGAGGTAAGGCAAGCAATATTAAATTCTTCTAGCAACTCTAGAATGGAACTGATACAAGGCAAAAATAATTATTTTGTATAATGTAATTAATCAGCCATAATTAGATCAATTTAAAGTGCATTTACCGATTTTAATATTTCAAATTGACTGAAATTTATTAAGGTAAAGTATTGTTTAATTGTTTATCAAAATATACGTCAAGTACTTGACGTGCAATTGGTGCTGCTTTTGAGCTACCATTACCTGCATTTTCAACAATAATAGCGATCGCTATTTCTGGATTTTCAGTGGGGGCAAAGCCAGTAAATAGCGCATGATCTCTTAATCTCTCATCAATTTCTTCTTCAATATATTGTTCTATAGTATTGTCAAGACTAAACACTTGTGCAGTTCCAGTTTTTCCAGCTAATGTGTAGGTTAAACCTTTGTTGAGCTTTCTAGCAGTACCTTTAGGAGCATAAATAGCTTGTTTCATTCCGTCAATTACATCTTCCCAATTTTGAATATTTTTAATTGGAATTTGTATATGACTATTTTTCTTAGATTCAATGATTATATCATCAGATGCTTGCGTATTTTTAAGCAAGGTTGGTTGAAATAGAATGCCTTTGTTGGCAATTGCTGTAGTGGCAACTGCAAGCTGTAAAGGAGTAACAGCTATAAATCCTTGACCAATGCCTGTAATCAAGGTTTCTCCACGATACCAGGGCTTATGTTTATTAATTTTTTTCCAAGTTTTAGAAGGTAGTATTCCGGCGTTTTCTCCAGGAATATCAATATTTGTCTTTCTGCCAAAATTAAACAAGTTTAAATTATTGTGTAATTTGTCAATACCCAACTTATTTGCTAAGTCATAAAAAAATACATCACATGATTGCGTGATTGAGTCTTTGACATTGACATGTCCATGTCCTGTTTTTTTCCAATCGTTAAATTTGCGTTTAACATTCGGTAATTTGTAATAGCCTGGGCAGAAAGTGCTGCTTATATTAGTAATAACCCCCTCTTCTAAGCCTGCTAAAGCTACCATAGGTTTAATTGTAGATCCTGGTGGGTATAATCCTTGAATTGCACGGTTAAGTTGAGGGATATTTTTTGATGTTTGTAATTGGTTATAGTTGGTGTGTGATATTCCATTTACAAACCAGTTTGGATTATAAATAGGTGTACTAACGAGTGTTAATATTTCGCCATTTTTGACATCTATAACCACAATTGAACCTCGTTTTCCTTTCAGGAGTGTTTCTGCTTTTTTTTGCATATCTAAGTCTATGCTTAGATATAAATTTTTACCAGTAATAGAAGGCTTAATGATTTTGGTTTGAATAACTCTACCATTTACATTTCGTTCTATCTGTTGTAAGCCGTTAGTACCATGTAATAGTGTTTCGTATTGTTTTTCAATGCCAGTTTTACCTACAAATGAAGTCCCTAAATAATTTTTCTTATCGTAAATAAGTTCATCTTTTTTAGACATTCTAGAAACATAACCAATAACATGAACACTAGAATTTTGGTTGGGATAGATTCGATGGAAATAAGGTTCTATATCTACACCAATAAAAATATTGCTAATTAAGAATTTTGCAACCTGAATCTCATTAAGGTTATATTTAATTGGAATACTATGAAATTTTTGATAATGCTTTATATTTTGATTAAAGTTTTTAATATCCTTATCATTTATAAATCCAGACTGTTTTAGTTGTTGTAGTGTTTTGGTAATATTTTTAGTTTTTTCTTGTGTTAAGGTAAGTCGAAATGCTAGTTTGTTAGTAGCTAAAACATTACCATTACGATCAAATATTTTTCCTCTACTAGGTGTTATCGGCAGAGCATGTATTTGGTTGTCTAAAGCTTTTTTTAAGTAATATTGATGGTTTACTATTTGTAAATTGTAAATTCTAATTATTAACAAAGCAGTGAGTAAACAAATAAAAATAAGTGCTAGTCTAAGTCTAGAAAAGAGAATTTTGTTTTCAAATTGAGCATTATTTATGCTTTGCATTTTGATAGTAAGAACTGAACGATTGGCCAAATGAATGCACTAGTAAATGGTGCTAAAAATAAGTAATAGTTAATGATAAAACCTTGTGTTAATACAAAAATTAGTAAGAAAAATACTAGATAAATACTGCTAGATATAAATACATAAACTTGTTGAGTGCTTATGTTAGATAAAAAAAATGATTGTTTTATATTGCTAATAAATAGGCTACTAAAAATAAGCGCTAAGGCATTTTGTCCTAAAATATCACCATGTATAATATCAATAAGTGTGCCAAGAATAAGCGCAATAAAAAATGTTATTTTGCTTGAAAAATATACTATCCAGTAGATATAAAGAAGTAATAACCAAAATGCAGATGCGCCTAATAACAGCTTATTTAGAGGTATTACACTTAAAATTAATGCAAAGAAAGTAATTTTTATTAGAAATATATAGGGACGACGTTGTGCATTCATGGTTAGTCGGTTACAATAATGACAAATTCTAATTGTTCTGGTATTTGAGCAGATTTTAATTGGATATGTAAGAATGGTTCGTTTTGGTTTTTTTCTACGCTAATTACCGTTCCTACTGGGTATCCATCTGGAAATTTTGATCCGATAGCACTACTTAAAAATACATCACCTACTTTAACGTCTAAATTAGGTTCAATAAATTCAACATTTAATAGATGATTATTCTCAGCTATACCTTTACTAATACCTCGAACACCACTACGTTCATTTTTAACAGGAACGTGTTGTGTGGGATCACTAGCCATTAATATAGTTGAATACAGTGGTGTTGTTCTCGATATTTGCCCAATAATACCTTTAGAACTTAGAGCTACTTGTCCAATTTTAATGCCATTACTACTACCTTTGTTAATAATAATTTGTTTTTTAAGTCTAGATTGGCTAAGTTCACTTATTCGTGCTAAAGTAAAGTTTTGTTGTTTTACGGAATAACTTGAACCTAATAGTGCTTGGAGTTTTTTATTTTCAAGTGCTAAGGCATTGTAGGTCTGTAATTTAGCTTTAAGCTTTAATAGTTCACGATGTAAATTATTATTATTTATGGTTAATTGATCTTTACTAGTACCTTGCTTATCAATCCAAATATAGATCTGTGAAGGTAAGTCTACCAGCATATAGATGGGCGATATTAAGGTTTCAATTGATTGTCTTAGATGGTTAAGATGTGAAAATTTATAATCAGATAGTATAAGTAATATAGAGATAATAACAGGGATAAAAAGTTCAAGAAACTTCATATTGGTAAGCCCTGTGAATAGTTAATTAATATTTAACTATTCAGCAGCTAAAAATCCTATATTATGTTTAGAGATCATATTAAGTGCAACTCCACCACCACGAGCAACACAAGTGAGTGGATCGTCAGCAATACGTACTGGCAGATTAGTTTCTTGACTAATAAGCTTATTAAGACCATCTAAGAGTGCTCCACCACCTGTGAGGACTAAGCCATTTTCGGCAATGTCAGAACTTAACTCTGGCGGGGTTTTTTCTAATGCAGTTTTAATAGAACCGATAATTATCTTAAGTGGTTCTTTCAATGTTTGTAAAATTTCAGTATTAGTTATATTGAAGCTTACTGGAATTCCCTTAGCAACATCACGCCCTCTAAATTGCATTTCTTTAACAGCGCTTGATTTGAATGCTGATCCCACCTCTTCTTTAATCTTTTCAGCAGTTGAGTATCCGATAATAATGCCATGTTCACGACGTATAAATTTGACAATTGTATCATCAAACACATCGCCACCTATACGTAATGAGTCAGAATATACAATACCATTAAGTGACATAATTGCAATCTCAGTTGTGCCTCCGCCAATATCAATAACCATAGCTCCTGAAGCTTCTTCAATTGCCATGCCTGCACCAAGCGCTGCTGCCATTGGTTCTTCAATTAAATAAACATCACGTGCACCTGCACCAACAGCACTTTCTTTAATAGCACGACGCTCAACTTGAGTTGCACCGCAAGGTACACAAATAAGTACTTTAGGGCTTGGTGAAAAAAATCCAGAGCGTAAAACCTTACGAATAAAATGTTGCAACATTTTTTCAGTAATTTTAAAATCAGCAATAACACCATCTTTCATAGGTCTGATAGCTTCAATAGAACCGGGTGTCCTACCTAGCATATTTTTAGCATCTTGACCTACAGCAATAACAGTTGATTCTAGCGATCTTCTGTCATTATGAATAGCAACTACTGATGGTTCATTTAATACTACAGCACCATCCATACAAATTAATGTATTAGCTGTACCTAAGTCGATAGAAAGACTTTGCCCTTTTAAAAAATCAAGACTTTGCCCTTTTAAAAAATCAAGACTTTGCCCTTTTAAAAAATTAAACATAAAAATTCCCAATTAAATATTTGTAAAATAAAGAGATATAATACTATAAATAATTAGTAATAATTAATACCTTATAAATATGAAAATTCAACAAAAACATGTTATAGAAAGTATTTTTAATGCTTTGCAATATATCTCTTATTATCATAGTCCTGATTTTATTCAAGCGATGACAAGTGCTTATGAAAAAGAAACTCACAAAGCCGCAAAAAATGCTATTACACAAATTCTTATTAACTCAAAAATGGCAGTCTTTGGTAAACGTCCAATATGTCAAGATACTGGTGTTGTTAATGTGTTTGTTGAGGTGGGTATGGAAGTTACTTGGATAGCTAATTTATCATTAGAAGATATGATTAATGAAGGAGTTAGACAGGCATTTACTTATGTAAATAATCCTCTTAGAGCTTCTATTGTAAAAGATCCATTATTTACTAGAGTTAACACCAAGGATAATACGCCAGCAGTTATTCACATGAAAGTTGTTAAGGGCAAGCAGCTTAATTTTATTGTTGCGGCTAAAGGCGGTGGTTCTGAAAATAAGGCGAAGTTTAGCATGCTTGAACCAGATGTTGATATTGTTGATTGGGTTTTAAGAGCTATACCAACTATGGGCGCTGGTTGGTGCCCGCCAGGTATTATTGGTATTGGTGTTGGTGGTACAGCTGAAAAAGCAATGTTAATGGCGAAACAGAGTTTGATGGAACCAATTGATATCAAAGATATTGCTCAGAAACCTAATCCAAGTAACATTGAAAAATTACGTCTTGAGTTATTTGATAAAATTAATCATTTAGGTATTGGCGCACAAGGTTTGGGCGGTTTGACAACAGTGCTAGATGTTAAAATTAAAGACTATCCAACTCATGCTGCTTCTCAAGCGGTGGCAATGATTCCTAATTGTGCGGCAACACGTCATTTGCATTTTTCACTTGATGGCTCAGGGGTGGCGCAACTACCTCAGGTAGATATGGATAGTTATCCTCAATTAGAGATGGACTATACTCAATATAAAAAAATTGATCTAAGTAATTTAACTCGTGAAAAAATGGCTCTATGGCATATTGGAGATACCTTATTGTTATCAGGCTCAATCATTACTGGGAGAGATGTAGCGCATAAGTACCTTAAAGAAATGATTGATAATGGTGAAGGCTTGCCAGATGGTGTAAATTTTGATAATAAATTTATTTATTATGTTGGTCCAGTGGATGCTGTTGGTGATGAAGTAATTGGTCCATCAGGCCCTACCACTGCTACACGTATGGATAAATTTACCGATATGATATTGGATAATACTAATATTTTGGGTATGATTGGCAAGGCAGAACGTGGTGAGGCTAGTATACAAATTATTAAGAAACATAGGGTTACGTATCTTATTGCAGTTGGCGGTGCAGCTTATTTGATTTCTAAGTCTATTAAAAAAGCTAAAAAAATTGCGTTTAAAGAAATGGGCATGGAGGCAATTTATGAGTTTGAAGTGAAAGACATGCCGGTTACAGTTGCAGTTGATACTCAAGGTAATAATATTCATAGTATATTTAAAGATATTCAGATAATTTATTAAGTAAATTGGTAAAGATTCCAGTGAAATTATTTTTTTGAGTAAATTTAAGAGTTTTAGAGATGTAAGTTTAGAGTATAATTATCTCGAAGTTGGTCGGATGGTCGCTGGAGATTGATTTTCAGAGGAAAGTCCGGGCTCCATAGAGCAAAGTGTTAGCTAACAGCTAGGTATGGTGACATAACGGAAAGTGATGCAGAGATTTAGACCGCCTATTTTAATGGGTAAGGGTGAGAAGGTGTGGTAAGAGCGCACCGCGGGATTGGTGACAATCGTGGCAAGGAAAACCCCACTTGGAGTAAGCTCAAATAGACTAACGATAACGTTGCTCGCGAAGTTTGTGGGTAGAGTGCTAAAGCGTTTTGGTAACAAAACACGTAGATGAATGACCATTTATTACAGAACCCGGCTTATAGACCGACTTCTTTTGTTTTATATTTTTTATTTTATTGTAAAATATGATCTTTAAAAGAATTATTCAATTAATGTTATTTACCATATCAACTAATAATTATTTGCATAATATTGTATGTAACTAAATATTCCTATTATTTATAATTTTGATTGAGGAGAATATGTTTTTAATTGGAAAAATACTGTTAAATAGATTTAATCTATGGTAAGTAATTTTAATCAAGTTTTGGATAGAAAGAAGGTTAGAATTATTGAGATTTAAAGACCATAAAAGTTATCAACCTTACCTGAATTTGAATTATTGATAGTACAATTTATCAGAATCATATTTTGTTTAAGCGTAACTCTTTAAAGATAGGATAGTTTATTGATTAAGTTGAACAATTATTAGTACGTGTAAGATAATTGTTTATCAGTATTAAATATGTATAATTATCCTTTTAAGTAAGTTGCTAGACGTATACTAAAATAATAGAAGAAGGTTGTGGGATGATTTTACCTTATCCATGCTTGAGACGCAAATAATAGCATTGGAGATGGTTTTTTGTAATAGTACTTGAGAATTGTACTAATCAATAACGCTTGTAGAATCGACAAGTAATGAACTGATAGGGAAAAAAGGAGGATAAATAAATACTCCTGGTATATTGTTAAATACCTCTTTCATAGCTAGCTTCTAATGAGTTATGTATCAAGTTTTGTGTTTATATAATGATACCCAATTCCTAAGTGAATCGATATAGAAAGCCATTATAGTTGCCATTTTGGTTGTTTAAAAAGATTTAATTAGTATTATAATAAATAATTAAAATGATAATTGTTGAAATAAATATAGTAAATTATCGCATGTCGATTATTTAATTTGTGCTAAAACTGCACGGTTTTTTTGGTTATAGTCTTTAAATTTTTGAATGTTGAAGAAATTATCTTTTAATAATTGTATGATTTTCTGTTGTTGATTGAAACCATGTTCTAATAATAGATAGCCTTTTTTATTGAGAAATTGTGGTACATTATTAATGATAGTTTTAATATCATCTAAACCATCTTTACCAGAAATAAGCGCACTTTGTGGCTCAAATCTTAGTTTATTAAGATGAATATCATTTTGTTTGATATAAGGTGGGTTGGAGATAATTAAATCGAATGTTTGATTAGGTGTAGCTTCGAACCAATTACCTAGTTGAAAATTAATATTTGTTTTTGTGTTTTGTTTAGCAACTGCAAGTGCATTGATTGAAAAATCAGTTGCAGTTAAATGCCAGTTTGGATTTTTATCACTTATTGTTATAGCAATAACGCCACTACCAGTACCCAAATCAAGTACTTCACAAGTTTTATTTTGATTGAATAAGCTTAAAGCGATGTCAATTAATAGTTCAGTTTCAGGTCTAGGTATGAGTGTATCAGGAGTAACTTTAAAATCAAGATGATAAAATCCTTTTGTTCCGCTTAAATAAGCAAATGGAATACCGGACTGTCTATGTTTGATGAATTGATTGAGTTGATTTTTTTCGTTACTACTTAGTTGATAATTATTATGAGAAATAAGTTGAGCATGGTTTTTATCAAGAGTTAGAGATAGTAGTAGTGCTATATCAATTATGTCACTGCTTAAATAATTTTGAATAGTATCCAAGATTTATAAATTAAAGATTGTTAAATCCTAATGCTTTTGTTTTATCCTTTAAATGTGTATAAAAAATGTGATGATAGTGTTAGGAGTAACACTTGCAATAGTTATTTAATTAGGCATTTATGTATCAATAACCGAGATAAGTATATCATATTCACTTACTGATATTAGAATTCTTCTGTGATTAGTTTAGGGGTAAAAACTATAGATTCTATTGTGTTTATTTTGGTAAAAATATTATTAATTGGTTTATAATTTTTTTCTTTTCAAATCGTATTTATTTTTCATTGCTACAATAAGTCCTAAACCAATAAATGCTCCTGGTGGTAAAATAGCTAATAAAGTGCCTTGATAATTTTTAAACACAGTAATACTAAGTGTATTGCCAAAATCACCCAGTATTAATACAGATTGATCAAATAAAGTACCATTACCAATTAATTCACGCATTGCACCTAATATAATAAGCACAATAGAGAAGCCAATACCCATCATTAATCCATCCAGTATAGATTTATCCCAAGTGTTCTTACTAGCAAATGCTTCAGCACGTCCTAAAATAGCGCAGTTAGTTACAATTAGCGGTACAAAAATACCTAATATTAAATATAAGTCATAAAAATATGACTGCATCATCAATTCAACAATTGTTACAAATGAAGCAATCAATAGAACAAAAACAGGAATACGAATTTCTTTTGAAATATGATTACGAAAAATAGAAACAGTTACATTAGACATTACTAAAACAAAGGTAGTTGCCAGACCAAGTCCGATTGCATTAACAATATTATTGGTGACTGCTAATAATGGACATAGACCTAAAATAGCAACTAAGGCTTGATTGTTATTCCACAGCCCATTTTTTATAATTTTATTATAGTTACCCATAATGGTTAATTATATACTTAATGAAATGTTAATTTTCTAGTAATATATTCTTAATAAGGAATATACATTGCATAAACAAACCTGTTTTTAGAAAGTATTTTTTGTGATAAATAGTTCTAGAGTATTATTGTTTATCTGCTATAAAATACTTTTTTTTCTAAAAGAATTATATTTTTGAGAGAATTAGTAGTTCCTATATTGTATTGTAATATAAAATTTGATCTAGTAGCAGTAGAGTTTTTTGATTATATAAAAGTTGATTAATAGAAAACGATTTTTCCATCTTTAACATCTCCATGAATGGTTGAGTCTGATAAAAATTCTCCAGCAAGGATTTTTTTTGACAAGGGATTTTCTAATAATTGTTGTATGGTACGTTTGAGAGGTCTAGCGCCAAATACAGGGTTATAGCCTTTGTTAACAATCATGCTTATGACCGTATCGCTTAATGTTATTCTAAGATTAAGCTTGGATAAACGTGATGATAAGATCTCAATTTGTCTGAGTGCAATACCTTTAATTTGAGATTTTTCTAGTGTTTTAAAGGTTATGATTTCATCAATACGATTTACAAATTCAGGTCTAAAGTGCTCATTAACAATTTTAGCAAGTTCAACAGACATATCTTTTCCTGGGTTTTGTTGAATTAAGTGAGAACCTAGGTTTGAAGTCATGATAATAATAGTATTTTTAAAATCAACTGTTCGACCTTGATTATCTGTTAGCCGACCATCATCTAGTACTTGTAATAGAATATTAAACAAATCTGAATGGGCTTTTTCGATTTCATCAAGTAAAATGATTGAATAAGGCTTGCGACGTACAGCCTCAGTTAATACACCACCTTTTTCATAACCAATATAGCCTGGAGGTGCGCCAATCAAACGTGCAACTGAGTGTTTTTCCATAAATTCGCTCATATCAATGCGTACAATGGCTTGTTCGGTATCAAATAAGAAGTCTGCTAAGGCTTTGGTAAGTTCAGTTTTTCCCACACCAGTAGGACCCATAAATAGAAACGAACCATCAGGCCGGTTCGGGTCAGATAGGCCACTTCGCGCACGACGCACAGCATCTGAAATAACTTTAATAGCCTTATCTTGACCAACTAAGCGTTTGTGAATAATAGTTTCCATCTGTAGTAGTTTATCCTTTTCACCTGCCATCATTTTATCCACAGGAATACCTGTCCAACGGGCAACAATATGGGCGATTTCATCTTCAGTAACTTTATTTCTAAGTAATGTCATTTGTTCTGTGTTGGCATTTTCAGCCATGTTAATTTTCTGTTCTAATTCAGGAATAATACCGTATTGAAGTTCACTCATTTTGGCTAAATTATTGTTACGATGTGCATTTTCTAAATCAGATTTTGCTTGTTCTAGTTCTTCTTTAAGATGGTGTGCACTTTGGACTACTAGTTTTTCTTTTTTCCAAATTTTTTCCAAATTAGCGTACTCTTTTTCTAGTGATTTAATTAATTTCACTAATTCCTCTAATCGTGTTTTAGAAGCTTTGTCTTTTTCTTTTTTGAGTGCCATACGTTCAATTTTAAGTTGTACTAATTTACGGTCAAGTTTATCCATTGACTCTGGTTTTGAGTCAATTTCCATGCGGATTTGTGAGGCTGCTTCATCAATCAAATCAATGGCTTTATCTGGTAATTGTCTGTCAGTAATATATCTGGTTGAATAAGTGACAGCGACAATAATAGCAGGATCTGTGATTTCTACACCATGATGAACTTCGTATTTTTCCTTAAGACCCCGTAAAATAGCGATAGTGTCTTGTTCGGTTGGCTCTTCTACTAATACTTTTTGGAAGCGACGTTCTAAAGCAGAATCTTTTTCAATATATTGTCGATATTCATCTAGTGTAGTAGCACCTATACAGTGTAGGTCACCACGAGCTAAAGCTGGTTTTAATATATTCCCAGCATCCATAGAACCATCGGATTTACCAATACCAACCATGGTGTGTAATTCATCAATAAATAAAATGATTTGACCTTGTTTGTCTTCTAATTCTTTAAGTACGACTTTTAGTCGCTCTTCAAATTCGCCTCGATATTTAGCACCTGCTATCAGTGCTGTCATGTCTAGAGATAAAACACGTTTGCCTTTGATACCTTCTGATACTTCATGGTTGATAATACGTTGTGCTAAACCTTCAACAATAGCAGTTTTACCCACACCAGGCTCGCCAATTAAAACTGGATTATTTTTAGTTCGTCGTTGTAATACTTGAATGGCACGACGAATTTCACTATCACGACCAATTACAGGGTCAAGCTTACCGTCAATGGCTAATTGAGTTAAATCTTGAGTGTATTTATTTAGCGTGTTTCGGTTATTTTCTGCGTTTTGATTATTCATGTTTTTACCTCCTCTAAGGTTATCAATTGCTTGATCTAAATTAATCTCATTTACACCATGTGCTTTTAAAAGTTTTGTAGCTGTATCATTGCCTTTTATGGTGGCCAATAAAAATATCTCAGTTGATAGATACGAATCTTTTTTATTGAAAGCTAATTTTTCCATCTTATTTAATAGGCGTAACAAGTTCTGAGAAATATTAACATTACCACTTGGATTGATGATTGTGGCTAGTGTATTAATTTCTTTATCAGTTTCTTGTTTAAGTTGATGAATATCAATACCAATGCTTGATAATAAATTACTAATACCGCTATCATTATCTTGCAACATGCTACTTAGAATATGTACTGCTTCTATAGTACTGTGATTTTTTGTAATAGCGATGGATTGTGCAGTGCCTAAGTCTTTTTGGAATTGTGCAGTTAGTTTATCAAAATTCATAGAATTATCATATTCTTTATTGTATATAAAAATTATCTATGGGATGATTGATAAATTTCAAGTATTAATATCTGCTTTTGTTAGTAGCATCATCACTTTTATGATTCGATACCAGACTCGAATATAATTATTCTTAAATTATTTAAATAGTGTTTACACTATTAGTAAGTTAATGAGTTTTGAATATTAAATATAAAATATTTGATATTCAAGGCAAAACAAAGTTATTAATTTTAGATATTTTAAAATAAATTAAAGATAGTATTTGAAAATATTTTAGGTTGATTTTATCTACAAGTAATAAATAAATCTTATCATATCTTTCAATGGTAGTAAGTGTTACTATTAATCCAAGAATTAAAATTAAAAAATCTATTTATTGGATTAATTCAATAAATAGATTAGTAAGTGTATAGGCATTGCTAAAATCTTTAATATTAAGCGCTTTCTTGCCTGAAAGTTGTAAAGTTTCTAGACTTAGTGCGCCATCTCCAGTGGCAACGATACATATCTCTTTGTTATGTTTAATAATATTTCCTGGACTGTAATTATTGTTAGTCACTACTATAGAAGCAGAAAAAATACGTATAATTTTAGTAGTAAATCTATTACTTGATGCATGAGTTTGGGTAATAGGATAGGGGTTAAATGCTCTAATTTTCTGATGGATTTGTATGGCGCTTTGAGTCCAGTCAATCCAAGCTTCGTTTTTTTTGAGTTTTTTAGCGTAAGTGATGTTATTTTTACTTTGTGCTGTTGGTGATAAATTACCAAGATTATCTAGGACTTCAACAATAGCATTAGAGCCAAGTTTAGCTAGTTTATTATGTAAGGATTGCGCTGTATCGTTAAGCATGATTGGACAAATTTTTTTAAGTAATATATCTCCTGTATCTAAATTCTTATTCATTTGTATAATGCTGATACCTGTTGTTTTATCACCTGCTAAAATTGCTCGCTGGATAGGTGCTGCACCACGCCAACGTGGTAATAATGAGCTATGGATGTTAAGACAGCCATATTTGAGCATGTTGAGAATTCTTTCAGGCAATATTTGTCCATAAGATACTACTATCATCACATCCGCATTTAGCTTAGCTAAGGCCTGTTGGGTTTGGGTATTTTGTAAGTTTTTAGGCTGAAAAATTTTTAAGTTATATTCTAATGCTTTTTCTTTAACAGGGCAGGCTGTTAAGATTCTTCCACGCCCTTTAGGGCGGTCTGGTTGGCAATATACTCCAACAATATTATGTTTGGCATAAATTAGTGTTTCTAAGATAGCTACTGAAAACTTAGTTGTGCCTGCAAAGGCTATACGAGCTTTAAAAGAAGTGCTTTTAGAGTGCATTATTTTAGACTTTCTCTTGCTATTTTAATAGTTTGTTTAACTTGGTTGGGGCTGGTTGCTCCTAAATGATTGCGTGCATTTAATGAACCTTTTAGTGAGAGCACTTTAAATACATCATTTTCAATGCGACTATCAAAAGTTTGTAGTTCTTTCAAACTAAGTTCGCTTAAATCTTTTTGGTGTTTAATTCCGTAAGAGACTGATTTTCCTACTACTGTATGCGCATCTCTAAAAGGTAAGCCTTTGTTGACTAAATAATCAGCTAAATCAGTAGCTGTGGTATAACCTTGTTTAGTTGAGTTATACATATTATCACATTTTATTTGAATGGTTGGTATCATGTCTGCAAAGACACGTAAACAGGCTTTTAAAGTATCAACTGTATCAAATAATGGTTCTTTGTCTTCTTGATTGTCTTTGTTATAAGCTAGTGGCTGAGATTTCATAATAGTAAGGAGTGAGGTTAAATTACCATACACACGTCCTGTTTTTCCTCGAACTAATTCAGGAACATCTGGGTTTTTCTTTTGTGGCATGATGGATGAACCTGTACAAAAACTATCATGTAATTCGATAAAGTTAAATTGTGTACTTGACCATAAAATTAATTCTTCTGAAAAACGTGAAAGATGCATCATGATTATGCTTGCTATGGATAAAAATTCAATAGCAAAATCTCGATCACTTACTCCATCAAGTGAATTAAGACAAATACGTTCAAATCCCAATAATTTAGCTGTACGTGTACGTTTAATGGGATAAGTGGTACCTGCTAATGCAGCTGAACCTAACGGCATCGAGTTGATGCGCTTACGACAATCAAATAAGCGTTCTACATCACGTGCTAACATTTCAAAATAAGCCATCATATGGTGGCCAAAACTGATGGGTTGTGCGGCTTGAAGATGGGTAAAACCAGGCATGATTGTGTTTATCTCTCTTTCAGCTAAATTAGTTAATACTAGCTGTAAGCGTTTAATTTTTTTAATAATATTATCAACTTGATCACGTAAATAAAGACGGATATCAGTTGCTATTTGGTCATTACGAGAACGTCCTGTGTGTAGTTTTTTTCCTGTATCTCCAATCATCTTAATTAAATACGCCTCAATATTCATATGTACATCTTCAAGTGTTACTGACCACTTAAATTCACCAGTTTTGATTTTATTTAAAATCTTATCAAGCCCTTTAATGATTTGATTTTTTTCATATTTAGTGAGCAACCCTACTTCTTGCAACATGGTGGCGTGAGCAATTGAACCTTGAATATCGTAAGGTGCTAAAATCTTATCAAAAAATATTGATGCACTAAAAATTTTAACAAACTCATTTGTTGGTTCTCTAAAACGTCCACCCCAAGATTGGTTAGTTTGTGTTATCTGTTTAGATTTTTTCTTAGGGACTGCTGTATGTTGTTTTTGCTTTGTTTTGCTGGTCATTATTTTTTCTTTTATTGTTTAAGTTTAGTGATTACTTTGTTAAGTTTGGTCTAATAATAGTTCATTTTGGACGCGCTTAACTATTTTGTATAAGTTTGTACCAAATTTGTCTACAAAGAATACTGCAGGATAAAAATTAGTTTTATTTTGATTAGTATTTTTATTGTTAGAATCCTTTGTGTTTTTTAGTGTACTAGTACTAACATAGAGAATAATGGTTTTATTTTTATTTTCACTTGATTTATTTATAGGTGTAGTGACTTTTTGTTTTATTTTTGGATAATAATGATTATTAGGAAGGGAAATCTTTATTAAAGTAGTCGTTTTATCCTTAGGTATTAACTGAGCATCTTTTAAGAGATTTTTTGTTAAATCTTGTGATACAGAAAAATTAGAGATGAACACAAGCAATAATAGATAAGATCGAAACATATAGCTATTTTAATATAAACTCTTTTTAAGCATGAATAAAATCCTGAAAATTGCAACTCGACAATCTCCATTGGCATTATGGCAAGCAAACCATGTTAAATCTAGATTAGAAAAAATTTATTCTAATCTAACGGTTATTTTGGTGAAAATGACTACTAAAGGTGATCAAATTTTGAATTCATCTTTATCAAAGATTGGCGGTAAGGGCTTATTTATTAAGGAATTAGAAGTTAGTATTATGAAAGGCATGAGTGATATTGCTGTACACTCTATGAAAGATGTTCCTTATGAAATACCTCAAGAGTTTGAATTAGGAGCAATTTTAAAATGTGAAAATCCATTTGATGCTTTTGTTTCTAATCATTTTTCTAGTATTGATGATTTGCCAAAAAATGCTAAAGTTGGTACGTGTTCAATGCGTCGTATTGTGCAACTTAAAGTTATCCGACCTGATTTGCAAATTATAGATTTGCGTGGCAATGTTAATACTCGATTAAAAAAATTAGATGATGGAGATTTTGATGCCATTATTCTTGCTTGTGCAGGGCTTATTCGTTTAGGTTTTGGAAATAGAATTAAGCAACAAATTCCAGAGAATCAAAATCTTCCAGCGGTTGGTCAAGGTGCGATTGGTATTGAGATTCGTGAAAATGATACGGAAATTTTAGACTTAATTAAACCTTTGATTGATATTGAGACCTCTTATAGAATAATTGCAGAACGGGCAATGAATACACGACTTGAGGGTGGTTGTTCGGTACCAGTTGCAGGCTTTGCGACAATTAATAATAAGCAAATAACATTAACAGGTTTAGTAGGTAATATTAATACTGGTGTGATATTAAAAGAGAAAATTTTTGGTCATGTTTCTCAAGCAGAAATTTTGGGTATTGAGTTGGCAAATAAACTCATATTATTAGGGGCAAAGGATATTTTAAAAGATTAAAATGTGAATACACAATTTGATTTAAAGATATTGTTTAAATTATTAAATTAGATAATGCTTGATGATTAATCTAACTAAATTTTTTTTGATTTTACTTAGGTTTTTGGTTTTGTAACACATATTATTATCAAGATCTTGATAATAAATCATCATCTATAATTGATCAAATATTCATAGAATTATTGTGATTTATTTAACCATATATAATGAAATGAGGTCTTAATTACTCAACTGAATGTTGAATTAGCCAATAAATTATTGATATTTTTGATTATACAAGCAAGTTAATATGTTGGTTTTTATTGAGAAAAACTCTTTGATTATTATGGCAACGTTTTGGTTCATTATTTGTATTGGTTTCAATAATAGTTAATATGGGACTAAGAGCAGTTGGTTATGAAAAAAATATTTGACGAGGTCTTTAATAAAATAGGAATCTAATTTAGATTCAAAGTTAATCCTTATATAAAAAATATTGCAATTGGTTTGTGTGAAATCTTTAGAAAATTAATCATATAGATGTTTAATATTGGAATTTGATTATATTGATATGACCAAATATTTGAAAAATAAGTTAACTATATAACAAAAGGTAATCTATTAAAAATTGATATCGTTAAAGTCTAATAAATGATAGGTATCATTATTGTTTTTAGGTATAACCGTTGTCGTTTTAAATTTTTTTATTATGTTTTTAATGACATTAGCTATGTTGCGTATTGAATAAAATATTAGAAATATAATCTCACTATAATTATTCTAAAATTATTTGCATTTTTGGCTCACTTAATATTAGTTGTGTTTTTTAAATCAGAAATTATATTAATAATGCTATATATGGGGTGTATGAATTTAATATTTCTCCAGTTTAATTTCATAAATTTTGACATTAATATTATGTATTTTTAACCTTTTTTTGGTTTTATTAGGAACTAATTATATAATTTCTAAATCTATATATGAAGAAACCAGACTATCGTATAATTCTTTTTTTAAAGTTTTAGTTGCTGGTTGTTAAAATTTTGCTAATATGTTTTTTTGATATTTTATAAATAGCCCATTTTTAGTTTTTCTTGTATGCTGTATAATTGATACTAGTAAATCAAAGGTAGGCTGAATTAGATTGAGTAACTTGTAAATTAAATCTGTATTAATGGTTATGTATTTATAAGACCTTTATTTTTTATCGATTTTAATTGTTTATTCTGGGTCTGCTGGTTAGGTATTTTAAGTAATAGTAGTAATCAAAACATTCATAATGTTTACCTAAATTTCTCTTTATTGAAAAACAAAGAAAGATTAATTAAGATTTTCATTTTCATAATTATTTTGTTGAAAAAGTTATGAAAATATTGTTCTAATAACGCGTTATTTTTGTAGATTAATAGCTAATAAATATTCGCAATAATAAATAAAGAATTTTTTAAAAGAATATTTTAAACTTATAATAACTATATTATTGATCAAATAAAGCATTTATAAATTCTTTAGGTTGAAAGATTTTAAGATCATCAATCCCTTCACCTATACCAATATAGCGAATAGGTAAATTAAGTTCATCAGCAATCGAAAACAAACCTCCGCCTTTAGCAGTACCATCCAGTTTAGTGATACTAATACCACTTAGGTTAACTGCCTTATTAAACTCTTTAGCTTGATTGATGACATTTTGTCCTGATCCTCCGTCAATAACTAGCATAGTTTCATGTGGCGCATTTATATTTTGTTTAGTAATAACGCGTTTAATTTTTGTTAATTCTTGCATAAGATTGTCTTGTGTATGTAATCGTCCCGCAGTATCAGCAAGTAGAATATCAATATTCTTGGCTTGTGCTGATTGATAGGCATCAAAAATAACAGAAGCAGTATCAGCACCTAAAGTTTTTGCTATAACAGGAATATTATTGCGTTGTCCCCATATTTTGAGTTGTTCAATAGCTGCAGCTCGGAAAGTATCACCTGCTGCTAGCATAACTGATTTGCCTTGATTTTGAAAAGATTTTGCTAATTTACCAATCAAGGTAGTTTTACCAGCGCCATTAACACCTACTACTAGAATAACAAAAGTTTCATTAATGCTAATATTTAGTTGGTTGTTTTCAATAAACAATTTAGCTAATTCATCTTTTAAAAATTTATACAAGCTTTCAGCATTTTTTAAGGTTTTTCTAGAAGCATTTTTACGTGTAGATTTCAGTATTTTATCTGTAGTGTTAATACCGACATCAGCAGTGATTAATAGTGTTTCTAGTTTTTCTAATAAATTCTCATCAATTTCTTTTTTTCCTAATAATAAAGAAGATAAGCTATATCCTAATTTTTGTCTAGATTTGTCTAGGCGTTGCTTTAATGAAGTTGGTTTGTTTGCCTCTAGATTTTCTGATTTTGACTGATTTTTTTTTAAAAAATTAAACATAATAATTCAAGTATAAAAAAATTAATTTTACTATCTTTTATTTTTATCAAAGTGAAATTTTTTGCATATTTAACGATATATAATACGAATTCCAACTCATTTTGTAAATTTTAATAATGCAAGAAATGTTGAATACTATGTTGTCAATTAGATTTACTATTTTATTCGTCATAGAATCTTAGTATAAATAAATTTATCGTATAGTTAGTATAAAGAATTTATTTCTAATATATATTTGTTACATATATTCTTGTATTTATTATAACAAAAGTATAATTAAATCATGCTTTTAATTAATACTATTTTTTGATTTTAGATTTTTAATATAACTTTTAACTACAGCTATGGTAGCAATTTTATTGTGAATAAATAAACGAATATTATTATAATATATCAGTTTATTTAGGGTAATAATCACATTCTCATTAGGGGACATTAATGGAGTTATTATTAATATCGTAAAAAACGATACACAATTTATTTGTCAAAATAGAACATGTAGTTGTAGGGAATTTCATTATTTTGTTTCAATTAATTATTGAAGTAAATTTATATGACTATAATTGATGTTTGAATGATGTATATTAATTCTAAAAAGCTTTAATAAAGGTCGGAGGTTTTGCATGTTGTGGATAAAAGCTTTTCATATTATTAGTGTGATTACTTGGTTTGCATCACTGTTTTATTTACCACGTCTTTTTGTTTATCATTCAATGAGTCAAGACAAGCTTAGTATTGATCGTTTTAAAGTGATGGAATACAAGCTTTATACAGGTATAATGATGCCGAGTTTTATCCTATCTAGTGTATTAGGATTATGTTTAAGCATTAACGGTTGGGCATATTATTCAATTCAATATTGGTTATATGTTAAATTATTATTAGTCATGTTGTTGATAGTATATCATTTTTTTTGTGGTTACTTAGTGGATGTTTTTAAGGCTGATGAAAACACTCTATCTCATGTTTTTTATCGTTGGTTTAACGAGTTTCCTGTATTCATATTAATTGGTGTTGTTGCACTTGTTGTGGTTAAACCGTTTTAGTTTTTTGTGTTAACTTTAAGTAACTATTAGCCAATGCTTCGTAGATTGGAGTGGTGGATATTTGTTTAGATATCCAATTAGCGATAAAGGCGATAATCAATGCTGGAATAAGTAAATTAAGTGTATTTGTCATTTCTAAGATGACAAATGTACAAGTAAGTGGTGTCCTAATGACAGCGGTTAAATAAGCAATCATCGACATTATGATAATAATTTGTGGATTTATCTGTGAATAATAATTACTCATTTCACTACCAATACCAGCGCCGATAGAAATACTAGGCATAAACAAACCACCAGGAATAGTAGAAGCTAAAGAACTTAGGGTTGATAAATATTTCATCACAATAAAATCATTACCAAATTTATAGCCAGCTAATATTAACAATACTTCTTCATGACCAGAACCGGCAATCTGACCTTTAGATAAATAATTAAATAGCGCAATAATTAAGCCTAATATTAATGCAATCATAATAACTTTGATTTTGGTGTAAACGGTAAATATTTTAATCAAGTAAAGAGTTATTTTTGAGAATAAACCGCCTAAAATACCGGATAATATCACTAATGGTATTAATTGCCAAATTAGTATTAAATCAATAGAATTAGCTGACATATCTTTTAAATAGATATTATTACCACGATATATAATTGCTAATAAGTAAACTCCCCCACTAACGATGGCGATTAAAATAAGTGCTTGTTTTTTTAGTTTACGGCCTATTTCCTCAAAACTAAACATAAAACCTGCAATTGGCGCATTGAAGGCGACGATAAGTCCAGTGCTACCACCAATTGCAATAAGTGAATGGATAAACAGTTTACGTTTAAATTTGATGAACTTATTAAATCCAAAGAATATCGAACCTCCAATATGAATACTAGGTCCTTCAATACCAATAGGTGCACCACCAAGCATTCCTGCAAAAATAAGTACAATCTTTCCAGTTGCCACTCTAAATGATAAGAGCTTTTTACGTATAGATTTATTACGAGAATCATTGGCAATAATTAGTTGGGGAATCCCACTACCTTGAACATAATGGCAAAAGTACTTAGTAATATACACAACTAAGACAAAAACAATAGGTGTGATAACAAAACTTAAATAAGGCTTTGAAGAAATTAAATGCTTAAATGTATTCTGGGCATGCTCACTATAAGTGAGAAAGAAATCAATAACAATAACAGTAATCATACTGCTCAGTGCTAAGAATATATAAATTTTTAGTTTACTAGGGAGTTGGTGAGAGAGGTATCTTCTCAACTAAATAGACCAGTTGAAAGGTAGCGGTCTCCTCGGTCACAAGCAATAGTAACAATAGTGGCATTATTAATTTTTTTGGATAATTCAATAGCTGAAAATATAGCACCTCCAGAGGATACACCAGCAAAAATACCTTCTATTGTTGCTAGGTTTCGTGTGGTCTGCTCTGCTGATATTTGTGAAATATTCATAATAGTATCTATTTTAGAGAGATTAAAGATTTTTGGTAAGTGTGTTTTTGGCCAACGGCGAATTCCAGCAATTTGTGCACCATCTTCAGGTTGAACGCCAATAATTTGAATTGTTGGGTTTTTTTCTTTTAAACTATCTGATACACCAATAATAGTGCCAGTAGTCCCCATAGCAGAGATAAAATGAGTGATTGATCCTTGTGTATCTCGCCATATTTCTTCAGCAGTTGTATTGAAGTGGGCATTGGGATTATCTAGATTAGAAAATTGATTAAGCTGCTTACCTGTACCTTGTTTTTCCATTTTATCAGCTAAATCTCTAGCGCCCTCCATGCCTTCATCCTTAGTAACTAAGATAAGTTGGGCGCCATAAGCATTCATGGCATCACGCCTTTCTTGTGAAAGATAATCAGGCATGATTAAAATCATTTTATAGCTTTTAATAGCTGCTATCATGGCTAATGCAATACCAGTATTACCACTGGTAGCTTCAATTAGGGTATCGCCAGGAGATATTTCACCTCGTTTTTCACTATTTAAAACCATGTTAAGTACAGATCTATCTTTAACTGATCCTGCAGGGTTGTTACCCTCTAGTTTGAGCAATATGGTGTTTGATGGATTAGGGTTTAGACGTTGTAGTTTTACTAAAGGTGTATTGCCAATGGTTTGATCAATAGTTTTGAATATCATAACTATCTTTAGTTGGAGTTACATGTTGTTGAAAATAGCATTTTTGACTTCACTTATTACTGGGTTAATATTGATTATGTGATTGTTGCATTGTGAAATTGCTGTATCAGAGTCTTTTAAACCATGACCTGTTAGTGTGCATACGATTTTAGAACCGTTTATAATTTTACCGCTTTTAATATCATGGATTGCACCTGCTAGTGCAGTTGCTGAAGCAGGTTCGCAGAAAATCCCCTCTCTTTCAGAAAGTAATTTTTGTGTACTTAAAATCTTTTCATCAGTTAATGAGCTAAACCATCCTTTTGATTCTTTCTTAACTTTTTGTGCTAAATCCCAGTTTTGAGGATGACCAATACGAATAGCAGTTGCAATAGTTTCAGGGTTATCTATCATAATTCCTTTAACAAAAGGTGCAGATCCTGCTGCTTGATAGCCTATCATTTTAGGCATATTGTCTACCTTTCCTTCTTTATATAATTCTGAATATCCTATACAATGTGATGAAATATTACCTGCATTTCCAACAGGTAGACAATGATAATCTGGTGCAAATCCAAGTTCTTCTATAATTTCAAAAGCGGCAGTTTTTTGACCTTGTAAACGAAACGGATTAATTGAATTGACAATAGATACAGAAACATGTTCGGATACTTCTTTAACCAAACGCATACCATCATCAAAGTTACCTTTGATTTGAATAATAATAGCACTGTGCATCATTGCTTGAGCTAATTTACCTAGTGTAATTTTACCTTCAGGGATTAGTACAAATGCCTTAATACCAGCACGTGCTGCGTAAGCTGCGGCGGATGCAGAAGTATTGCCTGTAGAAGCGCAAATAATTGCTTTAGAGCCAGACTCTACCGCTTTAGTAACTGCCATAGTCATACCGCGATCTTTAAATGAACCTGTAGGATTTAGACCTTCATATTTGATATAAATATCAACGTCTTTACTTAATTCTTTAGGTAAATTTATCAACTGAATAAGTGGTGTATTTCCTTCTCCTAAACTAATCAGTTTGGTGTTATCATCTACAGGGAGCCTATCTTTATAGTGTTCAATTAAACCTGTATATCTCATTAAATTCTCCTTAATTAAGTGTTTCAACAAAAATTATTTTAATCTCATCTATAATGTAATCATATTTTTGAATATCTGTTACTGCCTTGTTTATTTTACTGTTATTAGTAAGGTTAGTAATAAGAGCAATATGTAAATTATTTTTTTGGTTAATCTTCTTTTGAAGAATGCCTTCTATATTAATATCATAATTAGCTAAAGTTTTTTTAATATCTTTTAAAATCCCTGATTTATTAGTGACTAATAAACGTAAGTAGAAAATACTTGCAATATTATCAGTATTGCACTTTGCAATATTTATTAATGATTTCCAACCAAAAATATCATGGTTTGCAGTATTTCTGATAATATCAATTAAATCAGCAATAACACTACTTGCCGTTGCTTCATCACCAGCACCAGCACCGTAATAAAGTGTTTCACCAACTGCATTTCCTTTGATTAATATACCATTCATTACCCCATTAACATTAGATAGTAAATGTGTTGTAGGTACTAAAGTTGGTCGTACATGCATTTGCAATTTATCATCTAGTTTTTTAGCAATTCCAATATGTTTAATGGTATAACCTAGTTTAGTTGCATAAGCAATATCTTCGATACTAATATTGCTAATTCCTTCGGTTGTAATTTGATTAAATTGTAATTCACATCCGAATGCCATTGAGGCAAGAATCGCTAATTTATGCGCTGTATCAATACCTTCTACATCAAAATCAGGGTTAGCTTCGGCATAACCAAGTACTTTTGCTTCTTGAAGGGCGTCCTGAAAATTTCTGTCTTTGTTATGCATTTGAGTTAATATAAAGTTACTTGTTCCATTAATAATCCCAGCAACTAGTTCAATTTGATTAGCACTTAAGCCGTCTTTTAAAGATTTTAAAACAGGAATCCCACCAGCAACGGCTGCTTCAAATAAAAGATGTGTGTTGTAATCTTTTGCTAAAGCTAGTAATTCGTTACCATATGTAGCAATTAGAGCTTTGTTAGCAGTTACAACATGTTTGCCGTTTTTAATTGCTTGTTCTATTAAGTTTTTAGCTAATCCTACGCCACCCATTAATTCTAAAACCACACTAATATTATCATCATTTACAATTTTAAACGGGTCCTGAGTAAGTTTAATATTTTCAGTAGGGCAAATTCGTGTTTGAGTTACATCTCTCACAGCTGCATGAGTTACATTAATATTATTACCAGATCGACGTACAATCTGTTTTTGGTTTTTATTTAATACGTTTACTACACCACCACCGACAGTGCCTAGTCCTAAAATTCCAATATTCACAAGCAACATTCCTATATTAAATACAATCAAATAGTACATTATACTCACAGGATATTTATGCGTACATTAGTTATTAAAGGGCAAGTAATTTATTAATTCAAAGTTAATCCTATTTTCAATAGCGCGTCAATAGTTTACTTATATCTAACTATCAAATTCTACTTGTGAAAGTGCGATATTTTTTTATATGAGGTCAAATGTAACAAATCACTAATCTGAGTTTTTTTGATAGATACATATAAATTTTGGTTTATGCCTAATATGATAATCAAGTAAATCGTAGCGTAACTATTTTACTATTTTGTTTAGTAACGTTTATTTATTTACAGTATTCAACTTCTTTAGATAAATTTTGAAAAAGAGAGTCCAGTTTATTCTAGTTAAAATGATAATGATCAATAATTTTGCTTAAAGTATTTACCAAAATTATAGTTTATCATTGTTAATAACAATGATAATATTAATACGATATTCCTCTCGGTTATTAATTAGGTTATATTTTTTTGTTATAAACTAATCTTCTCCAGAAAACACTCCTAGTAATTGCAATAAACTTAAAAATAAGTTATAAATTGAAATAAACAGTGTTACTGTTGCCATAATGTAATTAGTTTCACCACCGTGGATAATGTTTGAAGTCTCAAACAAAATTAATCCACTCATTAATAAAATAAATATCACAGATATAGTCAATGATAATGCTGGTATATTAAAAAAGTAAGCGGCAATTCCTGCTAAAAATGCTACAATAATACCTGCTGTTAGGAAACCAGATAAAAAACTAAAATCTTTACCTGAAGTAATGGCATAAAAAGACAAAGATAAAAAGATAAGACCCGTGCCTGTCATTGCCATAGCAATTAGTTCAGAGCCATTTGAAAAAGTTGTTGTATAAGCACCAATAATAGGTCCTAATGTTAGTCCCATAAAGCCTGTTAATGCGAATACTGTTAAAATTCCGTAACTTGAATTTTTAAATTTATTGGTTAAATATAGCAAGCCAAAATAACCACCAATAGTGATTAAAAAACCAAAGTTTGGCAGGTTCAAAGACATAGCAAAATAAGCCATTAGCCCACTAAATAACAAGGTTGCAGATAGTAATTGGTAAGTATTTCTTAAAATGCTATTAATGTTAATGTCACGTATTTGAGTATTGATTTTTGTATTCATGAATTATATCTCGTATATAAAATAAAGCTATTTTACAGAGAAAAAGCTATATGAAATTAATTTTAGGCTTAGGAAAAACAGGATTTTCAATTGCCCGTTTTCTATCAGAACAAAATATTAATTATAAAATTGCTGATAGTCGCATGAGCCCGCCTTATTTATCTAAATATACTAGTTTGCTTTTCAAGTCAACACCCATTCTTGGGATGTGGACATCCAGTCTACTAACAGAAGTAGATGAGGTTTTTATTTCTCCTGGTATTGCTCAGAGTGAAACGATTGTTGGTTGGGCAATGAAAAAAAATATTCCTATTATTAGTGATATTGAATTATTTTCAAGATTTGCAAAAGCACCTGTCATTGGTATTACAGGTTCTAATGGCAAATCCACCGTGACTAAATTATTAACACAAATGATTGTTGATTCAGGCATGTTAGTTGCTATAGGTGGAAATATTGGCATTCCTGCACTGGATTGTTTAAATGAAAAAATAGAATATTACGTATTAGAATTATCTAGTTATCAATTAGATTATAGCTATCACTTGAATCTAATAACAGGTGTTGTTCTTAACATTACACCTGATCATCTTGATCGATACAAAAGTTTTGAGTATTACATTAATTCTAAATTAAGTCTATATCAATATTGCCAATATTCGGTAGTTAATTTAGACGAACCACTTATTCCTAAACAAACTAATGTTAAATATTTTGGTATTAATATACCTAAAAAAGCAAATGATTTTGGTACAGTTACTTACCATAACATTTGTTATTTACTTAAAGGTGATAATATATTGATGAGTATTGATGAAGTACAACTAATTGGGGAACACAATACAAAGAATATACTTGCAGCCCTTGCTTTAGGTGATCAAATAAAGCTACCAATATCGTCTATGATACAAAGTATTAAAAATTTTAAAGCATTAGAACATCGACTTGAATGGGTAGCTAAAAAACAAAACATTGATTATTACAATGATTCAAAAGCTACTAACGCAACCTCTACCATAATAGCAATCCAAGCTTTAATGTACAAACATCAAAATATTGTATTAATTTTAGGCGGTATTGCCAAAAAAGAAGACTACACTTTATTATTTAAATTCATCAATAAGGGTATTACTGGAGTTGTCCTTATAGGGCAAAGCACCCACAAATTTTCGCAAGAAATTAACACTAACACCACTATCTATGCCAATACTATGCAAGAGGCTGTTAATATTGCCCGTTCAATGATTAATAACGGTGTAATTCTATTATCTCCTGGGTGTGCTAGTTTTGATATGTTTGATAATTTTGAGCATAGAGGACATGTGTTTAAAGATTGTATTTAATTTAGTTTAGATTTATTCTATGAGTTGATGAATGTGACTGCTTTAGCAAGATTGGAATTGTTTAAAACTAAAGCGTATTTTTCACTTTTTAGCCAAGTGCTTTGGCGTTTACATAGTTGTCGAGTGGCAATGATGATTTTTTCTATCATTTCTGTTTTATCTATTTTCCCGTTTAAATATTGCCATGCTTGTCGGTAGCCAACACAACGGATTGAAGATAAATTTTGGTGTAGGTTTGGATTTTGTTTAAGACGTTGAACTTCATTTAAAAATCCATTCTTCATCATTAATAAAAAGCGAGTTTCAATTTTTGCATGTAGTACATTTCGTTTAGGCATGAGAATTATTTTTTTAATAGGATGGTTAATAATAGGTTTTTTATTGCCTTGTAATTCACTAATTGTTTTTCCACTTAGGTTAAATACTTCAAGTGCACGTATGATTCTTTGTGAATCATTTGGGTGAATTTTATTAGCTGCTTGAGGGTCAATTTTTTTAAGGTCTTGGTGTAGTTTAATTGTACCTTTACTTCTAAGTAATTGGTTAAATTTTTCTTTGGACTTGGTGCTTGATTCTGGCAAATTGGATAATCCGTATTCCAGTACATGAAAATAAAATGAGGTACCACCTACTAAAATGGGTAATTCATTTTTAGCAAAAGCGGTTTTGATTTGTTTGTTAGCATCACGTATAAAATCAAAGACTGAATATGAACTTTCTGGGTTGCAAATATTAATTAAGTGGTGAGGATATTTTTTTAAGGTTGCTTTATCTGGTTTAGCAGTGCCAATGTTCATTCCTTTGTAAATAAGGGCAGAATCAACACTAATAAGCCGAGTTTTAAATTGTTGGCTTAATTTAATGGCTAAATTAGTTTTACCTGAGGCGGTAGGACCCATTAAAAATATCACAGTTTTGTTGATTTTGATTGGCATAAAAAGCTTTTAATTACTAGGTATTAATGAAGCATAACTTATATTATAATGTCAATGTCAAATTTATTAAATATAAACATATGTTTACAATTGAAAATCAATTCAAGGGTAGGATTTTCCAATCTAATGCTGAGGATAATATTATAAATGATGTATTGGTGTATGGAGTAAAAACCAATGTTTATTTGGTAGTGTTAGGTTTTAGGAAATATTGTAGATATTAAAGTGATAACATTGTCTTGTAAAGTTCAAAGTATTTTTAAAAATTATTAGCTCTAATTTGTTTCAATATTTAGTATGGTAATGTATTGATTTAGTTCATCCTGATTTTGATTATCATGCTTTTTTTATTGCTAATACACCTAGTGACAGTGATTTGATTGAACTTCGCGTTCGTTTAATTGAAAATGTGAAATTTACCAATTTTGTCTTTAAGGAGATGTAAGAAAAATAATTATTACTTAAAATTAAAGGACCTGAATGGAATTTTTATCCTAGAGAAAAAAGTGAAAAATTCGTTATTTTAGTAGCTGGTAAAACGTAATCTAGCCCTATTATAGTGATAGTTAAGCGTGTAATTGATATTAAATTTAGGAGAATAATATATATTTATTGCGGGGTGTAAGAGATAAGATAGATTTGTCTAAACAATAGACTAAAAACCATAAAAATATTAACCTTATTCCTATATTATTACAAGTAAATAATACTTGTAAGTTGAAAGTAGGTTATATGTACGGGGGTGTATTGTCTAACTTTGATCGTTTAGTAGATTATAAGATTTATGCTTGTGACTTTTGTTAATAGTTAAAACTATAGTAGATATTTTAGTGAAACAAGATATTTTTAGAGAAAATTTATTCTCTAATATTTCTGAATTTTTTTAAAGGTAGTGTGATATGAGTAATATGCAACAACATTTAACTGAACAATTGCAAATAGCATTAACTCCCAGTTATCTTGAGGTTTTTAATGAATCTCATAACCATTCTGGTCCTAGTAGTGAATCTCATTTTAAGTTAATTGTAGTAAGTGATTATTTTGATGATTTAAAACTGATTGAAAGGCATCGTTTTATTAACCAATTATTTAAAGAAGAGATGACTTATATTCATGCATTATCAATGCATACTTATACATCTTATGAGTGGCATATGAAAAATGGTGTACCAGATTCGCCTAAATGTGCAGGTAGTTCAACATCTTAAAGTTTTGTAAACTATTTTTTATTTTTTTCTATTATTTGGTGTTTGTGAGGGTGCTATAGCTTCAAATAATCTTACAAAAAGTAGTGTCAAATCCTATACAAATTAATACTATTAATAACTTGGTTATTGAGAAAGATCTGTGGTGTTAGATTTTCAATATTTATATATTAAGCGGTACCTCCAGAATTATTTTGGTCATATTGATTGGTTTAAAAAAATTCTGACTATTTAACGCGTATTACTAAGCGTGCACGGGCCCCTTATAATTCATATTTAGCAAAAACGGAAGTAGAACGTGTTAGGTTGCCGATTGAGATTGTTTTAATGCCAATTATTGAATTAACTTATTATCCATTTTCTTATTTACATGGTATGGCCTCAGGTTTGTGGTATTTTATTCCTTTGACTGGAAAAACTCTATGGTTTAGAAAGTAATTAGTGGTATGACGCTCGTCATGATGTACTTGTTTCAACTAAGGAGCTAAGGAGGCAGTTAAGTATCTAAAAAATCTTAATAAACTGTTTAATGGAGATAGTTTATTAGCAATTGTTTCTTATAATTTAGTCCCAGGGTGTGTACAAAAAGCTATTACTACAAATAAACAACAAGATAAACTAGTTGATTTTGACATCTAGATTTACCAGAAGAAACTAGAGTGGCTATGTGCTATAAATTATTGGTAGTAGCAGAACTTGTTAAGAATTCTAAAACATATGGACAAATACTCACAACAGTTAATAATACACCTCAAGTTCAAGCTATTAAGTTTGATTAGCAATTTTATTTAGTGTTAATTTTTGAATTGGCGGCAACTAGATTTAGAATAATTATATATTTTAAATTCAGTATTTAAACGCTAGATAACATCAATCGAGGGTTCTTATAATTTGCTATTACCTATTGATAATAGTTGCAATCTTTACAGAAAATTTGTCCAACTATCTAAAAAGTAATAGAGTGAAATGGGTACGTTATTATATTAATTATGGTGATAGTTTAAGTAAGATTGTTTATCGATTATAACATTATAATAAGTCAGATAAAAAGTGTTAATAATTTGTATAAAAATGTATTTAAAGTAGACTAATATTTGATTCTACCAGTTTCACAAAACCATGATCAATATTATTTTACCTTAAAAGAACAAAGAGAATTTTAAAAAATAAATGTGAAAAAATGGTACTAAAGTAGTTTATACGGTTGTGAATGGCGATAGTTTATGGCGTATCGATAGAAAATATAATATTAATGAGGGATAATATCGCAAAGTGGAATTATATTGTTAAAACAAGATTGCTTAGAGTAGGTAAAGAATTGGTATTATAGCAATATAACTCAAGAAAACCTAAAGATTTGTCAGAATTAATCAATGTAGATATAGGCATTGATAGGAAAGTTATCTATTACGTTAAGAGTGGCGATAATTTGTCTACCATTGCGTATAAATTTGGTATGCAAATTAGTCAACTTAAAAATGGAATCAATTGATAGGTAAAAACCATTACAGCCTAGACAAAAATTAATTGTTATTATTAATGTTATTAATTCTAATATGCAATAAAAATATAAATGTATTATTGATTAATAAGGTAATACCGCTAAGAGTATTGCCTTTGCATTTCTGAATTTACAATAAATACTATAAATTTATATTCTACTAATGCTAATTTATACTCTATTTTTTATAGTTTTTCTGATATTCTTGTCAAAATGAATACTGTTTTAGTAGAAAAAGAAGTTGCTTGATAATATCGATAGTATATTTTATTGTTATTTTTGTGGAATATTTAACGCATTCAATTAAATATGTATTTTTTTAGTTATTTTAATCACTTGTAATTTTATCAATTTTCTAATCAATATCAACTTTTAATAATTCACTTAGATGAGTATTTTCTATGTTTTATATAACAAGTTCAAATAGAATAATAGATAGTAGTTTGAATATGGGTTGACCAGTAGGTTTTTAACCTATTTATACGCTTATATTTCATTGATAATTGACGTTACCAGTTTATTAAAGCTTATGCCTATTGCTTTTGCCGCCATAGGAACTAATGAATGTGAAGTCATACCTGGAACGGTATTTATTTCTAATAAATAAGGTTTATTATGTTGGTTAATAATGAAATCTACTCGTCCCCATCCTTTGGCATTAATAGCAAAAAATGCTTTAAGTGCAATGGCTTGTAATTCTTTTTCCTGAGTTAGGCTTAGATTACAAGGGCATAAATATTGAGTCTTATTCGAGTGATATTTTGACTCATAATCATAAAAATTTTGATCAGTTATAATTCTTACAACTGGTAAGGCTTTATCACCTAAAATTGCTACTGTATATTCATCACCTTTAATCCATTGCTCAATTAAAGCATATGGGGCATATTGCCAGGCAATCATTAGTGCATTATCTAATTGCATTTGATTATCAACTTTACTAATTCCAATGCTGGAACCTTCTAAAGTAGGTTTAACTGCCCAAGGTAATGGAAAGTTAATAGGATTAACAGGTTGATCAATAGTTGCAACAATAGAAGGTGCAAGTGTGAGATTGTATTGTTCCAAGATTATTTTGGTGCGTGCTTTGTCCATGCTATTATGACTAGCATTCGAATCAGATCCTGTATAACAAATACCTCGGTTTTCTAGTTGTTTTTGAATATATCCGTCTTCACCACCACGACCATGTAATATAATAAATACTTGGTCAAATTCCTGCTGCCAAAGTTTTGATAAGTTATTCCCACACCAGTCAAATGTAAAACAATCAATATTTTGATTGTTGAGTGTCTGATAAATAGCTTCGCCACTTTTAAGAGAAATTGCTCTTTCTGTTGAATTTCCACCCATTAATACTACAATCATTTAATTACAACCTCTAACTCTAAGTCAATATCAAAGTTCGATTTTACGGTTTGTTGAATGTGTGTAATTAAATTTATAATATCAGAACTACTGGCTTTATTTTGATTAATAATAAAATTAGTATGTTTGTTTGATATGCAAGCACCACCTATACAAACACCTTTCAATTGGCTCTCTTCAATTAATTTTGCTGCAAAATAATTTTTTGAATTTTTAAATACACTGCCACAACTTGCTTTACCAGTAGGCTGACATTGATTACGTTTGTCCAGTAATTGTTTGATATCTCTTTGTTGATTTGGTTGATTAAATTTTAATGTTGCATTAATAAAATATTCGTTGGAGTGTTGAGCGTGAACATGCCGATATCCAATATCAAAATTATTTTTCGTTCGTTTAAATACAATACCTAATTGATTGATAGTAGTTACACTAACAACATGTTGCCAAAATTCAAAACCGAACGCACCTGCATTCATCATTAGTGCTCCACCAACAGTACCTGGAATTGCAGATAAGAACTCACCACCGTATAGACAGTTTGCATAGCATAATCTAGATAGTTTTGCTAATGTTACACCCGCCTCAACCCATAGAGTATTTTTTTTAACTTTTGTTTGTTTTAAGTTGCTCAACTTAATTACTACACCTTTAAAGCCTTGGTCACGTATAAGTAAGTTACTTCCTAATCCTAAAAATAATAATGGTTTGGTATTTGTTTTAAGAAAATTAGATAAATCTTTTAAATCGTTTGGGATAAAGAAATATTGTGCTAATCCACCTGTTCTAAATGAACAATGTGAATTCATGGATTCATTACGTAATATCAAATCAGTTATTCTTAGGTATAGTTGAATTTTAGCAACTCAGGTAATGTATGAATATCGCCTGCACCCAAAGTTAATAGCACGTCGTTATTGTGTACAATGTTAGGTAATATAGCTAAGATTTTGTTTGGGTTTTTTATCACTACTGGATCTAGGCTAGAATATTTTCTAATTGCATCAGCTAAGGTGGAAGAATTAATATGAGCAATTGGTTTTTCTTGGGCTGGGTATATATCTAGTAATATGAGTGCATCGGCAGTGCTAAGTATATGGGTAAAATTATCAAATAAATCCTGTGTTCTAGAATAGCGATGTGGCTGAAAAATAACAACTAAACGTTTATTTTGATAAGTATCTTTAAGTGATTCAAATACAGCACTTATTTCCTTTGGATGATGACCATAATCATCAAACAAAGATATTTGGAGATTGTTAATCTTTAATTTTCCATGGTAATCAAGTCGTCTAGCAACGCCAGAAAAGTTAGCTAATGCTTTTTGGATAATGTTAATCTTAATATTAAGTTCACAGCAAATACCAATGGCTGCTAACGCGTTAAGAATATTATGTTTGCCAATTAAATTTAGCTTAACAGAGAATGGTTTGGTATATTTATCATAAATAATATCAAAATGCATTTGCATAGCAACTTGCTTAACATTAATGGCTTTAATATCAGCACCATTATTAAAACCATAAGTTATGATTGGTCTATGAATGTCGCCTAATATTTCGTTCACACCTTTATCGTCTATGCATATAATACATGTACCATAAAACGGTAAATTAGCACTAAAACTAATAAAGGCATCTTTTAAGTTTTGGTAGTCATTGTCATAGGTTGCCATATGTTCATGGTCAATATTGGTAATTACACTTAACATGGATTGTAAGTGTAAGAATGAAGCATCAGATTCATCTGCTTCAGCAATTAAATAGTCACTTTCACCTAATTTAGCATTAATTCCACTTGAATTTAATATTCCCCCAATAATATAAGTTGGGTCAAGTTCAGCCATATTAAGAATGTGGGTAATAATACTTGTAGTGGTGGTTTTTCCATGAGTGCCTGCAATTGCGATACCAAATCTAAAACGCATCAATTCTGCTAACATTTCTGCGCGAGGCACGATTGGGATGTTGAGCTGATGTGCTTTTATTATTTCTGGATTATTATCTTTAATTGCACTAGAAATAACAACCGCTTGTGCATTTTTTATATTATCCTGATGGTGGTTATAATAAATTTGACAACCCATTTCTTTCAATCTATTGGTAATTTTATTTTGGTTAATATCCGAACCAGATACACCATAACCAAGATTATGCAGCACCTCAGCAATACCACTCATACCAGATCCAGCAATACCAACAAAATGAATATTGGTTATTCTAGATTTAAACACCATGCGTAAATCTTTCATTATTTTATCACCGTAACAATACTCAAAACTTGAATGCCATTACCTTTTCCAAACTCAGTTAGCCCTTCGTTAGTAGTTGCAGTAATTCCCACATCTTCGAGTGTGATGTTTAGTAATTTAGAAATACTAAGTTTCATTTTTCCAATCATGGGTGAAATTTTAGGATGTAAACATTCAATAGAAATAGCAACATGTTGAATTTTCCATTTGTTTAAATCATTAAATGCTAATTTTAAATATTCAATACTATCAGTCACGCCTTGTTTACATAAAGTATCTGCTTTAGTACCTAATATGTTAATACCAGTAATAGAAGAAATAGCATTTGTGATTGAATGAAAAACCACGTCACCATCACTATTAGCATTAAGACTTTTTGGATAGTCAAACACAACACCTGCTAAAATAAGTAATTTATTTGTATCACAAAATGCGTGGGAATCTTGTCCTAGTCCAGTTTTTATTTTCATTCTTTATATTGGGTTAAGTAAAAATTTGCCAGTTTTAAATCTTCTAAGTTAGTAATTTTAATATTGCTTTTACTAGATTTAATTAAAACCGACTTTAGTCTTAAATATTCAATGGCATTAGCTTCGTCGGTAATATTTATACCATCATTAATAACAGTATTTAAGGCTTTTAATAATACGCCAAAACGATACATTTGTGGTGTTTGAGCTTGCCAAAGATTTGACCTGTCAATAGTAGTATTAACAATATTATTGCTAGCTTGTTTAATGGTATCTATAACCTTAGTTGCAAGTAATCCACCTATTTTATTATGTTCTAGTTGGTTCATTAAATTGATTATTTCTGATGTTTTAACACATGGACGAACACTGTCGTGAACTAATATCCAATCATCGTCTTTAGCAAAATCTGTTAGTGCTTTAAGTCCATTAAAAACAGAGTTCATTCTCTCTTTTCCACCAATAACTGTTGTTATTAACTTTGAGTGGTTGTTAAATATTGATTTAGTGAATAAATAATCTTTATTTGCAAGTGCAATAATACAACCTTTTATTTGATCAATACTAAGTAATATTTTTAATGTTTGGTCGAGTATAGTTAGTCCATTATCTAATTTTAGGTATTGTTTAGCAATTTTAGTTTTCCTGTTAATATTGTCCTTGTTAGAATGCATACGTGTACCTGTACCACCAGCAGGAATAATTAAATAGTAATCGTTAGACATTTTTCAATTAAATCTTATCTTGATTGACTCATTGGATAATATTTCTCATCTTTTTTAAGTAGTTCAGGTTTACATCTATCAATAGATTCAGAAATTTGTTTCTGATTTAGTTTTAAGATTAATTTATAGTTGTTTATTTTTTTTATTAAGCGTTTGATTAGTTTAATTTTTTTTGAGTAATAATTTTTTATCATAAAGTACAAAACAAAAATTGTTATCCAAAAAGATTTAACGAACGAGTGCAATTAATACACTAAGAGAATAATTATAAAAAATCCAAATAGATTATTTGGATTTTTCTACTCTTGGATAAACTGTATAAACGTTTTGATATTCAACTGAATAAGTGATAATATTAACCATCAAAAAGTTGTTTACTATCTTTCAAATCTTGGGTAAACATCCAAATGGTACCTACAATAATATAAATCATAGATGTTATGACTGCAAATGCATAGATATATTCAGACGTACCAGAGATAATACCGATATAAGATAAGATAATTAATATTAGTGGTAATATAAAAGTTATAATTAAGGTGCTTAACATAAGAATATTGCCTCTTATGTTACTATTATTGACTGTTGAACTCATTTTTTGTTCCCAATATCTTATATAATACATAATATTATAGCATAGGTTTTTTGTCGGTAATGTTAATACAAATCAATTTTTGTAGTGTAATGCTCTATTTCTTTTATCACATAATTGATATTAAATAAAACTAAACCAAAAATTGGAATTAAATTAATTAAATGAACACTTATTTGTGAGCAATATTGTTGTTGTTTATTTAATTTTTAATCTTTCATATCTATTGTTTTTTTCACCTTTGTTAACTCAAAATAGGGTTAAGTTATTGATATGAATTACTATATAAAATATAGCATAACGAACCTAAAATTGTATGATCTTTGAGAGAAAAATACCAATGACCTGATTGATGTTACGCCGTGTTAAATTAGATATTCCCTTTTGTAGCTGCAAGTAGGAATATTATTTTCAATATTTTTATTGCAGACAGATAGATAAAACTAGAGATTGTGTAGACCTTGTCAATATTAAAGACAAACTTAGTTTTGTTTTAAAAGGGTAAATACTGCACCTGTGCCACCATCTTTAGGCGGGCAAGAATTAAAAGCTAATACCTCAGGATGTTGACGTAAAAAACTAGCCACTTGGCTTTTTAAAATACTATTATCCTGGCTAGAATTATAACCTTTTCCATGAATAATATGGATAAATTTCTGGTGTTGATGGTAGTGAATAAATTTAGATAATGATTGACATGCTTCAATGGTAGTTTGGCCGTGTAAATCTAATATTGGTGCGTGACTGATATTACCTTGTTTCATTCTTTTAATTATTTTTGGTGAAACGCTATTTTGGGCATAGTTAATTATAGCTGAACCAGCTAGACTGCCGTGAGTAATATAGTTATAGGCTTTAAAGGCTTTTTTCTTAGCTAAGTTTTGAAGTGCGATTTTGTCTTTATTAACAGGAACACTGTCTTCAATGGTACTTCTAAATAATATTTTGTCTGACTTGCTTATCATGATACTTTCTATGAAAATTGATTATGATGAGGTATTAGTATAACTAATCTTTTGAAAAATTATACCTTTTAAAAAGATTTTATACTATTGTATAAAGGAGAATATCACAAACTCCTTTTAAGGAGTTTGTGATAACTTTAGTGCTAATTTTATAATGCTTTGATTTGTGAATTTAAGCGTGATTTTTTTCTAGCCGCTTGGTTTTTGTGTATTAACCCTTTATTAGTTGCTTGGTCAATCATCTTTTGCATCATTGTAAAACAAATTTGTGCTTGTTCCTTATTACCTGCTTCTAAAGCGTAAGTAACTTTTTTAATAAAAGTACGAACTTTAGCGCGAATTTGTGAATTGTGTTTATTGCGTTTAACCGCTTGTCTTGCACGTTTTCTAGAACTTGCTGAATTAGCCATTATGTTAAATGAGGTAATAAAATATATTTAATATGGATGTTATTATAGACTCATTAATGATAAAAGTCTACAAGGTGTCTGAATTATTAATTTAATCCTTCTAACGTATTAATTAAATTAAGTATCTTTTTTTTATTTAGCAATAAATGCCAAGTTTTACCGCCTTGAGATTTCCATAAAGATACTGCTCGAATACCCGCTAATAATAACGCTCTAATGTGATTTGAAGTATGTTTATTAGATAAGTAAATTTGTTGGCCGTTGATCATAATTTTAGGATTTAAACTACCTAGGGTTGATTTATAAAGCTGAGCCAAACGTGCCACTGAGTTTATATGAGAAATCTCAAAAAAATCTTGATTTTTAATTAAGTTAATTTCTAAAGTGATTTGATTGAGTAGTGTTTGATTTTTCATTAATTTTTTTTCAAGGTTAATCAAGGCTAATGCGTAAAATATTATATGTTGTATGCATTTAGTTTTATTACCTAATACAACCTTCAATGCATCGATACCAACTAATAAATCTTGTTTTTGATTAAACACTTCTTCAAGTTTGGTACTACTGGTAATAATACTTTTTAAGCTGGCTTGATTGCTATTTGCATCACAGGTCCCGGTTGAAGCAAGTTGGTCAATTAGTGTTGTAGTTTGTAATATACTAGCTAGCGCTAGAGTTTGTTCGCGTAATTTGTTCATTATTATCTGTACTCAATAATTGCACCGCCAAGACAAGTTTCATTATCATAAAAAACAATGGATTGTCCTGGAGTAATTGCACGTTGGGGTTTATTAAAAATAATTTTTAATTTCTTGTTATTATCCTGACTAATCATACAAGATTGTGATTGCTGACGATAGCGTATTTTGGCGTTGCATGTCAGTGGTAGTGTTGGTGGTGTGTTAATCCAATAAGGTTTAGAAGTATTTAAGGTTTGATAATATAACAGTGTGTGATCACCTTGTACGACTACTAGTTCATTACGTTCAATACATTTATCTGCTACAAACCAGGGTTTACCTGATTTACCAAAACCTCCACCAATTTCTAATCCTTTGCGCTGACCTATTGTATAAAAAGCTAAACCTTGATGGTGCTTAATAAATTGTCCTTGTTCACCTACAATATTGCCTTGTTGTTTTGGTAGATAGGTTGCTAAGAATTCAGTAAATTTACGTTTACCAATAAAACAAATACCAGTTGAATCTTTCTTTTTAGCAGTGATAAAACCATTTTCTGTGGCAATATTACGTACATCAATTTTATTGGTCTCACCCAAGGGAAATAGACTTTTTGAGAGTTGATATTGACTTAAAAGATGTAAAAAATAACTTTGGTCTTTGTTGTTGTCTAAACCTGTTTTGAGTTGATAAGTTCCATTTTTTTTAGCAATACGAGCATAATGTCCTGTAGCAATTTTATCTGCACCTAGTGATGATATAGCATGGTTTAAAAATGTTCCAAATTTAATCTTTTTATTGCATAAAATATCAGGATTAGGTGTTCGACCTTTTTTGTATTCTTTTAGAAAATGGGTAAATACATCGTTCCAATAATCTACTGAAAAATTAATAGTATGTAATTTTATACTAAGTTTATCGGTAATACTTTGTGCATCAGATAAGTCTTGTTTAGCGCTACAATATCTGCCTTTGTCGTCTTCTTCCCAATTTTTCATAAACAATGCTTCTACCTGGTAGCCTTGTTTAAGTAATAATAGTGCAGTTACTGAAGAATCAACTCCGCCTGATAAACCAACTATAACTTTAGTATTTTTATTTAAATTTTTCATACATTAAAATGATGCACTGTATTAATTTATATCTAACAATGTTTTTAGATATAAAATGATAAAATAGAATTTTATTCTATTGTGGTGTTTCTTGTCTCATTTAAAATTTATACCTAGTATAAATATTAGTGATATTAGTTACACTATCTTAAGTACATTTTATCCAGGAATTGAAGTTCATTATTTCATACACTTTATCATAAATAAGAGTCAATCTTTTTATTCATATTGCCAGATAAAAATCTAATTTTTTCCTCAACTATAGAACGTACTAGAATTAGTTGGCATATATTATATTATATTATTTTATTTTAATGGGTGCGTGTTACTGAAAAATAAGTCTTATAGCATAGCACTCTTTGTAGTTTTTCATATTATTTACATAGTTTTGTTGATTTTAATTACGCATATTAAATCAATTTACCCTTGATTTAATATGCGTAATCTCATTTTGTTAAGTTATTATTTTATGTGAGTGATTATGTGCTGTTTATTTTCTATAATATTATAATCTCCATTATTGGTAATTTAAACAAATAAATATCTAAATTATTTATAATAGGGTTTAAGTACTAGTCAAAATTACTCAAAAATATTTGATTAATTGTCTTGTATTGTTAATTTTAATGATGAAATTACATTTCGTATATTTTATTATTAAAAACCATTATTTTTGTAGATGTATAGATTGGTATTAATTAAATAGAAAGCTTTGCATAATTATCATCATATTGATTCTTATTAATATTGAAGAATAAAATATGTATAGATGATTTATGTTAATAAAAATAGAGTGTATGTTATCTATGTAACAAAGTGTTAAGTTTTTTACAATATATTTGATCCAGAGCTATAAATAAGTGGAGATTAATTTGGATTTGGATAATAAACAGCACAATCAAAATTCTGTTGAATTAGGTTGTAATAAGCTGTCGTTAATATTTATCAAAAATTAACGTATAGGATATTATAGTTGCTAAAACGAAATAATATTTTGTTTTTATAGACAAACGTATATGTAGTTCTTCTACAGTCATTTGAAATAATATTCAGTTAAAAATGCTGTGATAGTTTTTGGCTATTCGTGCCTCGTCTATTTTGTTGACATCATAATAAAATTTTTGTATTTTTTTTATTAAGGATTATAGTATAGTTTATGGTATATGATATGCTAGAAGCAGTTGGATTTTAGCATGATACTTTTTTGCGTTTTTAATAGGAATAAGCGCGAAGATATGTTGTTATTCTGTTTCTAATTTGAGAACAGAATAACAGTAACAACTTTAATTCTTAAGAAAGGTAAAAATTATGTTTAATAAAGTAAAGAAACTTATATTAGCATTTATTATTTTAATAATTTTGTATGTATCCATTGTAATGGAACATCATCAAATGAACCAGATTACATCTGAAATTGTTATAAATGATCCATGGATACGTTTAGCACCAACTAATGCATCAGTATTGGGTCTTTTTATGCAAATTAATAATAATACAAATCATGATATTAAATTACTTTCTGTAAATGCTGTCGACTATAAGCGTATTGAATTGCACAGAACTGTGATGCAAGATGATATGATGAAAATGGTTAAACAGGAATTTATGATAATTCCAGCCAAAGGTAAGCTACATTTAAAACCAGGTAGTTGGCACATTATGTTAGTTAGTCCTAAGTTAGTGTTACATAAAGGTGATATAGTGATGATTGAGTTGATTTTTGACAATGGTTTGACAAAAAGCGTACATGCTGAAGTTAGAACAGGAAAGAAAATGATAGATAATCACCATAGTATAATGCATGAGTAATAAATATTTTAAAAAAGATTTTGCTTAATTAATGTTAAGCTATAAAAAATAATATAGTACAGAGGTATACTACTAAAAGTTTTAACTTTTTTTATTAAAGTAAAAACTACATCATTATCACTTACTCATGTAAAAATCTCTAGAAGATGATTTATTTCTTGTTAGGAGTAAATCTGTTTAAGATTTACTTAAGAGTTTTATCAAAGATAATGGTGTAGTTATTACATGTTCGAAAATAGTTGGATTTGATTATGCTAATTTTATTAATAGTGTGGAAATAGGAAGTCTAGAGAACTTATTTCAAATCTATTATTTAATCCTATAGTTGAAAGTTAAAATCCTTTCTTGGTAGTTCGCCAATAAAGTAAAAATCTTACATAATTAAGGAAATATAATGAGTAATCATTATATTATTAGTCTTATGAATAATAAATTATTTAGTGGTATTGTAGTGGTTGTGTTGGTCATTTCGATATTCTATTTTATAAGTCCTAGTAAAAGTTATCAAGATTTAGAAAAACAACTTAAAGTCTCTTATATCCTTTATAATCTTGATAAAAAATTACCTTCTTTTTCGCTAGTTGACCATAACAATAATAAATTTGATAATAATAACTTGAAAGGAAAATGGACGTTACTATCCTTTATTTATACACACTGTCCAGATGTATGTCCTACTGTATTAATAGATATGTCAATACTCAAATCCACTTTGATTAAAAGAGGTGTAAATATTATACCAAACCTTGTTGCTATTACCTTTGATCCAGCTAGAGATACACCTAGTATATTAAAAACTTATGTGACTCATTTTGATAAAGACTTTTTAGGCGTGTCTGGTAATCAAGTACAAATTAATCAGCTTATTAAGCCCTTTGGTGTATATTATGAACGGGTGTTTTATGAAAAAAATGGTAAGTTAATAGTACTTAAAAATGATGAGCCATTGTCAAAAGGTATTCTAGAATCTGGCTACTTAATTAATCATACCGCTTGGATTTATCTACTCAATCCAGATGGGCAAATATTTGCAGGTTTTCCTACTCCGCATGACCCGATTAAAATTGCAGATGATATTGAATTTATCATCAAAAATTATTGAAAGATAAATATTAGTACATAAAATATTGTTATGATTTATTTTAGAAACAAAGCCGTTTATTATTAATTTGTATAATAGATAGATATGGGGTTCATTGGTAAAATAGCTACAATTTGCCATCTTAATTCACAAAAGTAAGATAAAAATAGTTCTCAAGTAAAAAATTATTTCTTGTCTTATATATACTTAGTAAAATACATTAAGTTGCCAATATAATCATGGTTACAAGGAAGGATTTGTAAATTCTTATTTCTTTTTAAAATCAGTCTAAACTTAAGTTAGCAAATCACCCATTAAAGAATTACCACGACCTTTGGTGATTTTTACATTAACAATTTGACCAATTAGAGATTTGTCACCTTTAAAATGCGTGTTACGCATATTTTCTGTACGTCCAAATAATTCATTTTCTTTTTTAGTTATATTTTCTACCAATACTTTTTGTATACTACCAATCATTAATTTAGAGATGTGTTCAGTGTTGTTGTTTATTGTTTTTTGTATCAGTGCTAGACGCTGTTTTTTAACCTGCATATCGACATTATCAGGATAACTTGCAGCTGGTGTACCAGGTCGAGCGGAATAGATAAAGCTAAATGATTTATCAAAGCCAATTTCATCAATCAGTGTCATGGTATCAAGAAAATCTTTCTCATTTTCACCTGGAAAACCGATAATAAAATCACTTGATATAGAGATATTGTGGCGAATTTTACGTAATTTTCTAATTTTCGATTTGTATTCAATAGACATATATCCGCGTTTCATTAATCTAAGAATTTTATCAGAACCACTTTGAACAGGTAAGTGTAAATGTGAAACCAATTCTGGTACTTCGGCGTAAGCTTCTATTAAACTATCGCTAAATTGAGTTGGGTGTGAGGTAGTATATCGAATACGTTTAATGCCGCTAATTTGTGCTACAATATTAATTAACAGTGCTAGATCAGAAATCTCTCCATCATTCATAGAACCTTGATATGCATTGACATTTTGTCCAAGTAAATTAATCTCTCTAACACCTTGGCTGGCTAAAATTTTAACTTCATTTATGATATCATTAAATGGACGTGATATTTCTTCACCGCGTGTATAAGGTACAATACAAAATGTACAATATTTACTACAACCTTCCATAATTGAGACAAAAGCGGTAACAGAATTGGTTTTTGGCTTTGGTAAGTGATCAAATTTTTCAATTTCTGGAAATGAAATATCAATACTAGTTTTCTTATTATTGATTGTATCATTGAGCATCTTCGGCAATCTATGTAAGGTTTGTGGACCAAAAATAATATCTACATAGGGCGTACGCTTAAGGATTAATTCACCTTCTTGTGAAGCGACACAACCGCCTACTCCAATAATTAAATTAGGATTTTTGTCTTTTAATTTATTCCAACGACCGAGCTGATGGAATAATTTATCTTGGGTTTTTTCACGAATTGAACAAGTGTTAAGCAATAATACGTCAGCACTAGTTGCATCATTAGTTAGTGTTAGGTCATGGGAATGTTTAAGTATATCAACTATTTTATTAGAATCATATTCGTTCATTTGACACCCAAAAGTACGAATGTATAATTTATTCATCAATGGTTATTTTGCATTTTAGATATGCATCCTTTAGTGAGAAAGTGTAGTGTTTGTGTTGGGTAATAAGTTTCAGTACTGTATTTTGAATAATTTGCACAATAGCCTGACAAGATGTTATTTTTTTTAAAAAACCATTCATTGATTTTATTTTAATTAATTTTTAGTTTATTATTTTAGATACTTGAGTGGGTTAATTGGTTGTTGAAACTTTTTCATTTCAAAGTAAAATGGAACTTTACTGGTAATTGCAATTATTTGTCCTTTGGTAACAGAATCCCCATTCTTCACCATTAAGGTTTTGTTTTGTGTGTATGAGCTGTAAAATCCAAAAGGGTGACGAATAATAATCATTTTTCCGTGATTTTTTGTTTTATTACCTGCATAGACTACCTTGCCATCACGAATAGTGCGTACATTTTTTCCAGTGTTGGTATCAAAAGTTAATCCTAAATGTTCATTTTTTATTGAGAAGGTCTTGCTTATATTACCTTCAACTGGTATAGACCATCTGTTGATTTTTTTGCTTATCTTTTTAATATTTTGTAGATTGGTAGACTTCTCAATAATAATCACTTCTTGTTGAGAATAAAAACAACTTGTTATTAATAACAAGTTTAGTCCAAGAGCTAAAAATTTAACTGGCATACCAAACACCTAGTGTGATAACTATAATTAGAATATAGCCTAAATGATTGATATATTTTTTTAGCCACTTATCATATTGTTGACCATAAGTTTTGATTAGTGAAACAACTAGATAATATCTAGTTGCACGTGAAACTAGTGAAATAATAATAAATGGCAATAATGCCATAGACATAGTGCCAGCAGTAATGGTAGCCAATTTATAAGGAATGGGGCTAAATGCTACAATACCAACCACCCAAATACCATAAGTATTAAAAGATGTTTTTATATGCGTAACTGATTCTGGCTTGATAAGTTCAAAATTCAGCAAAAATTGTAATAATACCTCACCTAGAAAGTATCCGATTAAGCCTCCGAATACTGAAAAAATAGTACAAATAAAAGCAAAATAGTATGCTTTTTCAGGGTGTTTGAGTGTCATTGGCACTAGTATTATATCAGGTGGCGGGTAAGGTAAAATACTAGCCTCTAAAAAACTGATTACTGATAAGTAATAAATGGTATATTTGCTTTCAACCAAGTTAATAATCCTTAAATAAATTTTGGAAAATATATTCATGTTATTTTGTATTTGGTTTGACTTTTTTGAGTTGTTTAAGCATTGGAAAGTTTAAAGCTTTTCGTGAGTCGTAATAAGTTTGTGCTACTTTTTGACTCATAGCACGTACTTTACGAATAAACCGTACGCGATCTGTTACGCTAATAGCGTGACGTGCATCAAGTAAATTAAATAAATGTGAAGCCTTAATGACTTGTTCATGAGCAGGGTAGGGTAATAATCTCTTAATTAGTTTTTCATGCATAGTTTCTGCTTCATCGAATTGTCTAAATAATACTTCGGTATTAGCAATCTCAAAGTTATATTGTGATTGTTCAACTTCATTTTGATGAAACACATCAGAATAATTAACACCTTCAACCCAAATCAAATCAAATACACTATCAACACTTTGTAGGTACATAGATAAACGTTCTAATCCGTAAGTAAGTTCTCCTGATACAGGTTTACAAGTTAAGCCGCCAACTTGTTGAAAATAGGTAAATTGAGAAATTTCCATACCGTTTAACCAAACTTCCCAACCCAAACCCCAAGCTCCTAAAGTTGGTGATTCCCAGTTGTCTTCTACAAAGCGGATATCATGCTTAGTTAAATCAATATTAATTCTAGATAACGATTCTAAATATAAATCTTGAATATTTACTGGTGATGGTTTGAGTAATACTTGAAATTGATAATAATGTTGTAATCGATTTGGATTTTTTCCATAGCGACCATCGGTAGGGCGACGTGATGGTTGTACATAAGCTACCTTCCAAGGTTCAGGACCAATAGCTCTTAGAAATGTAGCAGGGTGAAAGGTTCCAGCACCCATTTCCATATCAAAAGGTTGCAATAGAGCACATCCTTTTGAGCTCCAAAAGGTTTGTAGTTTTAAGATTAAATTTTGGAATGAAACACAAGTATCCAAATTTGGAATTGACATATTAATTCAATAAAAATAACAAAAAATTTTACCGTAAAATTATTATAAAAGTCTTGTACCAGAATATTTTTTTAAAACATCTAATACGGCTTAATATTTATAACTCTCAGGCTTGAATGGGCCGTTTTTTGGGACATTGATGTAATTAGCTTGAGTGTCTGTCAGTATCGTAAGCACGCCATTAAAGCCATTCACCATACCTGCAGCTACCTCTTCGTCCAGTTTTTTAGGAAGAACTTTAACATAAATATTACCTCCATTATCGGCAAATTTTGCATTAAACAAGTGAATTTGTGCCAAGACTTGATTGGCAAACGAGCCATCCATAATGCGGCTCGGATGTCCTGTTGCATTGCCTAAATTTACTAAACGTCCTTCAGACAATAAAATTAAATAGTCATTTTTATTGTCTGTTCTAAAAATACGATGAACTTGAGGTTTGATCTCATCCCAACGCCAATTATCACGCATATATTGAGTGTCAATTTCATTATCAAAATGTCCAATATTGCAAACTACTGCTCCTGGTTTAAGAGTTTGCAGCATGGCATTGTCACAAACATTGATATTACCTGTAGCAGTGACGATTAAATCAGTTGTATTTAGTAGATCTTTATTAATGTCATCAATTAAACCTGTATTGATGCCGTTGATATAAGGAGAAATAATTTCAAAACCATCCATACAAGCTTGCATTGCACAAATTGGGTCAATTTCACTGATTTTAACAATCATGTTTTCTTGACGTAGGCTTTGTGCAGAACCCTTACCAACATCGCCATATCCAATTACTAGTACTTTTTTGCCTGACATGAGCATATCAGTACTACGTTTAATAGCATCATTTAGAGAGTGGCGACAACCGTATTTATTGTCATTTTTTGACTTAGTCACTGAGTCGTTTACATTAATAGCAGGGACTTTAAGTGAGCCTTCTTTCATCATTTCTAATAAGCGATGGACACCTGTTGTGGTTTCCTCAGAAATACCGTGAATGTTAGCTAATATCTTTGGATATTTTTCGTGTAATATTTGGGTTAAATCCCCACCATCATCAAGCACCATATTGGCTGCCCAAGGTTTACCATTTTTTAAGATAGTTTGTTTAATACACCATAAAAACTCCTCTTCAGTTTCACCTTTCCAGGCAAAGGTTGGGATGTCAGCTGCTACCATAGCACTAGCAGCGTGATCTTGAGTGGAGAAAATGTTGCAACTTGACCAACGTACTTGTGAACCTAAATCGATCAGTGTTTCAATTAAAACAGCGGTTTGAATAGTCATGTGGATACAACCAATAATTTTGGCATTTTTTAAAGGTTGTTTGCTTTTATATTTCTCTCGAAGAGCCATAAGTGTTGGCATTTCCATTTCTGCAAGCTCTATTTCTTTACGACCATAATCGGCCAGTTTCATGTCAGCGACTTTATAATCTTTACTATTTAAGGTTGAGTTATTCACTTTGATTATTATACCAATAATTATTTATCTTAGTAAATGAGCGCGATCAGTTTTTTCCCAACTAATGTCATTTTCTGTACGTCCAAAGTGGCCATAACTAGCGGTTTGTTGATAGATAGGGCGTTTAAGATCAAGCATTTCAATTAAGCCTTTAGGACGTAAATCAAAGTGTTTATGTATTAAATGTTCAATTGCTTGATTACTGATTTTTCCTGTACCAAAGGTTTCTACATTAATTGAGATAGGTTCTGCTACACCAATAGCATAAGAGACTTGAATCTCACATCTATCAGCTAAACCAGCAGCAACAATGTTTTTAGCTATATAACGTGTTGCATATGCTGTAGAACGGTCAACTTTTGATGGGTCTTTACCAGAAAATGCACCACCACCATGTCGGGCCATACCTCCATAAGTATCGACAATAATTTTACGGCCTGTTAGGCCTGCATCACCTACTGGACCCCCAATGACAAAATGACCTGTTGAGTTGATGTGATACTGAGTTTTATTACTTAGCCATTTACTAGGTAGTACAGGCTTTATTACTTTCTCTAAGATAACTTTTCGTAAATCTGTAAGAGAAATATCATTATCATGTTGGGTTGATAAAACAACGGCATCAATACCTACTATTTTATGACCGTTATAAATCATGGATACTTGAGATTTTGCATCTGGGCGTAACCAAGGTAATACACCATCTTTCATTAGTTTTGCTTGACGTGCAACCAAAAGATGTGCATATAGAATAGGGGCTGGCATTAATGTATCAGTTGTATTACAAGCATAACCAAACATTAAACCTTGGTCGCCTGCTCCTTGTTCGTGATTAGATGATTCGTTAACACCTATAGCAATGTCTTGAGATTGTTCGCCGAGTAAATTGGTAATATTGCAAGTGTTGCCGTTAAAACCATATTCTTGTTTGTCATAACCAATATCAATAATAGTATTACGCACAATTTTTTCATAATCAATATTGGCTCCTGTGGTAATTTCTCCAGCTAGTACGACATGATTACCTTTAACTAATGTTTCAACAGCAACACGTGAGTTTTTATCTTGTGTTAATGCTGCATCTAAGATAGCATCAGAAATTTGATCACAAATCTTATCAGGGTGCCCAGCAGATACAGATTCAGAAGTGAATATCATTTTTTTCTCCTTTATAAAACAAAAAGCCCTTAAAGCGGGCTTCCAAATAAAGGAGAACACCTACTTTAGCTTGTTTTAGCTTCCTATTTTGGTAGCAACGCTAGCAATCGGGACAAATCAGCGTGTAATTAAAATTATAGCACAAGTAACTGATTATTCTAGGCTTATCTTTAAAGCAATACTACTAATAAATGGTGCGCTCATTAAACTTACCATGAGAATGGTAGCTAAAAAATACAATTGACCTGTAATTCCTAAACCAAATTGTGCTTGGGAGACAGCACTTGAAGCAAAAATAAGAATAGGAATATACAGAGGTAGTATCAGCAAAGATAATAACATGCCAGAATTTTTTATACCAACAATAAGTGAAGCCCCAATAGCTCCAATAAGACTTAAACTTGGCGTGGCTAATAATAGCGTTATCATTAATACATAAACACCATTATTATCAAGAAATAAAAGCAATCCAAATAAAGGAGATAGTAGAATAATAGGAATACCAGTCAAAATCCAATGAGCAGTAATTTTTGATAGAATAAGTAAAGGTAGTGAATGGTGAGAAATCACCATTTGTTCTAAAACACCATTATCAAAATCATGATGAAATAAAGCATTAAGTGAAAGTAACATTGAGAGCATTGAAGTAACCCAGATAATGCCTGACCCAATTGGGGAGAGTATGGTAGCCTCAGAACTAATAGCTAAGGGAAATAATGATACTGATATTATAAAAAATAACAGAGGGTTTAGTATGCTAGAAGGGTTGCGAATAGCAATATGCAAGTCACGTTTTAGAGCTTTTAGGTAAATATTCATAGTGCTAACACTTTTTGATTAAGGATATCTGAATTTTGATGTGTAGTAAACAAGCATAATCCGCCTTGTTTGCAATGTTTTGTAATTCTACTTTCAATAATTGTTACACCATTAGCATCAAGTGCAGTAAAAGGCTCATCTAATAGCCAAATTTTAGCATCAGAAATGAATAACCCTGCTAGGATAACACGTCGTTTCTGTCCTGCTGAAAGCTTGTTGCAGTATTCATTCTCATAACCTTTTAAACCGATCCTGCTTAATGCTTTAGTTAATTGTATTTGTTTGGTAGATTTATTAAGTTTTGTCAAAAATTCAAGATTCTCAAGAGTACTTAATTTTTCACTAAGCGTTGACAAGTGACCTAAATAAAAAATTTCTTGTTGGTAGGCTTCTGACTTGAGCTTATGATTGTCTAAAAAAACATTACCTTGTTCTTGAACATCAAGCCCGGCTAGAATCTTAAGAAGTGAAGTTTTACCACTACCATTAGTGCCAGTAATGCGTAAAATATCACCTGAGTTAACTTTAAAAGAAAGATTGCTGAATAAAAGGTTGTAGCCTTTTTGGCAACTAAGATTATCTACTTTTAACATAAATGAAGATTATATATGAAACGTACTGCTGATGAACAACTAGCCGATATTGCACAAGAATTTGTACGTCAAAATAAATCCAAATATCGTTGGCGTGTTATATTTAGCATATTATTTATCAGTTATTTTATTTTTATATCTTATATTGGTGTAAGCGAAAATGGCGTATTAAAGACAGCGCTTAAAAAAGAATCTCCTTTTGTTGCTGAAGTAGTGTTAAGTGGTACCATTCAAAGTTCAGGTTCAATTGATGCTGATGAGACTATTGAGTTATTACGTAGTGCATTTAAGTTAGAAAATGCAAAAGCTATTATTTTAAGAATTAACTCACCAGGTGGTTCACCTGTACAATCCAGTAGGATTTATAAGGCTATTATCCGTTTAAAAAAACAATTTGATAAAAAATTTTATGTGGTGGTTGAAGATGTTTGTGCTTCAGGTTGTTATTATATAGCTTCAGCTGCTGATGAAATATATGCAGATGAATCTTCAATTATTGGTAGTATTGGTGTTATTATGTCCAGTTTTGGCGCGGTTGATGCCATTAAAAAATTAGGTATTAAAAGACGGCTCTATACCGCAGGAAAATATAAAGGCTTGTTAGACTCTTTTTCTCCAGAAAATGAAAAAATATTAGCGCATATTCAAACTCATATATTAGATAAATTACATCAAAATTTTATTAATGCTGTTAAAACAGGTAGAGGTAACAGGTTATCAAAACATAAAGATTTGTTTACAGGTTTGATTTGGCTAGGGCAAGATGCTAATAAATTAGGGTTAATAGATGGTATTGCAGATACGAATTACGTTGCTAAGAATATTATTGGTATTGATTCAAGAGTCTTATTTGAAAAAGAAAAGACTCTATTAGAACAGTTAACCGAAGCAAGTATTAATGGCATTGTATTGGCTATTAGTGATAAGTTAATATCTAAAAATTTAATTGGTTTTTTACAGGTAGGTAATTATTAGAATTTATACCAAGGTATTTTTTTATTAACAACTTATTTATTATCGACATTATTTTCTATTTAATTTGTTAATTTACGAATAGGGTTGTTTGGATCACTCTTTAATATTTTATTTTTAGACAAATCTTTTTCTCTAGTAATTTTTACTACTACTTTAGCTTTCTCTGATGCTTGTTTATCTCTAATACGTTTGTTCTCTATTTTTCTTTCTTTATCAGTTAACTGTGATAATGAGTTAATACCACTGGTATTAATATGTATCAAATTATTATTATTAAACTTCAATATCAGACGATAGTGAATATCATCTTTTTTATGTAAAGTAGAGTGATTAATATAATCCCACTGGTTATTATGAAATGTATCAATAATGCTTGGTGAACCAATTAGGTTTTGTACTTGAGCTTTTGACATTCCTAATTTTAACTGATTAACTTTAAATCTTTCCAATATTGAACCTTGATGGATATCATTTTTATACAATATTGGTAATGATACGTCTTGTATTTTAGGTAAACATGCAGATAGAAATATAAATAAGAATGCAATCAAAGTTAATTTATTCATTTACTGATTTTTTAATTTAAAATAGTTGAAAATTATTAACTAATTTTACATTAAGGATATTAGATATGGATGCTCATGATTTAAAAAGTGCGGGGCTTAAAGTTACACTACCAAGATTAAAAATTTTGGAAATTTTAGAAACTAGTGATAATCATCATATGAGCGCCGAGGATATTTATCGTACTTTGATGATGCAAGGTGCAGAGGTGGGCGTAGCGACAATTTATAGAGTACTTACTCAGTTCGAAGAGGCAGGTATGGTAAATAAACTTAACTTTGATAACGGACAAAGTGTCTTTGAGTTGTCAAATGTAGATCATCATGATCATCTAGTATGTGTTAAGTGTGGTAAAATTGATGAATTTTCTGATGAGGTAATTGAGCAACATCAACATGATATTGCTAATAAATATGGTTACCAACTAACAGATCATTGCTTGTATTTATACGGTTTTTGTAAGGGTTGTCACTAATTAATTTGGAAGATTTTATCTTTAGAGCTATTTTAGCAGCCGTTGGCATTTCAATTATTTCAGGTTCATTGGGTTGTTTTGTTATTTGGAAACGTATGAGTTATTTTTCAGAATCTATTTCACATTCAGCACTTTTGGGTACATCTTTAGGGTTTGCTAGTGGCTTAGGAATGCATTTTGGTTTGGTAATGGTAGGTGCAATATTTGCAATATTTATCGTTATCTTGCAACGAAAAAATTTTTTATCTAATGATACTATTTTAGGTATTTTTTCACATATTTTTTTATCGTTAGGTATTGTTGTTTTAGGTTTTATCGGCGAAACTAATACGGATTATTTTTCACTATTATTTGGTGATATTTTATCTATCACTAACTCTGATATTATTTGGGTGTATGTAATTTTGACGGTACTTGGATTACTACTCCTTATTTTTTGGCAGCGTTTATTATTACTAACTCTAAATGAAGAATTAGCAGTTGCACAAGGACTTAATAGAGATTTTTATCAGTTGTTATTTATGCTAATGATTGCGTTAGCTGTGTCTGTTTCAGTACAAATTGTGGGCGTGCTTTTAATTACCTCCTTACTTATTATCCCACCAGCCGTTGCTAGAGTATTTTCCAATACACCTAGCGGCATGGTATTTCAGTCAGTTATTGTTTCTATGGTTGCAGTTACTATCGGTATTAGTGCTTCAATGTTTTATGATGTAGCAACAGGGCCAGCAATCGTAATTACTCTAGGTGGGTTATTCTTATTATCACAACTTGCGTATAAAAAATTAATTTAATATGGATTAATATAACTTATGAAATCTGTAAAGAACTTTATTATATTGCTGTAATTGTTATTTTTTTTGCTTTGAATAAATATTCAAGAAGTTATTTATATTTAGAAAGAGAACGAATAAGATATGTTTTTTCAAAAAAATGTGAATAATATCTGATAGATTTATCAAAGTATTGGATCCATTTATATTGTGAGAATAATTTTAATAAAAAACATTATTTAGCTTCCTTATCCAGCAATGTAAAGGAAATATAGTTTTGACTAGTCAAAATCGTTAATACAAGATTCAATCCTATGTTTAGGATTATTATTATGAATAATGGTAGGTTTGTATTAACTCTTTTTACTAGATGGAAAGAACTCTTAAGTAAAATTATATTTTTTATGAAAGTAATATTTATTGTCTACTAACTTAGATTTCTGAGTAGATGTATTTATATCTGGAGGTTTTTATCACCTTTATTTGTATCTTAGTCTACCATTATCAATAATAATGGTTTTTTGTTTAAAAAGTGTGGTTATTTTAATATTTTGATTAAGGTCTTTTAAGTGATAAGTAATAGTTTAAAAATCGTATAAATTGCATCTTAAATTCTAAATATTAATAGAATCTTATTTTATCTAAATAATTATAGGAATTAGCTATTTTTTTATAAATATGGTTTTTCCTATATTTGATTGATATAGTAGTTTCTAAGTATTATTTAATTCCGTTAGTTGATTAGTTTGTTGTTCAATAATTAACGGTTTAATGATTGCACTTAAATTGCCTTCCATAATTTCTGTTAGTTTGTACAAGGTTAGATTAATGCGATGGTCGGTAATGCGTCCTTGCGGGTAATTATAGGTACGAATACGTTGTGAGCGATCGCCGCTACCTATTAACTTTTTACGAGTTGATGATTGTTGTTTTTGTTGTTCTTGTTGTTGTGCATCAAGAATGCGTGATGCTAACACTGACATTGCTTGGGCTTTATTTTTATGTTGTGAACGACCATCTTGGCATTCAACTACAGTTCCAGTTGGAAGATGTGTTACGCGTACAGCAGAATCAGTTTTATTAACATGTTGACCGCCTGCACCACTAGCTCTGAAAGTATCAATACGAACATCATTTATGTTAATATTGATTTCTTCAATATTTTTAACTTCAGGCATGATGGCAACGGTACAAGCAGAAGTATGTATTCGACCTTGACTTTCAGTTGTTGGCACGCGTTGTACACGATGTGCACCAGATTCAAATTTTAATTTTGAGTAAACATTTATTCCACTAATTCGGGCAATAATTTCTTTAAAACCGCCGTGTTCACCAATACTAGAGCTAATAATTTCTATTGTCCATTTTTGCTTTTCACTGTATCGACAGTATATTTTAAACAAATCACCTGAAAAAATACTGGCTTCATCGCCGCCTGTACCTGCTCTAATTTCAATAATAATATTTCTAGAATCATTAGGGTCTTTTGGTAAGATAGATTTCTTAAGTTTTAAATCGAGCTGACTTAAAAATTTTTTAGCATTAAGTATTTCTTCTTTAGCCATAGTTTTTATTTCTATGTCGTCTTCAAATAGCATTAATCGTGCATCTTCTAGGTTTTTTTGATGTGATAAATAGGTTTGAAATTGTTGGTTGACTGGGGTTAATTGAGCGTATTCAATGGACAGTTTTGTGAACCTTTTAACGTTACTAACTACCTCTGGATCGGATAGCATAATACTTATTTCTTCAAGACGCATTGATAATTTTTCTAATTTAGTCAGGATAGATGAATTCATTATTTTTTAATATTGAGTATACAATCTTCGCACTGAGATAAATTATCAGCAGAGGTTTGTTTGATATTTTGAGAAGGTAAATGTAATAGTTTGTTAGTTAGCTGGTCAGCAAATTTACGAATAATATTCTCATAATTACCACTATGTTTAATTTGTTTGATGGCTTTTTCTAAGAGTTTATCTTTAATTAAGTTAGCATTAGAACGGTAAGATCGTACTAATTGTTCATTAGGTAAAACTTTCAACCATTGATTAAATACTTGGTTTTGTTTGATTATAATTTCCTGTGCTAGATTTTTTTCTTTTTCTCTATTGCCGATGTTATCATTGATTACTTGTTCTAAATCATCAATAGTGTATAAGTAGATATCATCTAATTGTCCTACTTCAGGTTCAATATCACGAGGTATGGCAATATCAAGCATAAATATTGGTTTATGCTTGCGTTTTTTCAAGGCGCTTTCAATTAATCCTTTGCCAATAATTGGTACTGAAGCTGCTGTTGAAGAAATAATAATATCTGCTTTGTGTATAATAGATGAAAATTGTTTCAATCCAATAGATTGTGCCTGATATAAGTTAGCAATTTTTTGTGCATTTTCAATGGTTCTATTAGCAATAATCATGTTACTCACCTTTTTTTTGTTTAGGTATTGTGCACATAATTCAATCATTTCTCCTGCACCGATGAGTAAAACAGTTTGTTCAGATAAACGTTCAAAAATTTTTTCACTAAGTTTAACCGAATAATAAGCAATTGAAACAGGTGAAACACCAATTTTAGTATTAGTACGTACTTTTTTAGCAGTCGAAAATGCGTGTTGGAATAGTTTTTCTAATAATTTATTTAAGGTTTTGGCTTCTTTTGCTATATGGTATGCATCTTTTAGTTGGCCTAGAATCTGAGGCTCTCCTAGTACTAATGAATCAAGACCTGTGGCAACATTGCAAACATGTGTAAGAGCTTCATTGTCCTCAAAATAATTTAAATAAGGATTAATTTTGTCACGTGTGATATTGTGTATTTTGGCAAGATAGTTACTTAATACTTCCTTAGGGTTTTCATTGCCAGAATTAACATAAATCTCTACACGATTACAGGTAGACAGAATAATGCAAGCATAAATACCATAAATACCATGAAGATCAGTTAATGCTTGAGTTAATTTATCTGCTGTAAAAGCGACTTTTTCTCGCACTTCAACAGGCGCAAGTTGATGGTTGATACTTAAAATTGCAATTTGCGACATAAATTCAGCAAAACTAACTCAAATAAATGTTTAATTATACCCAAATGACAAGTTTCACGCTACAATAGGATTGCTTATATGAAACGAATAATAATGGTTTTTACCTTGTTTATATCAAGTTGTAAGTACTTGATATTCAATCTATAAAGTTGGTATTTCAATAAACTTTACCAAGTATTTGGAAAATGTATGATAAATTGAGTGTGAGCGTTAATAATGATACAAAATATTAGGTTTGGGGGTGAGTTTTCACTACCATGATTATTAATCTATATTAAGCATAGCTTTTGGTTTTGCTTAGATTGAGTCTAGTCAGAAAAAAATATTGATTAATAGCGAGTTAATTAGGATAATTTTTAATCAATGTATGATGAGTAAAATGGCATGGTACTTGTTTATTGATATTTTAGTAAAGATATTGTTTAAAAATGAGATAAATAGCACTCGTTATTGGCTAATTAAATTTAGTCGTTATTAATTTGGTTAATGGTATTTAATATCCGAGAGTTATTCGTTTTAATCATATGAGCAAATTAATCATATGAGCAAACTTATCAAAATCAAACTACTAATTAATGAAGTTTAATCAGTTAAAATAGCATAAAAATTAAGTAATTTAGCATGATAGAAGAAGATTTTTTAATAGATGAAAAAGACCAGGAAAATGAAGATTTGGTAATAACTTCTATACGTCCAAATTCTTTAGAGAATTATATTGGGCAAAATGATATTAAGTCGCAAATGATGCTGTTTATTAAAGCAGCAAAAAAACGTAAGGATACATTAGATCACTGTTTAATTTATGGCCCTCCTGGTTTAGGTAAAACTACATTAGCAAATGTAATTGCCAATCAAATGTCTACAAGTATTAAGAAAACCTCTGGTCCAGTATTAGAGCGTTCAGGAGATTTGGCAGCAATTTTGACAAAACTTGATCCTTATGATATTTTGTTTATTGACGAAATTCATCGCCTTAACTCTGTGGTTGAAGAAACCCTTTATCCAGCTTTAGAAGATTTTAAATTAGATATTATGGTGGGCGAAGGCTTGGCTTCGCATTCTGTACAACTTGAATTACCACCTTTTACGTTAATTGGCGCTACTACTCGTGCTGGTATGTTAACTTCACCTCTTCGAGATCGTTTTGGTATTATTCAACGCTTACAGTTTTACAATGTTGAAGATTTAAAAATGATTATTGAACGTTCGGCGGGTATTTTAGATATTCAAATTGAATCAAAAGGTGCGTTAGAGATTGCTAAGCGTTCTCGCGGAACGCCTAGAATTGCGAATCGGTTATTACGTCGTGTTCGTGATTTTGCCGATGTAAAAGCCAATAGTATGATTCATCAAGATATTGCCAAAGAAGCATTAATAATACTTAAAGTAGATGAAGCGGGGCTTGAACAATTAGACCGTGATTATCTATCTATTATTATGAATAAATTTTCTGGTGGTCCTGTTGGTTTGGATACAATAGCAACTTCTATTGGTGAAGAACGTGGAACTTTAGAAGATATGGTAGAACCATATTTGATTCAACAGGGTTTTATTATGCGTACACCACGTGGTCGTAGTACTACAGATGCAGCTTATGCACATTTGGGCTTAATTAACGGTTTAAAAGTGAATGACTTATTTAATTAATAAGCAAGTTAAATGTTCTTATTTATATATGAGAATATTGTTAATGCTAGCGTAGTCTTATTCTTTTAAATTTATTTAAATAGGACATAGAAAACTTTCATAATAGTTAGGTTTTGAGTAATATCGATTAAATATAGCATCAAGCTATTATTTTTTACTGTCAAATTATTTGTATTTTGAGTGTTGACTTTTAGTCAAATTTAATGATTCATTAATCGTTTATTGTGAAATAATAAAAATTATAATACGCTAATCTTTGGTTTTTTGCAAAAAATAATGGGTTTATAACAAAATAAGGTATTATTTATAACAAATAATAACTATGCCTTGTTTGAATGTAATTAATCTTAAATATTTGTGATATTCCTAATGTAATTTTGGAGAAAATAAATGGATGATAGTTTATCAATTTTTAGCTTAATTCTTAGTGCTGGTTTTGTGGTACAAGTAGTGATGTTTATTTTGGTATTGATGAGTATTTATTCATGGACGCTTATTTTATCAAAAAAGAAAATCTTGGTTGATACTAACAAGAGTATTAAGTTTTTTTATCAAAAGTTTTCAACTAATGTTGATTTAGAAAAATTAGCATATCAAACTCTTCAAGAAGCTACTAATCAAAGTCCAATGGATCGTATTTTTAACGCAGGTTATCAGGAGCTTAACTATACTACTTCAGATTCTAATCAAGAATTAATAATAAATGCTGAGCGTGCTTATCGTATCATGAATATTATAGCTAATAATGAAGTTGATTATCTAGATGACAGCTTAAGTATTTTAGCTATGATTGCCTCATCTAGCCCATATATTGGATTATTTGGTACGGTTTGGGGGGTTATGCATTCTTTTATTGGCTTGGCATCAGTTAAGCAGGCAACTATTGCCATTGTTGCTCCTGGAATTGCTGAAGCACTTATTGCAACGGCATTTGGTTTATTTTCTGCTATTCCTGCTACTATTGCCTATAATCGTTTAATTACTCAAGTAGGCATGATTAATAATAAATATTCAGCTTTTGTTGAACAATTGTTTGTTTTGTTCCAAAGACAAAAAATAAGTTAAAAATAGATAATGATTAAATTATTAAAACGTCACAGACTTGCTATAGATGCACAAATTAATATTGTGCCATATATTGATGTGATGTTAGTGTTATTGGTAATTTTTATGATGACTACGCCTATTATTGAACAAGGTATTGAAGTTAATTTACCTCTCGCTGAGGCAAAAATCGTGGATTTTACGCAACAACCTACGATTATTACCATTGATAAACAAGGTAAATATTTTATCAATTCACTTAATGAGGTGGATTTTGATATTGTTATAGGTGAAGAGCTACCATTAGGTGTTATTGTAGGTCGTGTTAACGCTAGGCTTGAGATCTATCCGAAAATGAATGTGTTTGTTCGTGGCGATAGACAAGTGGATTACGGTTCTGTTGTATCTTTAATGTCTATTTTACAAAAAAATGGAGTTGATAAAGTTGGTATTGTGACTGAATCTCCAGATGTAAGATAATGAAATTTAATTTATTTAAAGAAATTAAATTACCTAAAATCGTTAGACAACGTCCTATTGCTTTTTGGGTGGCAACTGCTCTTCATGTTGGTTTGGTTGCTGGCTTGTTATATTCAAATATTCAACGCTGGGAAGTTCCAAAACAGACTGTCAAGTTAGATGAAATACCAAAAGCAATAATGATTGACCTAACTGAAATTGAAAAAGAAAAACAACGGTTAATTAATATTAAGCAAAAGCGAGAAAATCGTCTTAAAGAACTAAAGCGTACAGAAAAAAAAGTTGAAAATGAGCGTTACAAGGAACAGCAACTCTTGAAGCAACTAAAGACTAAGATTAAACAAGAAAAGAAAGCCAAAATTATTGCTGAAATTAAGAGAAAACAAGCTGAAAAAGAAGCTATTGAGGCTGAAAATAAAAAACAAGAGATTGAAAAATTACGTCAAGTAGCAGATAAAAAATTTAAAAAAGAACAAAATAAACGTTTATTAAAAAAAGAAGTTCAGGCTGAAGAAGACCAAGATAGGCTAATTGCTCAAGAAGATATTTTAAATGAGCTAAAGTTAAATTATATCAATCAAATCGCGTCAAGAATAAAAGAAAAATGGCATTACCAAGGTGCTAAAGATAGTTGGAGTTGTGATGTGCAGATTTTACAAGATTTAGATGGCCAAGTAAAGAGTGTTAACCTTAAATCTTGTAATATTGATGATAGTATCAAGGTACAATCATTTAAAGATTCAATTGAGCGTGCTGTTTATAAAGCTTCTCCGTTACCATATGCTCCTGATATGAGTGTATTTGATGCACAAGTCTTGTTTCACTTTAAGGTTAATTAATGGATATTTTAAAGTTAGATATTAAGACTCAATCAAACCTTACTTTGCAGTTATTTAAAATCTTAGAGAATTGGCATTTAGCAGATATTGAGCAACTGAAGCTATTAGATTTGTATGGGGTCATTAAGCCTAGACATTTGTGTTTATATAGGAATTTATATAAATCATTTGATTTTGATGAGAGATTGATGAAACGCACTGAAATAATTTTAGGGGTTAGTGAGTCTTTAGGTACAACATTTCCAATTAATAAGGAATATGGAACAATTTGGTTAAAGCGCCCGGTTAAAAAATTTAAATATAAAACTCCATTGGAGCTTATGTTAAGTGGCTATACTGGTATGATGCGCGTTTGGTATTTTTTAGATTGTACACAAGAATGGAAAAATGAATTAATTTGAGATTAAAGCTAAAACTGAAATATTGTATGCATCTCAAGAGTGCAATATGAATGATATTGATACATTAGTTCAAGAAATTAGTACTTTAAGTTGTTACAATAGACAGAACAATATGTATCTGTTATTTCCCAAATTAGGGAAATAACATTTATCTGAGAATAATTTAGCAGTATTGGTTAAAATATTGACGCAAAATAATATGGTAGGTGTAGTGGGTAGTAGTGGTAATTCGCTTAGATAAACTAGATTTGATCGATTTTTCTAAGATTTGTGGTAGCATAGTTCTGTATTTGCTCAGCTATTTAAATTTAATAAAATTAAGACAAGTCAAAAAAATTATCAAAATAATGTTAATTTTATGTCATGATAAATTTATATATAGCATATAAAGGTGGGGTTGGTGAAGTGAATTTTTTGAGTAGATTATTGTAAAAGATAGTAATTTGATTATTTTAGATAAGACTAAATGGAAGTACTATAGTTATATCGTTTGGCTATATTTATGATTTATAAAGAGTTATATAAAGGAAAGGTATTCGAAGGTATCTGTTTACTGGTATTTAGGGTAATAAGAAAACCATGATTTTCCAGTATTTTAACGCACAATTAATCTTTAATTTTGATGATTATAAGCGATTTATATTGCGCTTATCATATTATATATTATTAGAGCGGTTATCGATTTATTAGTCGGAAAGTTTAGATTTTAAATTATTTAAGTAAAATATACATTCAAACTTTTATGGATACACAAGACTTTTTATTAGAACTAGGATGTGAAGAGCTTCCACCGAAAAGCTTGCAACATCTATCTAATGCGCTTACATACAACTTAACTACTGAATTTGATAAGCTTAAGTTGTCTTATTCAAGTGTTGAGTCTTTTGCCACGCCTCGTCGTTTAGCGGTATTGATTAACGACCTTCAACTTCAGCAAAATAATCAAACTATTGAACGTAAAGGGCCATTAATTAGTGAACTTGATAAAGCTATTGAAGGCTTTGCTAAATCTTGTGGTGTCGCTAAGAATATGTTAACGCAAAAAGCATTTGGTAAGACACAATATTATTTCTTTACCAAACAACAAACAGGTTTAAAAACGATAGATCTACTTGAATCTGCTGTTAATATTGCTATTCAGAATATCCCTATTGCCAAACCTATGTGCTGGAGTAATTTAGATATGTATTTTGTACGTCCAATACATTGGTTGATTATGATGTTAGGATCTGATGTTGTACCAGCTTCAATCATGGGTTTGATTTCTAGCAACATCACCAGAGGGTTACGCTTCACAGGTGAATGTATTTTTGATATTAGTTGTGCTAAAGATTATCAAAAAACCCTTCTTGAAAAGGCTCAAATTGAGGTTAATTTTGATATGCGCAAGGCTATTATTCGTAAACAGATAATTAAGGTATCGCAAAATAACAATGCTACTGCGGTTATTGATGAACCTTTGCTTGATGAAGTTTGTGCATTGGTTGAATATCCATGTGCATTTTCAGGTAATTTTTCATCTAAATTTTTGGATATTCCAGAAGAAGTGCTTATTTCTGTGATGAAATCGCATCAAAAATATTTTCATATGTTAGATATGAATGGTAATTTGATGCCATCATTTATTTCAGTTGCTAATATTGAGTCTAGTGATTTATCAGTTATTATTGATGGTAATGAGCGTGTTATTCGTTCCCGTTTAAGTGATTCAGAATTTTTCTGGATACAAGATAAGGCGCACAGCCTTGAATTTCGTCTAGATAGGTTAAACCAAGTTTTATTTATGAAATCTTTGGGTTCCATGGGTGATAAAGCTAAACGTATTGAGATGCTTTCAGGATATATTGCTGGCGTTATTGGTGCTAATATTAAAGACAGTAGCCGTGCTGGCTTACTTTGTAAAAGTGATTTGGTTACATATATGGTAGGTGAGTTTGCTGAACTTCAAGGTATAATGGGGGGATATTATGCCCTTAATGATTGCGAAAATAAAGCAGTATCAGTGGCTATTAGTGAACATTATCAGCCAAAATTTTCAGGTGATTCTTTACCAAATACAAGCGAAGGTTTAGTAGTTTCGATTGCTGATAAATTAGATACAATTACTGGTATTTTTGGTATTGGCCAGGATCCAACTGGCTCTAAAGATCCGTATGCACTGAGAAGGATGGCATTAGGTTTATTAAGGATTATATTGGAGTCAAAATTTCATATTAATCTTAAAGAACTGATTAGTAAATCATTAAATGCTCATTTATCTGTTGTAAATACTAATAAAGCTAATGATATTTATCAATTTATGATGGAGCGTTTGCGGGCCTATTACAAGAAGCATCAGGTCAGTATGCAGGTCTTTGATGCAGTTTTGGCAGTGTGTCCAGAATCACCTTATGATTTTCATCTACGTATTAGAGCACTTAATACATTCACTAACAATCAAGAATTAAAAAATCTGATTGAAATAAATAAACGTATTGCTAATATATTGAAGAATTGCTCGGACTTATCAATCAAAGTTAATGATTCAGTTTTGATAGAAATAGAGGAAAAAACACTATTTAAGGCAACAAAAATACTTGCTAAACGCATTTCTAATTCTATTAACTACACAAAAAATATGAAAGAACTTATTGCCCTTAAGGATATAATCGATGAGTTTTTTGATAAAGTTATGGTTAATACTGATGATGTTGCATTAAGACAAGCGCGTTTAAATTTAATTAACTGGGTTAGATCTTTATTTTTGTCAGTTGCTGACATTTCATATCTTGCTTAATAATGAAAACTTTAATTTAACGCATAACGAATGCTAAAGTTAAAGTAAATAGTGAATTATGGAAAAAATCAATCAAAGATTGATAGTTTTATTGATAATGAAAAATATGATAAACAAGTAAAAGCAGAGAAAATGATTAAATCATTGTTATTATATTAGTCATTTTATGACGAAAACCAAAAGGATGAGTCTATTGGTTAAAGATATGTTGGATGTGACATTGGTTATTTTTCAATTGATTTCTAGTAACTAATACTAATTTAGGCATAAGAGCTAGTTTTTTTACCGATAGGTTATAAGAGGCATTATTTAATTATTTTTTGACTAAAATAAGAGTTAATTATTAGTGGTAATTTTAGTGCTAATATACAAGTATCTTTAACCAATGATGGATCTGTGATATTTTATTATTATGTTAGATAGTATAGTAGTACTTATAAATCAATTAGAAGATATACTATTAATCATAGGTATAATTTTTGGAATGATTTTTATCATTAGTTTATTTTTAATACCTTATTTATTAGGGCTAATGCCATTGAATTATTTTCTAAAAAACTCAGAAAATAAATTAAAAATAAGAAGACCTTTTAATTTGATGAAATTGATACTTAAGACATTAACTGGTTTTATATTATTAATTATTGGTATTATCATGTTAGTAACGCCAGGCCAAGGATTAATATCAATTTTATTAGGTTTATTTTTGATGGAATTTCCAGGTAAACGACAACTAGAACTTAAATTAATCAATCATAACTTAACCTTTAAAACACTTAATTGGTTACGTTCTAAAGCTAATAAACCCCCATTTAAGCGATAATTAATGATAGAAAGTAAAATAATATCAATAACATTATTATTAGCAGTAGTAATATTTACTCTATTTTACCTATTTACTCGTAATATACAAATGCCACAAAATCAATCTATGCCGTGGCAAAGTTTTATCAATAGTCAAGGTAATACGGTTGTGTTTAATTTAACCATGGGCCATAGTAGTCTTATCGATGCAATGCATTTATTTGGCTCTGAGATTGAGATTGCTATGTTTGGAAGTGAGAGTAAAGAGCAGGAATTAGAAGTATTCTTTTCTAACACAAAAGTGGGTGGTATTGGTGCTAATGTTATTTTAAATTTAATATTTGATCAAAAAGATACTAAATATTTAAATAACAACATTAAAAAATTGAGAGTTATGTCTTCAAGTGTTAGGAAAACAACGTTTAATTTGATGGCTGAAATATCAATGTTAGATCTAAAAATCAAATCATTAACCTTTATACCTAAAGTAGATTTATCAAAAGAGATAATTATTAATCTATTTGGTAAGCCTAGTAGAGTGGAGCTGGTTAGTCAGAGTGTATCATATTGGTATTATTTAATCAAAGGTATACGTATAATTATTGATGACGATAATAAAGAGATTTTAGAATTTTATAATGAGGTAGTTTAATGATTACAATGTATGGGATTAAAAATTGTAATACCATTAAAAAAGCACAAAAATTCTTAATCAACCATCAGGTTAATTTTGAATTTATTGATTTTCGTGATAATCCGATTGATAAAACTAAGTTGCAAACATTTGTAGATAAGGTCACTTGGGAAAGGCTTATTAATAAGCGTTCTACTACTTATCGAAATTTAAATGATGAAGAAAAAGGTAATATTACTTTAGAATTAGTACTGAAAAATCCAACACTTATCAAACGCCCAATATTGATAATTGGTGATGATATCATGGTTGGATTTAGTGAAAAAAATTATTTAAAATTATAATAATAATTATTTTTTCTTTTTAATTTCTTCACGTATTTTGTGCATATCAAATGCCTTGGCTTTAGTAATAACATCTTCTAAATTAGAACCTGACATTGCTCCTGGTTGAGAGAATACTTCAATTTGTTCTCTGAAAATCATTAGAGTAGGAATAGATCGAATTTGAAAATTACTTGCTAGTTTTTGTTCATCTTCGGTGTTTATTTTAGCAAAAATAACATTATCTACTTTGTTAGAAACTTCATCATAAGTGGGTGAAAATTGTTTGCAAGGACCACACCATGGAGCCCAAAAGTCTAGTACAACAATGTCATTATTTTGAATGGTTTCATCAAAATTACTTAGATTTAGTTCTAATACTGCCATTTGTTTTAATCCTTAAAATTTAAAAGTATATCATAAGGGTGTAATATGTGTTAGATAAACCTATAAAAATTATTAAATATTTTTTAATGAAATTTTAGGGGTTTATTTTGGTTTAAGAATAACAGATTTCGGTTTAATTGAGTCTAATAATCTTAAATTTAATGGTTTCGTATATTGGCTAAGCATATTATTACTAATTTTATATAAATCTAGTAAATTTTTTAAAAATATTAGTCTGATATTATAGTGATCGAACGTACTTTTTATGAGTTCTAATCACTTAAATTTTAATGTAGTAATTAAATTTGATATATAGAGGCGCTCTTATTTTAGTAACAGGTATAAATTATCAAGATAATAGTTGAGTATAGTTACTAATCTAATTAAGAAACTATTATTAGAAAAATAACACTCTGTTAAAAGAACAGGCATTATTTATGGTATAAGGAGAGATTATTAAGACTTAATAAAGATAGACTCCAGAAAGACATAGTAGATACATTATTAATGTGCTATTAGTATTAGCATGCTAATCGTTGTCTTTTAATTCTGGCTAAAATAAACCTTAATCTTTCCAAAATTATCAAGATTATTAACAGTCTCTTGTAATTTAGTTAGTATTTTATCAGCAGTATTGTCAGTTTGAAGGCATTTAAGTGGCAAGTAAAAATCTACATGAATTTTACTTTCTAAATAATGTAATTGAATACGACTAATTTCACTGTTGTATTTGTTATTAAATAGGGCTTTAGTTAGAATTCCTAACGCTTCTGAACGTTCTGGTAATGCCTTGTACATAGAATTAGTTTCATCATCTTCTACATCAATATGAACTGTCACATCGTTTAAGTTTTTTAAGCATTTTTTTGCTACACGTTCAACACTGATACTAATAATATGTCCCTCACTAACACTTAAAAAAGGATCAACTTGTATGTGTACATCACAAGAAATAGTGTGTCCAATTTTGCGAGTACGTAGAGAATGAACATTATTAACATCATTAATTTGTCCTAGTGCGTGCTTTAATTCTGCTACTTGTTGTGAGTCAATAGAGGTGTCTACTAGTTCTTTAGTTGCACTTAGACCTAATTTCCAAGCAATATAAATAATCATGATACCCACAACGATAGCTGCAATACTATCTAAATATGGATAATCATTTAAACTACCAAGAATACCGATTAGTACCACAATTGAAGATAATGCATCTGAACGATGATGCCAAGCATTGGCTTTTAATAAGTCAGATTTATAATCATTGGCTACCTTTAGAGTATACCAATATAAAGCTTCTTTAGAAAAAATTGATAAGATAGCAATATTTAAAAGTAACGCATTATGTGAAAGTGTTATAGGGTTAGTTAATCTAATCATTGCATCTAAAATAATACCTAAACCAACAATGGTTAAGATAATTGCAAGACCTAGAATAGCAACTGTTTCAAACCGATTATGCCCATAAGGGTGTTCTTCGTCGGCATCAAGGGTTGAATGTTTAGTAGCATATAGAACTAATCCATCAGATAATAAGTCAGAAAATGAGTGGATACCATCTGCAATCAAAGCGCCAGAATTTCCAATAAAACCTGTAGTAACTTTCAATATAGCCAATAAAAAATCAACAGCTATACCTACAAGAGTAACTTTCTGACTGGCTTGAGTACGTTTAGTTAAATCCAAAGTAGTAAAAAGATGAATGATGACTATTTTATTTTATGTTATATTTTTATAATATGCAATTATTAAGATATATCTAGGGTTGATAGTGATAGTAATTTATTCATACTTTCTTTTTTGTATAGCATATGAGTAAATTAAAGTAGAGCTTATATAATTTATGATATAAGAGTGTTTGTATAATTTTAAGATAAATTTGATTTTGTAATAAATGCACTATTAATAATATCAATTATAAAATCAAATTTAAACGATAGGTCTATGGAAATTGATTGAGTGAATAGTATAGCTGAGCGTTTAAGAGATTTTATTTTTTCTCAATAGCTACGATAATAATTTATTATAAAATATTTATATTTTATTATAAATGCAAATAATAACTGATATCATTTACTAACTTGAAGAAATTAACTCTCTTTAATAAAATAAAAGAAGGTGAATTAAGAGTAATACACATAGACATCAAATATGTAGAAGCAGTTCTGTAGATATTTCTAATTAAAATATATAGGATAAATAGTATTAAGTATATGAATATTATTACAGATATAGTAGTTGATATATTGTTAGTATTGGTGTGAATTATTTTAAAAATGATATAACGGGTTATGGCAGTTCTAGTCCTTATCATTTAGGGTTTAATTTAGATAGTGGTCTAGGTTGAATGGTTTTCTGGTTTAGTTTACAGTTTTTGATTAGTTATAAGGTGTAATTATATTTTTGAAAATAATAAAATGGACAGATGAAAAATCAATTAATAGTTTATAAATGACTTTTGAATGCTAATACTAGCAACTATATAATTTTTAGGAGTGTAAGGATAAGGAAAAATATATATGACAATACAAAAAAAATTGATGATTTCATTTATTTTAACAGGAGTAATGGTAATTTCTGTTGCAAGTGTATTCTTGAGTGGAGATGAGATTAATCCGTTGTTAATCACTTATGCAAATATTGCAACTGTAAATTATACTGATGCTCTGAATGACGCCAAAAAACTAGGGATAAAACTAAAAGATTTTACAAATAATCCTACAATAGAAACCATGGGAAATGCCAAAGCGGCATGGCTAAATGCTCGTGAATCTTATGGTCAAACTGAAGCGTTTAGATTGTCTAATGGGCCTATTGATGCAGAGGAAGGTTGGCATACATCTTATGGTGCACCAGAAGGGCGATTAAATGCTTGGCCATTAGATGAAAATATGATTGACTATACAACCAATGCCAAGGGTAGAAAAACATCAGGTAATATTATTGACACGCCAGGCATGTTTAATCCAGGCGGGGAAAATCCTTTAGTGATTGATGTAAGTATAATTACTTCTGATATGTTAGCAGCACTTAATGAAAATGGTGGCAATGCTAATGTTGCAACTGGTTATCACGTTATTGAGTTTTTATTATGGGGTCAAGATCAGGATTATGCTAATTTTATAAAAGATGGTGTAACTCATGGTGCTTTGTTAGCAGGGCAGAGAGCACTTGCTGATTATACGATTAATGCAAATGCTGATCGTCGTAAACAATATTTAAATGCAGCAGTGAGTCTAATTATTGCTGATTTAAAGTTAATAACTTTAGCTTGGGCAGATGACGATAGTACTAATTATAAAGCAGCATTATTGGGTAAAAATTCTGATGCGACTAAGAATATTGATGTAAAGGTGGCACTTAAGCAAATTTTTTCTGGGTTAGGTATTTTTATTAAATCTGAACTTGCTAATGAGCGTATTGCAGTAGCAGTACTAACGCCATCTGAAGAAGATGAGCATAGTTGTTTTTCTGATAATACACATCGTGATATAACGCAAAATTTTCAAGGTTTTAAGAATTTGTTGTTCGGTACTTATAATAGTTTTGATTATGGTGTAGCACTTATTGATGCTATGAAAGATAAAACTAAGTTAATGGGTTTAATTGCATCAGTAAATACCAAAATTAATCAAATGAATACATTGGCACAAGTAAGTCGTCATTTTGATTATCAAATTCGTCCGAATGACTCTCAAGCTAGGCAAATCAAAAAACTGAAAAATGAGTTAAGAGCTATTGGTGATCAAATGATTTATGTAGCAAAATCAAATGGTATTGATTTAACAGTTGGAAATATAATTAATGCTGAGGAAGTTAAACTATAAATATTTAGCAGTTTTAATCATATTAATTCTTGTTATTAGTCTAATGGAAATGGTTTTTGCTAATGACTTTAGTAATTTATCAACTTACGAGTTAAGTCAATCTTTTACGCAAGTTCAGCCTGATTTAAGTAATGATAAACTGGATAAGTTTATTTTAGGAAAAAGTTTTTTTCGTATTCCTTGGGTAGAAGCTCCTAGTTCAACAACAGCACGTGATGGATTAGGTCCATTATTTAGTGCTAATACTTGTGTTAGTTGCCATGTAAAAAATGGTCGTGGAAAAGTATTTGGAGTAAATAATATCGTTGATAAGTCGTACGTAATACGCTTATCCATACCTTCGAATGGTACTAATGAGCATCAAGGAATGATAGCTAAACTTGGTTCTATTCCTGAGCCAAATTACGGTGTTCAAATTAGTATTAATGGAGTTCCTGGTGTGCCTTTTGAAGCTAAGTCTTTGGTGCATTATTCAACTAAAAATATTCATTATTCTGATAGTACTATCATTATTTTGCAACAACCAATAGTTGAATTAAAGAAATTGGGTTATGGTAATTTACTTTCTAATACAATTATTTCTGCTAGAATTGCTCCAGCACTTGTGGGTTTGGGTTTATTAGAACAAATTACTGATGAACAAATTCTAGCTAATGAAGATATTAATGATGCTAATCATGATGGTATTTCTGGTAAAGCTAATAGGGTTTGGTCAGAGCAGACTAAGAAAATTGAGATTGGTCGTTATGCTTGGAAAGCTTCCACACCAACAGTAAAGTATCAATCAGCCAATGCTGCTATTAATGATATGGGCTTAACTAATCCTATTTACGAACACCAATCGTGCACATCAATGCAAGTTGAATGTATTAATTCCTCAAAAGATGGAGAAAAACATGAGTTAACAGCACACAGATTAAATGCGATTAGTTATTATTTGACACATTTAAAACTACCAAAATCTATTATTAGCCAATATCAAGGACAAAAACTATTCTTTGAAATAGGATGTTCACAATGTCATATTCCAAGTTATTTATTGCCTAATATTACTATATATCCATATAGTGATTTTCTATTACATGATATGGGAAAGGATTTAGCAGATGGTCGTTCAGAATTTGATGCTTTAGGTAATGAATGGCGCACACCTCCATTGTGGAGATTGGGCAGAGTTTCTTTAATACTTAAAGATAATAAGAATTTTTTGCATGATGGGCGTGCACACAATCTCGAACAGGCAATTATTTGGCATGGTGGCGAGGCTGAGAAGTCTAAAACTTTGTTTATGAATTTACCTGTTAGTAGCAGAGGTAAAATATTGCAATTTTTGAATGAGATATAGGGGGGTAAGTCGATGAGATACTTGGTTGTTATTATTTTGCTTGTATCGATTGTTGTAAATGCAGTCAGTGAAAAGTTTTTTAACCAAGTTATTATTGGCAATATTGTATTAGCCATTAAAAATGTTGAGCTACTAATTGATGATATTAATCAAGCTAATTCTACAAGAATTAAAATACAATTTGGTAACTTAGTTTCAAGTTGGAAAAAAGTTGAAACTACTTATTTATTGGGTGATTTGAATGAGGATTATTTAGATATACCAAGATACATTGATATATTTCATGGGAATAATGAGGAGATTAGACCTCAATTAGATTTAATTATTAATAGTAATGATGAGCTATTTAATGCTATGTATAAGTATTCACACAAAACTATTAATGCTTTGGAATATGTTCTTTTTACAAAAGATTTGTCTCATCAGAGGGTTAAAAATATGGCGTTAATAATTGCCAAGTCAATTAAAAGCTATTTGTTAGAAATTTTAGATGGTTATAACATATATCAGTCAAAATTTCTTGAAAGTGAGCAATATGCCAGTGCAATTTTGCTAAATACTTTAATTGCTGGTACCTATAAACTTAAAGAGTGGCGCGTTGGTGATGTAGCTGGTTTGAGTAAAAAATTTAAGAATAAACCGAATAATTACAGAGCAGAGTATGCAACTAGTGGTAATAGTGTCAATGCTATTAAAGCTATTCTTGAAACACAAGCTCAGGTTATTAATTCACTAGATTATCAAGATTTTGGTGATATATCTCGTCAATTTAAAGCAGGAAAAGAGATCAACCAGGCTATTAGTGCATTAAATGATTCAATTGTTAATGCTAATAATATGTCTGAGTTTGATTTTATTAACGATAAAGGTAAACGTTTATATCGATCAACTAATAGGCTTATGAAAGCCTATTACATTTCTTTAATGAATAAATTGGGGTTTGTCTCTAAGGTGTTAGATGCTGATGGAGATTAATCCATTTGAATATTTAATGGATCCTCATAGGCGAATTTATTGGTTATTTTTGCTAAGTTCATTAATGATTGCGTTTGTTTTTTTAAAGTTTCATCCAAAACAGCAACGTATTGTTTTATCAAAAAAACTTTGGCTGCATCCTTCTAGTTTATTGGACTATAGTTATTTTATTTTTTCTGTATTCTTTAAAATTATGATTATATTACCAGTGATAATAAGTACTAAAGAAATTGCATTGTTTGTTAATATTGTCTTATTAAATCAATATGGTTTTGTGAGAATAGAAGCTTTATCTTATACACAGGTGATGGCGCTATTTACACTTATTTTGTTTATTTTAAGTGATTTTACCCGTTACTGGTTACATCGTTTATTGCACTTTGTGCCATGGCTATGGGCGTTTCATAAAGTACACCATAGTGCTAAAGTTTTAAATCCACTGACATTTTATCGAGTGCATCCTATTGAATTTTTATTGTTTGGTTTTCGCTATTCTCTAAGTATCGGGTTTGTGACAGGTGTTTTTGTATTTTTATTTGGCAGTTTGGTGAATAGTTATGATATCTTAGGCGTTAATTTGTTTGTTTTTATATTTTCATTATTAGGGTCTAATCTTAGACATTCTCATATCAGGTTAGGTTTTGGAAATGTGATTGAGCTATTTTTAATCTCTCCTTTACAACATCAAATTCATCATTCTAAGAATCATATTAATACTAATTTTGGTGGTTTTTTGTCAGTTTGGGACTATTTATTTGGCACATTAATTTTTTCAAAAAATGTAACTAATATTAAATTTGGCTTAGAAAAGACACAGATGAAAAACTTTCAAAGTTTGAAAGATTTGTTATTCTTCCCTTTTATTGTCATTTATAAACAAATAAAAAAGTAAGAATTTTATGTCATATTTTATGAGATTATTTCGGCTCCAAAGATTAAAAAGAGAATAGTTATGAAACGTAGAGATTTTATTAAAACATCTATTCTGTCTAGTAGTGTTCTAGTAGTGGGTTGTAGTGATAAGTATTCTGATAAATTTATTCATCCTGATTATGCAGACAGATCTTTTATTGTTCCACCACTTATTGAACCTACAATTGTTAACGGTAAAAGAATATTTAAATTTTCAATCAATCACAATACAACAGAAATTTTTAAAGGTAAATTAACATGCGTATTAGGTTATGGTGATAGCCTTTTAGGTCCAACTATTCGGGTAGATAATATGGATAATGTGGGTTTTGAAATAACCAATTATTTATCAGTTAATACCACCGTACATTTTCATGGATTGCATTTACCGGCTAAAGAAGATGGTGGTCCGTATCAAATTATTCCACCTAATAAAACATGGAAACCTAGTTGGCGTATTAATCAATTAGCTTCAACTCAATGGTATCACCCTCATCTTGAGGGTTATACGGGTGAACAAGTGTATAAGGGCATGGCAGGTTTTTTCTTAATCGATGATGAAACTTCTAGATTATTAGATATTCCTAAAACTTATGGCGTTGATGATTTACCTGTGGTGATTCAAGATAGGCGGTTTGATGAAAAAGCCCAATTGCTTTATTTAAATAAAGGTGATTTTGATAAATCAGGTGGCATGAAGGGGTATACAATTTTGGTAAATGGTAAACCTGTTCCTATTTTAAATGTACCTGCTCAAGTAATTAGACTAAGAATACTCAATGGCTCTAATGCAAGAATTTACAATTTAGGTTTTGAAGGAGATATTCAGTTTTATCAAATTGCTAGTGACGGTGGTTTTTTAGAAAAACCGGTTTCACTTACTAGAGTATTGTTAGGTCCTGCAGAACGAGTAGAAATTTTGCTTGATTTGAGTAATAGCAAGAATACAACTTTACGGTTCAAGAGTTTTAGTGCTGAATATTATGATAAACAAAAATTCAACGGCCATCAGTTTGGTGGACCGTTTAAAGTAGGTGGTACAGGCCGTTTGTCGGATTCGGTGGATACGTTAGATAAAGTTAATTTTGATATTATGAGTATTTACGTTAATAAATCAACTAATACTAATGTTGTTAGAAAAATTCCTAATAAACTCACTAAAATAGTCAGATTAAAAGAATCAGATGCTATTAAAACTAGGAATTTTGGATTAACAGTTATGAGTGGCTTTAAAATCAACAGACGAGTTTTCACTTCTATGTTTAAAACTATTAATGGTATTGTATTTAAAGGTGCACATATGTTACATTTAATTAATGGTGTTCAAATGGACATGAACGTGATTAATGAAGTGGTTAAAAAAGGTGAAATTGAAATTTGGCGAATTACCAATGGTGCACATACTGCTCACCCTTTTCATATTCATGATATTCAATTTCAAATCCTTGACAGAGAACAAGGGGATGGTTCAGATCCAATACCACCAAATGAAAATGAACGTGGTTGGAAAGATACCGTACTACTTATGCCAGAAGAAACCGTAAGAGTAGTTGCTAAATTTGATCACTATGCAGATACTCAATACCCCTATATGTATCATTGTCATATATTGGAACATGAAGACGCAGGAATGATGGGACAATTTTTGGTGGTAGAACCAGAGGATTTTGATACTGTCATGACTGATATTGATAATAACAAAAGAATTCCATTAAAGTCTTTTTGCAAAATTTAGTTAATATGATATTATCATTAATATATCTTATATAATGATAGGAATCATTATCATTTTTATTATTAAATGTTATTAGTTAACCATTTATCAATTTCCTATCAAGCCACTCAAATTTTGAATGATTTTTATTTAAGTCTTGCTACAGGTGATATTTTTGCCTTATTGGGCGATAGTGGTAGTGGAAAAAGTTCAGCACTTAGGTTTATTTCTGGACTTGATGAGGCGCAAAGTGGTCAGGTAGTTTTAAATGGCAAACAATTATCTAATAATGGTATACACAATGTAGCACCAGAATTAAGAAAAATAGGAATGGTGTTTCAAGATTATGCGTTATTTCCGCATATGAATGTAAAAAAAAATATTTCTTTTGGTATTTATAATTTATCAAATAGCGAACAGAAAACTAAGGTTGAAGAATTGCTCTTGATGATTGGTTTGAAAGGTGTAGAGAGAAAATATCCACACCAGCTGTCGGGTGGAGAGCAACAGCGTGTTGCCTTAGCTCGTGCATTAGCTCCATCACCAAAATTATTATTATTGGATGAGCCATTTTCTAGTCTAGATAAGCACCATAAAGAACGATTAGTATTACAGGTTAGAGATATTTTAAAGAAAACTAATATCACTTCAATTCTAGTAACACATGATAAATATGAGGCGACTATTTTTGCTGATAAAGTAGGAGTAATTAAAAATAAAAAATTGACTATTAATTGACAATAGGCATCAATTATATGATCTTGGTTAGTTTTTTTTATAAGGAGAAAAATAAAGATGAATATAAAAATATGGATATTATCAGCATTGGTAGTATTGGTACTAGTAGTAACTAGTGTTAGTATAGCACGAGCAAGAAGTGAAAATTTAGTTACTGTATACAGTTCTAGAAAAGAACATTTAATTAAACCTTTATTTGAATCTTTTACAAAAGATACAGGCATTCAAGTTACGTATTTAACAGGCAAAGGTGGTGCATTGATTGAGCGTTTGAAATTAGAAGGTAAAAACACTAACGCTGATATGTTTATGACTGTAGATGCAGGTAATCTTTGGTACGCTGCTACGCAAGATTTATTTCAAGCGGTACAAACACAAACGCTAGAAAACAACATTCCAAGCCATTTAAGAGATTCTAAAGGATTGTGGACAGGACTATCAGTACGTGCAAGAACTATTGTTTATAGTACTGAGCGTGTTAATCCAATCGAGCTATCTACTTATGAGAATTTAGCAGATATGAAATGGGCAGGTAGATTATGCTTAAGAACTAGTAAAAAAATTTATACTAAGTCATTAGTGGCATCGATGATTTATCATCATGGTATAAATAAAGCAAGCGATATTATTAGTGGTTGGGTGAATAATTTGGCAGCTACACCTAATGCTAAAGATTCTCATATTATGAATGCAATTATTTCAGGCCAATGTGATATTGGTTTGATAAATACTTATTATTTTGCTCGCTTAATTACTAAAAATCCTAATGTACCATTGAAGTTATTTTGGGCAAATCAAGATACCACAGGTGTGCATGTAAATATATCAGGTGCTGGTGTGACAAAATATGCTACTAATGTCAAAGGTGCTATTAAATTATTAGAATGGTTGTCAAATGTTAAAGCACAAGCTATTTATGCATCGCTTAATAAAGAATATCCAGCTAATCAGAACGTTGCTTCAGATGAAGTGGTATCGAGTTGGGGATCTTTCAAGCAAGATAAAATGAATTTAGAACAAACAGGTATATTACAAGCTGATGCAGTGAAACTCATGCAAATAAAAGGCTATCGATAAGTTTCTATTTTAGTAGCAAGAAATTTAGGTTTTAACAGTCTTGAGTTTTTTATTTTTAAAATAGTTATTAAAAATTAAAAATAGTATTTTGGAAAAAAATTGCCTTAAATCAAAAGTTTGGATTAGTGTTTTGGCACTATTGGTAGCTATGCCAATTTTTGTTGTTGCTATGTCGTGGTTATTTCCAGAACGTGAACTGTGGGCGCATTTTTCTACTATTTTGTTACCAAATTTAATTAGCGCTACTGTAGTTTTACTTATTGGTGTAGGGATAGGTGTTACTTTTTTAGGTACAATTTTAGCATATTTAGTGGTAATGGTTGAATTCCCTGGTAGACAGTGGTTAGAATGGGCATTATTTTTGCCTTTTGCTGTTCCTGCATATGTATTAGCTTTTGTATATTTAGGTGTATTTGACTATTCTGGTTATGTACAAGTTTGGATGCGTGAAGTGCTAGGTTTATCAGGATTTGATATTCGTACTGGATCTTGGGCAATTATTCTGACTTTTATACTTGTGTTTTATCCTTATGTATATATGATGGCACGAGCTTCATTTAAACGTCAAAAGATTAATATAATCGAAGCTGGTCGCTTATTAGGTACCGGTCCTTTGCGTACGTTTCTTAAGATATCTTTGCCTCTAGCACGCCCAGCAGCAGCAGCTGGATTATTAGTAACACTAATGGAAGTATTGGCTGATTTTGGTGTGGTTAGTTTGTTTAATTTTGATACGTTTACTACGGCAATTTATTCTGCTTGGGGTGATTTTCGTTCTATTGAAGTGGCAGCGCAATTGGCATCATTATTAGTGTTAGTGGCATTTTTTTTGATTTATTTTGAAAAAAAAGCACGTGGACAAGCAAAATATTACTCAAATGAAGTGGCTAATAGGAAGCCTTATCGTGCTTTTGGTGTTATGGGCTGGTTAATTAGCATCTTTATATTTAGCGTGTTTATGCTTGCTTTTGCTATGCCTATGTTACAATTAATAATTTGGGGTTGGACATACTCAGGTAAGGGGTGGAGTGTTAAGTATATTGATTTGATTATTTCAACTTTAATTCTAACTGTATCAGCTACTTTAATAACGGTTAGTATTGCTACTATACTAGCATTACCTAATCATTGTAAAAAGAATAGCTCTTGGCTTAAAAGTGTGATTAATATAGCAACATTAGGCTATGCATTACCAGGTTCAATTATGGCAGTTGGATTATTGTATGGTATTAACCAAGTGTCAGCAATCAGTATATATTTTGGTGGACAAAGTATTAATCAGATTATTTTTGGTTCTATTGCTTTATTATTATTTGCTTATATATCTCGTTTTATGGCAATTGGCTATAATTCAATTAAAGCCAGTACTGAACAAATTAAGCCTATATTCACTCAAAGTGCACGTTTACTTGGTGTATCACGCTTACGACTTATTTGGAAAATATACTTACCTATGATGACCCCAGGTATTTTGGCAGGTGGTCTGTTAGTTGCAGTTGATATAATGAAAGAATTGCCAGCTACCTATTTATTACGTCCATTTGGTTGGGATACACTGGCAATTCAAGTGTATGAGTTAAGTGCTGAAGGTTTATTTGAACAAGCTGCTATACCAGCACTTATAATGGTTTTATTTGGTTCTGTACTAATGATTATTTTTCAGTATCTAGACAAAAAGTCTTAAAAATTTCTAAAATGAAGCATTAAGAAATAATTTATTATGTTACTGATCTATAGATTCTTAATAGTATTAAGAAAGAAGTTTTAATTGACTATGATTTTTATTATGATATGGATAATATATTAAACATTAACGGTATTACTTGCGCAGCAATTAATTCTGGCATTAAGTATGTGCAAAATTTTTCAGAAAATTTAAGCATTAAAGATATTAAAAAGCTAGATTTGTCTATTATTTTTTTGAAAAGAGGCACGCAAACTGCAGCTGTTTTTACAAAAAATATATTTTGTGCTGCGCCTGTATTAGTAGCAAAGAATCATCTTAATCATACTGTTAAAGCATTAGTTATTAACAGTGGTAATGCTAATGCAGGTACAGGTTTGTTAGGACTTCAAAATGCTTATAAAGTTTGTAACTTGGTGGCAAAAGAGCTAGATATTAAGGCTGAACAAGTGTTACCATTTTCAACAGGTGTAATTGGTCAGTTGTTGCCTATGGTTTGTTTTGAGAATAATATATCTACATTAGTTTCTAATTTGGCAATAGATAACTTATCCCAAGTAGCACAAGCTATTATGACTACTGATTTAGTTGACAAAGTATATTCTGAACAATTTAAAATAGGTGATAATTTGATTACTATTACTGGTTTTGCTAAAGGTTCAGGCATGATTCGTCCTGATATGGCAACCATGCTTAGTTTTATTTTTACTGACATTAAAGCCACTCAATCTGAGTTACAAAATTGCTTAACTCAGGCAGTGAATCAATCTTTTAATCGTATTACTATAGATGGCGATACTTCTACTAATGATGCGTGCACATTGAGTGCGACTGGCGTGTCCAGTATTAAAATTAATGATTGCATGGAAAAGTTCCAACAATCTCTAAATACTGTAACCAAGATATTAGCACATAAAATTATTAAGGATGGTGAAGGTGCAACCAAGTTCGTTGAAGTGTGTGTTAAAGGCGGAATAAGTGTTAAAGATTGTCTTGAAGTAGCCTATACGGTTGCGCATTCACCTTTGGTTAAAACTGCTTTATTTGCTTCTGATGCAAATTGGGGGAGAATTTTAGCAGCAGTAGGACGTGCTAATATCAAGTATCTGAGAATTGAAGATGTGAGTATTTATTTAGGTAAGGTTTGTTTAATTAAAGATGGAGAGTTGAATGTTTATTATACCGAAGCTCAAGGTGAGGAAGAAATGAAGAAATCTGAAATTGTAATTACTATTGAGATTGGTAAAGGCGAATCAACAGAAAGCGTATGGACAACTGATCTTTCTTATGATTATATAAAAATTAACTCAGCATATCGAACCTAAATTAGTATGAGTGTTTGTATATTTTTAATTTCATATCCATATGTGTGAGTTGAACAATATGGCGTTAAGTTAATTAGTGCAACTTGCTATTGATTGATGTTACTAGAGTGTTAGACGAAATTTCAATTATTGAATAATACTTTACTTTAGAGTGACACAATGTTCTATGTAGGATAATAAATTGAAAAAATTACGTTAGTAAAAGGGTTGAAATATCATATGGAAGACCTGGTTCTTAATTATTCATAATAAAACAATTGTATTTGTACAGATATTGTTGATATTACTTATTGTGGTAGCGATTTTTTAAAAAGTTATTGTTTTAATTTTTATCAATGATAAACGCTTTAAAATATTTTACAATGGGATAGAGTGTGTTATTGTTATTCTTGTACTACATGTCAGTAAACGAATAATGTGGTAATGTTTTTAACATTAAGTTATTTGATAATATTACATTTTATAATTCTAACCTAATCGTATTCTTAGAGATAAACTCCATGCTTAAGCCTGCCTAAACTGATTTAATGGTTACTTAATTGGAGTTAATTTCAATGTTTGAATTAAATTATACACCTGTAATGCTTTCTAATAGTAATATGCATATTTGAATTTTATTCGGGGGTAATGAAAGCTTTACGCATAAGTGTGTTGATACTTTTATAATTATTGGTAAGTATCAAATGTTTAGGATAAGCAATAGATATGTGGATTATTTATAAGGAGTTTTGTTGTTAGTGATATATCTTGATGGCTTTCTGTAACAATTAAATTAGTTTTATTGTTACTTAGTTTTTCAAGTAGTAATTTATGATTAGTTACTTTTAGGTGAAAGGTCCTTTTAGGGTATTTTTATTTAAATTTTGCCAATACATGACTAATGAATGAGTTTGGTTGTGCTGATAACCTCAATTTATAGGTGTCTAGAGTTTGGATTTAGTGTTTTTTCAATATCAGATTGGGTTCGTTCTAGTTTATTAATAACCTTTAAGCAAGTTTGATATAGTTTATTTCCAATAAAAGTAGGGTGAATGCTTTTACCTTTAATATTAACTAAATCAGAGCCAATATTTTTTTGTAGTTGTTGAATTTGCATATACACAGCAGGTTGAGTAATATTAAGCTCTTTGCTGGCCTTGGTAAAACTAGATAGACGGATTACTGCTTCAAAGCTGTATAGCTGTTTTAATGTAAAGTTGATCATATCGTTAAGATATATTTGTATAAAATTATAAATAAATATTATTTTACATTATTGATAGTGTCTTGTATCATGAACGTTTATTTAATAAATAGGAGTCCATTATGGATCAATCAAATAGATATGCAGATTTGTCATTAGACGAAGATACGCTATTAGCTGAAGGCGGGCATATTCTTGTTGCCTACACAATGACCATAATGCCTAATTTTGGTGGTTATTTAGAAACTGCTGCTCACTTTGCAGCGGAATCATCTACTGGTACAAATGTTGAAGTATCAACTACAGATGATTTTACTAAAGATTTAGATGCTATGGTTTATGAGATTGATGAAGTTAAAGGCATTATGAAGATTGCTTATCCATGTGGCTTATTCGATCGTAATTTAATTGATGGTCGTGCAATGGTTGTATCTTTTCTAACACTTGCCATTGGTAATAATCAAGGTATGGGTGATGTGAAATGCGCACAAATGATTGATTTTCATGTTCCTAAGCAAATGTTAGATATTTTTGATGGCCCCTCTGTTGATATTACAGATTTATGGAATTTATTGGGTCGTGATCGTACAAATGGGGGGTATATTGCTGGTACGATTATTAAGCCTAAGTTGGGTTTACGTCCTAAGCCTTTTGCTGAAGCAGCATATCAATTTTGGTTAGGTGGTGACTTTATTAAGAATGATGAACCTCAAGGTAACCAAGTTTATGCTCGTATGAAAGATGTAATGCCTTTAGTTTCTGATGCTATGAAGCGTGCACAAGACGAAACTGGTGAAGCTAAAATTTTCTCTGCTAATATTACTGCTGATGACTATCATGAAATGATTGCTCGTGGTGAATATATTTTAGAAGCTTTTGGCGAAAATGCGCATCATGTTGCTTTTTTAGTTGATGGTTATGTGGGTGGTTGTGGTATGGTTACTACTGCACGTCGTAACTTCCCCAGTCAGTACCTACATTATCATAGAGCTGGTCATGGTGCGATTACATCTCCAAGTTCAGTTCGTGGTTATACGGCATTGGTTCTTGCTAAACTTTCTCGTCTTATGGGTGCGTCTGGTATCCATGTGGGTACAATGGGTTATGGTAAAATGGAAGGTGGTGCTGATGATAGAAACATTGCATACATGATTGAGCGAGATAGAGCTGATGGTCCAGTTTATCATCAAGAGTGGTTTGGTATGAAGCCAACAACACCAATTATTTCTGGTGGTATGAATGCGTTACGTCTTCCTGGTTTCTTTGAAAACCTTGGTCATGGTAATGTAATTAATACTTCTGGTGGTGGTTCTTATGGTCATATTGATTCGCCTTCAGCGGGTGCTAAGTCATTACGTCAAGCATATGATTGTTGGATGGCTAAAGCTGATCCAATTGAGTTTGCTAGAGATAATAATGAATTTGCTCGTGCATTTGAATCTTTTCCAGGAGATGCTGATTCTTTATATCCGGGTTGGAGAGATAAATTAGGCGTTCACAAGTAAAATTTGTGGCAAATAGTTAATGAAAGCCTCTGCTACATGCAGAGGTTTTTTTATAAAATTTAAAAAAGATACATTTAGGATAGAGTTATGTCAAATTTCGATATCAACCAATTTAAAATTGAATTAGAGCCTTTTTATAAAGCTCAATCAACTGAAGTAGAATTATATACTGCAGCATATAATTTAAGATTACCAGTGATGATCAAAGGACCAACAGGTTGTGGAAAGTCTCGTTTTATTGAATATATGGCCTATAAGTTAGACAAGCCTATTATTACGGTATCCTGTAATGAAGATATTACCGCTTCAGATTTGATTGGTCGTTTTTTACTAGATACCAATGGCACTCGTTGGGTAGATGGTCCGTTAACATTAGCAGCACGTCATGGTGCAATTTGTTATCTTGATGAAATTGTAGAAGCACGCCAAGATACGATGGTTGTTATCCATTCTCTTACTGATCATAGACGTGAGTTAATGTTAGATAAAAAAGGAGAGCTTGTAAAAGCACATTCGGACTTTCAATTGGTGATTTCATATAACCCAGCTTATCAATCACTTATGAAAGACCTTAAACAATCAACTAAGCAACGTTTTACTGGTATGGATTTTGATTATGTGTCGGCCGAATTAGAAACCAGTATTGTTGTTAGAGAGTCTGGTGTTAATAGCGATATTGCAATTAAATTAGTCAAACTTGCACAGGTTACTCGTAATTTAGTAGGACATGGTATTGAAGAAGGTGCATCAACTCGTTTGCTTAATTATGCAGGTATATTGATTGCTTCAGGTGTTTCAGTAAAAGATGCTTGTAATATGGCATTAGTATGTCCAATCACTGATGATATAGAAATTCGTACCACCATGGGTAGTGCAATTGATGCTATTTTTGACTAAAAATTACTTAATATTATGCCTGAAGTAAGTCAATATAAACCCTTAAATTGTGCTTTTAATACAATTCAAAGAGTATTTATTGAAAATATTGAACAAGCTGCTAAAAGACTTTCAGAACAAGGTTTAATTGAGTATTATAAAGGTGCTGAATTTTTAGCAAAAATTGGGCAAGGCGATACTCTGTCTATTGTTTTTTTAAAAACCATGCCTTGGGTAGGTGAATTTTATGGTGATGGTAGTATTCAAAAAATTGTAGATTTTGCTTATCAAAAAATATCTAGGACACCTAATAAAGATGCAGTTAAACCGTTTTTAAACAGCTTTATTGATGTTATTGAACATACAAATAATGATCAACTTGATAAATATTTGAATCTAATTGAATATCATCTGAATAAAACTACATTTTCAATACATGGTATTCATGATACGCACTCTTCTCCATCGTTATTAGCTATGCTTGCTAATATGCATTTGTTGTTGGAACAACTAGAATTTGAAGGTATTTATAAGTGGATTAATTATGGTTTAAGATATTTTCAAGATCATCCTGAACGACAAGAGGAATACTTTTCATTATTAAGCGCTGATTCAAAAGCCGTATTTCAACGGCAAAGAAAGGGTTTGTTGTTTATTGATGTTGAGCGGAGAATTAATTTATTTCAGCGTGCGCTTTGGAAAACAGAATTCATGTATGCACCGTATTCTCCAGATTTTGAAAAATTAGAACATTTTCGTCCTTATTTAGAAGATAATATTATTCGTCTACCAGATATTTATGAATTGTTTAATGGCATTAATGCTTGTAAGCGTTATATGGCTTTAGTGGCACATTTGATTGCACATCATCAATTTACCACTAAGATTGTTGCTGATAATGTTTCACCGCAGCAACGATTTTTTACTGAAATTTTTGAAGATGCTCGTGTTGAATATTTAGCTATGCAAGAGTATCCTGGTTTAAAAAATTTATGGTTAAACTTAATTCCAATAGTAGATGAGTTTGATTGTGATAATAATCATCAATCTTGTTTGCGACATCGTGCTATTATGCTTACATACGCTTTACTTGATGATAATCACAATTATAAGAATAAAATTCTCTTAGATTATGTTGAAAAATTTAAGACATTAATGAATACAGGGAAAACCAGTACATTAGATAGTTTAAATCTTGGCTTAAAATATTTAATTAAAACAAGAAGCGCCTCAGATGCGTTAGCTAATATGTATTTTGAAAATACTGAAGTGACTTATCGAGATGATAATCGTTCAATGTGGTTGTTTATTGAAAAATTTGATGAAGAAGATAATATTTTTGAACATCAAAAAAAATCTGAAGAGGAAGATGAGGATAAAGTTGAAGTAATACCTCCACATTATTATGACGAATGGGATTATTCTTATGAAGCTTATAAACCAGATTGGGTGGCTGTATATGAACGATTACATTCGCATAGTGATGCATCAAAGATTGATAAAATTCTTGAGAAGCACTCAGCTTTGGTTAAACAGCTTAAAAAAATATTAGATTTGCTTAAACCCCAAAATAAGAAACGTCTTCGTTATCAAGAAGAGGGTGCTGAGTTAGACCTTGATATTGCATTACGCAGTGTGATTGATATCAAAAATGGTTCTCAGCCTGATACCAGAATTAATGTTGATTTTGAACATGATTCTCGTAGTGTATCAGTATTATTATTGTTGGATTTATCGGAGTCATTAAATAAAGTTGTTGGGAAATTTGGACAAACTATTTTAGAATTATCACAAGAGGCAGTGTCTTTGTTGGCTTGGGCAGTAGAGCAGTTAGGTGATAATTTTTCTATTTCTGGGTTTAATTCTAATACCAGACAGAAGGTCATGTATTATCATATCAAAGGCTATGGTGAACATTGGGATGATACAGTAAAGGCGCGTTTAGCTGATTTAAAGGCTGAATTTTCTACTAGAATGGGGGCTGCTATTCGCCATGGCGCCCATTATTTAGACTTACAACAAAGTGATAAAAAATTAATGCTTGTTTTAACTGATGGAGAACCTTCTGATATTGATATTTATGATCCAAAAACCTTAATTCAGGATACACATAAAGCTGTGCAAGAAGTTCAACAAAAAGGCATATATCCTTATTGTATTAGTTTAGATAAAAAAGCAGATGAATATATTGTTGATATTTTCGGCTCCCATTACTCGGTAATTGATCGTATTGAATCTTTACCTCAAGAGTTACCAAAATTATTTTTATCACTGACTAAATAATGTCTACTAATACGGTTACAGTAAGTGTTGGATTTGATTATCAAGGCCAACATTATGAGTTAAGTAATGTGATTGATATTGAGCATATTATTTATTATGATGATTTTTTTAATGCTGTATATTTATCAATTGCTCGAGTAAACAATATTGACTTATATTCTTATCAACTAGATGTTATATTAGATCAAACTATTATATTTTCTAATGCAAAAGGTTGTGTAGAAGATTGTGTGAATAATGGTAAGCTAGATTTAACTTTGTTAAGAGAAAATTATCAACAAATAGAATATTTGCCTAAGATTAAAGTCATTGCTGAGCAATTTAAAATCCACGACAACATCACTATTGCACTAGTAGACGCTTACCTATTAGGTAAGAAGTATAGTTAAATTTTTACTCTAAATTTTGTTCAATAAAATCTAAATTAATTTGAATATTAGATTGATCTAGTAATTCTAAACATTTAGGTACTGCTAAAAATACTGCACCTAAACATATTGCAATTGCAGCGGGTTTTCCTGGTAGATTGATAATTAAGCTATTACCACGTGTACCTGCTGTTTGGCGGGATAAAATCGCTGTGGGAACCGTGCGTAATGATATATTACGCATTTGTTGAGCAAATCCATCAAAGATACGTTCACATACGGTATGTGTTGCTTCTGGTGTTACATCACGCGTTGTGACTCCAGTACCACCAGTAGTTAGAATTAAGTTGCAATGTTTATTATCAGCAAAATCAATTATGGTTTTTTCAATTAGAGGTTGATTATCTTCAATAGTTATATCTTCTGTTGTGTAGGGAGATAGTACAGCATTTTTAATCCAATTTTGCATAGCAGGCCCGCTGATATCTTCATATTCACCTCTAGCAGCGCGATCAGATATAGTAATAAAACCAACTTTAATGTTTATTTTTCTCATATATTTATATAAATATTAAATATAATTAATAATTCATTTTACCATTCTTTTGAATGATAATAACAGTCTAAATAGTTAATTTTACTAAATTAACTATTTAGACTGTTATTATATAAATATAAAAACTTATATCATTTAACCCAAACTGAATTGAATGTAAAATTATTCTGATTATTTCTTTTTATTAAATAAATAATAAGTATACTTGTTTAGTAATTGGATTGATTGCTTTACATTAAAGTTCTTATTAAAATCATCGAATAAAAAATTTAATGATAATAGGGAGGTAAAAATGAGTTATTTATTAGATAGAATAACATTTTTTACCCAGACAAAGCCTGAATATTTTTCTAATGGTCATGGAAAATTAGTACATGAAAATAGAAGTTGGGAAAAAGCTTATCGTAATCGTTGGGGACATGATAAAGTTGTTCGTTCGACTCATGGTGTTAATTGTACAGGTTCATGTAGTTGGAAAATTTATGTAAAAAATGGCTTAGTAACTTGGGAAACACAACAAACTAATTATCCTAGAACTCGTCCAGATTTGCCAGATCATGAGCCTAGAGGCTGTCAAAGAGGAGCAACATATTCATGGTATTTGTATAGCGCCACTCGTCTTAAATATCCTTTAATTCGTTCTAGATTGTTAAAAATATGGCGTGAAGCTAAAAAGCAAAATATTGATCCTGTTGATGCATGGAAGTCAATCATGAACGATAAGGCTAAAACAAAAGAATACAAACAAGTTCGTGGTTTAGGTGGTATGGTTCGTGTTGATTGGGATGAAGTAAATGAGATTATTGTAGCCTCTAATATTTATACAACTCAAACCTATGGACCAGATAGAGTTGTTGGGTTTTCACCTATTCCAGCTATGTCAATGGTGTCTTATGCAGCTGGTTCTCGTTATTTGTCATTGATTGGCGGTACTTCTTTAAGTTTTTATGACTGGTATTGTGATTTACCACCGTCCTCACCTCAAACTTGGGGTGAGCAAACTGATGTACCAGAAAGTGCTGATTGGTATAATTCATCATATATTATAGCATGGGGTTCTAATGTTCCTCAAACTCGTACTCCAGATGCTCATTTTTTTACGGAATCTCGGTATAATGGTACTAAAACTATTGCAGTAACACCTGATTTTAGTGAAGTTGCTAAGCTTTCTGATGAGTGGATGAGTCCAACTCAAGGTACAGATGCAGCGCTTGCTATGACAATGGGACATGTTATCCTAAAAGAGTATCATTTAACCAATAAAAGTAAATATTTTACTAATTATATCAAGCAATATACAGATATGCCATTTTTGGTAATATTGGAAGAAAAAAAAGGGGTATTTGTTCCTGGGAGAACTCTTCGAGCTTCGGATATTCATGACACTTTAGGTGAAAAAGATAACACTGAATGGAAACCACTACTCATTGATCAAAATACTAATGAAATTGTTGCTCCAACGGGAACGATAGGATTTCGTTGGGATGGTTCTGGTAAGTGGAATATTGAAAATAAGAATTCTATGAATGGGGCGGATATTGATCCAAAAATTACTTTAAAAGATAGCAATGATGAGATTATATCTGTTGGGTTTCCATATTTTAATAATAAAGCGCATGATCAAGAAATATTTACAAATACAACTCATAATTCTGTTTTAATGAGAAATGTTCCAATTAGACAGTTAGCATTGATTAATGGTAAGGAAGTTAAAGTTTCAACAGTATTTGATTTAATGATGGCAAATTATAGTGTTGACCAAGGATTAGGGGGTGACAATGTTGCTTCATCATTTAATGATGATGTGCCTTATACGCCAGCTTGGAATGAAAAAGTAACAGGAGTTCCAAGAGAGCAAACTGTGCGTATTGCTAGAGAATTTTCAGAAAATGCAGATAAAACACAAGGCAAGTCGATGGTTATTCTAGGCGCTGCTATTAATCATTGGTACCATATGGATATGATTTATCGAGGTATTATTAATATGTTAATGATGTGTGGCTGTATTGGTAAATCTGGTGGTGGCTGGTCTCATTATGTAGGTCAAGAAAAATTGCGTCCACAAACAGGATGGTTACCATTAGCATTCGGGTTAGATTGGCATCGCCCACCTCGCCAAATGAACGGCACTTCATTTTTTTATAACCATTCTAGTCAATGGAGATATGAAAAATTAGAGATTGATGAGATCTTATCTCCATTGACTGATAAAACAGAATGGAAAAACTATTCTATAATAGATTGTAATGTTCGTAGTGAAAAAATGGGCTGGTTACCTTCAGCACCACAGTTTGAAGATAATCCATTAGAAATTACTAAGCAAGCAGAAGAAGCAGGCATAAATGTTAAAGATTATATTGTTAATAAACTTAAATCTAAAGACTTAAAATTTTCTTGTGAAGATCCTGATAATCCAAAAAATTTTCCTCGTAATATGTTTATATGGCGTTCTAATATATTAGGCTCTAGTGGTAAAGGACATGAGTATTTATTAAAATATTTATTAGGTGCACAAAATGCAGTTTTAGGCAATGAGACAGATAAAAAACCATCTGAGGTTAAGTGGCGTGAAGGCGTAGAAGGTAAGGTTGATTTATTTGTAACATTAGATTTTAGGATGTCAACTACTTGTTTGTATTCAGATATTGTTCTACCATCAGCAACATGGTATGAAAAGAACGATCTAAATACTTCGGATATGCATCCATTTATTCATCCGTTGTCTAAAGCAGTAGATCCTGCTTGGGAATCAAGAAGTGATTGGGAAATTTATAAAGGGTTAGCTAAAAAATTCTCAGAACTTTGTCCTGGACATTTGGGAAAAGAAAAAGATATTGTTGCTTTACCTATTTTGCATGATACGCCGGCAGAAATGGCTCAGGCAACTGATGTTAAAGCTTGGTTCGATGGTGAGTGTGAAGCTATTCCTGGTAAAACCATGCCAAATTTTATTGAAGTTGAAAGGAATTATCCAGATACTTACAAAAAGTTTACTTCATTAGGACCGCTGATGTCTAAGATGGGCAATGGTGGTAAAGGCATTGAGTGGAACACTAAAGATGAAGTTACTTCTCTAGGTTATTTAAATAAAATTGTCAAAGAAGAAGGCGTGTCTAAAGGTCTTCCTAGAATAGAAACTGATATTGATGCAACCGAAGTAATTTTATCTTTAGCACCTGAAACTAATGGTAAAGTTGCTGTTAAAGCTTGGAAATCATTAGGAAAAATAACAGGTAAAGATCATACGCACCTAGCGAAATCAAAAGAAGATGAGCAGATTCGTTATAGAGATATTCAAGCACAACCTAGAAAAATTATTTCATCACCTATTTGGTCTGGTCTTGAAGATGAACATGTTAGTTATAATGCAGGTTATACTAATGTGCACGAATATATTCCTTGGAGAACATTAACAGGTAGACAGCAGTTCTACCAAGACCATAAATGGATGATAGATTTTGGTGAGAATTTATGCACTTATAAGCCACCTATTAATACTAGAACAGTTAAACCTATTATCAATGAAAATAATGATGGACGTTCTCAAGTTGTATTAAACTGGATTACACCACATCAGAAATGGGGTATTCATTCCACTTATTCTGATAACTTGTTAATGCTCACACTTAATCGTGGTGGTCCGGTAGTGTGGATAAGTGAAGTGGATGCTCAAAAAATTAATGTTGAGGACAATGATTGGATTGAGTTGTATAATTCTAATGGTACGATTGCTGCTAGAGCAGTTGTATCACAAAGAGTGCCAGAAGGTATGTCACTTATGTATCATGCTCAAGAAAAAATTACCACTACACCTATAGCAGAAAAATCAGGATTTAGGGGTGGTATTCATAATTCTGTTACTAGAACGATTACTAAACCCACTCATATGATTGGTGGTTATGCACAATTATCTTATGGATTTAACTATTATGGTACAGTAGGTTCTAATCGTGATGAATTTGTAGTTGTGCGTAAAATGAATAAGGTAGATTGGAAGGATGAACCAGAAAAAAGTAATAATTCATGAGAATAAGAGCACAAATAGGAATGGTTTTAAATTTGGACAAGTGTATTGGTTGCCACACGTGTTCAGTTACTTGTAAAAATGTATGGACTTCACGTCAAGGTGTTGAGTATGCTTGGTTTAATAATGTAGAAACAAAACCTGGTATTGGTTACCCTACAGATTGGGAAAATCAAGATAAATGGAATGGTGGCTGGGTTTCGAAAAACGGTAAATTACAGCCTAAAATTGGGGGTAAATTTAGATTATTAGCAAAAATATTTGCTAATCCTGATTTACCTGAAATTGATGATTACTACGAGCCGTTTACGTTTAATTATGCTCATTTGCAAAATGCACCTGAAATGATTACACCACCTGTGGCAAGGCCACACTCTATGATTACTGGTGAAGTTATGGAAAAACCAGAATGGGGTCCTAATTGGGAGGAAATTTTAGGTGGTGAGTTTAAAAAACGTTCAAAAGATTATAATTTTAAAACTATAGAAAAAGAGATTTATGGTCAATTTGAAAATACATTTATGATGTATTTACCACGCTTGTGTGAACATTGTCTTAACCCATCTTGCGTGGCTGCATGTCCATCTGGCGCTATTTATAAACGTGAAGAGGATGGTATTGTTCTAATTGACCAAGATAAATGTCGTGGTTGGAGAATGTGTGTTAGCGCTTGTCCTTACAAAAAGATTTATTACAATTGGCAGTCTGGTAAATCAGAAAAATGTACATTTTGTTATCCAAGAATAGAATCTGGAGAGCCAACAGTTTGTTCTGAAACTTGTGTTGGTAGAATTCGTTCATTAGGGGTTATTCTTTATGATGCTGATAAAATTGAAGAAATGGCTAATATGAACGATGAAAAAGATTTATATGAGGCTCAGTTAAAGATATTCTTAGATCCAAACGATAAATCCATTCAAGAAAAAGCTAAAAAAGATGGCATACCTGACAGTTGGATTGAGGCTGCTCAAAACTCTCCTGTTTATAAAATGGCAATTGATTGGAAAGTGGCTTTTCCGTTACATCCTGAATATAGAACATTACCTATGGTTTGGTATATACCACCATTATCCCCAATCCAAAATGCAATTGAAAAGGGTGTGATTAATAATCGAGGCCCTATTCCAAATGTTGAAGAGTTGCGTATCCCAATTCGTTATTTGGCAAATATGCTTACAGCAGGTGATGATGAACCTATTATATTTGCTTTAAAGAGAATGATTGCTATGCGTAATTTTATGCGTGCAAAGCGTGTTGATAATGTTATCTTAACTGATGTATTGGATGAGGTAGGTTTGACAGAAGATATAGTTGATGATATGTATAGAACTATGGCACTGGCTGCTTATGAAGATAGATTTGTGATTCCTACTAATCATAAAGAATATGCAGGAGAGACGCCTTTTGATAATGAAATTGCTTTTGATACTAGGTCTTCTTGTGGATTTAGCTTTGGCAATGGTTGTTCTGAAGGTTCTACAACAGCGACTTTATTTGGCGGTAAAACACACTCTAATACAATGAATGGAAACATTTTATGAAAACACTTAAAGTTTTAGCTGTTTTATTGTCTTATCCGAATATTCATGTTTATAAAAATATTGATGAGCTTACTGAGGTTTTAAAGCAAGAATCTTTGTTATCTAAAAAGAAGATTAAAGAATTATTGTCTTTTATAGAGGATTATAAAAGTAAAGATATTTTAGAGTTGCAAGAGCGTTTTGTGGCAACCTTTGATAGAAGTCGTATTCATTGCTTAAATTTATTTGAGCATATTCATGGTGAATCACGTGATCGTGGTCAGGCTATGGTTGACTTGATTGATATGTATGCAAAGAAGAATTTATTTATTGACAAGAAAGAATTGCCTGATTATTTACCCTTATTTTTAGAGTATTTGTCTTTATGTGATGTTCAAGAAGCGATAACCTCATTAGGGGATACGGTTGATATTATTGCTTTAATTGGTGCTCATCTTAAAAAGAATAAATCTCCTTATCACATTATCTTTTTTGCATTAGAAGAATTGTCTAACATTAAGGCAAATCAATTTAAAGTAGCAGAGGCAATAGAAAATAGCCTAAAAGAGCCAGAAACATTGGATGAATTAGATGAGTTATGGCAAGAACAAGAAGCGTTTAGTGGCGATTCATCAGAGTGTAGTACTTGTGAAATTAATACAACAATAAATTAAACACAGAGGGAGGTATGTTATGAATACTTTTTTAGATCAGTTTTTTTTTGGTTACTATCCTTATGTTGCTATGACTATGTTTATTGTAGGTAGTGCACTACGTTATGACAGAGATCAATATACCTGGAAAGCAGATTCATCACAATTATTACGAAAAAAAGGCATGTTGTGGGGTAGTAATTTATTCCATATTGGAATAATCTTATTATTCTTTGGTCATTTTGTTGGTTTATTAACCCCAGAATGGGTGTATCATCCATTTATGAGTGCTGCTACTAAGCAAATAATAGCAATGATTGCTGGTAGTATTTTTGGCACAATGTGCTTAGTTGGCATGTTAATTTTATTAAATAGACGCTTGTTTGATAAACGTATTAGAAAAACCAGCAAGTTTAGTGACATCTTTATTTTGATCTATCTATTTGCACAATTATTACTAGGCTTGTTAACCGTTCCTTATTCAGCACAACATTTAGATGGTAGCTCAATGATTGCTTTGGCTAATTGGGCACAATATATAACTTCTTTTAGAATGGGAGCTACTGATTTTATTGTTTCTGAGGCTTGGGTATTTAAGTTACATTTAGTTCTAGGTATGACGCTTTTTGCTATTTTCCCATTTACTCGATTAGTGCATATTTGGAGTGTTCCTGTACAATATTTAATTCGTACAAGTTATCAAATAGTAAGAAGAAGATAGGTAGCTATGTCTATTAAAGTTAACCACGTACAAATTAGTGATGATGATGTATTTCAAGAAATGCAATATCAAACAGATGCTATAAATGTAAAAGAAGTTATTTTTAAAGCAGCACAAGCTTTAGTTGTTCAACAACTATTATTGCAGGCAATTGGTATTAAAAAAAACAATCCTAATGAGGAGAAAAAAATTAATCAATTGTTAAGTGATAATATAATTATTCCTACAGCAAGTATAAAATTTTGTAAGCGTTATTATGATAATAATAAAATTAAATTTTTAGATAAAGAAAGAGGTGAAACATTACCATTTGAAATGGTAAGGGTGTGTATTAAAGAATATTTACAAAATCAATCAACAATTTCTGGTATTAATGAATACATTAAAATGCTTGCTGTAGATGCAAATATACAAGGGTTTGACTTTAAAGATCCGAGTGTTATTAATATCAAAATATAATAAATTAATATTAATCATAAAGAAATAGCTTAGAGTTGATTAAGTTAAAAAGTATAATACTATTGTATGATTATTTGGACTATATTTAATTTATTAAGAGTAATTATAATATACATAGTGCTGTTCCTGATGTTTCATCATACAACTAAATAGGTATCGATTGATTTTGGTGTAAATAGAAATTTTGCTGAAGCTAAATTATTTAGTTTGTTTCCTTATGGATATGTAAAACAAGCTTGTGAAATATATGTTATGAAACCTCCAAGTGATTGGAGTACTAAATAAAGGCTTTAATGTTGAATTTAATTATATTTTGACCATCTGTTTGAAGATTATTTTTAGCCAGGTTAATTTGTAAGAAATTAAAGATATTATTTTATCCCCCAGTTACTGGGGGATAAAAAGCTACTTCATCTGTTTTGTTAATAATAACTGCATCATTAGCAATTTCTTGATTAATCGCACAAATAGTGTTACTTGGAAAATTATGTTTTCCATATTTGTTAATGAGTTGTGTTCTTAGTTGTTTTATTGTAGTGTTATCAGCAAGAATAATTTTCTCACTGGATAGATTAAGTGATTCTTTAAGTGAGGCAAAATATAAAATATTCATAAATTTTTTAAGTATTATTTTATCCGCCAATTTCTACCATTTGTCGGTTGCTAATATTGTCAACAACAGAGTTGAATTCGTGTTTTTCAGGTTTTTTATTAATTGCATTTATAATTATGTTTTTAATTTGATCATCTGTTAAGTTTGAGTATAGTGCATCTTTTAAAGAAATTGAATCTTTTTGTCCTAAGCATAGGATTAATTTCCCCTTAGCAGTAATTCTAACACGATTGCAAGTTTGGCAAAAATTGTTTGACATGGCGCTAATTGTTCCTATTGTAGAGTTCGTGCCCATAATTTTAAAATTATGGGCAGGGCCATCGATATCACTAGATGCAAAAGGAACTAATTTATTGTTTAGGTGATTATTTATTTTAGTAAGAATGCTCTTTTCACTAATGTATTGATTAAGTATTTTTATACCTGTTGATCCAATTGGCATGGTTTCAATAAAGCGAATATCGATGCCCTTATTAATGGCAAAATCAATCATTGATTCTATTTCATTATCATTAACGTTACGCATGGCTACCATATTAATTTTGATTGGTTTCATGTTTGCTTGTATTGCTGCATCAATACCTTTAATAACTTCTGTTAAATCTCCGCCACGAGTGATTTCTGCGAACTTTTTAGGAATGAGCGAATCAATAGAAATATTCACTCTATTAATACCATTTTGGTAAAGTTTTTTAGCGAATTTTTCTAAAAGATGTGCATTAGTTGATAAAGGTACATCACTAATGCCATCAATATGGCTGATAATTCTAGCTATTTTATAGATGTCTTTTCGTATTAGAGGTTCTCCACCTGTTAATCTGACTTTGGTAATGCCCAATTGTGCAAAAAGTTGAACGATCCTTTCAATATCTCCATAACTTAGAATATCTTCACGTTTACAGTGGGGTGTATATTTATTGTCACGACAATAAAAACATCGGTAGTTACAGTGCTCAGTTACTGAGAGTCTTAGGTAATTAATTTTTCTACCAAATTTGTCAATTAATTTAAACATATTCAAGTTTCCAATAACCAGATTTTCCACCTTGTTTTTCTAATAATTGAATATCTTGAATTTTAATAAAACGATCAACTGATTTACACATATCATAAATGGTTAGTGCTGCTATACTTGCTGCGGTAAGTGCTTCCATTTCTACGCCAGTTTTCGCGTTTAGTTTAGCTAATGTGATAATTTGTATACCATTTTTAACAAACTTAAAATCAATGTTAATTTGTGAAAGATTAAGGCTATGACACATTGGAATAAGATGATGGGTTTGTTTTGCTGCCATGATACCAGCAATTCTTGCAACTGATAATACATCACCTTTTTTAAAATTATTATCTTTAATTTTTTTCAAGGTTTTTAATTTCATTATTACTTTTGCAGTTGCTTTAGCAATACGTGTGGTGGTATTTTTTTTGGAAATATCCACCATATTGCTTTCTCCTTTATTGTTTATATGAGTTAATTTATCTGTTTGGATTACTATGTGTTGCTTGTTATTCATGACAACATCTCATTGAGTGAGTAAAAATTTAATATCTCCCCCTTTTTAAAAGTAGTTTTTTCTGGAATTTCCATTAGCCCATCGGCCCATACCATGGAACTAAGTACGTTGGATCCTTGTTTTGTATATATATTTGCTTTGGCAGGGAATGTTGTACGGTCAAGGCATACACGTACAAATTCACATCTTGGTTTAGGTTTATGCCAATCAAAGTTTGCTTTAATTTTTAAAGTGGTGTTTAAATAGTGATTTGCACCTTGTATTTTTTTAATAAAAGGTCGGGCAAAGAGTAAAAAAGTTACCATGGTAGAGACTGGATTTCCTGGTAGTCCAATAAAAGTGCAATGTCCTATATTACCAAAAGCAATTGGCTTTCCTGGTTTTATCTTAATACGCCAAAGGTTTAATTGGCCTAGTTTTTCTATAGCAGGTTTAATATAATCTTTATCCCCAATAGACACTCCGCCTGTGGTTATAATTAAATCACAATCAGATTTTAATGTTTCTAACGCATCACAAGTGGCATTAAGGGTATCTTTAATATTGCCTAAGTTAATAATGTCACAACTAAGCTTGTTTAATAGCGCTACTAATAAATAACGATTAGAGTTAAAAATTTGTCCTTGTTGTAATGTATTTCCAGGCTGGACTAACTCATCACCTGTAAAAAAAACACCGACTTTAATTTTATTAAATACTTTAAATTTTCTTATTCCTATGGAGGAAGCTATTGCAATATCTTGTGGTTGTAACTGTTTCCCTTTGAATAGAATAACATCACCTGATTGAATGTCATTACCTATAGGTCTGATATTTTCATTAAGTAGAATAGGTCGATCAACTTTAATTATTAATTTGTTTTTAACTACCTTGCACTCCTCTTGCACGAGTACTGTATTGGCACCATTTGGTATAGGCGCTCCTGTAAATATACGTGCTGCACAGCCTGGTTCTAGTATACTTACTGTGTTACCTGCAGAAATACGATCGGTAATTTCAAATACAAATTTACCAGGCGTATTTATTTGATTTTTTTTAAGATTAATAGCGTAACCGTCCATAGCAGAATTATCAAAACTAGGGACAGAAATATTGGCATGTATATCAACAGCTAGAATTCTATGTAATGCGTCATCGAGTTCTATTAATTGAGTGCTATCCATAACCTTAGCAAAGCTTATTAATTTTTTTAAAGCCTTATTAATAGAAGGTAAAAATTCTGGCGTTTGATCACTTTCATAATCAACTTGATGCTGGTTGTTTATCATAAATTTTTATAGTTAATAATTAAAGTTAATTATTTAATTGTATCATATAGCTTATACATTTGACATTAATACACCCATATGAAAAATATTGTTAAAAGTGATATCACTGTTGTTATACTTGCAGGGGGTCAATCCGCACGTATGAATCATAAGGATAAGGGTTTAATTTTATTTAATGGCAAACCTTTGATTAGTTATGTGATTGATATTGTTCATCAAGATGTGTGTAGTATATTAATAAGTGCCAACAGAAATATTAGTGAGTATCAAAGGTTTGGGGAGGTTATCACTGATAGTTTACCTGGGTTTCAGGGACCACTTGCTGGCATTTTATCTGCTTTGAATAAGGTTAAGACAAAATATTTGTTAATTGTACCATGTGATGGCCCATTTATTAATCAAAGTCTTGTAACTAGATTATTAAAAAATATGCAGAAACCTGGTATTAATATTTGTGTAGCAACGCAAGGGCAAAAAATGCATCCTACTTTTTCATTAGTTAGTGTTAATTTAAAAGATAATTTGAGTGAATTTTTAGAACAAGGTAATCGTAAGATGAGTGCGTGGTTTGAGAGTAATCATGCGCAAAAAATTGATTTTTCAGATCAAGTAAATATGTTTACGAACTTAAATTCACCTAAAGATTTGAAAATTAAGCAGTAAAATTATTCCCAACGTTTTTTTTGATTTTTATCACTACTTTTAGCTTTAACCCATGTACTCTTATTTTTAGTATGTTCTTTTTTCCAAAAAGGAACCTGAGTTTTTAGAAAGTCCATAATAAATTCACAAGATTCAAAGGCAGATTGACGGTGTTTGCTACTTGTAATAACCAATACAATTTGATTTTTAATATTTAAATCGCCTACACGATGAATAATGGTTGTATTGCTTATATTCCAAAGTTTATTGGCTTTATTAACAATATATTGTAGGGTTTTTTCAGTCATTCCAGGATAATATTCTAACGTCATTTTTTGAATTTGATTGTCTTTTAACTCACGTACAAAACCAACAAAACTAACTATTGCGCCAATATCAGAGCGCGTATTTTTTATTAATTCCACCTCTGTTGATAAGTCAAAATCTTGTTGTTGTATAATTATTTTATCCATATTTAAAAAGTGTTTTAATAAACAAAATTATATCAATAAATTAAGTTTTTATAACTTAATTTATTGATATAATTATTGTTTAGTTTCCTAATGAAGGGAAACAATGAACATAGACGTTTACTTAGTTTTTTGATTAAATTATTAAGTAAGCGTTTTTTTTCGTCAGTTCTAAGATAGAGCTGATAATTTGGTATTGAAGCCAGTTATTGTATTTTATGTTTATGCATATAAATGCAGTAACTGGCTTTTTTACTTCATAAAAAGCATAAAATATTAAAACAAGATAGGAAAATATAATGAAAAATTTAGTCATAGTTGGATCAGGTATGAGCGCCATGAAGGTGGTTGATGAGGTGTTAAATATTGATCCAATGATGTATCAAATTATCATTATTGGAGAGGAAAAGGTATTGCCATATAATAGAATTATGCTCTCACTTGTTTTGGCAGGAGAAAAAGAGTTTGAAGATATAAAAACGCATAACGAGTCTTATTTTTCTCAAAATAATATTATTTTTAAGCCGGGTTGCTCAGTGTCATCTATTGATAGAGTTAATAAAAATATTTTATTAACTAATGCGAAAGAGTCTTATTTAATAAAATATGATAGATTGGTTATTTGTACTGGTTCAAGGCCTGTTGTTTTACCATTGCCAGGTAAAACGTTAGAGGGTGTGGTATCGTTTAGAGATATTTATGATGTTGAATATATGCAATCAAAGGTTAACCAGGCTAAAAAAGTAGTAGTAATTGGAACAGGATTATTAGGACTTGAAGCTGCTAATGGACTTAATGAGTTAGGGTTTGATGTAACTGTTATTGGTAATATGGACTCTATTATGAATATGCAACTAGATGCTTCATCTGGTGATTTATTGCAAAAAGTATTAGAACAGAAGAATATTAAATTCAAGTTAGGTATGGTTATCAATAAAATTATTGGATTTAATAAAGTGAAAGCTTTGGAATTTAAGGATGGAATAATAATGGATGCTGATATGGTTATTATGTCAGTAGGTATTATTCCTGAGGATTCTTTAGCTAAAGCTGCAGGGCTACACATAGATCGAGGAATTATTGTAGGCGATACAATGATGACTTCAGATCCTGCTATTTACTCAGTAGGGGAATGTATTAAACATCGAGGTATATCGTATGGTTTAGTAGCACCACTATTTGAACAGGCCCGTGTGTGTGCTGAACAGATATGTGAGGTATCTCATCATATATACACAGGTTCAAATATTTCTACTAAGTTGAAAATTTCAGGTGTTGATGTTTTTTCAGCGGGAGAGTTTGACAATCCTAAAGATGAGATTATGTGTTCTAAAGACAATGCATTTAATACTCGTAAAAGATTATCTATTAGAGATAACAAATTAGTTGGTGCAGTTTTATTTGGCGACTCAACAGATGGATTATTTTATTTTAACTTAATTAAAAAAGAAACAGATATTAGTAGTATCCGCAAAACTTTATTATTTGGTAATATTAATGACTTAGTAGGCGTTAAAGGTGTTGAAAAGATGTCTAATGATGAGCAAATATGTGGTTGTATGGGTGTTGATAAAGGCGATATTGTAAATGCAGTGGCTGGGGGTTGCAATACTTTTGAGGTATTACAGGAGGAAACTGGTTGTTCAACAGGTTGTGGGGGTTGTACTTCAGTTGCTAAACAAGTATTTAGTTCTGTTTCTGGCACTAAAATATTAAGTAAAAATACTTTGTGTGATTGTACAAAATACTCAACAGAAGAAGTGCGTCAATATATTAGAGTATTAGTAAAAGTTGTTAGTGTTGATAATGTTAGAGGTGCGCTTGATTTTGATAACACTTGTGAGATTTGTGGTGCTGCTATTAACTATTATTTATCTTCACAGTTCAATGAAACATATGTTCATAATGATGATGAACGGCCGCACAATGAGAAAATGCATGCTAATCAACAAAGAGACGGTACCTACTCTGTTGTACCACAAATGCAAGGTGGACTGACAACACCTAAAGAACTTAAAGCATTAGCTGATATTGCTATTAAATATAAGGTTCCAACGGTTAAAGTAACTGGAGGACAACGTATTGATTTATTAGGTGTTCCTAAGGAAAATTTAAACGATATTTGGAATGAAGTCACCGGGGCAGGTATGGAGGCTGGTTACGCTTATGCTAAAGCCACTAGAACATGTAAATCCTGTGTTGGTAAAGACCATTGTATGATGGGTACGCAAGACTCCATGGGGCTTGCAATTAAAATGGAAGATGCAGTTTGGTCACACTTTATGCCACATAAATTTAAAATGGGGGTGAGTGGTTGTCCACGTAATTGTGCAGAAGTTACGATTAAAGATTTTGGGGTTATTTGTACTGAAAAAGGTTATGAAATCCACGTAGCAGGCGCTTGTGGTGTTCGTACTAAGACTTGTTTAAGAGACAGATTTTTTGAAACTGAAGAAGAGGTGGTTGAGTATCTTAAAGCTTTTGTTCAATTATATCGTATTGAGGCTAACTATCTTGAACGAATAATGCATTTTGAAGAGCGTGTAGGTTTAGATTATATTCAATCTAAACTAGATACATCTTCAATGATTGCATACTATGCAAACTTATTACCTAAAACTATTAAAAATCCATGGGGAATAACATCTCATAAGAAAGGTTAGGCATAATTATGGAAGACAAATTAAACTTATTTTCATTTAAAGGTAAATACTATATTTTGCATTTAACTTGGTTTGCTTTTTTTATGACATTTGTTGTATGGCTTAGCTTGGGACCAATGATGCCATTTATTCAACAAGCATTATTATTGAGCGAACAGCAAGCAAAAGTACTGCTAATTCTTAATGTAGCTATGACGATTCCAGCAAGAATTGTAGTTGGTATGTTGGTTGATAAACTCGGTCCTAAAATTATGTTCTCCTCTATTTTAGTTTTAGGCGGGTTTGTTTCAATTGTATTTAGTTGGATGCAGTCTTATGAGCAACTTGCGTTTGTTAGGTTTTTATCAGGCTTTATTGGAGCTGGATTTGTAGTTGGTATCCGTATGATTTCTGAGTGGTTTCCGGCTAAGCAAACAGGTACTGCACAAGGTATTTATGGTGGCTGGGGTAATTTTGGTTCAGCAGGTGCAGCCATATCATTACCCTTTATCGCAAGTAGTTTTGGTGAGATTAATGGTTGGCGCTATGCTATTACTATCGCTAGTATGTTAGCAATAAGTTATGGTATTTTTTATTATTTTAATGTAACCAATACCCCCAAGGGTTCAACTTATTTTAAACCTAAAAAAATAGGTGCAATGGAAGTGAGTAGTTATTCAGATTTGGTGTTGTATGTTTTAATGAACATACCTTTGTATCTTGCTTTGTCACTACTTACTTGGAAGTTATCGCCTGAAAGAATGAATATGATTTCATCAGGTGTGGAATTTGGTATATATATAGTATTAGTATTAGTATTTGTTTTTCAAATATTTAAAACCTGGACTGTTAATGCGCAATATTTAAAGAATTTTACGCCTAAGCAACATCAATATAAATTTAAACAGGTGGCAATTTTGGATTGGGCTTATTTGGTTACTTTTGGTGCTGAGTTGTCTGTAGTTTCAATTCTAGCTATGTTTTATGTTGATTGGTTTGGGTTGCCTAAAATTACAGCAGCCTTATTGGCAGGTGTGTATCCATTCATTAATTTATTTGCTAGACCAGGTGGTGGTTATTTGAGCGATAAATATGGTCGAAAGTTAACGTTAGTTGTACTTTTCTCTGGTATTACTTTAAGTTTTTTAGTATTAGGTGCTGTGGATAAAAGCTGGTCTATGTATTTAGTAGTGGCATTGACAATTGTTGGTGGTATTTTTTCTAAAGCAGGATCAGGAGCAATATTTTCTATGGTGCCGCTAATTCAGAGAAGATTAACAGGTCAAATTGCAGGTATGGTAGGTGCATTTGGAAATGTGGGTGCAGTCTTGTTTTTAACTGCAAATTCTTTGGTAGATTATGATGAATTTTTTATATTAATTAGTATGACTAGTGCTGTAGTATTAGTATTGATTGTTATTTTTTTAGAAGAACCAAAAGAACACATGACTGAAATTTTAGATGATGGTACGGTTGAAATAATCAAACTAAATTAATCATGAAGCAATTAAAGGTTATTGTTAGCTCACATTCTATTGCAGGTGTAAAGAGGGAAAATCAAGATGCTTGCGCCTATTATATACCCAACCATCAAACCCTACAATTCAAAGGAATTGTAGGTGTTATTGCTGATGGTGTGAGTGCTTGTGAACGAGCAAAAGAAGCAAGTGGTTGTTGTGTTAAAGGGTTTTTAAGTGATTATTATTCAACTCCTGAATCTTGGAGTATTGAGCATTCAGCTAGTACAGTTATCTCAGCACTTAATAATTGGCTGTATTCTCAATCAATGCGTTTTGGTGAAGTTTCATCCATGCTATGCACACTTAGTGTAGTGATTATTAAATCAAACACTATACATGTTTTTCATGTGGGAGATTCACGAGTTTATCGTTATAGAAATAAAGTATTAAAACAACTGACTAAAGATCATATTTTAAGCCTTAATAAGGAAAAAACTTATTTATCAAGAGCAATGGGTTTTGATTTAAGCATTAATGTTGACTATCAAATTTTTGATCTTGAACTGGGAGATCAGTTTTTAATGACAACTGATGGTGTACATGATTATTTGCAATATGCATCATTAGCATCTCTAATGGATAAAGACTCGTCTGCTCATAAAATTGTTGAACAAGCGATTAAGAGAAACTCCCAGGATAATATCTCAGCTATGATAATAATGATTGAGCAATTACCAGATAAAAATTTAGGTGAAGCATTTGATGAATTAACCCAAAAACCTGTACCACCTGAATTAACTAAAGGAATGAAAATTAATGGTTTTGAGATAGAATCCTTAATTATTTCAAGTGCAAAAATGCAACTGTATCTAGCTAAAGATATTACGACTAAACAGTTAGTTGCTCTTAAAACTCCTTCTGTTAATTTTGAAGATGATCCAGAATATTTGCAACATTTTATGTATGAGAAGTGGGTAGGACAGCGCGTTAAAAGCCCAAATGTTGTTAAAATTTATAATAGTTATAAAAAAGCGAACTTTCTAGCTTATGCCATGGTATATGTTAAGGGGCAAACTTTACGATCGTGGATGAATGGAAATAAACATCCTAATATTGAAGTGGTTGTTAGTTTTGTAAAACAAATTATTCAAGGTCTTAGAGCATTTCATCGCCAAGAAATGTTGCACTGTGATTTAAAACCAGAGAATATCATGATTGATGAAATTGGTCAAATCAAAATCATTGATTTTGGTTCGGTTAGAATTGCTGGTGTGTCAGAATTAGTTAATCCTATTGATTTTATAGGTAATCAAGGTACACAGGGTTATACTGCGCCAGAAGTAATTTTAAATGAAATTGTTTCACAAGCTTCTGATCAATTTAGTTTAGGTGTGATTGTATATGAGATGTTTTCATCTCATTTACCTTATCATAATAAATTAGATAAGAATTTGAGTGTTAAAACATTATCTAAATTAACTTATAAATCATTGTTAATATACAATTCAAATTTACCTGTATGGATTGATGGTGCTATACGTAAGGCTTGTTATCTGGATTATATGAAAAGGTATGAGTCTTTGTCAGATTTTTTATATGACTTGGAACATCCAAATTCAATATTTTTATTACCTACAAAGAACAGGCAGTCAAAATCAAAACCAATAAAATACCAACTATTAAGTGTATTGTTGCTTGTATTAAATCTTATTCTATTGTTAATTTTGTTCATTAATTAAAATGAAAGAATGATAAGTTTTAAAATAACCTGTCCTTATTGTGGAATTGTGTGGTTTGGTATTAAATTTATTTGATTAGAATCTATCCTAAAATTGACAGGAGAGAAAAATTTTCCTGTTAATAAAGGAAAATTTTGCATTAGAGGCTAAACTCTATTAGACATAGTAGGTATCTAGATAATGATAGTTTGATTAGTTTTTCATTGAATAGATTGTAAAAACCATTAAGGCAGTGGTTAAAGTGTTTGAGTTAACAGTAAAATACTAAATAATATTGTATTTGTTTAGGTAAATATTAACAGAAGATTTTTGTGAAGTTGATATTATTCCTGTGTCATTTGATAATATTTATCAAACACAAACTATGTTTGTTATCGGGGGCAATACTGTATTTATGCGATATTAAAATATTTAAAGCTTTTGTGATTTGTGTTGATGTTATATAAAAGACATAGATATTGTTAATAATCCGTTTTAACGATTTTAATTTAAAGATAAAAAAGTTGAATTAGATAAATATTTTAAACAACCACTCTTTAAAGGTTAAGCAATTGGCAAGATAGTTTTACTTTTAAAATGATGCCACTCATAACGAACAGGGTAATTTCTACGATAATCTTCAAAATTATTAATATCTTGGATAGCTTTTGCATCTTGCCTAAAATCGTAAATCTTATTTAATGTATTTTTTAAGTTATCCTTATTGATGAATAATTTATCAAGATTAATTAAATTTTTGATGTTGTGATCTTGTTTTTTACCTAAAAAATCACAAAGTGCTTCATATACCATAAAACTTCCTATAAATTTCGCATCAATTGAGTGTCCAGCGATGTGTGGTGTGGCTAGATAAGCAGTATTTTGTAATTTTAAGTTGATGTTTGGTTCATTTTCCCAGCAGTCAATAATATTAGCAAGTGTTTTATATTCTTGCCATATTTTCTCTTTTATTATACCGCCACGTGCTACGTTAAAAAGAATAGTTTTATCTAAAATATAATGAAAATTATTTTCATTGAGTAGTTGATAGGATGGATATTTACCATTAACAGTTAGGGGTGTATGAAAAGTAACAATATCAGCGCTTAATGTTGTTTTTAAATCTACAAAGTTTGGCAAGTTTTCATACATTTGTCGTGGTGGATCGTTAAGTAAGGTTTTAATACCCATTAATTTAGCTTTTTTTGCTAGTCTTGCGCCTACATTCCCTATGCCAATAATACCTAAGGTTTTTTTTTGATAGTCAAAATCCAATTCATCTGCTAAATTAACAATAGCACTTATGACAAATTCTGCTACTGCCATTGAATTACAGCCTTGGGCTGAGAAAAATTTAATACCTTTAGCTTTTAAATAGACTTGATCAATATGATCTAGTCCAGTAACTGTTGAGCCAACAAATTTAACTTGGCTGCCATCTAATAATACATGATTAACTTTAGTACGTGAACGTACAATTAATATATCTGCATTTTTAACTGAGGTGGAGTTAATATCTCTACCAGCGATGGTAGAGATATTACCAAAATGGCTAAATATTTCTTGATGAGCATAGCAGGCATCGTCAATGACTAATTTCATTATTGCCAATTGATTACTTGTTGGTTGTGTATTTTAAGATAATTATTGGCCTTTGAGAAATGTTGACAACCTAAAAAACCACGATATGCTGACAAGGGAGAAGGATGTGTGCTAGTGAGAATCAAATGCTTATTTTTATCAATCAATATAGATTTTCTTGTTGCATGGGCGCCCCAAAGCATAAAGACTAAATGTTGTTGTTCTTTATTTAGGGTTTTAATAATACTATCAGTAAATACTTCCCAACCTTGATTAGAATGAGAAGCTGCTTGATTGACTTCAACAGTTAAAATGCTATTAAGAAGTAAAACACCTTGTATTGCCCAACGAGCTAGATTGCTATTTTGTTTAGGGTTAATATTTAAATCATTATGTATTTCTTTAAATATATTATTAAGCGATGGTGGCTTTTTTACGCCATGAACTACTGAAAAACTTAAACCATGCGCTTGTCCCAGACCATGATAAGGATCTTGTCCAAGAATGACAACTTTAACTTTATCAAACGCAGTTAGTTCAAACGCTTTGAACCAATTATTAGAATTAGGTAGGATAACTTTTTTAGCTTGTTTTTGTCGTATCAAGAAAAGTTTTAAATTGATTATTGACTGTGTTTTCAGTAATGTTTTAATACTTGGGTGCCAATTTTGTATGTTCATAAACTTGTCCACCATAATCTTAAGCGATAACCTAACATACTCACATAACCAACTTCGCTAAATTTAATTTGATTACTCTTTGAGATGAAAAAACTGGTTGGAGTGGCTGTAATACCAAGTAGTTTTGCTAAAGAGTTAGATTTATCATTAATAATATTGTCTATTTTCATATCATGCTCTTTTGCATATGCTTTTAAATCAGCATCAGAACCAGATTGCATGGCAATATTAAGCACTCTATAATCACTGCTTATAGTTTGTATGTTATCGTTCTCAAGTTGACAGATCCTACACCAAGTTGCCCAAAAATGTATCAAAGTTGTCTTATTTGAGTGTGATGAGATAAATACATTGCTTAGAGTTTTGCTATTAAATTTGGGTATGACACCACTACTTAAGTCTTGTTGTTGGTAAATACGAAAACTAAAAATAGCAATAATAACTAGTATCCATTGTAAAAATGTTTTTCTTTTTTCATGGTTTATCATTATATATGAGTGATTAGATAATACGTTGGTAAGAAGGTAAAGTAAACATAGACTATTATACAAATTAGCTAAAAACAGAATTAGTTAATTGTCTGAATTAAATTTTAGTAATTGTATGTGTTTATGTCATTATGTGGTTAAAGTATTTATATGTTGTATTCCTTAAGAAAGGATTTTAAAATATTGAGTGTTAAGTTAACTTGTAATCAACAGCTCTTTGTAGAGAGTGAAGTTGTGTTGTCGACTAATTAAAATGATAAATTTGTTGTTGTAAATTTTTAAAAGATATTTATATCTATCATGGTAATGATCCTGATTATAATTCTAAATTTTTAAACCATGTTAGTACTACATATGATAGAGAATTTGAATTACACTGTCTTTAGTTTTAAGAGCAAAATATATATCCTATTTATACGATATAATACCTACTGATTGTAGAATACTGGGGTTAACCTTTATCTCCACTTATGAATAAGCGGGCCACCTTATGTAATTAATGATAGGCAGAGGTAACCTTTTAAAAGGTTTGAGCGTCAGCGGTTACAATATTTTGATGATATTAAAAATGAGTTCAAATTTCAAAGTGAATACGTTGATTTTTTTAAAAAATAACGTATTGTTTGTGTAAAAAAATAAGAGGAAGAAATGGTAAAAAAAGTACAGGGAATAGTTGTCCAATTTGGCACTAAGGGATATGGTTTTATTATGGGCGATGATGGTGAAAAATATTTTGTTCATCAAAAAAATATTTTTAATAAATCTCGCTTGAAAGTTAATACACGCGTTGTTTTTAATACACAGAATTCTGAAAAAGGTTGGGTAGCAATGGATGTTAATTTGGAAAAAGGTGTTAAAACACCTAATCTTGAATCTAAGACGTTATCATATAGTACCATTAAAAGTATGTTTATTATTTTGTTTATTATTCAAGCAATTATTATTTATAAAATATTTGGGTGATGAGTAAATTTTTACCTATTGTATTAATCTCATTAGTACTTAGCGGGTGTTTTTCAACACCTGCAATACAAGTGAATAATATTTGTCATTTAATGGATGAGAAAGTGAGTTGGTATCAAGCAGTTAGAGCTAGTGAGAAAAAGTATGGTATACCTATGCATGTGCAATTAGCTATTATGTATCAAGAGTCGCATTTTGCATCAAATGCAAGACCACCAAGAGATAAATTATTTGGTGTTGTGCCATGGTTTAGACAGAGCAGTGCTTATGGTTTTGCGCAAATTAGAGATATAACTTGGGAGTGGTATCAGTTAAAAACAGGTAATCAAAATATCAATCGTGATAATTTTGATGATGCTATAAATTTTATTGGTTGGTATGCTAATCAGTCCAGTAAACGTTCTGGTATTGATAAATCAGATACATACAATCAATATCTTGCTTATCATGAGGGACATAGTGGTTTTAATAAACAAACTTATCTTGCTAAGCCTTGGTTGGTAAAAGTCGCAGGTGGTGTTGATGATAATGCGAAACGTTATAAGCATCAACTTAAACAATGCGCTTTGCGATTGGATAACAACAATACTTGGAGATTCTTCTAAGCTTTATGTGGGTAAAAATTCTAGATAAAGAACCAAAAGAAGGGGAAATGGTTGAAGTTGTTGTAGAAGGTAAGGATTTATTTGTTACACTTAACCAGGGTGAGTTGTATTGTGCAGATAATCGTTGTCCACATGAAGATATTAAATTAACGTTAGGTTGTTTAAAAGGTAATCGAATCAAATGTTCGTTGCATGGATTTAGTTTTGATTTAATTACAGGAAATAGTACACATAAGAGTGTAGATAATTTACGTATTTATCCTATCAAACAAGAAAGTAATAAAATTTATTTAAAATTATGAAAATACCTCAAACACTTATACACTCAATTATTCAACGCATAGCAACAGGTCCTGATTTGAGTAAAAATATTGATTTTGAAGAGGCAAAAGCAGGCATGCTAAGTATTCTTCGTGGAGAAGTTAATGAAGTGCAAACAGCTATTTTTTTAATTGCACTACGCATGAAACGTGAAACACGTGAAGAAATTGAGGGTATTCTCGCTGCTATTCTTTGTGAATCTGAACAACAACAAGTTATTGTTGATAATTTGGTAGATTTGGGTGATCCTTATAGTGGCTACAGTCGTTCAATTCCAATATCATCATTTTTACCGCCATTGTTAGCTGAGCTTGGTTTACCTACTGTTATTCATGGTTTAGATAGTGTGTCGCCAAAGTATGGACTTACTCATCGACATATTAATAAGGCTTTGGGTTTAAATATAAATAACTCAACTAAGCAAGCCAAGGTCCGGCTTGAAGATAATAGTATTGGTTGGTCGTATATTGATCAAGAAAACTATTGCCAAGGGTTGCATAATCTTGTGCCTTTACGTAATCAAATTATTAAGCGTAGTGTGATTAATACTGTAGAAACTTTAATTGGTCCAATGCGCGGAAAAAAAACACACTCTATTTTAGGCTATGTACATAAGCCTTATCCTCCTATTTATGCGCATTTAGTAACCGCTTCAGGTATGGATACATCATTGTTAGTTCGGGGTGTTGAAGGAGGTGTGATTCCTTCACTTCGCCAAAAAGGGTTAATGATTTCTTACCAAGGTTCGGTTGAGCAAGATCAAGTGGATATTGATCCTAAGTTATTGGACATCTATCAAGATATTCGTGCTATTTCATTTCCTAGTGGGCTAAATGTATATAGTGATATCAAATCCCTAGCAGATTATACAGTTAAGTTAGGAAAATCAGCCTTATCAGGCGAAAAAGGTTTGTTTTATGATGGTTTAGTTTTGGCTGCTAGTTTAATTCTTTGGCATACTAGAAAGGCTAGCTCATTGGTTGAGGCTGCCTGTATAACAAGATCTGCCTTAGACTCTGGTAAAGTATTGAGTCGTTTATAAAATTAAATAATAAAAATTATCATAAAACAGAAATGGAGTAAAAAACATGAATAATACCATTAAAGTTGTTGCCGTTTGGTTGGTTGTTTTATGGATGTCGTATGTTTTTTTAAGCTCATTACCTTATATATTTACTGGTTATGTAATAGAATCCTTATATATCTTTTTTACTTTTGGCGCTTGGATGAGTTATTTTCTAGACAGCATGATAAGTAAATTATTTGTTCAAAATAGCTCTTATATGATTAATGGCTCTAAGTTATTTACTTCTTCAGTTGTGCTATTTCCTATGATTTTTTGGTATTTAAGAAAAGATTTACATTTCATTAATGGATTAATGGATTAATGGTATTAGTGATTATGACGTATTCAGTGTTGTTTTATTTATTTATTCCATTGGACTGGATAGTTAAGTGGAGTCAGAATGGGCAAATACAAACTAATTCAGGCTTGGAGAATGTAGTTTTTTCTATTTTAGTTTTAGGTGTTGTAATGTTTTTTCTCAATAAACGAGCTTAATTTGATGCAAGATCAGGATGTTTTACAAAAAATAACCCAAGTCTTAGCTATTTTAAATTTTAAAAAATCTAATCAACTTATTAATTATCAAACCATTAATAAGTTGGAAAAAACCTTAAATTTAAATAAACAAAATCCACAGTGTTGGGATGAGATATTTACATGGGTAGAACAATATCTAGAATATTCTCCTAATACTAGTCATCCTGATTTTGCTAATCGTATGTGGGCTGGTGCTAATCAACCTTCTATTGTAGGTGAAATTGTAACTGCGCTAAGCAATACTTCAAATTGCACTTTTGAGTCTGCACCTGTTGCGACGTTAATGGAAAAATACATGATTAAACAAATGCTTGATATAGTAGGTTTTAAAAATGGTGAAGGACAGATGACCACAGGATCTAGTAATGCCAATATGATTGCTATGATGGTTGCACGTAATCAAGCATTGGAAAAGGTCAAAAAACAAGGATTATTTAACCAGAAATATTTGTTTGCTTTTGTTAATGAGGATGCACATTATTCATTAGACAAAGCAAGTAATATATTAGGTATTGGTACCAATCATTTAATTAAGGTAGCTACCCTTGAAGATGGCTCAATAAATACAACATTGCTTAATGAGAAAATCAATCAAATCAAACAACAAGGTGGCTTAGTATTTTTTGTTTGTGCAACATTAGGTACAACAGTACGAGGCGCTTATGACAATATTGAAGCGTTAACTATGCTGAAAAAGCAACACAATTTTTGGTTACATGGTGATGGTGCATGGGGTGGAGTGGCAATTATGAGTTTGAAATTAAAAAAGAAATTCTTAACAAGTATTGAGTCTCTAGATTCTTTTACTATGGACTTTCATAAAATGTTGGGTAGTAATTTAATGTGTAATTTTTTATTGTTAAATCATAAACATTTATTATCATGTACTTGTGCAGATGGAGATGGTAGCTATATTTTTAGAGATAATGAGGTCGATTTGGGTATTGCTTCATTACAATGTGGTCGTCGTGTTGATAGTTTAAAATGGTTTTTGGATTGGAAATTCTATACTAGGAAAGGGTTTTCTGATAGAGTTGAGAATTACTATCAACTGGCAAAATTTGCTGAAGATTTTATTAATGCTAATGTTGATTTAGAAATGGTACTTAAACGTACTTCCTTTAATGTATGTTTTCGCTTTAAAAGTAGTCATTCTAATAAAAATAATTTTAATCAATGCTTGCGTGATAGTTTATATCAGGGACAACAAGCCTTACTAGCTTTAGCATACGTGAAAAAGAAATTAGTATTTAGATTGTTAATTAGTAATATTAATATGAATAAAGTGAAATTAGTTAGTTTGCTTAATCGTTTGGTTAAGAGAGGAAAAGCATTAAATAATGTTTAAAGAAATTCAAAATACTTATTATACGCATTCAACTAATTTTGATTTTAAAATGTTATGTGTATTACTTCATGAGGAAAAATATGCTTTAGCTATTGAGAAAATAAAAATACTAACTTTAGAAATAGATTTAGAGACTTTATTATTTGATCAGTATAATTACACAAGAAATATTATTATTAACAATAAAAGTTATTGGCTAGGTCTATTAAATTGGGATAAAGGAGCAATAACACGTATTCATGGACATCCAGACCGTGCTTTTATTTATGTAATTAAGGGTCAGTTAATGTGCAAAGATTTTGATAAGAATCCATTGACTAAGATTAGTAGTAGTACACTTGTTGATGGAACGTGTAAATATAGTAATAGTGTGAAAGGAAAAATGGATAATGATATTCATCAAATTAGTGCTATTGAGTTAAGCTTAAGTTTACATTTTTATTCCGATAACCCTATCAAAGGAGAAATTTTTGACTTCTAGGTTAATTTTTTACTATATTTATTGGTCATTAAGACTTGGTATTCCACCTTGGTATTATTTTCAAATTAATGCTGAATGGTATAATAAAAAAAAAGGGTTTTATTCTAAAATTGATATGGATAAACGAATCCCTTTAAAATGGAGATTAAATCAAGATTATCTTGATAAAAACAATCCACCTTGTAAATTTCCTGTGTTTTTAAAGCCAGAGTGGGGACAGAATTCTAATGGTATCAAAAGGATTGATTCAAGAGATGAATTTTTAGCTTTTAACCATAAAAAAAGTAAAATTCCTTATATTGTTCAAGAAGTGGCAATAGAAATGCAAGAATATGAGATTTTTTATATTCGAAATTCTGATAATGAAACACATTGTATTACACTAACAATTACTCAAGTAATCAACCATTCAGGCGAGTCTTATCCTGTAAATAGTATTAATAACAAACAGGTAATTTATCAAGACTGTACATTAGATTTCTCACTCTGTGAACTTAAAAAATTGCACAATCATTTGCAAGAATTACCATATTTTCGAATTGCCAGAGTGGGACTTAGATCCAATTCTAAACAAGATTTATTGAAAGGTATGTTTCATATTATTGAGGTTAATTTATTTGCACCATTTCCGATTAATCTACTAGATAATAGTATTTCAAAAAAAAATAAACATCAGTTTATTAAAGACAATATGTATCATCTTGTTAGAATTAGTAATACAACACCTAAGGAACATTTTAATCGTTTCGTATTTTTCAAAAAAGTCATTAAACATTATCAATCAAAAGTTGAATTATGAAGTATTGGTTGCATCGATTTTTGTCACGATTTTTTTTATCAGGATGTAGTGATTATAATCCACTTAAAATACGCCGTGCTTGTCGTTCTAAAGCTCAAGCTAGAATGGCTTTTAAGGAAAATAATTTTCCTTACGCTCAAGGTAGAATATTTATTAATCCTATTAGTGCATTTAAATTTGCTAAAAAAAATGGGTTTCCTTTAGTTGTTAAACCTAATGTTGGTGGGTTTTCCAGAGGAGCGTATTTTCCTATTAACACTTATATGCAATTAGCCAAAGCCAGTTTAAGCGTTAAAAAATGGTGGTTAGTGAGTATTGTTGAGAAATATTTATTGGGTAAAAATTATCGTATAGTTATGACTAAGTTTGGAGTAATGTCGATACTTAGACGCTACCCTCCTTTTGTTATCGGTGATGATGTGAGTGATATAACTAAGTTGATTAATGACGAGAATCTTGTTAGAAAAAAGATGGATTTATCGCCAATTATTAAACCTATACCTAAAAATTTAGCAATTAAACAATATTTAAAGAAACAACAAATGAATTTATCTAGTATTCCTAAGGTTGGACAGAAGGTGTATTTACATAACAAAATATCATTAAAATTAGGCTCTAGTATTGAAATTATTGATAAGAAAATATTAACTGAAAAAAATAGAAAAGATTTGAAAAAGATACTCAATTTTTTTGATGCTAATATTTTAGGTATTGATGTGATTTGTAAGAAAGGTATTGAGATTGACTTTAATGCACAAGCTTGTATTTTTTTAGAACTTAATTCACGTCCATTTTTAGCAATGCATAATAAGCCTAGATATGGAAAAAGTGAAGATTTATCAATTTTCTATCATCAATTAGATAAAATACAAATTTTTGATCATGGAGAGTATTAATAAAAAATATCTTTTTTATAGTTTTATTTTGCTTAATGTTTCTTTGGTAGTTTATTTTTACTTAAATCGGGATAATATTGATCCAGCTATGCTTAAAGACTTCCTAAGTGGAAAAAATTTTTTAACTTCTTATTTAGTGTATATTTTAATACTGATTATTAGGGGTTTGACATTTTTGCCTGGAGCTATATTCTTATTAGCAGGTATTTATCTTTTCTCTTTTATACAGGTATTTTTTGCTATTCAAATAGCGATTGTAAGTTATTGTTTAATTATTTATAATTTTTCTCATAAACTTAATTTCAGAGTACCAGAAAAAATACTTCAGTTTGAACAGGAAATTAAAAGCAAAGAAACTTCCATTATTTTTGTATTATGTTTTATTCCTGGTATTTCGATTAATATATTGATTTATTTTTTATCAGTTATTGATATTAAACTCAAAAATATTCTGATAGGTGTTATTGCTGGAACCTCTGTCACTTCAATTATTTATATTTCAATTATCACAGGTATTTTTAACTCAAGTTATTATTTTTCGAGTTTTTTTAAATAAAAGATGTTTTTATGAAAGTAAGGTTTGAATTATGAAAGTATGGAGGGGAGAGGCAATAGTATTTTTCCAACATTAAAATGTAATAAAAATACTTTTATTACTGGTATTATTATTTATTCTTGTGGCGTAAAAAAGCTGTGAGCACCTATAAATATTATGTTAGATTAGTTCTAAAAAGTAGTTTCTTTGTTGCTATGAATGAAATTTATTAATTTCAACCTGAATAGGAAAATACAAAAATTAAGATAATTAATTTATTTGTAGAATAGTTTAACAAAATTTGTATTCATTCAACATGAATAAAGATATTACTTTTACAGTAGATATAGTTAACGACGTTAGGTGTAGCAATAACTAATCTAGTTATTGCTATTGTGTTTATGCCATTAATTAGATAATGGTAATCATTAGAGAATAAAAACTTATTAAGGCAAGTTCTAAATTATTAATAGTTTGTGTATAAAATACCCACACTGACTAAAGATTTTAATTAAATCATGTATTGTCAATAAATTCTTGCATTGTAATATTTTATTATTACTATATTTAGAATTTACTAAGTATATTATTGAATAATAAGTATTTTGTTTTGCTTAATTGGTAATTAAGGTAGGTTTATTCGAAGAATATTTTCAAGTGATATTTACTAATAGTGAAAATTCATAAAAAGTTATTACTGATTCAAGGATGTTATTTTTAATTTTATTAGTTTTGTACGAGTAGGTTGGATACTTAAATCCTAGTTTGTAACAGATATACTATGTGTGTTAGAGAACTAGTAAGTAGTATTATCGATTATTTTTGATGAGTATGGTAAAAAATAGATCTTAATTCATTAGATGATATAATCGCTAAGAAAATAATTCTTAACACGGAACTCTTCAAATGGTTAATCACTTCAATCTTTTCACTAATGTATAAAAACTATAGATACATACCATAAGTGTAAATAGTCATTGTACTATATAAATTACTTGTTTAGTATGATAAAACCCCCCTTTAATCATATTTAAAATCCATCCATCTATCTGTCTATCCGTTTATATTACTTCAGGATTATTAGTATTGGTGATATTAACTAATACTTCCCTTATACACGCTATTTTTTAGTATTAATACTTAAATTGGTGCTTATATAGTTGAGCATATTCACCTTGATAATCTAATAATTCTTGATGTGTTCCTTGTTCAATGATATAGCCATGGCGTAGTACAATAATTCGGTTAGCTTTTTGAATAGTACTTAGTCGATGGGCAATAATAATGGTTGTTCTGTTTTTTTGCATTTTATGAATGGCATTTTGCACCTTTTTTTCGGTCGAACTATCTAGTGCTGAAGTGGCTTCATCTAAAATTAAAATAGGACTATCTTTGGCAATTGCTCTTGCAATAGAAAGTCGTTGACGTTGCCCGCCTGATAGTGATATGCCATTTTCACCAATTTGTGTATCAAATTTATGCTCTAGTTGTTGAATAAATTCATCAGCATTAGCAATAATTGCTGATTGTTTGATTTGTTTATCTGATATAGTATCTAATTGACCTAAGGCAATGTTACCTTTAATAGAATCGTTAAATAGTTGTATATTTTGATCAACAAAAGAAATATTGGAGCGCAATGAATCAATTTCAAACTGGTTAATATCCACCCCATCGATGGTAATAATTCCTTGTTTAGGAGAATAAAAACGCATCAATAATTGGATAATAGTAGTTTTGCCACTACCTGTTGCACCAACAAATGCAATAGTTTCACCTGCTTTAATATCTAGATTAATATGTTTAAGTATGGTTGTATTGTTGTTATAACTAAATGATACATTATTAAATTGAACAGAACCTTTGGGTTTTATTAGTTCCTTAGTTCCAGTATTGGATTCTTCTTTTTCGTTAATAAGCCCGAATACACTTTCACCTGCTGCCATTGCATTTTGTAAAGGCTTGTTAATATTAACTAAACTTTTAGCAGGTTTAAGTAACATACCCATTGCAGTAAAAAAGGACAAAAATTCACCTGCACTCATTTGTAGTAAAGTAGAGGAAAAATACACTACACTACTTAAAGATAAGCCAATTAAAATATTAACAAAAGCGGTATTAAAACTACTGGTCATATCAACTTTAAAACGTTGTTGACGGATATTTTTAATCAAACTATTAAATTTGTCATTTATTTGAGATTGAGCATGATAAATTTTAACTAAGGTATTGCCAGAGATATTTTCATTAAGTAAATGTGTCATATCACCCATTGATTGCTGTACATTAACATTTGAATGACGCATACGATTAGAGGAAAATTTTACCGCTAGATATACTAGCGGTAAAAGTATTAAAAGAGTTAAACTCAACTGCCAGTTTTTATAAAATAAATATCCAATTAGAATAACAACAGTTATTGACGACTTAATAAAATCCAACCAAATGGTTGAAGCGCTAGCTGCAATTTGTTCAACATCAAAGGTTAGTATAGATAATATTTTTCCTGTAGGGTGTTGATCAAGATACGACTTAGGTAATTTTAGCAATTTAGTAAACATAATAATGCGTAAATCCATAATAACTTTATTGGATACCCAAGAACTAACTGCAGTAGAAGTAAGTGCAAATAATGAACTAAGAACAATAGTACCTAATAAAGTAAGGGCATAAATAAATGCAGTTTCTGATTTACGTTCAGTTGCAAATAACTCATCAACAATTCTACCTGTGATTTCTGGTACAGAACTTTCAAGCACTGTTGCTATTATCATCATGGTTGAAATAAAAATAAATTTTCCAATGTGTGGTTTTAAATGAATAAATAGATGAGAAATAAATTGTTTGTATTGCATTTGTAAATAACTAATCTTAGTGACCCCATATTCTACCCAGTTTTGGGTATCATAGCCCTTTCAACTTTGTTACTTTTTCTGTGTCAACAAAATATATTTTTATTACTGGTGGTGTAGTTTCTTCTCTAGGAAAAGGTATTGTTAGTGCATCCTTAGCTTCAATTTTAGAATCACGTGGTTTGAATATTACTATGCTTAAACTTGATCCTTATATCAATGTTGATCCTGGTACTATGAGCCCATTTCAACATGGTGAGGTTTTTGTAACTAATGATGGTGCTGAAACAGATCTTGACTTGGGACATTATGAACGTTTTATTCGTATTCAACTAGGTAAGGAAAATAATTTTACAGCAGGTCGTGTATATAAGAATGTCATTGAGCGTGAACGTCTTGGTAAATATTTAGGTGATACTGTACAAGTTATCCCACATATTACGAATGAAATTAAGCGTTTAACTCACATAGGTGCGAAAGGGGCTGATGTTACTTTAGTTGAAATTGGAGGAACAGCAGGTGATATTGAATCGCTTCCATTTATGGAAGCGATTAGGCAAATGAGCCTTGAGCTAGGTCGTGATAATGTTCTGTTTATTCATCTCACTTTATTACCTTATATTAAAGTTGTGGGTGAATTAAAAACTAAGCCAACTCAACATTCTGTTAAGGAATTAAGAGGTATTGGTATTCAACCTGATATATTAATTTGTCGATCTGAGTATCCGATGTCAGATATTGAGAGAGCTAAAATTGCATTGTTTACCAATGTTTCTCAAGATTCTGTGTTTACTTCATTAGATGTTGATACGATTTATAAAGTACCAAGAGCTTTACATGAACAAGGGTTGGATAATATAGTAGTGAAAAAACTATCATTAGATTGTAAGCCAACTGATTTATGTGAATGGGATAGTGTGATTAAAAGATTACAACATCCTAAATCTAGTGTTGATATTGCTATGGTTGGAAAATATATAGATTTGAAAGAGTCCTACAAGTCTTTATCTGAAGCTTTAATTCATGCTAGTATACACACACAGACTAAAGTTAATATCCATTATTTTGATTCTGAGGATATTGGAGAAAATGGTACTGATTGTTTATCTGAGATGAGTGCAATTTTAGTACCAGGTGGTTTTGGTAGTCGCGGTGTTGAGGGTAAAATTGCCACAGTTAAATTTGCTCGTGAAAACAATGTGCCTTATTTAGGTATTTGTCTTGGTATGCAGGTTGCTGTGATTGAATACGCACGCAATATGGCAAACATGATCAATGCTAATAGTACAGAATTTAACAAAAAAACAGCTTACCCCGTTATTCACTTAATAACAAAGTGGAAAGATGTTGATGGATATAAACACTCTCTAAATAAAGATTCATATTTAGGAGGCACTATGCGTCTGGGAGGACAAAAATGTGTTCTAGTTGAAGGTACTAATTCACAAGAAATTTATAGTAATTCAGTTATTACTGAGAGACATAGACATCGTTATGAAGTTAATAATTCATTAATTAAACAACTAGAGGTAGCGGGCTTGATAGTTTCTGGGCGATCTATTGATGGTACTTTAGTTGAGATGATTGAAATTAAAGACCATCCTTGGTTTGTAGCTTGCCAATTTCATCCAGAATTCACTTCAAATCCACGTGATGGACATCCGTTATTCGAAAGTTTTATCAAAGCTTCCAATAAAGCGAATAACCTTATTTTATTTTAATTTATTTACAAAAATATTGACTAAATCGTTCTTTTATTTTGTGAATTATTGTTAATTTTATGTTTATCAATTGATTGATAAGAAACCTATATTAGTCAATAACACCATTAGTTTTGTTGATCTAATTATAATAAAAAGTGTAATAGATTTAATGTGTACATATTGCAAAGTAAATTTTTTATTGTTTAAGGAAAAGTTATTAGTACATCGTAATTGATGGGCGGATATCTATTTTGGCACATGTAAATGCTAAATATGACAATGAAAAATAAAATAAATTGATATTATTAAAATTATTTGATAAGGAGTTTATAAGTGTAGTTTATGAAGTTAACAGAATAGTTAATAAATATTTAATTATTTATTCAGTATTTGGCAGGTTTTAATTTAAATGTAGATTCATAAAATATAATTGAGTATGCATAAGCAATTATGTAAAGATTCAAAAAGACAGATTATATGACAGTCCATTTAGTGCTACTAGGGAAAAAGCATAAAGTTAGTTATTAGTTAGGTGATCTTATCTAGCCGATAAGATACATAAGAACTATGAAACACTATTAATAAATAATATTTTATTTTTTATTAATAATCGTTAATTCTTACAATGATCTAGAATAGTGTTTTATTTCTATTTAGAAATTTTGATAATGCTCTAAAAGCATAATAAGAATAGTATAATTGTAGTATTTAGTTCAATGTTTAGAACGTTTTAATGTTTTTTTTTAACAAATTTCATTAGACGACGTTTTTTAGTAATTTGATTGGCATTTAATATATTTTTTCTATTTTTAAAAGGGTTATTACCACTTTTGTATTCAATTTTGATAGGGATGTTGGTTAGCTTTAAAGAGTTAATAAAAAAATTTTTTAAATAACGCTCATAGGCATTTGGTATATTTTGTAAATGATTTCCATGAAAAGCAAGAGTTAGTGGAAATATGTTAGTTTGATTGACATATTTAATTTTTAACCTTCTACCTTTAACAAGCGGGGGTTGATGACCTTGATTTGCTTTTTCTAAAATTTTATTCAATATTGAAGTTGAGTGTTGTTTAGAAGCATCTTGATAAGATTGGTTGATAGGTGTAAATAATTTACCCACCCCAGATCCATGTAGTGCAGAGATATAATGTACGCTAGTATAATTTATAAAAGAAATTTTAACTTCCAACTTGCGTTTAACTTCTTGTTTTTCATAGTCATCTAAACCATCCCATTTGTTAATAACAATTAATAGTGCTTTACCTTTATCTAGAATCATACCTAATAGGCTTGCATCTTGTTTAGTTACTCCAGTTTGTGCATCTAATACAAGAATAACAACATGAGCTCTTTCCATGGCATTAATGGTTTTAATAATAGAAAATATTTCAATTTTTTCATGGGTTGAATGTTTACGACGAATGCCTGCTGTGTCGACAAGTGTATATTGCTGTCCTTTACGTTTAAAAGGAATGTAAATACTATCGCGCGTGGTGCCTGGTAAATTAATTGCTATTACCCGTTCTTCCCCTAAAATATGGTTAATTAAAGTTGATTTACCCACATTAGGCTTGCCAAGTACAGCTATAGTAATGCCCTCTACTTCTTCTTCATTAATAGTTATTTTAGGTAGTAAAGGTAGGGTAGTATTAATTAAATTATCAATACCTTGACCATGTTCAGCTGAAATAAGTATAGGTTTTCCAAGTCCAAGTTCAAAGAATTCGGTAGTTAAGGTTGGGTTTAAACCCTCAGCTTTATTACAAACTAAGATAATATTTTTTTTAAGCTTCCTAAGCTGTGAAGCGATTTCTAAATCAAGACTGATCACACCATCTCGGCTATTAAGCATAAAATAAATAACATCTGACTCTTTCAGTGCGCTTAGTATTTGATCCTGTATGCCACTGTCAACTATATTATTTTTATTGGTAAATCCACCTGTATCAATAATTGTGGTAAAAGTTTGTGTGTCATTATCCAAAAGTACTTTTGCGTATTGACGATCACGAGTTAGCCCTGCAAAATCAGAGACTAATGCTTGTCGCGAATGACTTAGACGATTAAATAACGTTGACTTGCCAACATTAGGTCGTCCAACAAGGCAAATAATAGGTAACCCCATAGGTGATTTAGTTAAGATCGCTTAATTTAATTTTAATCAAATTTTGTAATTCAGAATTTTTAGAGATTTGATTTAAGGCTAATTTATAATATTTTTTAGCATTATTAATGTGGTTATTAGCCAAATAAATATCCCCTTTAAGTTGATTATACAACCCGTTAAATGCACTGTCAGGAACAGTATTTAATGTATCAAGTGCTTTTTTATAATTACCCATTTCTAAATGTAAACTAGCTATTCTCATATTAATAACTTTGGCAATGGAAGGGTTGCTTGTATTATTTAATGGGATAAGATATTCAAGTGCTTGCATATAATTTTTGTTAGTGACTGCATTTTTAGCTAGAATTAATATTGCATGATCAAGGTAAACACTATTTTTATGGTTATTTTTTAGTTGTTTATAGACTTGTATATTGTGAGGTTCAGATCTAAATGTTAAGTAAATACCTCGTGCTTTAATAGTTTGGGAGTGTTGATATTTTTTATAAGCATTAAACCCCCAAATACCACTTAAACTTACAGTAATAGCAACAACAATTTGTAGTGTATTTTTTTTAATCCACTGTTGAATTTGTTCAATTTGTTGTTCTTCAGTTCTACTTACTTCAATAAAACTTCTCATTGTTTTTCCTTAAAATATTTAATGGCTTTTTCTAAATTCATAGTTTGTTGAGTTCCTTGATTTCTTAGAGGTTTGATACTAATTTGATTATTGTTTAGCTCTTGTTCACCTAAAATTAATGCAAAATTAGCTTTGACTTTATTTGCTTTTTCAAATTGACCCTTAAAACTACCTAAAGTTAAGTCATTATAAAGTATAATATTAGGTAATTCATCATGCAAAATATTCGCTATTTGTATTGATTTAATTTGTTCCTTTTTGCCGAATGCAATCAAATAAATAGATAAAGTGGACTTAGTTGATATTAAGTTTTGCGCCTCTAATAACAATACTAGACGTTCTAAGCCAATTGCTAAACCAACTGCTGGCGTGGACGTACCACCCATCTTCTCAATTAAACCATCATATCTGCCACCAGCACAAATTGTACTTTGTGTGCCTAGATCAGTTGTTGTCCACTCAAAAACAGTACGGTTGTAATAATCTAATCCACGAACTAAGCTAGTATTAATTACATAAGTAATATTTAAAGCGTCTAAATAAGATTTAAACTGTTCAAAATGCTGTGTAGATTTTTTATCTAAGTAATCTATTAACTTAGGTGCATCACTAATTAAAGAATGCATTGCTTTATTTTTACTATCTAAGATACGAAAAGGGTTGGTTTTTAATTGTTTTAAACCATCTTCGTTCAGTTGGTTTTTATGTTGATTAAAATATGCAACTAATACTTTTCTATAAGCACTCCTCACCTCGTTAGATCCTAAAGTGTTAATTTCTAATACAATATTTTTTAAACCAACAATCTGCCACAAAGCATGCATAATTATCATAAGCTCAGCATCTGCTTTGGCATTAAATACACCAAATATCTCAAGTCCTACTTGATGAAATTGACGATAACGTCCTTTTTGTGGACGTTCATGACGAAACATTGCTCCTTGGTAAAAGACTTTTTGGATACTTTCTCTAGGTAAATTATGCTCAATCATCATACGTACACAACCCGCTGTGCCTTCTGGTCTTAAGCTTAATGACTCACCACTCGCCTCCTTCCATGAATACATTTCTTTTCCAACAATATCTGTATCTCCACCAATCGCACGACAAAAAGTATCTGTTTTCTCAACGATTGGCGTACGAATATTTTGATATCCATAAGTAATAAATAAATCAAAAATTGTTTTTTCTAACGATAACCAGAGTGCAGAGTTTTTTGGTAATAAGTCGTTCATACCACGAATAGCTTGGATTTTTTTACTCATTTTTTGATAAATGTTAGAAGTTTTTAAGATTTTACCAATTTCTCTCTTAAGAGTTAGAAGAATAAGAAACAAAATACAGTATTTATTTTATATGATGAAATTACTAGGAATTTATTCAATCTGATAATGTGTATTTTATCGTAGTACTAGAAATGGAATATCATATCCTTACCAAAACTTGGTTTTCCCATATCAACACACACTGTGTTATTGTTAATTAGATACTATTTAGTGATAATTAATAGTTAGTTCTTATCACTAATAAAGCAATGAATGTTATTCACGATTCTTTTTTTACCCACTAAACATTATAAATAACATAATGAAAATGAATACCTATTATATTGCTAACTTCATGTGTTATCAGATGATTAAAGCCAATACTAAAATATTGAGTTTGTCTAATTTTGCTTTTTACCAGTATTAAAGGTAATGTTACTAGAAAGACTATGAACTACCATGAAGTTGTTTACTAAATCCAATGTATTTTTTAAAATAAATCAACATATCTTATGATATTGTTCACTTATAATTATTAATGTTTCATTTAATTTATTTATGATAAAATATTTGTTGGATAGTATCAAGATAGCTAATGCAAACCCCAACTAATATCAGTCTAAACAAAGAAAAAACTTTATTAACTATTACCTTTGATGAGATTAATTATTCGCTTAGTGCTGAATATTTAAGAATTTATTCACCTTCAGCTGAAGTGGCTGGTCATGCTCCAGGACAAGAAATATTACAACTTGATAAAGAAAATATTACTATTTTGCGCATTCAGCCAACGGGAAATTACGCTGTAATTTTATTTTTTAGTGATAAACATGATAGCGGTATTTATTCTTGGTCACACCTACATAAACTTGCTTTGAATCATGATAAGCTTTGGCATGAATATTTACAAAAACTTAAAGATATTGGACATACCCATTCACAGTTAAATATATAAAAATATTAGAATTTTAGATGATATCGGTTTTGTTAACGATAGAGCAAGGGTATAAATAAGCAGCATTTAAGTGGTTATTTTGTCTTTAACTTTATAGCATGCAGTTGTTGTGTTGTAATAAGCACTTTATTACAAAGGTAGATCATAAGGTCATACATATTTTTATTATAGTTTGAATTTAAGAAATTCCTACAAAGAAGTATTACGCTAAAAGTTAATTTTAGTGCAGTATTAGTTTTTAGATTCATTAGGAATAAAATATTTGAAATTTATATAGAAGATATAATTTATTTTTAGACAAGTTATTATTATATAATTATATTTTAAGATATATATCATGTATTAAATTGATCATTTACAAGTAGTAATTGGTTTAAATTTATAATATTATATTTTTTAGATCAAGTGTTAATTATATTGAGACTCATTAAGTAAGGTAAGGGTACTATTGATCAAAGATTAATAGTACCTTATTTTTTTTCAATGTTACCAAATTTACCAATTAAAACTTGGTATTTCTTGTTATCCTTTAAATTCTCAAAATAAACTTCATTCATGACCTCTGTTTTTAGCGAGTCTGTTAAATCAGTGGCTAGTTTAATGTCTGCTACTGCATCATCATGTTGTTTTAATTTAGCTTTTGCACAAGCTCTTTGCCAGTAAGCTAGTGCATATTTATCGTCTATTTCTATAGCACGATTGGATAAAGATAGTGACCAAGTGTCTTCATCAATATCTAATAAAGTATCAGCTTTATAGGTTAATGCCTCAATATCATCTGGAGCTAGATCTAAAATTTCATCAAAAATATTAATTTTTTCTTGTTCACTTTTGGCAATGCCTGAGCGTACCCATAATGAATGAATTAGGTTGGTATTGGCAATATCTTGTTGTGTACTGATAATTTGTTCAGAGCGTATTCTGGCTTTATCTTCTATTATACTTAGTCTTTTCTCATATTTTTGAGTTAACTCTGATACTTGTTTTGAAGTAATGGTTTTAATGTTATCTCTAACATCTTGTAATGAACGCCATCCTAATAATACAAGTAGGGTAGCAGCAATGGTAATGATGTAGAAAATATTAGTGGTAGTATCTGCTGTATATCTAATTGCTCTATCAGAAACGTCTAATCTTGCATTTGCGACTTTTTCGGCAAAATCAACCTTTAGTTGTTGTTGTTCTTGGCGTAATAATTTAAGTTCATCTAAAATATATCGTTCTATAAAAGGTTTGTATAATGCTTTTTTAATAGAGATTTCTGTTAAATCTAAATTTTTATTATATGTATATTCAGCTTGTATAGGATTAAAGATGTTTAAAATTATAATAACAAGTATTAAAATATATATTTTCACTTGGTTTTAAGTATTTGTAAAAGTGTCATTCTAACACTTTGTAAGCTTATGAATTCACTTCTGAAAGATAAATTAAAGTAGAGGAGAATTAAAAAAGAAACCAATACTAAATTTTTTAATTACTAATGTTTCTAATTTAGATGTATATTTTTGGTAGCTATTTTTTTATTAAATTATGTTAAGTCATAATTATTTATCAAGCATGATTTTTTGATTGCTAATGCTATTAGGAACATGCCCTGTAGGTACGTATTTAGAGGCTGATTGGCAGTGTTGGTGTTGATCATCAAAAAAGATATCAGCACTAAATTCTTTTAAAAATATACCTTTTTCTAACCCGCCTAGGAAGAAAGATTCATCAATACGAATACCCCATTTACGCATGGTGTGAATAACGCGCTTATGTGATGGTGCAGAACGGGCGGTTATTAGGGCAGTTCTAATTGGGTTATTTGTTGTTGGGAAAGAAGATTGTATTTTTTGTAACGACATTACAAAGCATTTAAATGGTCCAGCTTTTAATGCAATGTTAGCTAAATTTTTTTCGTTTTCTATAAAGGCTTTCAAGCCTTTCTCTTGAAAAATTCGTTCTGATTCATCTGAGAAAATAACTGCATCAGCATCAAAAGCAATTCGTAATTGGGTTTTGTGTTGTCTTTGTGAACCAGAACCGACAATTGATGCTGCTGCAAAACCTGATTCTAAGGCTTTTTGTACATCTAGATAATTACTTGATAAGAATAAATCTGCTCCAAATGCACCTACAAGATTATGTGTACTTTCGCCACGAGTAAACGCTGCTTTTGAAATATTTAAGCCATAATTTTCAATAGAATTAAAAATACGTAAGCTTGTATCGGCGCTATTACGTGAAAGTAAAATAACATCAATGGGGTTTTGTGAGGTATTTAGTGCTAGTAATTTTTTGACTAGTGAAAAACCAACCCCTGGTTGTAAAATAACTTTTTCATTTTCTTTTTGATGTTTAGTGTAAGCTTTAACTCCTTGTTCTTTAAAGACTTTATGAGATTCATCAAGATTAAATAAGGCTCTTGATGAGATGGTAATGACCAATTTATTTTTTTCTTGATTTTTTTTTACAGTGTTTTCCATGATTTCCTTGATATTTACTTAAGAAATAATCCAACTATTTTTTGATAAAGGTATTTAATTCTAACTATTATGCTTATTAGTACAATAGTGAGTAATTTGTTTTAAACAGTGGAACAAATTTTAAATTTTTTTGATAGTTTGATTTAAATATTTGAGAAACTTGAATGTAAGTTTTTGACTTTTTTTGATTATATAAAAATGTTAATAAGTATTGTTCTATATCCATAGTGTGTTAATTGTTAGTTGTCCATTATCATATAGTGTGTAATAGTTAAAGCCAATTCTAGTTTCATTGTTAAATTGTAAGGCAGTTGATGGGCATGAAATAATTTTTATCCCTAATCTTCTAAATTCAGCTGCTTGATGCGCATGACCAAATAGTATAGCTTTTATTTGATGGTATTTATCAAGTACGTTAAACAATGCTTTTGGGTTTTTTAAAGATAATGAATCATCCCAAGTACTGTTCATTGGTACGGTGGGGTGATGTAATGTAATGAGTATATATTGAACAATTGATTGTTCTAAATTAAGCTCTAGTTTTATTAGTTCATTTTTTGTTAAGAATCCACTAGTTTTTGATACTTGTACTGAATTTATATTAATAATTCCCCACTTTCCAAGTGTAAATTGGTTAAATAAATTTTTAGAAAAAATAGTGCTCAGATTAGTTTTGTTATCATGATTACCAGGTATGATCAACAATTTTGTTTGAATGGGATATAGTATTTGTTGTAAAGTTTTGTAAGAAGTGATTGAACCCTTGTGAGTAAGATCACCAGTAATTAATAGTATATCAATGTTAATATGACTAATTCTGTTAACAATTTTTTTTAGATTGATATGGGTATTAACACCCATGGAGTACTCATTATCATCAATGTGACAATCACTAATCTGAATAAGATGATGGCTCATATAGTACTAACAAAAGCAACTCGAGAACTAATACCTGTGAGTAGTTCATAAGCAATAGTATCGCTGTGTTTTGCAATAGTTTCAATGCGTAATTTCTGACTCCCCCAAAGAATGACATTATCTCTAACAGAGGCTTTAACATTACTTATATCAACGCAAATTAAATCCATCGATACACGACCAACAAGTGGACATAAATTGTTATTAATTAGTACAGGAGTACCATTTTTAGCATGGCGTGGATAGCCATCACCATAACCGATACCGATAGTTGCTATGGTCGTTGATTTTTTAGCTATCCAAGTAGCGCCATAGCCGACTGAATCACCAGTCTGAATGGTTTTAATTGAGATAATTGGTGCTGATAGTTGCATAACAGGCTTAAGATTGTTATTAATAATTTCAAAAGGAGAAACCCCATATAACATAATACCAGGACGAACATAATCAAAGTGTGAGGCTGGATTTGACAAAATCGCAGCAGAATTTGCCATTGAGCGTTTAGTGGTGGGATATGTTGATTTTTTAAATTCAAATAATTGAGACTGGTTCATTGGGTGGTTAATTTCATCAGCGCAAGCGAAATGGCTCATAACACATTGGGTATTAATTAATGGGTTATTTGCTAATAATTTTATGCAATCAAAATATTCATGGACAGATAAGCCTAGTCGATGCATACCTGTGTTAATTTTTATCCAAATATTGATTGGTTGTTTGGTGTTATTGATGGTGGTAATTTGGGTTTTATCATGTACAACAATTTGGCAATTTAATTTAATGGCTTGTCGTAGTTCTTGGTCTTCAATAACGCCTGATAGAAGCAAAATTGGCTTTTTTGTTATTTTACGTAACTTTTTTGCTTCTGAGATTTCGCTAACAGCTAATAAATCAGAATGGTTAATAATTGGATTGATTAAATTAATCTGGTGACCATAAGCATTTGCCTTTACCATAGAGACTATTTTGGAATTAGGCGAAATTTTTTTTACAACTAAGAGATTGTGCTTTAATGCTGATTGTGAAATTGAAACAATGGTACACATAGACAGGGTTTTTATTAAAAAGGTTCCTGGTCAAAATTAGCTATACTATGTTCATAAGTTGTATCCATTTGTTCATCATTCATACCGTGGTATTGATCCTCGTTAACTAAGTCTTCAAATCGTGCATATTCGCCGATAAAGGAAAGTTTGATTATCCCAGTAGGGCCGTTTCTATGTTTTACAATCTTTAAATCTGCCTTACCAATTTCTTCTGGGTTTGAATATGTGTCATCATGATATTGTTGGTCTCGATAGATAAAGCCAATAATATCAGCATCTTGTTCAATCGAACCAGATTCTCGTAAATCAACCATTTGTGGCATACGACCTTTGTTAGCTTTAAGGCGTGATTCAACTCCGCGATTAAGTTGCGATAAGGCAAGAACTGGTACGTTAATTTCTTTAGCTAGTGCTTTTAGTGAACGGGAAATTTCAGAGATTTCTTGTACCCTATTTTCATTCTTTCCGTGTACAGTCATGAGTTGCAAGTAGTCTACCATAATTAGTGCTAAGTCAGGGTATTGGCGTTTTAATCGTCGACATTTTGCGCGAATTTCTATAGGGGTAATAGAAGGGGTTTCGTCAATAAGAACGGTAGATTTTTCTAGAGCTAATACAGCATGGTTAAAACTATTCCAGTCAGTTTCAGTCATGGTGTTGCGTAATCTTGAACCTTCAATATGACCAAATGATGAAATCATACGCATTACTAATTGTTCAGTCGGCATTTCTAAACTAAATATTACAACTGGTTTGGGTTCTTTAGCAGTAATAGCAATATGTTCAATAATATTCATTGAAAAAGCAGTTTTACCCATAGATGGGCGCCCGGCAATAATAATTAGATCGCCATTTTGTAGGCCAGAAGTTAACTTATCTAATTCAATAAAGCCAGTCTCTAAGCCATTTATACCACTATATTCTTGCATTTCTTGTACGCGATTAACAACATCTTTAATAATATCTTTTATATTAGTAATGTCTTGTTTTCCCCGAGTCATTTGTTCTGCAATTTCAAATATTTTTTTCTCAGAAAGATCAATTAATTCTTGAACTTCAACTTCTGTTGGATGGTATGCAGCATCGGCAATTTGTTGACTAACAATAATTAGTTGACGATAAACTGATAATTCTCGCACATGTTTAGCATAAGCTTCAATGTTAGAAATACTAGGGGTATTTTCAGCAATTTGGGCTAAATAGAAAAAACCACCAATCATTTCTTCAGAATCTGTTTTTTTGACTTGTTCTTTTACAGTGAGAATATCAGCAGGCTGGTCGTGCTGCAATAGAGTGCTAATAGCATTAAAAATAATTTTATGTGAGACGTTGTAAAAGTCTACTTGAGTTAAAATATCTGCAATACGATCCCACGCTTCATTGTGTAATAATAAACCACCTAAAACAGATTGTTCTGATTCAATTGAATTGGGTGGTATTTTGGTGTTTTTGATATTCATTGGCTTTTCTTTTTAAAGAACCTTTTAAAAAATTAAAAACCCTCACTATAGGGTTTTTATCACTATAGGGTTTTTAATTTTAACGTACAATGAATTAGCTTTTTATGCTTTTTGTAGAGCTTTAATAACAATTTTAACACTTACTGTAATATTTGTATGTAAATTAATATTAACTTCATATTCACCTGTATGACGAATTGTTTCAGGTATATTAATATTACGTTTTTCAATTTTAAAACCACTTTTCATAAGGCTTGTTTGAATATCAGTGGTGTTAATGGAACCAAATAATTTACCTTCTTCACTTGCATTAGCTTGGATAATACAAATAGTATTAGTCATCTTAGTTTCAATCGCTTTTGCGTTTTTAAGTGTTTTAGCTTCGGCAACTTGTAGCTTAGCTTTAATCAACTCAAATTCAACTAAGTTTGTTTTAGTTGCAAGTTTGGCTTTACCTTTAGGGATTAAAAAGTTACGAGTATAGCCAGCTTTAACGTTAATTACATCACCTAAGTTTCCTAATTTTTGAATATTTTCTAATAAAATTATTTGCATAATAGACCCCTATTTCTTGTGCTTATCAGTATAAGGAATAAGGGCTAAAAACCTAGCTCTTTTAATGGCAGTTGTTAGTTTACGCTGAAATTTAGCACTGGTACCTGTCATTCTTGATGGTGTAATTTTTCCACTTTCATCAATATTTTTAAGCAATATGTCAATATCCTTATAATCAATGTTTGTAACTCCTGCTGCCGTAAAACGGCAAAAAGTGTTAATTTTAATTTGAGGTCTGCGTTTTCTTTTTATTTGTTTGGCCATTATGACTTCCCTTTTTCTTTATCTTTATTAACCATCATGATTGATGGTGTGGTAATTGCCTTATTCTTAGAAATGATTAAATTTCTAAGAATAGCATCATTAAAGCGAAAATTATAATTGAGTTTATCAAGCATTTTTTGGTCGCACTCAATATTCATCATCAAGTAATGTGCTTTATAAATTTTCTTGATTGGATAGGCTAAATGCTTACGTCCCCAATCCTCTTCTTTATGAATCTTACCACCATCAGCAGTAATGATTTCTTTGTATTTGTCCATCATTGTACCTACCTGAGCTGATTGGTCAGGATGGACAATAAGTGTAATCTCATAATGTCTCATGAGTTTTCTCCTTATGGTTATGTTTTAATAGCTTGGAAAATCGCGTTCTCAAGCAAGGAAGAAAGAATTTTATACTAATTATTTGTTTTCAACAATCTCTTAATTCCATATATTGTATAAAAATTGTATAAAAAAATATTTTGTGGATAGATTTTTGTTAAAATTCAGATAATTTATAACAAGTTATTTTTTGGGACTAACATCATAAGATGTATCTAATTAAAAATACCTTCTTAAAAAGAGAAGTTTTGGAATAGAAAGTCAAATAAGCATTGATAAGTGAGGTTATTATTGGTATATTCGTTTAATTAAAGAATACATGCTTAATAGTTATATAAAATAGTTATATAACTATTTTATAATTTAGGTTAAATAAGTAATATGAGTATTATTGTTCTCAACAATGTTACTTTAGTTTTACTTTAATAAAAATATGGTATGATTATAACTTAACAGAAATAGTTAAGCTTGTAGCTTTAATTCAAGGCTCTGATTATTGTCACTCAGATAGGTATTTATTAAAACTATTTAAATACAAATAATTTGTTTTACTTATCATAAGTTTTAAAAATGATAAATTTATTAGCAATTGATACGTGTACTAATACGTGTTCGGTAAGTCTTTACACCCAAGGTGAAACCTTTTCTCGTTTTGTTCAAGGCGTGAAGAAAAGTTCAGGTTTGATATTATCACTTTGCGATGAAATTTTTAAATCTGGGCAATTGTTACCTTCTGCCTTGGATGGCATTATTTACACTAAAGGTCCTGGATCTTTTACAGGCGTTAGAATGTGTATTAGTGTAGTTCAAGGCATATCGTTGGCGTATAACATTCCTACAGTAGGTTTTTCAACGCTTGAGCTGCTTGGGTTTGGCGCGTTTAAAAAATACAATACTAGTAAAATTGCTATTGCACTTGATGCGCGTATGAGTGAGGTATATTGGGGTGTTTATCAAAATCAAACTCTGTGTAAGGAAAGTTTACAAAAGCCTAATGAAGTAGATATTCTTGGAAAATATTTTATTGGCGTGGGAAATGGATGGGGTGTATATGATAATGAGCTTATTCAACAAACAGGTATTAATACTTATATTGCCAATTTTTATCCAAAAGCTGAGAATCTTATAGTACTTTACTTAACCTGTGCTAACCAACATATTAATTTTAGCAATAAGTTGGCACTACCAACCTATTTACGTAATAATGTTGCACATAAGTCGCTAAAATAATATATTTCATAAGTTAAATAACTAGCAAGGTTGGTTTATGTGGAAATGGATTCAAACTTTTGCCTCACCTAAAAATTTTTATCAAATTAGTCAAAAAATCATTCTTTGGTTTTTAATCCCTTTTATTGTTCTAATATTGATTGGTTTGTACTGGGGACTAATTGTGGCACCTACTGATTATCAACAAGGTGAGAGTTATCGTATTATGTTTATTCATGTACCTGCTGCATGGATGAGTATGTTTGTTTATTTGGTATTAGCAATTTCAGGTGGTATTGGCCTAATTTGGAGAATTAAATTAGCATATGTGATTGCTAAGGTGTCAGCACCTATTGGGGCAGCATTTACCTTTCTAGCCTTAATTACTGGTGCGGTTTGGGGTAAACCAATGTGGGGTACTTGGTGGGTGTGGGATGCACGTTTAACTTCAGAGTTAATTTTGCTATTTTTATACCTAGCTTATATATCACTTAATAATGCATTTGATAATCCTAAAACTGCATCCAAGGCTTCTTCAGTATTGGCTATTATGGGGTTGGTTAATTTACCTATTATTCATTATTCGGTTAAATGGTGGAATACGTTACATCAGAGTGCGTCAGTCAGTGTTAATAAAGTAGCCATCCAAGATGTTGACATGTTGATTGCATTATTATTAATGGGTATGGCGTTTAAGTTTTTATATGGTGCGCTTATGTTAATGAGGGCTAGAGATGAAGTGTTGGTCATAGAACAAAACTCTAGTTGGGTTAAAAGAGTAATTATGGAGCATAGATAGTGACGTTAGCAGAATATTTTTCTTTTCTTCCGTATGGAAAGTACGCTTTTTATATTTGGTTTTCTTATTTAATGACCTTGATTGTGATTGCAACTTTATTTATACATACATATTCTATTCACAAAAATATAATCAAGCAATTGCGCATTAAGTATTTAAGAGAAAAATAACATGAGAAAACGACAAAATAGAATGTTACTAGTTTCTTTATTGGTAATAGGTGTGAGTTTAGCTAGTTATTTAGGTTTAAAAGCATTTAACGAGAATTTATTGTATTTTTTGTCTCCTACTGATGTAGCCAAGGGTAGAGCTCCAAAAGATAAAGATTTTCGTTTAGGTGGTATGATTGTTAAGGATAGTATTGAACATGATGGCATTAAAGTTGTATTTGATGTAACTGATTATGCTAACACCTTTCGTGTTAATTATTCAGGAATTTTGCCTGATTTATTTAAAGAAGGTCAGGGCGTTATTACAACCGGTTCTTTAGTTGATGGTGTTTTTATGGCAACTGAGGTACTTGCTAAACATGATGAAAACTATATGCCACCAGAAGTGGCTGACGCGTTGGAAAAAGCTAAAAATAAACAATGAAAAAATTTTTACCTTTAATTTTATTTTTTGTCCTAGCAAGTTTTTTATATATAGGTCTTGGGCTTGACCCTACAAAACTACCTTCACCCTTGATTGGTAGAGCGTTTCCAAATTTACAAGTGGAAGATTTTAATAGTGCTAAAATTTACGCTATTCAAGATAAACTACAGGGAAAAATATCTTTGGTTAATGTTTGGGCTTCTTGGTGCGTTACCTGTAGAGTTGAACATGAAATATTAATGAAAATAGCTAAAACCAACTCATTACAAATGTTAGGTATCAATTATAAAGACACCAGAAAGGATGGAAATATATTTTTAACTAGACTTGGTAATCCGTACAATTCGATTGTATTTGATCAGTTAGGTAAGCTTGGCCTTGAGTTAGGTGTATATGCAACACCTGAAACTTTTATCATTGATCAGCAAGGTATTATTCGTTTTAAGCGTATTGGTGAATTAACTCCACAAATTTGGGAAAGTAAAATTTCTCCTCTTATTGAGGAGTTAAGAAATAGTATGAGATAAAATTTAGTATATTTTTTATCAAAGTCCATTGACAGTAGTGATATTTAATGGATAATTCAACCAAAGTTTAATTTTAAGTTTGATATTTTTTAATCGAAAAAAGGTTTACGTACAGGAGAATAAAGTCAATGAATAAATCAGATTTAGTTGCAGTAATTTCACAAATTTCCAACTTAACAAAAGCAGATTCAGCTCGTGCATTGGACGCCATGACAGGTGCCATTACCTCAGCATTAACAAGTGGTGATAATGTGGCTATTACAGGTTTTGGTAGTTTTGTTGTTCGTGATCGTGCAGCACGAACAGGTCGTAACCCTCAAACAGGCGAAGCAATACAAATTAAAGCTTCTAAAGTGCCTGCATTTAAAGCAGGTAAATTACTTAAAGAATCGGTGAATTCTTAATTTTTAAAGTATAATATATCTGATATTTTGTTATATAATATTAAGTATTTTTTTTGGGCGCTTAGCTCAGTTGGTAGAGCATCGCCCTTACAAGGCGAGGGTCACAAGTTCAAGTCTTGTAGCGCCCACCAAAAATAAATTCGGGAGTGGTAGCTCAGTTGGTTAGAGTGTCTGCCTGTCACGCAGGATGTCGCGGGTTCGAACCCCGTCCACTCCGCCATAATCTTTATTTTTATTATGGTTTTTGTTATGCTTCAAAATTCAATTTTGAAGCATAACAAAACCTACGTATAAATACAAAGGTTTTCGTTTATAATTCCTATTTTATTATTAAGAATAAACGGTCTTTAGATTATTAATTTTAGCCGTTAATATGTACTGTTATGCTAGTTTCAATTAAAAATAAAACTAAGGGCTGGATATCCTATTTAATTATTGGTTTAATTATTATTCCTTTTGCTTTATTTGGTATAAGTGAATATTTTACTGGTACTTCAAATATTAAAGTTGCTTCTTTTGATGGTGTTGATATTTCAAAAGAAGAATTTCTTTCAGAATTTAACCCACAAAAAAGATGGTTACAACAAGAATTAGGTAAAAAATATGATAAAAAATTTGATTTTATATTAAAGCAATTTATTCTTAATCAAATGCTTGATAAACACTTGCTTGAGCAGTTGTCTAGAAAATTATCTTATAAAACAATTACTAGTGAGCTTAACGCTATTATTCGAGATAACGATTTGTTTAAAGAAGAAGGACGATTTTCATTAGAAAAATATAAGGAATTATTAAAGCTTAATGGCTATACAACGGAAAAATATGAGACAATAAAGTTACAAGAATTAATGCGTACTCAAATTAAATCTAATCTATTAGATTCTGCTTTTATTGCCCCATCACAACTTGTAAGATTACAAAAATTGAACGATCAAAAACGAAAATTTAGTTATATTATTATTCAGACTGATAATTATATTAAAGAAGTTAAGGTTGATGCGCAAAGTGTTAAAGATTTTTATGATAATAAAAAGTCGTTATTTTTTGCGCCAGAACAAGTAAAAATAGAATTTATTGAATTGTCATTGAATGAAATTGCAAAAAAAATTAAAGTAAGTGACGACGAATTATTTAATTTTTATGAAAATGAGCAAGAAAATTTTATTATAGAAGAAGAAAGGCAAGCACAGCATATTTTGCTTATAGATGAATTAATCGCACAAAAAGTTATCACTTTGTTAGATAATGGCGGTGATTTTGTCAAGCTAGCTAAGCAATATTCTCAAGATTCAGGTTCTAAAGACAATGCAGGAAATTTAGGTTTTTTTACCCGGGGTATTATGGTGCCAGAATTTGAGAAAAAAGTGTTTTCTATGAAGCCTGGTGAGGTGAGTGATTTAGTTAAATCTAAATTTGGCTATCATATTATTAAACTTAATAGTATTAAAGTTAAGACCTTTAAATCGTTTGATACAGTTAAACAGGAAATACTTGATTTGTATATTCAAAAACAAGCACAAAAAGTATTTTATAACTTAGCTGAACAGTTAGCTAACTTATCCTATGAGACAAGTTTAGAAGAAATTGTTGATCAAATGGATTTAGAGCTTCAAGTGAGTGATTTTTTTGATCAACGTAACACTCAATTAAATCAAAAAATTGTAACTACTGCATTTAGTGATATGGTTCTTAATAAGGGTGAGAATTCAGAGGTTTTAGAATTATCAAAAGATAAATTAATGGTTATTCGTGTACGAGAAAAATTAGTAAAAAGACAAAAATCTTTTTCTGAAGTTGAAAGTGAAATTAATACACATTTAATGATACTATTAGCTAAAACTTTTGTTGATAATCTTGCTAAGAATATTGTTGATTTATTGGTTCATAATGATAAAGATACACTTAAAAAAATAATGATTAAAAATAAACTAAAATGGCATCGTATGGGTTGGATAAAACGAGACTCTAATAAAGTTGAAGCTACTATTATCAATAAAGTATTTGCATTAGCTAAACCAATTAATAGCAAATCTACCTACAGTGTTCAAAACTTAGAAAGGGGTAATGCAATTGTGATTGATCTATCTGGTGTTAAAACGACAGATATAAAAATAGTCAACGCTGTACTTGAAAAATCTTTGCTAAGCTTTGAATCAAATGAGGTATTTGTAAATATTATTGAAATGCTTAAATCTCAAGCAGAAATTAAAATTTTTAGCAAAAACTTATAATTTAAAAGTATTTTTGTTACTACTTTGCTTCTTAAATAATTTGTTTATTTTTAATTTAAAATATAATTTTTATATTGTTATTATTACCTTATGTTGAACTTATTAGAAGGTACAGCAATCTTTATATAAGAGTTCTTTTTAGTTTGTTTTTATATTACTAAACCATTGCTAATAATTTTAATAGATATGTATATCTGAATTTAATTTGTCTGAGATTGAGTTAGTTAATCTAATTAGATCTTTTATTTTGAAAAAAGAGGTAATATATGATATAGTATCTTTTTTAATAGAAAAATGAGGAGTTAAGAAACATTAAATTTCATAGGTTCATTTAAGAGGGTAGGGGACGAGATACTGGACTAAAGCTTTCTTTTGTAAAAAAAGAGATAAGATCAAATGGGTTAAATACTCAATAAAGATATTAAGATGATATTTTTTTGGGGGTGATTAGAATTTTATTATTTTACATAACACTATAACTATTTTATTATTTACAGGACATAATAAACTATTGATTAATAGTATTAATAGTTTGAGACTTTCATATTTTTATAAAGATACACTACTATAAGAAGCTGGAATATTGTTAATTTGGGCCTTTGTCATAGAAATTATAACCAGAATCAACATAAGTAATTTCACCGGTGATACCTGAGGCTAAATCAGAACATAAAAATGCAGCAGTATTACCTACTTCTTCAATGGTTACGTTGCGTTTAAGTGCAGAACTATCTGCAGCATAATTAAGCAGTTTTCCAAAGTTTTTGATACTAGATGCTGCTAAAGTTTTAATTGGGCCTGATGAGACTGCATTAACGCGAATTCCTCTTTCAGGCCCTAAAGCTGTTGCCATATAACGAACATTAGCCTCAAGAGAAGCTTTAGCTACTCCCATCACATTATAATTTGGAATAGATCTAATACTACCTAAATAACTAACTGTTAATAATGCTCCATTATCATTAAGCATGGAGGATGCATATTTGGCGAGCGCAGTAAAGCTATATGAACTAATATCATGTGTTGTAGCAAAATTTTCACGAGTAGTTGCTTGAATATAGTTACCATTTAGTGCTTCACGTGGTGCGAAAGCAACTGAATGGATAATGATATCAAAATTGTCCCAATAGTTTTTTAATTCTATAAAGGTTCTTTCAATGTCTTTATCACTAGCAACATTACACTTAATAACAATATTTGAGTGACAAATTACTGCATATTTGCTAACCCGTTTTTTAAGTTTATCATTTTGATAGGTGAATGCAATCTCACAGCCTTGTTTAGCCATAGCTTGTGCAATCCCCCAAGCAATAGAGCGATTTGACGCAACACCAACAATAAGTGCTTTTTTACCAGTTAAGAAACCCATATATCTACAATTTTGTTTTTAACAAAAAGCAAATTATAACCTATACAACACTTATAATGACTAACTATTTTTTACTATTGTATATGTTTATTATATGTTAGATATTTTCTTAACATCTATTCGAACGCCTAGAATTAGCTATATTCCTCTATTTCTAATTTATTTTTTTTATGGCAGCAGTGTTTTTACTTCCATTGCCGAAAATTTTTGGGGTAAAAGATACTTTGGACATGTCAGCATTTGAGTTAACTGAACTTGTAATTATTAAGGTTTTCATTGAGTTATTCTATATTTGTAATGAGTTTGATAGGTGGTGAATTGGCATATATTTTTAGTAAAAATTGTGAAGTAGTATTGATGATTACCTTTATGATTACCTTGTTTGTGCCTTTGTTATCAATTTTAGGTGTGATTTTGTTTAAGTTGAATATAGTTGCTATTTTGTCTGTGAATAATCAAATATTATTTGATGGGTTGATATTGACTGTTTTTATTGTGATAATGGGATACAACAATATATTTTATTCACAATAGATTGTTTTTATTATCTTCTCTTAGTGGAGTTATTGATTTCAAGGATTGATTCATGATTTGGATGTTACTGCTAATTAGACACATTAAGATAGTAATAATTGTTATTTTTATTGATCGAGTTATGTTATTAGTAGGTGTTATCCTTAGTTTTCGGCAGATTAATGTTCTTGGTTCTGATGAATCTTTTTTTTGCTAAATTAACTGCTATTAGCAGTGATATTGCACTTGTTGTTGGCAACTTCTTCACCAAATGTTTAAACAAAATTGTTATTGATTTGGGGTTTGTAATACTCATTATTGTTATATTAAAATTTAATCTAAATTCAAGATGAAAGTAAGACATTATTTTTTATTAGTTGTGTTATTAGTTGTTTGTGACCAGTTAACAAAATTGTTAGCTTATGAATGTTTAGGTATTGATAATTCAATTATCATTAATGAATTTTTATCGTTAACTTTTTTTCATAATTATGGCGCAGCATTTAGTTTTTTGGCTGATAGTGATGGTTGGCAACGTTATTTTTTATCAGGTATTTCTGCAATTTCTAGTGTTATTATTAGTATTTGGATTATAAGAACACCTTTGAGATATAAGTCTAAACTTATCAGTTTAGTATTGATTTTATCAGGTGCAATTGGTAATATGATTGATCGAATTACTAATGGATTTGTTGTTGATTTTATTGATTTTCACTATAGTGGATTTAATTATCCAATTTTTAATTTCGCTGATATTTTTATCAGTATTGGTGTAGTAGTGTTGATAATAGTGGATTGGGGAAAATGACTGATTGTTTGGTAATTGGTGGCGGTATTATTGGCATGATGAGTGCAAGAACACTGATAATGGCAGGCGTTAGTGTAACTTTGTTAGACCAACGTGAATGTGGTAAAGAGTCATCTTGGGCAGGTGGTGGTATTATCAGTCCATTATATCCTTGGCATTATGATGATTTAACTAATGAATTAAGCTTTGCCTCACAAATAATTTATGAAGATCTATGTTTACAAATTTTTGAAGATACGGGTATTAATCCGCAATATATTCAATCTGGCTTGTTAATGATGGATGAATATTACTTACCATTAGCAATACAATGGATGAATAAATATCATGTTAATTATCAATCTCATGCTGATGGTGCGCTATTTTCCAATATTGCTCAAGTTCGTAATCCAAGGTTGTTACAAGCATTAAAGATTGATATTTTGAATAAAGGGGTGGATATCATAGAGTATGTTAAGGTGAATAATTTATTGATAAAAAACAATAAAGTGATTGGTGTAAGAACTAAAGATAAAAATTATTTTGCACAAGATGTTATTGTTTGTTCTGGTGCATGGAGTTCAAAATGGTTAAAACTTGTTGATGAAATTTTTCCAATGAAAGGACAAATGATTATTCTTAAATCCACAAAAAGTATGGTAAAAAATATTGTATTAGATCAAGGTAGATATATTATTCCAAGAGAGGATGGGAGAATATTAGTAGGTTCTACCATGGAAAATGTTGGTTTTGATAATCATACTGATATTGGTGTTCAAAAATCACTCCATAAATTTGCTTACCAAAGATTTTCATCTTTATTTAATGCGAAAATTGAACATCATTGGTCTGGTTTCAGACCAGCAAGCCTTTCTGGTAAAGTCATATTAGGTAAACATGAACAATTTGAACATTTATTCATAAATACTGGACATTTTTGTAATGGTTTGAATATGGCACCTGCTAGTTCAGATCGAATTAAACAATTAATTATCAATGCATAAAATAATTGTTTTTTTAGTATTATTTATTTATACATTGATTGTTAATGCACAGTTAATTAAGGTTTCAGAACGAGGAAATATTCTTAAAAGTGGGGCTAAAGATCATCGATGTGTACTTGATCAACAGTCCAAGCTAGTATGGGAAGTCAAATTAAATGATAAAGGACTGCAAGATACAAATAGTAGTTACACTTGGTTTGATGGTCAATCAGGAGTTAGTAACGGTGGCTATAGTTACCGTTGTCATTGGGGTAAAAATTGTAATACTCAGACATTTATTAATGCACTAAATATAGTTAAGTTATGTAAACAAAATACTTGGCGGTTACCTAGTGAGTCAGAATTAAGAACCTTATTACTTTATGGCGATAATGATTTGCTTATTAATCTACTTTTTTTTCCGAATACAAAACGTAAATCTTACTGGAGTGCGGACGAATTAGATACTAATATCGCAATTGATGTGCCATTTTTTTATGGTGGTAGTAAAAGCTCTGATAAATCTTTTGATGCCTATATTAGAGCAGTTAGTAATGCTTATTAGAACAATAGATCAAAATTTATTTGATTCATATTCAGATGATATTCCTATTTTTTTAAAGAAAATTTATGCTGCTCGTGGAATTAATGAGTCGCATTTGTCTTTGAATCTTAGTCACCTATTAAAGCCTAATTTTCTTCAACTAGACATCGCACTTGTTTTACTTGAGCAAGCTTTACTTAATCAAAAACGTATTTTGATTGTTGGTGATTTTGATTGTGATGGTGCAACTGCATCTGTTGTGGCAGTTAAGTCATTGCGCATGATGGGGGCAAAATATGTGGATTTTTTAGTTCCTAATCGTTTTGAACATGGTTATGGTTTGAGTAAAGAAATTGTTAACTTAGCTATTCAAGAAAAACAGCCTGATTTGATTATTACAGTTGATAATGGTATTTCAAGTTTTGATGGGATAAAATTAGCAAAATTATCAGGCATTTTGGTCATTGTAACTGATCATCATTTACCTAATGATAGCCTTCCTAATGCAGATGCAATTATTAATCCTAATCTTAAAGATTGTGAATTTTTAAGCAAAAACCTAGCAGGTGTGGGGGTTTGTTTTTATCTATTTTCTGCTTTAAAAACTCATTTGAGTGAGAGTGATTATTTTATCCATCAAAAAATTGTTCCCCCAGATTTACGAAATGTATTAGATTTGGTTGCACTTGGTACAGTGGCTGATGTGGTAAAACTTGATCAAAATAATAGAATTTTAGTTGATCAAGGTATTAAACGCATTCAACAAAAAAAATGTTCTCTAGGTATTTTGGCGTTATTAGAAATCTCAAATCGACCAAGTGCAACCTTATGTGCAAGTGATTTAGCTTTTTCTATAGCTCCACGTTTAAATGCAGCAGGTCGTTTAAGTGATATTTCATGTGGTATACGTTGCTTATTAACTGATGATATAAATAATGCTAGGCGTTATGCTAAAGAGTTAGAAAGGTTTAATCAACAGCGCAAACAAGAACAAGCCCGTATGCAAGATCAAGCACAGGCTATTGTTGATATGCAAGAATTATCTATTACACAAAAAGATATTTGTCGTGATAGATTTGCCATTAGTTTATTTGAACCATCTTGGCATGAGGGTATTGTGGGTATTGTGGCTGGTAAACTTAAAGAAAATTATCATTGTCCAGTTGCGATATTTGCCCAGTCAGGTAATTATTTAAAAGGTTCCATTCGTTCTATTCCCAGTGTACATGTCAAAGATTTATTAGATTTAGTAGATAGGCAAAACCCTGATTTAATTGTAAAATTTGGTGGGCATGCTATGGCAGCAGGATTAAGTATCAAATCTGAAAATTTTGCCAATTTTAAACAAGTTTTTTCAGACGCTATTCAAATCCATCTAGATAACCAAATATCTAAAGTTAATTTGTTAACTGATGGTGAATTAGAGGTATTTGAATTATCCTTAAATAATGCACAATTATTAGTTGATGTTGGACCTTGGGGTCAAGGATTTGACGAACCAATTTTTTATGGTGAATTTGAGATTATTGAGCAAAAAGTGGTTGGTAAAAAACATCTAAAATGTCGCTTAAAATTCAAGGGTAATACCCAAGTATTTGATGGTATTGCATTCTTTCAACCATTACTTGAGTTTGTGCAAGTTTTGGCGGTTTATAAATTATCCATTAATAGTTGGAGAGGTAGTACTTCATTACAATTAATAATTGTACAAATAAAGGCCTTAAAATAAGAGTATTATCAAGGTAAAATTTAGTTTTTTCTTTTTTAGATTTATATTTTTGTAATGCCAATTATTACCCTGCCAGATGGAACTCAAAAAATATTTGCGCAAGTAGTTAGTGTTGAGCAAGTGGCAAAGTCTATGGGTTTGGTTAAAGCTGCATTAGCGGGTGAGGTTGATGGTGAATTGGTTAGTACTTCGTTTTTAATTAAAACAGATGCTAATCTTACGATTATTACGGCAAATGATGATCAAGGGCTTAAGATTATTCGCCATTCTACAGCACACTTATTGGCACAAGCTACTCAGATGCTGTATCCAGATGCACAGGTGACAATTGGTCCTGTAATTGACAATGGTTTTTATTATGATTTTGCTTATAAAAATAGCTTTTTAGAAAGTGACTTGATTAAGATTGAAAAAAATATGCATAAATTGGTTAAGCAGAATCTTAAGATTGAAAGATTTGAAATGAGTCGTGATAAGATATTACAGTTTTTTAAAGATAAGGGTGAGTATTACAAGGTTAAAATTATTGAGTCAATTCCTGTTGATCAAATACTATCTTTGTATAAACAAGGCGATTTTATTGACCTTTGTCGTGGTCCTCATGTACCTTCAACTGCTAAACTTAAGAACTTTAAGTTGATGAAATTGGCAGGTGCTTATTGGCGTGGTGATTCTAGTAATGAAATGTTACAGCGTGTGTATGGTACGGCTTGGGGGAGTGAGCAAGATTTAAAAGTATATTTACATAAGTTAGAAGAAGTTGCAAGACGAGATCATCGTAAAATTGGAAAAACTCAAGATTTATTCCACATACAAGAAGAGACGCCTGGTATGGTTTTTTGGCATGCTAAGGGCTGGATTTTATACCAATTGGTTGAACAATATATGCGTGGTATTTTCAAAAATAATGGTTATCAAGAGGTACATACACCTCAATTAATTAATAAAAGTCTTTGGGAAAAATCAGGCCATTGGGATAAATTTAGTGATGCTATGTTCACCACTAGTAGCGGTGATCGTGATTATGCAGTGAAACCTATGAATTGTCCTGCACACATTCAAATTTATAATCAAGGTTTAAAGTCTTATCGTGATTTACCGTTACGTCTAGCAGAGTTTGGTTCATGCCATCGTAATGAACCTTCAGGTACATTACATGGTATTATGCGTGTGCGTAATTTTGTACAAGATGATGGGCATATTTTTTGTACACCTGAACAAATTCAAGATGAGGTCTTAACTTTTATTGATTTAACATTTAATGTCTATAAATATTTTGGATTTGAAAAGATTAATATCAAGCTATCTACTCGACCTGAAAAGAGGGTTGGTTCTGATGAAGTATGGGATAAATCTGAGATAGCATTGGCAGAAGCATTGAATGCTAAGAATATTGTATGGGAGTTACAAGAAGGCGAAGGTGCATTTTACGGTCCTAAAATTGAATTTATATTAAAAGATTGTTTAGATAGGCAGTGGCAATGTGGTACCTTGCAGGTTGATTTTTCTATGCCAAAACGTTTAGGTGCGCAGTTTGTTGATGAAAATAGTGTAAAGCAAACTCCAGTCATATTGCATCGTGCTATTTTGGGTTCATTGGAACGATTTTTAGGTATTTTAATTGAACATTATGAAGGTGCGTACCCCTTTTGGTTATCACCTATTCAGGCGGTTATTATCAATATTTCTGAAAAACAAGAAAATTTTATTGTAAATATTGTTAAAAAGTTAAAAAAACAGGGACTTAGAGTTATTTCAGACTTGCGAAATGAGAAGGTAAGCTTTAAAATACGCGAGCATTCACTACAACGTTATCCTTATATTTTAGTGGTGGGTGATCGTGAAATGGAGAAAGGTCAAGTTTCAGTACGACAACGTGGTGGAAAGGATTTAGGTGCAATGAGCGTTAGAATGTTTATAAAAAAAGTAAACCAGGAGACATTATTAAAAAACCAAATAAAGTAAAAACTCGAATTAATGACGCCATTAGGGTAACAAAAGTTCGATTAATTGACGCTAAAGGCGCGCAGATTGGTATCGTTAGTACTGATATTGCGAAGCAAGAGGCAGTTCAGTCTGAGTTAGATTTAGTAGAAGTTTCTCCTAATGCCAAACCACCTGTTTGTAAAATTATGGATTTTGGTAAGTTTCTTTATGAATTAAAGCAACAAAAGAAAGAAGCTAAAAAGAAACAAAAGAGGAATACAGTTAAAACTATTAAATATCGTCCAGGTACCGAAGAGAGTGATTATCAAATTAAATTTAGAAATGTAGTCAAGTTTCTAGATAATGGGGATAAAGTTAAAGTTGGTATTTGGTTTCGGGGTCGTGAGATGCAACATAAGGAATTAGGCATGAAAATGCTAGATAGAATAGAGAAAGATACAGAAGATTTTGCTAATGTTGAACAAAAGGCAAAAATGGAAGGGCGTCAACTTGGCATGATGTTGGCACCTAAATCAAAGAAAAAGTAAGACTAAAGAGTCTGAAAATACAAAAGCTTGATAGGGCTAAAAAAGGAGTAAACAATGCCAAAGTTAAAAACTAATAAAGGCGCTGCAAAGCGCTTCAAAAAAACTGCCAGTGGTGGTTATAAATGTAAACACTCTCATTTACGTCATATTTTGACTAAGAAGAGTACTTCTAGAAAACGTAGCTTGCGTGCACCAGACTCTATTGAAAAAGTAGATATTCCAATGGTTCGTAAAATGTTACCGTATAGTTAAAGAGTATAAAAAATGGCAAGAGTATCAAGAGGTGTGCAAGCGCACGCTAAACATAAAAAAATTTTAAAGAAAGCTAAGGGTTATTATGGCGCCCGTTCAAAGGTGTATCGTATTGCTAAACAGGCTATTATTAAAGCAGGACAATATGCATATCGGGATCGTCGTCAAAGACGTCGTCAATTTCGCAGACTTTGGATTGTTCGTATTAATGCTGAAGCGCGTAATAATGGTTTAAGTTATTCAAGAATGATTGACGGTATGAGTAAAGCAGGAATTGAAATTGATCGTAAAGTTTTATCAGATATTGCTATCTTTGATAAAGCAGCATTTGCAAAAATTGTATACCAAGTAAAACAAGCTTTATCTGTATAATATTAATTTAACAATAAGAGCTGGATATAGAATATGTTATAAATAGTATTATTTGTTTTATTTTATCGTTTTGTCAGTTATTAATTAACTTAAGATAAAAAAGGTAGAAATGAGTATTCTAATGTTGTAACTGATCAATTATCTAGTATGCTAGCAGCAGGGTGTATTATTTCTAGTAAGACTATTAAATTATCAGTTTATCCAAGCTATAGGTGGGGAACTGCTATTGGTATAACTTTAGATGTTGTTATTGTGGTAAGTGCAGTATGATGAGAGAGATAAAGTGTCTTTTGTTATTGTATAAGATATAGATTGTTGAAGAAAATTCAACTGGTAGATAAATAATGCACTTGATATGTCAATAATTTGGTTAGTGATTTGATAGATGCTATTCTTGATAGAGCTAAAACCTCTATTGAAAAAATACAGAACTTACAAGAGCTTGAAGCTTTAAGAGTTAGTTTTTTAGGTAAAAAAAGTGAGTTAACTTTTTGGTTAAAAAACCTGGAAAAGCTTTCAAAAGAGCATCGTCCTAAAATGGGAAAGGCTATAAATCAGGCTAAAGTTAACATACAAACGTTATTAGCTGATAAAAAAAACTATCTAGAACTTATTGTATTAGAAAAACGCTTATTAGCAGAAAAAATTGACGTGTCTTTGCCAGGTAGACATTCTGAAATGGGTGGTTTACATCCAATCACAATAACGCTTAATCGTATTCAGTCCTTATTTATAAAAAATGGATTTGAAATAGTTGTAGGCCCTGAAATAGAAGATGATTTTCATAATTTTACCGCACTTAATATTCCTAAACATCATCCAGCTCGTACCATGCATGATACGTTTTATATTGATAAAAAAACGGTATTAAGAACTCACACCTCACCTGTTCAAATTCGCACATTAGAAAAACAAAATCCACCAGTGCGTATTATTACATCTGGTCGGGTTTATCGTTTTGATTCAGACATTACACATACCCCGATGTTTCATCAAATTGAAGGTTTGATTGTTGATAAATATGCAAATTTTGCGCAACTTAAGGGTTTATTGATTGATTTATTACGTACTTACTTTGAAAAAGAAGTATTGAAAGTACGTTTTCGTCCTTCATATTTTCCATTCACTGAGCCGTCTGCAGAGGCTGATATTGAATGTGTTATGTGTGCTGGAAAAGGTTGTAGAGTTTGTAAAAAAACAGGTTGGATTGAAGTATTAGGGTGTGGTGTTGTTCATCCTAATGTGTTGTCATCAGTAAATATTGACTCAGAGGTTTATACTGGATTAGCATTTGGGATAGGAATCGAACGTTTGTCAATGTTGCGTTATAGTGTTAATGATTTGCGCCTTTTTTTTGAAAATGATAATCGTTTTTTGAGGCAATTTAGATGAATATTTTATCAAATTGGTTGCGTGAGTGGGTAAATCCAAACGTAACTGATAGAATATTAGTAGAGCATTTAACCATGGTAGGGCTTGAGGTCGATAGTATCACTCCTATTGTGCCAGCTTTCAAAGGTGTTGTGGTGGTAGGTCATGTTATATCTTATGATAAACATCCTTATGCTGATAAATTAAATTTGTGTCAAGTAGATGTGGGCGAAGAAAAACATTTACAAATTATTTGTGGTGCTAAAAATATTCGTTCAGGATTGAAAGTGATTGTTGCTATGGTTGGTTCTCAATTACTAAATAGTTTAGAGGTTAAAATAGTCAATCTTCGAGGTATTAAGTCATTTGGTATAATTTGCTCAGAATCTGAATTAGGCATGTCTGATTTATCACAAGGTATTGTTGAGCTTGAAGATAATGCACCTATTGGAAAAGATATTAGGAAGCATTTAAACTTTGATAATTATATAATTGAATTAAATATTACACCTAATCGTGGTGATTGTTTTTCAGTTTTAGGCATTGCCCGCGAAGTGAGCGCTAATTATAATTTAGCTTTTAATTTACCAGCATTTGAAGTGCTTGCACAAGGTGATTGCGCCATTAGTACTAGTGTTATTAATACGAAGGCCTGCCCAAAGTATTTAACAAGAAGTATTAAGAATATCGATAATACAGTTAAAACACCTAAGTGGATGGCTGATAAATTAGTATATTCTGGTCAACAGCTTCATACACCTGTAGTGGATATCATAAATTTTGTTTTATTAGAGTTAGGTCAACCAATGCATGTGTTTGATTTATCAAAGTTAAAAGGTAATATTGAAGTTAGAATGGCAAAATATGATGAACATATTGAATTATTGAATGGAACTACAGTAAAGCTAAAGGAAGATATTTTGGTCGTTGCTGATAGTAATTTGGTGCTTTCTATTGCAGGGGTTATGGGTAATATGTCAAGTTCTACTCAAAATAGTTCTACTAACATATTATTAGAAAGTGCTTTTTTTGAATTGGTATCTATTTCAGAAAATGCTAGAAGTTATGGCTTGCATACTGATTCATCCTTACGTTTTGAGCGAGGTGTGGATTTTAATATGACCGAGTTGGCAATGGATCGTGCTACACAACTTATTGTTAAAATTTGTGGTGGTCAAGCAAGTAAAATTAGCGCCTGTATTGACAAAAGCGCATTACCAAAACTGAAACCAATCACTATTAATCAAGAGAAAATTAAAAAGATTTTAGGTCTTGAGTTAAATACAAAATGGATTGAGCAAAAATTTATCAATCTTGGGTTTGAAATATCACAACAAACCAATAATTCATGGACCATTATCCCACCAAGCTTTAGATTTGATATTCGTATTCCTGCTGATTTAATTGAAGAATTGGCAAGGCTCTATGGTTATGATAAATTACCTGTACAAAAATTGTCTTTAGAAGTCAATATTAATTCTATTTCAGAAGCTGATATTAATCAATATGATATCATTCAGAGCTTGGTTAATCGTGGTTATCAAGAGATTATTACTTATAGCTTTATTTCTGAAAAATATCAGAATTTAATTAGTCCAGACGCAAGAAAAATTAGACTTTCAAATCCAATTTCAGTTGATATGTCAATTATGCGCTCATCGCTTATACCAGGTTTGTTGCAAACAGTAGAATCTAATCAAAGACGTAAGCATACAGATGCTAGGTTTTTTGAAATTGGTTTATGTTTTGATGGTATTAAGGTAGATGAACAATCTAATAAGTTAGCTGCTATTGTGACAGGTAATCGCTTTTCTGCACAGTGGGCAGCGAATTTACAGTCCTTAGATTTTTTTGATATTAAGGCTGATTTGGAATCACTATTAGTGTTAACAGGTTCTGAATTTTATTTTGAATCAGAACAACATGCAGCTTTGCAAAAAGGACAAACCGCTCAAATTATATTAAATGGTGCGCAAGTAGGTTGGATAGGTGCATTATCACCGATGGTTCAAAAACAGTTATCATTACCTGACTGTTATTTATTTGAAATTGATTTAGCTAGTATAAAATTACGTAATATCGTCAAATATAAAGCATTTTCATCATATCAACAATCTAGGCGTGACATTGCTTTAGTACTCGATGAGATTGTGCCTGTAGCTAAATTAATTCAGAGTGTTAAGGCTATGCAGCAGCAATATTTTATTGATGTTATCTTGTTTGATGTTTATATAGGTAATGGTATTAAATTAGGGAAGAAAAGCGTTGCACTTAGTTTAACTTATCAATCACTAGAGGGGACGCTGACAGAAGCACAACTGAATACTAAAGTTGATGAAGTTTTAGTATTAATGCAAACTCAATATTCAGCTATTCTCAGATAATGTCAGTTACCAAAAAAGATATTGCTAACGTTTTAGTAAAAAGCATGGACATAACTCATGTTCAAGCATTATCAATCACTTATGATTTTTTTGATCAAATCAAACAAACATTAGCTTCTGGAGAATCAGTAAAATTATCTAGTTTTGGTAATTTCATAATAAGAAATAAATCTTCCAGAGTAGGCAGGAACCCTAAGACTGGTGAAATAGTTGAAATTTCAGCCAGGAGAGTAGTAGTGTTTAAATCAGGACCAAAGCTTAAATTAGCTACTCAAAAAGATAGATACTCTTCAAACTATAGTCTAAACAACTTGGTTGTTAATTTGTAATAGTTGATGTTATGAGTTATGGTATTAGGATTTTATCAATTTTATTAAAAACTAACTAGAATTACTTACTAGTCTGTAATAGCCGACATAAATCCTTTTAATATTGGCATTATTTTGTTAATAATTTCTTGATTTTTAACAGTATTGTTAATATGACCATTAATGGTTTTTTTTGTTTTTTGCATGGTTGTATTGTAATTGTTGTCAAATTCAAAATTTATAAAATAAAAACCTTTGGTTTTATCTCTAGATCTAATCGATAAAAAGTCAGTTTCCCAAGAAAGTTCTACCTGATAGACCTTATTTGTATTTGTTGTATCTTTTTGTAGTAAAATAAAGGTCGAGCCAAAATGAAAAATAAAATGATTTGCATTACAATTTGATGCAGGTTTTGTGTTTAGTTTGCCATTATTTAGTGCATTGGCAATTTGTTTAAGCTGAAGGTTATTAAGTTGAATGTATTTTGCATCTAAATATTCTTCAATATTGGCATCTGGATGGTTGTTTTTTAAGAATTCAACAAGTCTTTTAAGCATAACTTTTATTTTTGATTATAATGGTAAATTATAATCAAAAATAATGAGTTATTCTTGCCAATCATAGCCAATCATATTTATTTTAGTTTTTATTAATATTTATAGAAACTACTTTTTTGTGCTTAAATCTATCTTTCACTTATATTTTTTATTATTTCGTATCTTTTATGTTATATATAGTATTTAGTTATAATATTACTCATATATTGTTTAGTTGTAAATTATTTTAATTGGGAGGTAATATTATTACTACTCATCAATTATACTAATATTTTAATTCATAAGATGGAAAATTATACATGCAAACTGCCTACTTTTCTGGTGGATGTTTTTGGTGTGTTGAAGCAATTTTTCAACGCATTAATGGGGTTATTAAACTCACTTCTGGTTATTGTAATGGGAATACCAGCAATCCTACTTATCAAGATGTTTGTTTAGGTGTAACTGGACACGCCGAGGTAGTCAAAATAGAGTTTAATGAGTTTAAAATATCTTTTAAAGTATTGTTAGATGTTTTCTTTGAAATTCATGATCCCACTACATTAAACCAACAAGGCAATGACTGTGGCACTCAATATCGCTCTGCTATTTTTTATATCAATAAAAAACAACAATCCCAGGTAATTAATATGATTAATCTTATGAGTAATAATATTGTAACTCAAGTTACAAAGTTAGATTGCTTTTATCCAGCTGAAGATTATCATCAAAATTATTTTAATAACAACTTATCAAAACCCTATTGTCAAATGCTAATCAAACCTAAACTAGATAAATACTTTAGCCAATGAACGATCAAGAATTACTTAGGTATTCTCGCCAAATATTATTACCTCAAATCAGCATTAAAGGGCAACAAGTCCTAAAAGACTCCACATTATTATTAATTGGTATGGGTGGTTTAGGTTCGCCTAGTGCCTTATATTTAGCCTCTGCTGGTATTGGACATTTAATTATTTCTGATTCTGATAAAGTTGAATTGTCAAACTTACAACGGCAAATTATCCATTTTACAGATGATATTGGTAGAACAAAAGTCAATTCTGCCAAAGACAAGATACTCGCTATTAATCCTAATATAAAAGTTACTACGATTGGAAAACTAAGTCAAGAGAATCTGAATGATTGGGTAGCTAAAGTTGATGTAGTTTTAGATGGTACAGATAATTTTGACATTCGATTTAAAATTAACAAAGCTTGTGTAATTCAAAGAACACCCCTTGTATCAGCAGCAGTCATTCGTTTTGAGGGACAGTTATCTGTATTTCAAGGCTATAACCAAACAAAACCTTGCTACCAGTGTTTATATTCAATTGAAGGAAATTCTGATGATAATTGTACCAGAAATGGCATATTATCACCTGTTACAGGAATAATTGGCTCATTACAAGCCTTGCAAGCTATTAAAGTTTTGTTAAATTTAGGGGAACAATTAGTGGGAAAATTAATGTTAATTGATACCTTAAATCTTTCTTTTAAAAAAATTAAAATAAATAAAGATGAATCTTGTAAAATTTGTTCTCACGGGATGTAGCGCAGTATGGTAGCGTACCACACTGGGGGTGTGGTGGTCATAGGTTCAAATCCTGTCGTCCCGATAAATTCAGAAGGCGGTGTGAATAAATATAGACTCAGTGAGTTATTTATTTTAGATGGAAATGCTTGGATTAGCGATTAACTTTCTATAGTTTAATATAGTGATGATACTTGTGTTAAATGATTAATTATTTTGGTTTTCAGAATTCTATTTTGTATACTAAGTTTGTTCTGTTTACTTTTAGCATAAAGTTTGTAAAAAAATATAGGTAGATATAATACCTTTTTGGTAAAAATTAATATTTTTCCTTGGAATTTTATTAACATGTCGCATGCTGGATTCGTTAATCGTTTTGATTATACAACTTTTTTAGTCTTTAGACGTATCTAAATGTTATTGATTGGCTCAATATTTATTGTAAATTAAATTATATTACTTTTTTGATTTTATCATTAATGATAAAAAGCGTTTGCTATGTTGGTTGAATATTTACTAAATAAATAGTTATTAGTACATTGTGCTTAGTATCTTTTTGATACTAAAATCATATATTTTATACGATATTAACTAATAAAGAATTGTATTCAGAATCTGAATTTAAGGATAATCATTTATTCTTTATTTGTATTTGTGTATTAAAATAAACTGTTTTAGTTTTAAACATTATATTATAAGGAAAATTATGTTCGATAAATCTCAAACATTAGCTAAAGTAGATGCTGAAATCTATAAAGCGATTGTTCTAGAAGAGGCTCGACAAGAGACACATATTGAGCTGATTGCCAGTGAAAATTATACATCACCTGCAGTGATGGAGGCGCAAGGTTCACAACTGACTAATAAGTATGCTGAAGGATATCCTTGTAAGCGTTATTATGGTGGGTGTGAATATATTGACATGGTTGAACAATTAGCGATTGATCGTGCCCAAATATTATTTGGGGCGGATTATGCGAATGTCCAACCGCATTCTGGTTCTCAGGCTAATGCTGCGGTTTTTCAAGCTTTGTTAGTACCTGGGGATACAATTTTAGGTATGAGTTTGGCACATGGTGGACATTTGACGCATGGTGCTACGCCTTCGTTTTCGGGTATAAATTTTAATTCTATTCAATATGGTTTAAATCAAAAAACGGGTGAGATTGATTATGAGCAAGTTTCAGTTTTGGCAAAAAGGTATAAGCCTAAAATGATTATTGCTGGTTTTTCAGCGTATTCACGTATAGTTGATTGGCAACGTTTTAGACAAATTGCAGATAGTGTTGGTGCTTATTTAATGGTTGATATGGCGCATGTTGCTGGTTTGATTGCAACTGGTGAATATCCATCACCAGTTGCAATTGCTGATGTAACTACTACAACTACTCATAAAACACTTCGTGGTCCTCGGGGTGGTTTAATTTTAGCCAAGTCTAACAAGACAATAGAAAAGAAACTTAATGCTGCTATTTTTCCTGGTATCCAGGGCGGCCCACTCATGCATATTATTGCCGCTAAAGCAGTGAGTTTTAAAGAAGCTATGAGTGATGAATATAAGACTTATCAGAAGAAAGTAAAGATTAATGCACAAGTAATGGCTAATACATTTATTAAGCGTGGATTTGATGTAGTTTCAGGCGGTACGGATAATCATTTATTCTTAGTAAGTTTTATTAATCAAGGATTAACAGGTAAAGCAGTCGATACTGCGTTAGATAGTGCTTATATTACGGTTAATATGAATGCAGTGCCAAACGACCCGAACTCTCCCTTTGTGACTAGTGGTATTCGTGTAGGTACGCCATCTGTGACAACACGTGGATTCAATGAAATTGATTGTTCTAATTTAGCATCTTGGATGTGCGATATTTGTGATGATTTAGGGAATCAAGCAGTGATTTATAAGGTTAGAGGAAAAGTTGTTAGTCTTTGTGCTAAATATCCAGTTTATTTAGATGGTTGATTTTAACTTGATATGTTTTGATTAAAGTTCTATGCCTTTTTGGGCTTTAATATTTGCTCTAAAAGCATGTTTAATGTCTTTAATTTCACTTACTGTATCGGCGAGTTCAATTAATTTTTGAGAGGCAACTCTGCCAGTAATTATTACGTGTTGTTTTTTAGGGCGATTGTTTAAAGTGTTGATAATTTGTGTTTCATAAAGATATTGGTAACTAATCATATAAGTAAGTTCGTCAAGTACAACTAAATTAATTGAATTATCGTTTAAATATTGTTCGGCTTTGCTCCAAGTTTCTTGTGCCATATTTGTATCAAAGGCTTTATCTTGCGTGTTCCAAGTAAAACCTGTTTTCATATATGTGGTTTGCACGTTAGGTTGTTTGGCTAAGAACATGTCTTCACCTGTGGTTTGCTCTCCTTTTAAAAATTTAGCAATGGCAATTTTCATGTTATAACCTAATGCACGGCAAACCATTCCCAATGCGGATGATGATTTACCTTTTCCGTTACCTGTTAAAAGAACAATAATACCTTTGTCAATATTGGCTTGTTTTATGCGAGCATTAATATAAAATTTTTTACGTTGCATACGAGCTTTATATTGATTCTCTACCACGAACATTTAATCTTTACGTGTTGAGAAAGGGGTTATTATTAAGTAGCGATGATTAAGTGTAAAAATGCTACAAATAGCAATCATCCAATATAATATTAATGGAATCTCAATAATTGACCAATGAGTAATGTATAAGCCAAATTTTCCCCAAAATGATGTGGTAAATGCAAAGTAACTAGCGGTAGCAATAAACCATTGAGTAATACAAGCAAAAATAATAATTAATGTATTTTTAATAATATTATGGTCAATTTTAAGTGTTGTTAGGTATTTTCCTACCCAAAAAATACCATAATAAGTAAGTAGTAAAATGCTATAAGCAGGAGTAATGCAATTTGCACTTACGCCTTTGTGAATAATTGCATAATTATCAATAGCAACAGCACTTATAATAATCACTATTACTGTCCAAAATGTACGTAAATAAACACCTGCAATAAATAAAGCAGGAATAACAAAATCTGGTAGATGAATAATTGATGATTGCCAGTTAGTGTTACCACGAGTGGTAATTATTAAAATAACCATAATAAAAACAGCAAAGATAGTCTTTGTTTTGTGGATTTTATTTATCATATTTTTATATCCTTTGAATGTTCTTTATTATATCAAATTGGTAAAGATAAAATCATTGTGTTCTATAATTACACCTTTTTAAGGTTAATGAGTTTGTCAAATTTTTGTGAGTTATGTACAAAAGTGTAGAACTCGTCATTTTTTCTATAGGAATCATTGAAGATTATTGGATAGTATGTTTAGTATAAATACAAGTGATTTTGACTCTAATACCAATATTAATTATAGTATTAGAGAATTTTTTATTGTGTATTGTTATGTATTTAAATTTCTGATTGATTATGGTAAGAGTCCCAAAAAGATCAATATTTAGGTTTTATTTAAGCAAATGTAGGGTATAAAAACTGTCTTTATCTTGATGATTTGTTTAGAACTGATAGCTAATATCAAAATTTATTAATCTGCCTGGTTGGTTAAAGCCATCTATAACCGTGTAAATTTTATTAAATGCATTTTTAATATTTAAAACTAATTTAGTATTATTATTGTAATGATAATTGGTTGTTAGATTGACTAGAGTGTAGCTTTTAAGCTTTAATTTACCTATATCTAAACTAGATGACTTGTTAACTACTTGTAAGTATAAATCAAATTGAGTGTATTGCTTATTAATCGTTAAATTAGTGGTATTCTTTGGTCTTCTAAATTGTTGTGTATTGTTATTGTTTAATACGCTTTTGACGTAATTATGATTAAAATTGATTTGATAGTCTTGGATATTTGTAGAAATTGATAGCTCAATACCTTTTATATTTAATTTGTCCTTATTAGAGTAATGGTGAGGATTGGTTGTGCTATAGTGATAATCTATAAAATCTTTAATTTTATTTTTATAGACTTTAATAAACGATAAACCTAGGTTATATCTCTTTTCTATACTAATCTCAATATTTTTTGAAATTTCTGGATGTAGCGTGGGCATGTCTGTTAGTTGATAAATAGAGGGTGCATTAAAGGCGTTATTGTAACTAGTTGTTAATCTGATATTATTTTTAATGCTTTTAGCAAACCCTAAACTATAAATTGTTCTTTTACCAAATTTATTATGATTGATAAAACGTATTCCTGTGTTTACATCTATGTTAGATATATTTTTTTGCCAATTAATAAACATATCTTTACTGGATAATTTTTGACTATTAGTTGTATTTGCATTATTAATTTTTGATAAACCAATATTTAATAATGCATTGTTTAATTTAATGTCGTTTAATAAAGTTAAGTCTATGCTTTTAAATTTATCGCCACTCAAAGCTTCTAAAATTCTATTAGTGTAGTGTTTTCTGCGATGATTGATTTGGCTAAGTGATAATTTAGAGTACCATATGTCGCTAAATTTATTTTCAGCAATCAAATTAATTGTTTTTGAACCTCTATCATTTAAGCAATCATTACTAGCTATTGCACCAAATCCACAGGCGTCATATTGAATTTTACTGTTATTTGAAGATATATCAAGAGTTGTTTTTACAAAACCAAATTTGGTACCAAATTTAAGATTGATAGCATTGTTTTTAATGCCATCTTTCTCTGTATTATCACTTTTAGCTGATATACCGTCTGTCGTATATTTGCTTCCATTGAATATGACAAAATTATCCTTGTTTCCAAGACTGATATAAAAGGCATACCTTCTTGAATTGTTCGCTCCACTTGAGAGGTTTAAAGTTGTATTCGTACTATTTGCTCCTTTTTTGGGGGTAATAGCAATTATACCACCAATTGCACTATTACCATACAGAATAGAACCAGACCCTTTTATAATTTCAATCTTTTCAATGTTGTTGATTGATATTGTGGATAAGCCATATCCAGGCGCACCATCAGTACTGGATATGTCATTAATACTAACCCCATCTACTAATACCAAGGTATGTCTTGCCTCATTACCACGAATAAAAATAGCAGGAATATTGCCTTGTATATTAAATAGATTAATACTAGGTATAGTTGCTAAAAATTCTAAAAAACTTTTAGCACCTCTTTTATTAATATCATTTTCATTAAAGTTCAATGTTGAGGCAATAGAGTCAATAACCGGATTATTGGTACGATATTCGGTGTTAAGATAAATAGGGATAGGTCCTAAAGCTGCATTTATAGTAAGACTTGTGATAAGTATTACTATAAATAATATTTTTTGAATGATATCATCCTTCATGGAGTTAAGAATTTTAGATTATGCATCAAGCTAATTTCTTATGTAAAAAATATCGTTGCGTAGACAGTGTAAGATTTTTACCTACTTTCATAATCAAAACTAAGTGCGAATTATAATATAGGGTAAACATTAGATAAGCCTAAATATCTGGGTTCTGATAAAATCGTCTGACTTTAAATTTTATTAAGAAGGAGTTTGTAAAGAAATGAGTCAAGTTTATAACTTTAGTGCTGGTCCTGCTATGTTGCCAATACAAGTATTAAGACAAATGCAAGACGAATTACTAGAATATGAAGATGTTAAAGCATCGATTATGGAAATTTCACATCGCAGTACAGATTTTATAGCAATGGCTCAAAAATCGGAACAAGATTTAAGAGATTTGATGAATATTCCTAATCACTATAAAGTTTTATTTTTACAGGGCGGGGCATCGGCTCAATTTTCAATGGTGCCGATTAATTTACTTCACGGAAAAACCAAGGCTAACTATGCATATACAGGTCATTGGTCTAAAAAAGCAATTAATGAAGGTAGTCGTTATTGTGATGTAAATATTTGTACGAATAATTCAGATAATAAATATACTGATATTGATGTGTTTGAAAATTGGAATATTGATTCTGATGGTGCTTACTTGCATTATACTCCTAATGAAACCATTGCTGGTCTAGAATTTGATTATGTGCCAGAAGTAGATATGCCATTGGTTGCTGATATGTCATCAAGTATTTTATCACGAGAAATTGATGTATCAAAATATGGTGTAATTTATGCAGGAGCACAAAAAAATATTGGTATTGCAGGATTGACAGTTGTGATTATAAGAGAAGATTTAATGGGTAATGTAGTTGCTAACCAACCTATTTTATTTGATTATACAACACAAGCAAAAAACGATTCAATGTATAACACACCATCAACATATTCTTGGTATGTGGCATCTCGTGTGTTTGAATGGCTTAAACAACAAGGCGGACTAAGTGTTATGGCTAAGATTAACCAAATAAAAGCAAAAACACTTTATGACGTTATTGATGATTCTAATTTTTATTCAAATCCAGTAGCCTTAAAATATCGTTCTTGGATGAACGTGCCATTTTTATTGGCTGATGAAAATCTTAATGGTTTATTTTTGGAAAAAGCAGCTATTAATAATTTAATTACCTTAAAAGGTCATCGTAGCGTGGGTGGCATGCGTGCTAGCATTTATAACGCTATGCCTCAGAAGGGAATTAATGAATTAATAAATTTTATGAAAGTATTTGAGAAGGAAAACTCATAATGATTAAAGTTCTCACGCTTAATAATATTTCTTCGATTGGGTTAAATAAATTACCAAGAGATAATTATAAAATTTCTTCGAAAATGAGTAATCCTGATGTAGTTTTAGTACGCAGTGCAAAAATGTATGATATGGAAATTAATGACAATCTGAAAGTTGTTGGCCGTGCTGGTGCAGGTGTTAATAACATTCCCTTGGATAAAATGAGTAATAAGGGTGTAGTTGTGTTTAATGCCCCAGGTGCAAATGCAAATGCAGTGAAAGAATTAGTTATTAGTTCAATGCTACTTGCAAGTCGTAATATCTGCCAAGCTTGGCATTATGTTAATTGTTTGTCACTTGATAATTTAAAAACTGCTATTGAAGAAGGTAAAAAAAAATATGCTGGTTTTGAGCTACCAAGTAAAACATTAGGAATTGTTGGTTTGGGTGCAATTGGGGTAAAAATTGCTAATGCAGCACATGCTTTAGGGATGAATGTTATTGGTTTTGACCCTTTGATAACTATTAAAAGCGCATGGAAATTATCATCAGGTGTAGAACAGGTATTAAGCATTGATGAGCTATTTTCACGGAGTAATTTTGTTTCATTTCATGTGCCATTAGTTGAAAATACTAAAAATTTGTTAAATAAAGAACGTATTACCTTATTGCCAGAAGATGCAACTATTCTTAATTTTGCAAGAGATGGTATTGTTGATGAAGAGGCTTTAATGATTGCGCTTGATAATGGTAAAGTTAGGTATTACGTGACTGATTTTCCAATTGATAATAAAAAAGATCATGATAGAGTAATTGCTCTTCCACATTTAGGCGCATCAACGGTAGAGGCTGAAGATAACTGTGCGATTATGGTGGTAAATCAAATAAGAGATTATTTAGAAAATGGTAATATTACTAATTCGGTAAATTTTCCAGAAGTTTTAATGCCAAGAGCAGGTAAAAATCGATTAGCTATTACCCATAAAAATATTCCCAATATGGTTGGTCAAATTTCAACAACCATTGCAGACACTAGCGCTAATATTATTGATATGCTTAACAAATCAAAAGATAATATTGCTTATACTTTAGTTGATTTAGAAGATGAAATTCCGGTTTCAATTGTTAATAATTTAAAACAAGTAAAAGGCATATTGACTGTTAGAGGTCTTTAAGAGATACAGTATGGGTAAAAGAACATTGTCAGAGCTACGTGATGAGATTGATGTATTAGATAAAAAAATCCAATTACTAATTGGTAATCGTGCACAATTAGTCGCTAAAGTTGCACAAGTGAAAAAAGCTTCAGATGATAGTAGTATTTTTTACCGACCTGAACGTGAGGCACAAGTGTTACGTTCAATTATTAAAAGAAATAACAGCCTATTAAAAGATAAAGACATGGCATATATTTTTCGTCAAATTATGTCAGCCTGTCTTGCACTAGAACAACCTTTAAATATTGCTTATTTAGGTCCTGAGGGTACTTTTACACAAGAGGCAGCACTTAAGCATTTTGGACATAGTGTATCCACACTTGATTGTGTTAGTATTGATGAGATTTTTCATCAAGTTGAGAAGGGTAATGCGCATTATGGTGTTGTACCTATTGAGAATTCATCTAATGGCATGATTGGCGCAACGGTTGATATGTTATATTCTCAGAATTTGAAAATTTGTGGTGAGGTGGAAATTGCAATTCAGCATCAATTAATGAGTGCAAATCAGTCGCAAGGAATTACAGTTATTTATGCCCATTCTCAAGCATTGAATCAATGTCAACGTTGGCTAAATAATAATTATCCAAATACTGAGTTAAAATCAGTTGCATCAAATGCATTAGCTGCTTGTATCGTTAAAGATGAGGCGGGTGCTGCTGCAATTGCTTCAGAGGTGGCATTAGATTTATATGGGCTAGAAAGAATTGCCAAAAATATTGAAGATAAGGCTGGTAATGTTACTCGTTTTTTAATTCTTGGTAAAGAAAATATTTCTACTTCTTTTGAAGATATTTCTACTTCTTTTGAGGGTAAAACTTCACTTTTAGTTGTTATTAAACATGAATCTGGTACACTTTGTGATTTATTGGAACCGTTTAAACAACAAGGTATCAATATGATACAATTGGAAAAGCATCCAATTCCTGGCGTTAAGTGGGAGTATCTATTCTTAATTGATATTGAAGGGCATAAAGATAATAAAAAAGTAAAACTAGCATTAGCAGAAGTAGCCACTAGGGTGCTTAAAGTTAATGTGCTTGGTTCTTATCCTGTTGCTGTTTTATAAGGTAATTCTCATATTAATGGTTATGAAAATATCAATTTTTAATAGGGTTATTTTTTCTTTTTCGTATTTACATAATTCTTTCTTATTTAAAATATTTTCGCTATGAATATTTGTTCAATAAGTAAGTTGTTAAAATCTTACCAAAGCGCTAAATCTGTTGATATATTGTATAATGAACTAAGACTGGAATATGTCGCTAGGTTTATTAGTAAAGAAAATTCTTTAGATATTGTACTTAGAATACAGAAAGCTATATTTGAGATTTACAGTTATCCTTATGGTAATGGTTTTAAATTAAATCAATCACTTATCAAGCATTTAAACTTTAACACTGATTGTATTACATTGAATAGTTCAAATGATTTTTTAGAAGCGTTAAAATCAGTCTTATGATAGATAGAATTTGTATTATTGGTGTTGGGTTGATTGGCGGATCTTTTGTTGCCGGACTAAAACAGACTAATCAGGTTAAAACTGTTATTGGTTTTTCTAGACAAGAGTCACATCTTAGAAAAGCCCAAGAAATGGGTATTATTGATGAGTATAGTTTAGATATCTCACAAGTTCTCAAACAGGTACAAATGGTTATTATTGCAACGCCAGTAAATAGTTTTCAAGCTATCTTAGAGATGATTAAACCTCATATTGATGAATCGGTTATTATTTCTGATGTTGGCAGTACCAAGGGTAGTGTGATACAAATTGCAAAATTAGTATTTGGTCAAATGCCAGCAAAATTTATTCCGGCTCATCCAATTGCTGGCAAGGAAAAAAGTGGTATTGAAGCAGTTGATGCTCAATTATTTAATCAAAAACGCGTTGTTTTAACTCCAACAGAAAGTGCAGATATTCAGACAATAGCTATATTGAGTGGTTTGTGGAAAGAACTTGGTGCTAAAGTAGAAATTATGACTGATAAGAAACATGATGATTTATTAGCTATGACCTCTCATTTACCACATATGTTAGCATATGGATTGATGGATTATTTAATCAGCAATAATCCATATGCTTGTCGTTATGTAGCAGGTGGATTTAAGGATTTTTCACGTATTGCCTCATCAGACGCATTAATGTGGCGTGATATTTGTATTAATAACCCTAAAGAAATTGTTAAACATATAGAAGGTTATCAGAAAACATTAGAAAAGATATCAAACCTTATTAAAAATAATAAAGCGGAAGCACTTGAAAAACTTTTTCAAGATGCTAAGTCTGCACGAGATGATTGGTTTAGTAGTTAAAAAATATGAGTAAATTTATTGCAAAGCCATCTAATTCTATATATGGTAATTTAAAAGTTCCTGGTGATAAGTCTATTTCTCATAGAAGCATTATGCTTGGATCACTGGCTAATGGCGTTACCAAAATTAGTGGTTTGTTAGAGGGAAAAGATGTATTATCAACGTTACAAGGTTTTCAAAATATGGGGGTTAAGATTGAACGTAATGGCGATAATGTTATTATTTATGGTGTTGGTCTTAATGGACTTAAAAAATCTTTAGTGCCATTTAATTTTGGAAACTCTGGCACATCTATTCGTTTAATATCTGGTATATTAGCAGCACAAACATTTGATAGTGAGTTATATGGTGATGAGTCGCTTTCAAAGCGACCAATGGATAGGGTTATTAATCCTTTAATTCAAATGGGCGCTTTAATTGAAAGTAATGATGGGAAATTGCCACTTAAAATTAAAGGCGGACAAACATTAAAAGGCATTCATTATGATTTGCCAGTAGCTTCAGCACAAGTGAAATCTTGCATATTGTTAGCAGGTTTGTATGCACAAGGAGAAACTTGTATTAAAGAGTCTATACTTACACGAGACCACACTGAACGCATGTTAAAAGGATTAGGTTATAGAATAGATACTAATAAAAATAAAATATGTTTGATAGGTGGTGCTCATTTAAATGCAACTAAAATACAAGTACCAAGCGATATATCTTCAGCTGCATTTTTTATAGTAGCAGCATCAATTGCACCGCAAGCAGATATAACTCTAATTGGTGTTAATGTTAACCCAACACGAACAGGTATTATTGATATTTTAAAATTAATGGGTGCTAATCTAAGTTTATCAAATGAATGTGTAATTGGTGGAGAATTATTAGCTAACATTCGTATTCAATCAGCACAATTAAAAGGTATTCGTATCCCTAAGGATTTAGTGTCACTAGCTATTGATGAATTTCCTGCTATTTTTATTGCAGCTAGCTGCGCTAAGGGTGAAACTATACTGACTAATGCTAAAGAATTAAGAGTTAAGGAGTCTGATCGTATTCAAGTGATGGCAGATGGTCTCAATATTCTTGGTATTGAAAATGAAGTATTTGAAGATGGTATTAAGATTCAAGGTGGGGTTTTTTCAAAACCTAGTTCTACGATTAAATCTCATCATGATCACCGCATCTCGATGTCATTTGCTATTGCTTCTTTAAGATGTTATGATGCTATTGAAATTGAAGATGTAGATAATGTTCAAACTTCATTCCCAAATTTTGTTGAACTTGCGAACCAAATGGGAATGAATATTAACTTAGTTAGTGATTAACATTAAATGTTTTAATTTTAACAAAACAATTTTGTAAATAATTTAGAGACCTTCTTTTTTTATTTTTGATAGAAGATAGATTAATAACCACCTTTTCGTTTAGTTTCAGGTAGTCCAGCAATTTTTCCTGCTTGCTTAGCTGGACCTTTTGGAAATAATACATATAATTCTTTAGTGCTTAACTTACCACTCCAATCATCCTTTAAACCTTTAACTATATTACGTTCATTAGGTTGGTTAGCGTTGTTGTTGATATATTCATTACGTAAAAAATTAATTAATTTGAAGCTATCATCTGTTAAGGTAATTCCTTCTTCTTTTGAAAATTCTATTGCAATGTCCTTATTCCATTCGTTGAGATCTTTTAGGTAACCATTATTATCTCTTTCTAAATCAGCTAATGTCATTTCTTCTCCATACAATTAAAAATGTAATCATTATATAATAATACTTTTTGTTAATTCTCTTATTTTTATTATGACAATTGAAAACGCTACTTCGTTTTTTGCATGGGATGTTTCTTCATTTTTGGTTTTATTTTTGGTATTAGCTTTTATTATTGTGACTATTGATCAATTATTTTTTAATCACATAACAACATCAATTACAAGTAAAAATAAGAGACTAACTTTATGGAGGTTTATTTATTTTTTCTTGTTTTTACGTTTTGAAAAATCTGAAAAATATTTAAATCGTCCTAAAATAGTTCAGTGGTCAGCTGAGTTTTTTCCAGTATTATTATTGGTATTTGTACTTCGGGGTTTTGTTATTGAGCCTTTTAGAATTCCTTCCAACTCAATGATGCCAACCTTATTAACAGGTGACTTTATTTTGGTATCGAAGTTTAATTATGGTGTGAGTATTCCAATATTAAATAAAAAAATTATTGAATTTTCAAAGCCTGAAAGGGGTGATGTTATTGTATTTAGATACCCTAATTATGAAAATAATTTAAGATATCAGGGTGCTGATTTTATTAAGCGCGTTATTGGTATACCGGGCGATAAGATAGTTTATCATGCAGATAATTTGTATGTCAATGGTGTAAAGATTAGTAGTAAAAATATTGGCATATATCAAGGTATTGAGTCGGGTTCAGCTATGACAGGATTTAAGAATAAGCGTGAATTATTAAATAACAACCCTCATAATATTTTGCTAGATCCAAAACACCATTCTAAAGGTATAAAACTAACTGTACCAGAAGAGCATTACTTTGTGATGGGCGATAATCGTGCTCGTAGTAGTGATTCTCGTTTTTGGGGGTTTGTGCCAGAATCGTATATTATTGGTAAAGCATTTGGTATTTGGATGCATTGGGATAAATCTTTAAAACTTGATAGAATCGGTAGTTTTGATTAATTAATCTGATTGATATTATTTATTTATTGATGATTTCTATTTGATTTCAGTTTTTTAGATTTTTTTTACTTAAAGTTTGTATTAGTTTTAAAATACGTGATTTATTTTGTTTAATAGTGTTGTTATAATATTTCTTTTAGAGTTTAGACTGTTTTTGTAGAAGGGGTACTTTCTAACTATTCCGTTCAATTTACGAGCTAGTTTTTAACTTTTAGCTATATTAATTAACGTTTTTCTTAGCTCTCACTGCTTTTAAGTAGATACAACAAATAACCAATTTTACATAGTAAATTGTATCTTATTTAAAACTTTTCACTCTACTAATTTTATATTTAAAAAATAACTGTTTAAAGGTCATGTCTTATGTGAACAATATTTAAATAATACGTGGTATTTATATTAGAATAATTAGGATTATATTGATATACACCATAATCTATCGTTTTATTGATGGTTATGATGGTAACAATAAGTAATTGGTGTTATATTAAATTTAATAGCTATCATGATTTTAATCACATTGATTTTTTTGGTTTGCAATAGGAAATGTAATTTTTATTTTTGATTATTTATAATTGTTAAAGCTTTTAACAAATTCTTAGCTTCATGTATAAAATAATCTTTTTCCAATTTCTTAATGATTATTTTGTTTTGTTTTGTTTTGTTTTGTTTTTGGATACTTAATATTTCCTTAGAAGAATTTTCAACTTCTAAATGACCATCAAGGTCTTTTTCTTTAGTCTCTATTATTGATTTTTCTACTTCATTTTGAAGATTAATATTTTTTAGTTCAATATCAGGAACAATGCCTTTGGCTTGGATAGAACGCCCATTTGGGGTGTAATATCTTGCAGTTGTAAGTTTAAGTCCGTGACCTTTTTGAGATTCAAGAATGGTTTGAACTGAGCCTTTTCCAAACGAAGTAGTACCCATAATAATAGCTCTTTTATGGTCTTGTAATGCACCTGCAACAATTTCTGATGCAGAAGCCGAACCTTCATTAATTAGTACAACAATAGGTAATCCTTGCATAATATCACCTAATTTAATTTTAAATTTAAGGTTTGAAATTGGAATTCTACCTTTGGTATAAACTACTAGACCTTTTTTATCAAGAAATAAATTTGACACATCAACTGCACTATTAAGAACACCACCAGGATTGTTTCTTAAATCAAGAATTAATGAACTAAGTTGAGTGTTATTTTCTTTAACTAAGTTATTAAAAATCTGTTTGAGTAATTGTGCTGTTGGATTTTGGAAGCTAGAGATGCGTATGTATCCAATATTCTTTTCCAATAAATATCCTTTAACTGAAATAATAGTAATTATTTCTCTAGTAATATCAAGAACAAATGGCTTTTTATTTTTACGCACAATGGTAATTTGAATATTGGTACCTGCTTTACCACGCATCAATTCAACACTATCTTCTAAAGTCATACCCTGTACTACTTTGTTGTTAATTTTTACAATTAAATCACCCGCTTGAATGCCAGCTTTGTATGCAGGTGTATCATCAATAGGAGAGATAACTTGGATAGCTTCATCTTTCATGCCAATAATAATGCCAAGGCCTCCAAATTTACCTGAAGCACTTTCAAGCAGACTCTTCTGTTCTTTGAGTTCAAGGTAGGCTGAATGTGGGTCTAATCCGCTCACCATGCCTTTAATAGCATAGTTAAATAGTTGTTTATTATCAATATCATCAACATATAGTTTCTTAATATTACTAAAAACAGCTGTGAACATTTCTAAGTCTTTGAAAAAATCTTCTATTTTTTGTTTTTCAGTATCATTTTTAGCTAATGCTGGTGTATAAATACCTAAAGTTGTATAAAAAAGTGTTAAAAATAGTGAATATCTAAAAAAGTTTAAGAAAGTCATAATATAATCGTTTACTTATAAAAAGTTTAAATATAATACTGTGAAACCAATATTACTTTTTTAATTTTACTTGGTTTTGTTTTTAAAAAATGGAGAAAAAATGAGAAGATTAAATATAATTTTGTTAGCTTTGATGATGTTTATTTCATTAAGAGCCTCTGCAGAAAAAGTAGTACAAGATAGTGATCCAGTTCAGGCGATACAAACGGCAATTGTAAAACTTAATCAGTTAATATCAACGGCATATTCGCCAAAAATGCTTAATTTTTTTGTCGAAAAAGAGATTGCACCACTGTTTGATTTCAACCACATTGCTAATGAAGCTTTTTTAGTGACTAATAATCGCTTAGGTGAAAAAGAGACTAAGTTTTTTGTTAATAGATTGAAAGATAATATGATGACAACTTTATTAGCTAGATTATCCCAAGTAAACTCTACTTCGTTTCAATTTATATCTGCCAGACCAGTAATGAGTGATGCAATTGCAGTACAACTTAAAGTTAAAAGATATACCTCATATGGCGGTATTTATCTTGATTTGCTATTTCATCAAAATAAAGATAAGCAATGGCAAATCTTTGATATTGTATTTAATAACGATAGCTTAATAAACTTTTATCAAAAGATGATATTAATCAAAGTTAGACGATATGGTATTTATGGTATGTTGGGTAGACTTTAATTAATTATGGGTGAAATAGCATTATTAGAAAAAGAAGAAGATATTGAAAAAGCAACAAGAGCTTTAAAAGCAATGGCACATCCTTTGCGTTTAAAGATTCTATGCGCATTGAAAAATGATGAATTGCCTGTATTGGAGATTGTAAACAAAGTTGGTTCTTCACAATCTAACATCTCACAACATATTGATATTCTTAGAACCAAAAATATTGTCGAATCTCGGCGTGATGGTAATAAAATTTTATGCAAAGTTAAAGATACAAAGGTTCTAAAATTAGTGTCTAATATACAAGCAGTCTTCTGTTCTGAAGGGGTTTAATTTTAACGATTTTTATCTATACGCTCGTAGCTCAGCTGGATAGAGTATTAGCCTCCGAAGCTAAATGTCGGGTGTTCGAATCACCTCGAGCGTACCATTAGGAATACTCAATATGACCTATCCAATTATTAATCCAATTGCAATAGATTTGGGTTTTGTACAAATCTATTGGTATGGAGTGATGTATTTAATGGCTTTTTTAGTGGCTTATTTATTGGCGAATTACCGTGCTAAGCAAAAGCAATTTAACAACTGGAATACTCAAGAAATTGAAGATTTAATTTTTTATGGTGCAATTGGTGTGGTTAGCGGTGGTCGTTTGGGATATATGCTGTTTTATAATTTTGTAAATTTTTTATCGGACCCTTGGTTAATTTTTGACATTCAAGATGGCGGTATGTCGTTTCACGGTGGTTTTTTGGGTGTGTTGTTGGCAATGGTTTTATTTAATCGAAAATATAATAAAACTTTTTTTACTACAATGGATTTTGTAGCACCACTAGTGCCTTTAGGATTATGTTTTGGTAGAATAGGTAATTTTATTAATAGTGAACTTTGGGGTCAAATAACTACCAGTCCATTTGGTATGTATATTGAACAACAAAGTGTAAGTCGATATCCATCACAATTGGTTGAAGCGTTTTTAGAAGGCTTAATTTTATTTATTATTCTTTGGGTATTTAGTAAAAAATTACGTCCGTCCATGTCAACTTCAGCATTATTTTTGATTTGTTATGGTTTGTTTAGATTTATAATTGAGTTTATTCGATTGCCAGATGTGCAGTTAGGTTATTTGGCTTTTGGTTGGTTTACCATGGGACAATTATTAAGCTTACCAATGATAGTAGTTGGTATTTCTCTATTGCGAAAAGCATATACTAAAAAGGAGATAATGTGAAACAGTACTTAGATTTTCTAAAACTAGTTAAAAATATTGGAGTATATAAGACTGATAGAACGAATACAGGAACAACCAGTATGTTCGGATATCAAATGCGTTTTGATTTATCCAAGGGATTTCCACTTGTTACCACTAAACAGGTACACTTACCTTCGGTTGTATATGAGTTATTGTGGTTTCTTAATGGTGATACTAACATTAAATATTTACAAGATAATGGAGTTAGGATTTGGAATGAATGGGCAAATGAAAATGGAGATTTAGGCCCAATTTATGGTAGACAGTGGCGTCATTGGAAAAATACTAAAGATAAAAGTATTGACCAGATTTCGAAAGCGGTAGAGCAAATTAAAAATACACCAAATTCTCGTAGAATTATTGTTTCAGCCTGGAATGTTGGCGAATTAGAAAATATGGCATTATTGCCTTGCCATGTATTTTTTCAGTTTTATGTATCTAATGGAAAGCTATCTTGTCAATTGTACCAAAGAAGTGCAGATATTTTTCTTGGTGTACCATTCAATATTGCTTCATATTCATTGCTAACTCATATGATGGCACAGCAGTGTGATCTAGAAGTAGGTGATTTTATTTGGAGTGGGGGTGATTGCCATATTTATTCTAATCATTATAAACAAGTAGAAATACAATTATCTCGTACTCCAAAAGCACTAGCAACACTTAAAATTAAGTGCAAGCCTGATAGTATTTTTGATTATAGTTTTAAGGACTTTGAGTTTAGAAATTATATATTTGATGCACCCATTAAAGCACCAATTGCAATCTAAATCATTTATAAATATATTATATATTGTAATAACTTTGTATACTAAATTTGGAAATATAGGAGGGATAATGAATGATACTTTTATTAAAGTCGAGAATTCTTTTTCTGTATTACTAATCAGTTAGTACTGTCTCATTTTACATATTTGTTTCTAATGATGTTAAATTTTTTATAGTTTAATAACTAAAGATTTATTATGAAAGTTATTTTTAATTAATTTATCACAATAATAATCATTCTTATGAAAGTAAATTATTACATAATTATTATTCTCTATCTCTTTTTCTAAATCTTCAAAGAATTTATAAAATAAACTTTAAACTAAATAGGCACTTTATCAATTATTTTGAAACCTAGAAAATTATTTTATTTTTAAAGGTTTAACTATTAGTACTAAAATACTTTTAGTGAAAGTTAGATGCTTGTAATGTTTTTATGGGGAATAAACAAGCCACAACCTAATAATCGATAATTACCAAGGCCTTTTTCTTGTAGTGTTATTGATTCATATTTTTTTAGATCAGCCACCATTAGAGAACGGGTATGAATAATCTGAGTATCAGTTTTAATGTGATTTTTAAGACCAGCTATCATTTTCTTAACAGAAATATCAAGTGTTTTTAATTGTTCAAAAACAGTTTGTAAGAAATCATTTTCACTCATTGCTTCATTACAGACAATTTTTTTTGCAAATAGTATAGGTATGTCACTAAGTAATTTGGGTTTTAAAAATTTGATAATTTTTATTTTATATTTATCTAAATATAGTGTTTTACCAATTAGCTGTTTTGTTTCATTAAGTTTATCTTTTGGCAATCTAATAATTAGTTTTGATCGTTTGGAAGGGTAATAGAATCCGTTTTTATGATTCTGTACCCAGCCATTACCATCAGCCACACCGATATTAAAGATACCAGCGTTTACCTCATTAAGCCATGGTAAGTGTTTAAGTAGCGCTTGTTCTAGTAAAAAACTATGATCAATAGGTAAAATATTAGAGAAGATATTAAACACTACATCTTGTGTGGTTTCAGGCAGCGTAAAATGTTCTTTTTTAGCTTCTTCTTGCCAAAACATAAAAAATCTTAAGTTATAATCAGAATGTATTATAAACACATTACTTGTTTATAAAACCTAATACAAGGTAATGAAAAAATTACAAAAAAAAATTAATTATCAATTTAAAGATTTGTCTTTATTAGAACTTGCATTAACACACCGTTCTATGGGAAGAAACAATAATGAACGTTTAGAATTTTTAGGTGATAGTATTTTAGGTGTAGTAATCTCAAAAGAACTTTATCAGCGTTTTCCTTGTGTTGACGAAGGAAAACTTTCTCGATTAAGGTCACACTTAATTAGAGGTCAAACCTTGGTACAGTTAGGTTCTGCATTAGAACTATCAAAAAATTTGATTTTAGGTTCTGGCGAGTTAAAAAGTGGGGGGTATAGGCGTGAATCTATTCAAGCAGATACTGTGGAAGCAATATTTGGTGCAGTGTTATTGGATTCAAATTTTGAAACGACTAATATGGTTATCTTAGGCCTTTTTAAAGTTTTACTAAATGATATCAGTCCGTATGATTCGTTAAAAGATTCAAAGACACAATTACAGGAATATCTACAAAAGCGTGGCAATATTTTACCAAAATACGAACTAATTGATACAACAGGAAAAGATCATAATGCAATATTTATGGTAAATTGTTTTTTAGAAGACCAAAATCTACAAGTCAAGCAGTCTGCTAAAAGTATTAAAAAAGCAGAACAAATTTGTGCACAAATCTTATTAAAAAAATTAAAAAAATCATGATTAAAATAAACAAAAAAATTGCTAAATTAAACTTTCAGTCAGGTTTTATTGGGGTTATTGGGAGACCTAATGTTGGTAAATCTACACTTATTAATGAATTAATTGGGCGTAAATTATCCATTACTTCACACCGTCCACAAACTACCAGACATCGAATTCACGCTATTGATACAACTGATGATTATCAAATGGTATTTGTGGATACGCCAGGTATTCATATGGGCAACTATAAAGCCATTAATTCTTATATGAATAGAGTGTCTAGTTTAGCTATAATGGATGTTGATGTTATTTTATGGTTAATAGAAGTAGGTAAATGGACCAAAGAGGACTTGAGAGTTTTGGAACATATTACCAAGATAGATGTGCCAGTTATTTTATGTATTAACAAAATTGACAAACTTAAGTCTACGCAAGAGGTGTTACCATTTTTGAATAAAATTTTTCAAAAATATCAACCAACAGAATTATTTCCCTTGTCAGCATTTAAAAAAAATGATATTTGTTTATTGCGTGAATTAGTTTTACAATATTTACCAAAACAAACTCTTATTTTTGATGCTCATTATATAACCGATAGAAGTGAAAAATTTATTGTTGCTGAATTTATTCGAGAAAAACTTATACGCCATTTAAAAGACGAATTGCCTTATGATTTAACCGTTGAAATTGGACAGTTTGAACAAGATAGAAATTTACAACGAATTGCTTCCCATATTTTCGTTGATAAAGCTTCACAAAAAAGTATTGTTATTGGCAATAAAGGTGTAATGCTAAAATTGATTGGTACTGAAGCACGAAAAAGTATTGAGGGATTTTTAGATAGAAAAGTATTCCTTAAACTTAGGGTTAAAGTTAAACAAGGATGGTCTGATGATAAGCGTGCACTAGCTTCATTAGGGTATGACTAAAGTTGAATGAGCATTGCTATTTTTTCTGATTTATCATTACCACTTGGTTTTTTTCCTGTAATTTTGGCAATTTTTTCGCTTAGTTGATAGGTAGGCTGAGAGGATTAAAATCCCCATATTCAAATGTTTTAATATTTAAGTATTCTATTTATAGAAAAATAGTAAGTTGAAAATGATAATACGTTAATTAATTGATAATAGTGGTAACAGAATTAACTTAAATAATTCTAATTAATGTCAACCTAAAGTAGGATTTATACCTAATTCTTTTGGTAAAATATCGAGAAAGTGATTTACCACTTACTAATAAAAATTTATCATGATTTAAATAAACAACTATTATATTCACTTTTAGGCGATAAATACTTAAAAGTCGGGCTTTATTTTTTATTAAACCATAACAAACAATGGGTATTTATTTAGGTATTAACATTGATCATATTGCTACTATTAGGCAAGTTAGAGGCACGAACTATCCTTCATTGGTAGAGGCAGCTTTATTATGTGAAAAATCAGGTGCAGATAGCATTACTTTGCATTTACGAGAGGATAGGCGTCATATTCAAGATGCTGATGTTGAAATTTTGCGTGGTAAGTTAACTACAAAGATGAACTTAGAAATGGCAGCAACGGATGAAATGATTGCTATTGCTAGTAAGATTAAACCTCAAGATTGTTGCCTGGTACCAGAAAAACGCGAGGAATTGACTACTGAAGGTGGGCTAAACGTGATATCTCAAATTTCTAAAATGCGTGATATTTGCATTCAACTTAATATGTCAAATATTATTGTTTCTTTATTTATTGATGCACAAAAAGATCAAATTGACGCAGCTAAACAGTGTGGTGCAGCTGTAGTTGAACTCCATACTGGTCATTATGCTAATGCAACTAATGAGGCGGCGCAATTAACAGAACTTGAAAGAATTAAAATTATGGCAACCTATGCACGTTCAATTGGTTTACAAGTCAATGCAGGACATGGATTGACCTTGGAAAATACAACTAATATTGCTAAATTACCTGAAATTGTTGAGCTTAATATTGGTCACTCAATTATTTCTAGAGCAGTATTTGTGGGGCTTGGACCTGCAATCCAAGAGATGAAAAATTTGATGATTGATGCAAGACAATGATTTATGGTGTGGGGGTTGATATTGTCGATATTGAACGTGTTGAACGTATATTAAGCAAAAATAAAGAAGGTTTTGTTAAACGTGTACTATCTGAATATGAACAAGTTTTGTTTGTCAAGAAAGGTTATAGTAGTACTTATTGTGCTAAGCGTTTTTCCGCTAAAGAGGCTTTTGCAAAAGCTTTGGGTATGGGTATTGGTAAGATTGTCAGTTTTCAAGATTTAACTATTCGCAATAATAAAAAAGGTAATCCCTATTTTATTTTCAGTACAAAATTGCATTTATATTTGGTAGATAAAAATATTAAAAAGGCACATCTTAGCTTGTCAGATGAAAAATTTAATGCTATGGCATTTGTAATTTTAGAAACAGAAAATTAATTTATATATTGGCCAAATCCTGCTTTATAAGCTTCATTCTTAGTCCCAATGCAACCAAATTTTTCTGCTGTTTGATAGCTAGATATCGCTAGTAGTTGTTGTTCCAGTATAGGTATAGGGATTTTATTCATTTTAAAGCGTTTTAATCCTTTGTTCATTCGTTGAAATCCTGCTGAATTCAATCCTAAACAGTTTTCATTGTAGTATTTAACTGCGCCAACAATCACCAACATTTCGTTAGGCGAGAGGGATAATGCACTAAAATTACTAGTAAGAAATAGAAGAGTGAGTATTATTTTCATTTTTTAGTTACCTGTAGTTTTTATGGTTTATTTCTTGATTTTTGATAATAAGATAAATAATTTACACTTACATCGTCTTTAAGTTTGTATGTTTTTGTAATGGGGTTGTAGACTATCCCAGTCATTCCTTTAAGAGATAGGGATGAGGCTCTCGCCCATTTGTCTATCTCACTAGGTTGAATAAATTTATCCCAGTTATGCGTGCCTTGAGGTAAGAGTTTTAGAATGTATTCTGCACCGATAATGGCAAATAAATAGGATTTAGCATTGCGGTTGATGGTCGAAAAGAATACTTGTCCACTAGGTTTAACTAATTCACCACAAGCTTTAATAATTGAGCCTGGATCTGGTACATGCTCTAGCATTTCTAAGCAGGTAATAATATCAAATTTTTTAGTGTGTTGTTTAGCAAATTTTTCTACATAAATTTTTTGATAATCTACTTCTAAGCCTGATTCAAGTAAGTGTAATTTGGCAACTTCTAAGCTTTCTTCTGCCATATCAATGCCTGTTACAATTGCGCCTTCTAAAGCAAAAGATTCTGTTAATATACCACCTCCACAACCAATATCAAGGATTTGTTTATCTTTAAGCGGGCTATTATATTGCCGTTTGATGTAATTTAGTCTGAGTGGATTAATATCATGTAGGGGTTTAAATTTAGAGTTTTTATCCCACCAATGTGATGCTAGAGTAGCGAATTTATTAACTTCGTTAAAATCTATGTTGCTCATAATGTTTGGGTAAAAATTAAAACTTCTTCAACATGACCCTTAACTTTAACCTTATCCCAATGTTTAAGGATATTACCATTAGCATCAATTAAGAAAGTAGAGCGAACGATACCCATATATTTACGACCTATAAACTTTTTAAGTTGCCAAACGTTAAATAATTCGCATAAAGTGCCATTAATATCAACAATTAATTCAAAAGGAAAACTTTGTTTGTCTTTAAATTTTTCATGTTTAGCTAAATTATCTTTTGATACGCCGTAAATTACTGTATTGGTATCTAAAAACGCTTGATGTTTATCTCTAAAATTTTGCCCTTCAGTAGTACATCCTGGAGTGGAATCTTTAGGATAAAAATATAATACAATATTACGTCCTTTAGCATCAGGAATGCTTATTTTTAAATTGCTTGTAGCAGTACAGGTAATTGGTTGAACTTTATTCATGACTGTATAATAATATACTTAAAAAGATCTATTTTATCATATGAAAAACATTCGTAATTTTTCAATTATTGCCCATATTGACCATGGAAAATCAACCATTGCTGACTGCTTTATTCAGTTTTGTGGCGGTTTGAGTGATCGGGAAATGTCATCTCAAGTGTTAGATTCTATGGATATTGAAAAAGAACGAGGTATTACTATTAAATCGCAAAGTGTTACGCTTGATTACCATGCTAAAAATGGCGAAACTTATCAATTAAATTTTATTGATACGCCTGGTCATGTAGATTTTTCTTATGAAGTATCTCGTTCACTTTCTGCTTGTGAAGGAGCTCTATTAATTGTTGATGCATCACAAGGAGTGGAAGCGCAAACAATTGCAAATTGCTATACTGCATTAGAACAAGGTTTACAAGTTGTGTCTGTGCTTAATAAAATTGACCTTCCAGCAGCAGATCCTGAACGTGTAATAAATGAAATTGAAGATGTTATCGGTGTTGAAGCGCATGACGTGGTTCATGCTAGTGCTAAATTAGGTATTGGTATTGAAGATATTTTAGAACAAATTGTAGAAAAAATTCCCACTCCAAAAGGCAATATTAACGCACCGATTAAAGCTTTGATTATTGACTCCTGGTTTGATAGTTATTTAGGCGTAGTATCTTTAATTCGTATGATTGATGGTGAAATTAGAGTTAAAACTAAAATAAAAATTTTTTCAAATGGAGAGGAATACATTGTTGATGAAGTGGGAGTGTTTACTCCAAAACGTAAAAAAATAGATAGTTTAAAAGCAGGAGAAGTTGGATTTTTAATTGCTAATATTAAAAATATTGATGGTGCTCCAGTAGGAGATACGATTACCAGTGCTGAAAATCCTATATCAGAGCCTTTAGAAGGGTTTAGACCAGTGCAACCTTGTGTATTTGCAGGTATTTTTCCAATTTCTGGTAAAGATTATGAGAAATTTCGTGATGCTTTGTCAAAGCTTCGTCTAAATGATGCGGCTTTACAATACGAACCTGAAAATTCAGACGTACTAGGTTTTGGTTTTCGTATCGGATTTTTAGGTTTATTACATATGGAGATTGTTCAAGAGCGTTTAGAGCGTGAGTACGATCTTGATTTAATTATCACTGCCCCAACTGTTGTTTATGAAATTCTTGATACTAAAGGCATTATCCATAGAGTAGATAGCCTATCAAAAATGCCAATTAATCAAAGTATTTCTAAATTTAGAGAACCGATTATTACAGCAAAAATTCTAGTGATTAGTAAATATGTGGGGGCGGTAATGAATTTATGTATTGAAAAGCGGGGTATACAAAAAAATATCATCTATATGAGTAGGCAAGTATCTCTTATCTACGAATTACCATTAAATGAAGTGGTGCTAGATTTTTTTGACAGATTAAAATCCGTATCAAGAGGTTTTGCTTCTATGGATTATCATTTTGAACGCTATCAAGAATCTGATTTAATTTGTTTGGATGTTATGATCAATCAAGAAACAGTAGATGCGTTAGCACTTATTACGCATCGAGACGATTCTGTGCGTAAAGGGAATGCGTTGGTTGAAAGAATGAAAGAGCTCATTCCAAGACAAATGTTTGATGTTACTATTCAAGCTTGTATTGGCTCTAAAATTATTTCACGTTCAAACGTAAAAGCACTTAGAAAGAATGTAACTGCTAAATGTTATGGTGGTGATGTTTCACGTAAGAAAAAGTTACTTGATAAGCAAAAAAAAGGTAAAAAACGTATGCGTAGTGTTGGTATGGTAGACATTCCTAAGGAGGTATTCTTAGCTATTTTACATATTAATTGATAATGATATAATAAATTAGGCTTAATTCTCCTCAAGTCATTAAATTATTTGTTATAGCAATTGTTCATTCTAGTTTAATTCCATTAAAATTATCCAATAAATAGTTCAAACCAAGAAACTATTGAGACTATACAAATATAAGAATTATAAAATGGTAATGGTATTAAAATTTGGTGGAGTTAAAGCATTATGTAATGAACTGATTGCTAAAATATAATGCTTTATATTAGTTTACTTAAATACAATTTAAAAAGTTATCACTGCTTGATTTAAAAGATATTGTTGAGGTAATTTAAATTTTTAAAAAGCAATAAAGGTTATAGTAAAAATAAAAAAAATACTACTATCTCAAACAATCATTATATCGATTGTTTTTGAATGTTATATCAAGTTTAATTTATTGTTTATTTCTACTGAACTTAGACTTGTTGGTTATAGTAAATTATTTTAAGTTAAAAGTCTTTCTAAAACAAATTTGGAACCAAAATAAGCAATAACTAAAATACCAAAACCAAATTGTGTACTAATAATGGCTTGCTTCCCACGCCAACCGAAAACTTTTCTGCCAAACACGAGTATGGCAAAAATAATCCATGCAATGATTGAAAGAGTAGTTTTATGTATTAAGTGTTGAGAAAATATATCTTGTACAAAAATAAAACCAGAAAGGAGTGATAAGGTTAATAAATAAAAGCCAATTCTAAGGATTTGAAATAGTAGCGCTTCAATAGTTTGTAGTGCTGGAAGCTTATTAATAAAACTATTAATTTTTTTTGCGTGTAAATGTTTTTCTTGGATATTTAACAATACGGATTGGCATGCTGCTAGAGCCAATAAGGCATAAGCAGTTATTGATAATAATACGTGTAAAGCAATATTTATCGGAATAACTTTGTTTATTGTATCTGGAAAGGTGACACTAAAAGCTAGCGTGAATGCTGCTAATGGATAAATCAATATTCCTAATACGTGTACAGGCTTAGACAAGGAAGATAAAAATAATAAAACAGAGATTAACCAAGTAACAAATGAGGCGCTATTTGCTAATCCAAAAACAATGCCTTTATCATTCCAAAAATGGCTAAAAGTGAGCGCTTGTACAATTATGGCAAAACTGACCAATAAGAAAATAGTTTGTTGGTATTGGATTGCATTTATTACAAAATAACGTATTAGTAAAAAGGTTGCAGCGAGATACAAAGCTATTGCCAAGTAAGATAAGAGCATAATTAACTTTTGAATTAATATAAAGTACTATAATACGATACTTTAGTTATATTTATTTAAAAATGTTTGATAATTTAACCGAGCTCCTACAAAATAGTTTTAAAGTTTTACAAGGGAAGAATAAACTATCTGAATCCAATGTTAAAGAGGCGATTCGTAAAGTACGTCGCGCACTGCTTGAGGCAGATGTGGCACTTGAAGTAATCAAGGTATTTTTAGATAAAGTTCAAATCAAGGCGTTAGGACTTAAGGTTGGACAAGGACTAACACCATCACAAACATTTATTAAGTTGGTTGAAACTGAATTAACTAAGATTATTGGAGGTAAAGTAGAATCGCTTGATTTAAAAACTCAGCCGCCAGCTATTATCATGGTGGCTGGCTTACAAGGTGCGGGTAAAACTACTTCAGTAGCCAAGATTGCATTTTATTTAAAACAACGTGAAAACAAAAAAGTATTAGTAGTTAGTGCTGATGTTTATCGTCCTGCTGCTATTGAGCAGTTAGAAGTATTATCTAAACAAATTGAGGTAGATTTTTTCCCATCAACAATCAATGACAAACCTTCAGATATTGTAGCTAACGCTAAAAAATATGCACAAAAACAGTTTTTTGATGTTTTGTTAGTTGATACTGCAGGTCGTTTGCATATAGATGAGCAAATGATGAATGAAATTAAAATTTTGCAGAAAAAAGTAGATCCAATTGAAACTTTATTTGTAATCGATTCTATGACTGGCCAGGATGCAGTGCATACTGCTAAAGTGTTTTCTAATGCATTACCATTGACAGGCGTGATTCTTACTAAAACTGATGGCGATGCTAGGGGAGGGGCGGCATTATCTGTACGTCATATTATTGGTAAGCCAATTAAATTTTTAGGTGTTGGTGAGAAAATTGATGCACTAGAGTTGTTCCATCCAGATCGTATAGTTTCTCGTTTACTTGGTATGGGAGATGTGTTATCGTTAGTAGAAGAAATTTCACGTAAAGTTGATCATAAAAAGGTGCAAAAGTCTTTCCAGAAAATAACCAAGGGTCAATTTGATTTATCTGATATGCGTTATCAACTTCTGCAAACGGAAAAAATGGGTGGTATAGAAGCCTTGATGAATAAACTTCCAGGTTTAGGTAAAATTCCCCAAAATGTTAAAAATCAAATAGTGAGTGGGGCTGAAATCAAGAAAATGGTTTCTATCATTAATTCTATGACACCTAAAGAGCGTAGTTATACTAGTCTAATTAAAGGTTCACGTAAGGTGCGTATTGCTAATGGTTCTGGTACGAATATTCAAGCAGTCAACAAACTAATTAAACAGTTTGAAAAAATGCAAAAACAAATGAAAAAGGTGAACGGTGGAAAGATGAAAAAAATGATGGCTAAAATGATAGATAGTGATGGTATATCTAATTTTTCTAAAATAAAAAAACCTAATATTAGTAGTAATAAGTTTCCTTTTTAGTGATCAAAAAGGTGTAATAACAATGCATTTAAAGGAATATAAAGGAATAGATTTTTTTGATTGAGATATTCAATGATATTTAACAAATAAAATTATATATTATTTGTTTTCTTTAACTATTATGTTATACGATAGCGTGCTGATTGAGCATGAGCTTGTAGCCCTTCGCCATTAGCTAGGGTGATAGCTATTTCTCCCAATGTATTCGCACCTTGTTTAGAAACCATAATCAAACTTGATTTTTTTTGAAAATCATACACCCCTAAAGGGGATGAAAAACGTGCTGTACCTGAAGTAGGTAGTACATGATTTGGTCCTGCGCAATAATCTCCTAAGGATTCACAAGTGTGACGCCCTATAAAAATTGCACCTGCATGTTTAATATTATCTAATATAGCTTGAGGGTATTCAACAGATAATTCTAAATGTTCAGGTGCAATTTGGTTAGATAAAGAGATTGCCTCATTCATATCTTTAGTGTGAATGAGTGCACCACGGTTTTTAAGTGCAGTTTTAATAATGTTTTTTCTACTCATAGTAGGCAATAGTTTTTTAATACTTGACTCAACTTGATTAATAAAGTTAGAGTTAGGAGATAATAAAAGTGATTGTGCGTTTTCATCATGCTCTGCTTGAGAAAATAAATCCATTGCAATCCAGTCTGGATTGGTTTTCCCATCACAAATAATAAGAATCTCACTAGGGCCAGCAATCATATCAATACCAACTTGACCAAATACTGCGCGTTTAGCCGTTGCGACATAAATATTACCAGGCCCTACAATTTTGTCTACCTTGGGTATGGTTTGTGTACCATAAGCAAGTGCTGCGATTGCTTGTGCTCCACCTATTGTAAATACCTGACTAATACCTGAAATATATGCTGCTGCTAATATCAATGAATTAATTATTGCGTTGGGTGTTGGTACAACCATAATTAACGCTTTTACACCAGCAACTTTGGCTGGAATAGCGTTCATTAACACAGAGGAAGGGTAGACTGCCTTTCCTCCAGGGACGTATAAACCAACACAATCTAGTGATGTAATTTTTTGTCCCAGCACTGTACCATCATCTTCTGTATAGGACCAAGTGCTTTGTTTTTGTTTTTCGTGGTAAAAACGTATGCGGTTTGCCGCTGTGCTTAGTGCAGATTTTTGCTTTTCATTGAGTGTGTCAAATGCTTGTTTGAGTCTAGGTAATTTAATAGTTAAATCTTTCATACTAGAGGCGTTAACATTATCAAATGTATTTGTGTAATCAATTAAAGCATTATCACCATTACTACGAATATTAGTAATAATATCGCTAACTGTTTTAGTAATACTAGGGTTAGAAACATTTTCCCATTTAAGTAATGAGGAAAGTTGTTTTTGAAAGTCAAATTGTGTAGATACTAATTTAGTGATCATAAACTATTCTCAATATTTTGAATCCAAGACTTAATTTGTGTATTTTTGGTTCTAAATGAGGCGATATTTACCACTAAACGAGAGCTAATCCTTTCAATATACTCAAATGGAATAAGACCATTGGCTTTTAAGGTATTCCCAGTATCAACTAAATCAACAATACAATGAGCTAGACCGACTTTTGGCGCTAATTCCATTGCACCGTAAAGTTTTATAATTTCACAAGATTGACCTTTATTTTGAAAATAACGTTTGGTTGAATTGACATATTTAGTTGCTACTTTAAGTGTATTTTGTTTAAGTCTATTTTTTGACTCAGCAGCTACCATTAGTTTACATTTGGCAATACCTAGATCTAGCACTTCGAATAGATTATTAGCACCATGCTCAAGTAAAACATCTTTACCAGCAATACCCATATCAGTAGCACCATGCTGTACAAATACAGGTACATCGGTTGAACGAACAATAATAACTTTAACGTCAGTGAGATTGGTATCAAGAATTAATTTACGTGAGTTTAACTCTTTTTTAGCAATAATTAAACCTGCTTGTTCAAGCAAAGGTAATGTTTGTTTTAAAATTCTACCTTTGGATAATGTGATAGTTAGCATAAATTCTTAATCCTGTACACGTTCAATTTGAGCACCTAATAGTTTTAATTTTTCCTCGATTGTTTCATACCCACGATCTAAATGATAAACACGTTCAATCGTTGTGGTACCTGTTGCTACTAATCCTGCTAACACTAAAGATGCTGAAGCCCTTAAGTCAGTTGCTATTAAGGGCATTCCAGTTAAATATTGTACTCCTTTACAAACAACAGTGTTACCTTTTAAAACAAGGTTTGCACCCATACGTGATAATTCAGGAATGTGCATAAATCTATTTTCAAAGATTGTTTCAGTAATAGTACTATGACCATCAGCAATAGTGTTAAGTGCTGTAAATTGTGCCTGCATATCTGTGGGAAAATTTGGATAAGTACTAGTTTTGATATTAACAGCTTTGGGGCGTTTTCCTTTCATATCAAGGATGATTGAATTTTCATTGGTTTTAATGTCTGCACCGGTTTCAAGTAGTTTATCGAGAATGGCATGCATTGATTGATAATGTACATTTTTAATCGTAATTTTACCACCTGTGATGGCTGTAGCAACAAGATAAGTACCTGCTTCAATTCGATCAGGACAAACTGAATAAGTTACGCCTGATAATTCATAAACTCCTTGGATAATAACAATTGAAGTACCAGCTCCGGAAATGATAGCCCCCATCTTGATCAAACAATTAACTAAATCTACAATTTCAGGTTCTTGTGCAGCGTTATGAATTGTAGTTATACCTATTGCTAAAGTTGCTGCCATGATGATATTTTCAGTAGCAGTTACTGAAATTTGTTTAAAATGAATCTTAGTACCAATAAGTTCTTTAGCTGTAGCATAAATATAGCCATTTTTAACTTTAATTGTTGCTCCTAAATTTTCTAATGCTTCTAAGTGTAAATTAACAGGACGTGAGCCAATTGCACAGCCACCAGGTAGAGATATTTTTGCTTTACCATATTTAGCAAGCATTGGCCCTAGTGCTAAAATTGAAGCACGCATAGTCTTAACCAAATTGTATTGAGCGACTAAGTTTGTTAATCTAGAACCATCTATAAATAAAGAATTATCTGATTCTAATATAAATTCTGCACCCATATCCATTAATAATCTAAGTGTGGTTGAAACATCACTTAAATGAGGTGTATTGGTTAAAGTGATAGGGCCATTAGCTAATATTGAAGCAAATAAGATGGGTAGAGATGAATTTTTCGATCCAGCAGTTATAACAGTACCATTTAACGAGATACCACCATGAATAATAAGTTTGTACATTATTCAGCTATTTTTTTAAGCTTTTGTTTAGATTTTATAATTAAGCCGTCAATACCCTTACGTCTAATATATGAATTAAATTGAGCACGATAATTTTTAACAATACTTATACCAGAAAATACGATATCATACACACGCCAAGTATTAAATCGTATCATTTTTAGAGAAATGATACTAGGTTTTGGATCATTGTTAATATTAATAATTAACCTTACAATAGCCTTATCATTTTTACGTTTAACGTCAGGATCTACTGAAATGTGGACACTATCAAGCTTATCATAACTGGATAAGATACCTACATAATCTTGGATTAAAGATTCTGAAATATAGTATTTAAAAAACTGTTTTTGTTGGATATTTAAGTTATCCCAATATTTGTTTAATGCAATTTTAGTGGATACGTTTATAGCAATATTAGGTAAAATTTTTAATCGAGTTAAAGCTTCAATATTTTTTTTAGTGGCTCTTTTTTGTTTTTTTAATTCTTTTAAAGAAGTTAGAGCGCTAACCATAATATTAAGCGCGGCTGAATTAGGCGGATCAATCATATCTACGATTGCTTGATGAGTTGTATTTAGAACTTTGTCTATCGCTAAAGTAAAATTTATAGGCAAAATAGACAATACAATAAGTAATGTTTTAATCACAAATTTTAAAAAAAATTAACCTAATTTGAATTTTACCTTTGTAAGTGTTTTTGTATAGATGTCAATTAAAGAAAAGATTAAAGAATCTAACTACCAACTCTGGCGTTTATTAAATATTTGATAAACAAGGTCAAATAATCTATGTAGATAAAGCTAAAAACTTAAAAAGTAAGAGTGTCAAGCTATTTTATTAGAACACATAAATAGAACAAAACTAGAGTTCTAGTGGCAAATATTAAAGTTTTTAAAGTTAGAGGATCTTCTAATAGAACTTACTGATCTTGTTTAGATCTTGTTTAGAATATCAAATATAACTATGTAGTGGACTTTGTGTGAGAAAAATTAGCTATGTGAAACACTATCAATCAGACGTACCAATTATATCTTTATTTTTATCTAGTAAAGACTATAAAACTTTAGAAAAGGTGTCAAAAAAATGTAACTTGCTTCTCAAAATTTAGAGTTTGAATTAGCGGCGTGATTACACGACTAATTAATTGATCTACACGTCATTCAAGAGCAACATATCTCAAGTTCCGGTAGTAACTTAGATGTGGTTAGTATTGATCAACAATGAGAAGTAAGTGGTATTGAGGATATTCTGGTAAATCAATTAGATAAAAACATCCCTAAACAAATATTAATTAGTCATAAATTGAATGACAAACATATAATTTTCTCAGCTTTAAATCCGCATATTATTGATAGACTAAATAAAGATAAAAGACATTATCTTAATATAGATAATTTATCCGTTAAGGAAAATCTCAATCAATAATGTATTATAAAGATTTAAAAAAATTAACACTTGTACACTTACAAGTTGTTTTAGAATTAGACAAGTTGCATAACTATATTGAATATTTTGATATTAGTTATATAATATAATAAGTGAAGTAAATGTTGCTTTATGTGTGGTATTTTTAAATAGAGTTTCAAAAGTGAGTTAATATCTTCAATTGGGTATTAAAAGTATTACTACTAGTGATTATTATAGCGTAATGAATCAAGTTGTATATCAACGTTATTTTAAACTATAGAAAAAGAGAAAATCTTTACCAGATATTATTTTTATCAATGGTAGATTGTGATAATTGAATTAAGCTATTACGTCGATTAATTCAATTGGTTTGGATAATGTGCAATTAGGTAGGTATTGCTAAGGGGAAAAATCAAAAAGTTGGACTTGAGATTTTAATTATAGTTAGAGATAGTAAAGTTAATAAAATCTACCTACTACCTCACGACTCTGCTTTTATGTTAGTAAATCGTATTCGGGATGAATCACACCGTTTTGTAATGAAGAATTATCTAACAAATTGGTTTTTAATATGTACAACTTCAACATATAGAATCTATTATAGGATTAGGAAAGTTACGTAGAATAGCTCTACTTAATTATTTTGCTAGTTTGTAAGAAGTAAAGAAAGCATCGATTTATGAAATTCAAAAAGTTAGTTGTATTAATTTAATATTAGAGACTAAAATAGTTTAAAAACTAAAAGATTAATTATGAAGATTAATTATGTTTATTAGGATACTTGTTGTTACTTTTGTTATTAGCTATTTTGTGTGGTGGATTAACAATCGGATTTTAGGTAAAAATTTAAAAATAGCTAGAGTTATTACTATTACACTTAGCGTAATTAGTATTATATATTTGATCTTTGGTGTTTTATCATATTTAATTGAAGAGATTTGACAATATAATAATTATTCAACAATTTGACCTTTTTTTAAAAATAAAGAATATAAAAGCTAACTATGTAATTTGTTTTTGTTAGTTAATACCATATCTTTTTTTTAGCTATTATAATAAAGATAATTAGTAAGCTGATAATTAGTAAGCTTTGTCTCTTAATTCTTTTTTGATAAAATTAATGTATTAAGATGTTTAGTTTTATTAATAATTTTATTTGGTACGTTAACTAAAATTGACAGATTAGATGCTTCCCAAACGGGTAAATCACGCATATGATCGCCTATATAGTCAAAGCCTTTATTGCCAAATCGCTCAATTAATCGTTTGGCTTTATTGTGTGAAGATAGATTAAAGTTTTTGTTACTTGCCATGACATCATCGAATAAATCAATTTTATTAACGGTTGTTTGTTGATCATTATGGATAAAAAAATCAAAATTTTTCTGTTTGTTTTTTATCTGAATTTTTTCAGTTTTAAGATAATTGTTAATGGCATAAGCATATAATTTATGCGAGGCAGTGGCAAGGATGATTTTGTCTCCTTGTTTTTTGCGTTTTTTGATATAATTAATTACGTCTTGATTGTAAGTTAAAATTTTAATATCAATAGAGAATCGTTTAGCTAATTGTTCTTTTAAATAGCCCTTTCCACGAAGAAACCAAAGAGGATAAATAAAAATAAGCAGTGGATTTTCTTTTAATGTACCAATTGAAGACTCATACAATAAATCTGTATTAATTAATGTATGGTCCAAGTCGACAATTAATGGTGTCATTTAAATATTTTCCATTCTTTATAATATCTTTCAAATTTTGTTTTTAATTTGAGAAATTTGATTAAAATATCTTAAGATCTTTCCTGTTGTAAAAACCTATAATATGTAATTGAATTTAATCAATTTTTATTTAAATTTTTTAGTTATTTTATATTAGTTTTTTTAGTTATTTTAACTTTTGGATTGTCTAATTTATCTTATTTTCTAACCAGATAATCATTATAACCCCCAGCATATTGGTTGATAATACCATTATCATTCATAACAATTGTAGAACTAACAACATTATTTAAAAAAGTTCTATCGTGTGAAATTAAAAGTAAAGTGCCGTTATAATTTACTAATATTTCCTCTAATAATTCAAGTGTTTCAATATCAAGGTCATTAGTTGGTTCATCAAGCACTAATAAATTGGCAGGTTGAGATAAAATTTTAGCCAATATAAGGCGATTTTTTTCGCCTCCAGAAAGCATTCTAATCGGTGCTATAGCTTGTTTTTTAGTAAATAAAAATTGACGTAGATAGCCAATAATATGCTTACTTTTTCCACTAATATTAATATGCTCGCGGCCTTCAGCAGCGAAATCCATAGCTTTCATATTAGGGTTAAGATACTGCGTTTGGTCAAAGTAGGCTAGTTTAATGGTTTTTGACCTAAGAATGGAACCACTATCAGGTTGTAATTTATCAAGTAGGAGTTTAATGAAAGTAGATTTTCCTGCGCCATTACCACCGATAATACCGATTTTTTCACCTTTTAAAATTAGCATAGAAAAATTTTCAATGAGCTTAATGCCAGCAATTTGGTAATTAATTTTTTTAATTTCGAAAATCAATTCGGAAATGTGGTTTTCATCATCCAAGATATGGATGTTGGCATTGCTTTTTTTCACACGACGATTTATGAATGATTTACGCATAGATTGTAAAGTGCGAATACGTCCTTCGTTGCGAGTTCGTCTAGCTTTGATACCTTGTCTAATCCAATTTTCTTCTTGTGCAAGTTTTTTATCAAATCGTGCGTTGGCAATTTTTTCAGTATGAATTTGTATATTTTTGCGTTTTACATATTTAACATAGCTACAATTAAATACTGCTAGATTGCCACGATCAAGATCAAATACACGATTAACAATGCCTTTAATAAATGAACGATCATGACTAATTAGTATCAAAGTACCATTATAATTCTTTAGCATACGCTCAAGATTAAGGATAGTGGTAATATCCAGATGATTAGTTGGTTCATCAAGCAATAATACATCTGGATTTTGAATTAATGCTCTAGCTAGCATTACACGTCTTTGCCAACCGCTAGAAAGCGTGGACAAAATTGTATTAGCATTGAGTGTAAAACGATTGAGAATGGCTTGTATTTTATATAAATATTGCCAACCATTTGATTGATCAATTTTTTCTTGTACTTTGCTAGCTTGTTCTAACTTTCCATCATTAATTAAATGCTGGTACTGTATGAGAATAATGCCAATTTCTCCTAGACCTTCTGCCACAACATCAAATAGACTTTTATCATTATTTTGTGGTAGTGTTTGCTCTAAATAACTAATTTTGCTACCATTTTTAATATTTAGTTTACCGTCATCTGACTCAATCAAACTAGCAAGAATGCGCATAAAAGTAGATTTTCCTTCACCATTTCTACCAATAAGTGCAATTTTGTCGCCTTTATATATTGTTGAATTTACTTTATTTAGGATTTGTTTGTCAGAAAAACTAAGAGAAATATTGTCAAGTGTAATCAACGGCATAGGTTAAAATTATTTTTTTAATAAAATTTATATTTTAGTGTTATTTTATTCAATTTTATTCCTATTAGGATTTATTGGTTATACTGATGTTGAGAGTATTGAAGCCAAGAGTTATGTTAATAATCAACAGCAACGTTATCAAACGTTAATTAATGAAATTCGCTGTCCAGTCTGCCAAGGCCAAAGTATTGGTGGTTCAAATGCAAAATTGGCTAAAGATTTACGTGAAAAAGTCAGAGAGTTGATATTGGAAGAAAATACAGATAACAATATTCGTCAATTTATGACTGAGAGATATGGCGATTTTATCGTATTTAAACCACCCGTTAATAAAAATACTTATTTATTATGGTTTGCACCTTTTATATTTTTAGTTTTAGGGTTATTCTTTTTAGTACGTTCTTTATTGACTAAAGGATTTAGTGTTAAAAGTAATAGTAATATAGATACAACTAAGGCTAAAGATTTATTAAAATAAATTAATAGTCACTATTAATTCAACCAACCAAGGTTCAACCAAGGTGGTGTTATTTAGATTACACAAAAAATTAATTATATTATAATTTTAACAAAGTTTAAATTTTGTATTTATATCATGTATTCGGTGCGAATACATTAAAATTACCTGTGTGTGATTATTGGAAGTGAAGATTTAAATATATGAGAGATTGTAAAATGCTTTATAAGAAATAGTGACAGATGTAAACTCTGTTTATTGACATAATAATGTAGGGAATTATGACATATCAGGATATATCTGAATAATTTTAACCAACACATCTAAAATTATTTCTAATTGTTGATAATAAATTAGATTTCGGTTGATTTTAAAGGCTGTTATTATATAAACATATAACTGGTATAAATGTCAGAAAATTAATTATGACGCCATAGTAAGTAGTAAAACTTAATCAAGCGATTTAATAATTAAAGTTTATATACATCAAATTATATACATCAAAAATAATTAATACTTAAGAATATACTGCTTAAGTATTTGGCTGATAAAAAATGTTTGAAAGTAAATATGCATTAAATTTAGTTGATTTATATCAATTACAAAATAGTAATGGTTTGTCGATAGGAAGTATATTAAGTGCTATTACAAATAATTTAAAAAGTTCAAAGGTATATTATCTGTTTATTATGCTATAGAATCAATATTTTGAACAGACTCTGATGTTAAATAATATTGACAGTGATATTTATAATAATATAGGTAAATGTTATGATCAAATTAATCAAACAACTAAAGACATAATAACACTTATATACAAGTTATCATCATTTACAGATTATTGTATTTCCACTATATATGATTTGCTAATATTTGTATGAAAATTAATAAATATTAATTATATTTTTATATTAAACTTTGGTACATAATTGGACACTGGATTCTTATCAAGGCTATTATAATCGTGATATTTTATTAGTTCAATTGTAACGCTTGGAATCGTTTAAACAAAGTTTGGCTAAAGAAAAGGTATTGGTATAGATCAGAGCTAGAATACAAAACATATTAAGGAGTCCAGTGAGAGACGAAGATAACAATAAATTAATTCTTAAAAGAAAATCAAAATTAGCTTTATTAAGAAAAGGTGGAAATCCATTTATTAATAATTTTAAACCTGAAAATTTAGCACAGAATATTATTCAAGAATTTAAAAGTTTTTCTAAAGAAGAGTTGGAGAAAAAAAATATGCAAGTATCAGTAGCAGGACGAATGATGCTTAAGCGTGTTATGGGTAAGGTTAGCTTTGTACATGTACAAGATTCTAGTGGGAAAATTCAGCTTTTCGTTACTTGTGATAAGCTACCTAAGAGTTTTTATAATGAACATTTTAAAAAATGGGATATTGGTGATATTATTGGTGCTACAGGTGTTTTATTCAAAACTAATATGGGTGAATTGTCAATTCGTATTGACGATATTAAGTTGTTAACCAAGTCACTACGCCCGTTACCTGGAAAATTTCATGGCTTGTCTGATCAAGAAATTCGTTATCGTCAGCGTTATGTTGATTTGATTATGAATAAGACATCACGAAATACGTTTAAACGTCGTAGTCAAATTATTAACTATATCCGCAATTTTTTTAATCATCATGATTTTATTGAGGTAGAAACGCCTATGTTACAAACTATTCCAGGTGGCGCAACAGCTAAACCATTTGAAACTCATCATAATGCATTAGACATGCCTATGTATTTTCGTGTTTCACCTGAGCTTTACTTAAAACGTTTAATTATTGGCGGCATGAATAAAGTATTTGAAATTAATCGTAATTTTAGAAATGAAGGACTTTCTACTAGACATAATCCAGAATTTACGATGATTGAATTCTACCAAGCTTATGGAACATATCACGATTTGATGGATTTGACAGAAAGATTATTTCGCAGTATTGCACTTGATGTATGTGGCAGCGCTAATGTCTATTATCAAGGTAACGATCTTGATTTTTTTAATTCATTTAAACGTATTAGTTTAATTAATTCAATTTTACAATATAATCCAAGTTTGATGGCAACTGATTTAAATCAGGAAAATGCTAAACAAACTGCAAAAAAGTTAGGTGTTCAAATTAAAGAAAATTGGGGTTTTGGTAAGATTCAAACTGAAATCTTTGAAACTACTGTTGAAGAAAAATTATTACAGCCTACTTTTATCACTGAATATCCAACTGAAGTATCGCCATTAGCACGTCGAAATGACGACAATCCGTTTATTACTGATCGGTTTGAATTATTTATTAGCGGTTGTGAAATTGCTAACGGCTTTTCTGAGCTTAATGATGCACAAGATCAAGCTGAGCGCTTTAGAAAACAAGTTGAAGAAAAAGATTCAGGTAATGATGAGGCCATGTATTACGATGCTGATTATATTCGTGCTTTAGAGTATGGCATGCCACCTACAGCAGGAGAAGGCATTGGTATTGATAGATTGGTAATGCTATTTACCGATTCGCCGTCAATTCGTGATGTTATTTTGTTTCCTCATATGCGCGCTGAGGCAAAGTGAGAAGATGTTAATTATTTATATTTGTTAGAGTGTAGTTTAACAGGTTAAGACTTATATGTATCCGTTGCCATGCCAGCAATTATGCAATTATTTCACGAAAGTATAATTTTAAAAATTATGGTAGCAAGAGTTTAACTTATCATATTATATTAATGATCAAAGAGTTGGATGAAATATTTACCTATACATGGGTATAAGGAAAAACTTAGTAAACGTTAATCAAATGTGGTTAATGACAAAATTAAGACATTTGAATTTATAGGTTATAGGTAAATGAGTCAAAATATAATACCAGTTTTAACCATTGATGGTCCAAGTGGGGTTGGAAAAGGTACTATAGCAAGAATTATGGCACAAAAAAAAAACTGGCATTTGTTAGATTCTGGTGCAATTTATCGTGCTTTTGCTTTAACAATTGATACTAGAGCAATTAATATTGCTGATGAAAAGGCTTTGAGAAAGATTGCAGAAACTCTTGATGTAAAATTTAAAATTAAGTCGGGCAATAAACTTGTGAGTATTTATCTTGATGGTAAAGATATCTCTAAGATTTTACGTACAGAGAAAATAGGTAAGATAGCTTCAAAAATTGCCTCTATTGAGGTGGTTCGTGCTATGCTTTTAAAACGCCAAAAGGATTTTTCTGAAATGCCAGGGCTGGTAGCAGATGGTAGAGATATGGGAACAACTGTTTTTCCTGATGCACTATTTAAAGTATATTTAACTGCAAGTGTTGATGAGCGAGCTAATAGACGCTTAAAACAATTGCAAGCACAAGGTAGTGAGGGTATAATTTTAAACATCTTGTCAGATATTGTGGATAGAGATAAACGTGATTATACTCGTAAATACTCACCACTTAAACCTGCCAAAGATGCACTCATTATTGATAGCACTAAGTTGTCTATTGATGAGGTTATCATTCAAGTGGTAGCATTAGTCGAGGCTTAAGCGGTTAAACCTCTTAAATAAATTAACCCGATAATATATTAAGCACATACTATACCGCAAATAGCTTAAGAATTACCGGTCAATATCAAAATTATAATATGTCAGAATCATTTGCCGAACTGTTTGAAAATAGTGCAGAACAACAAAACGTAAAAGTTGGCGCACTTTTAGTGGGGACAGTTGTTAGTATTAATCGTGAAAAAGCGATTGTTAATGTTGGACTTAAATCAGAGGGTTTTATTCCCCTAGATGAATTTAAAAATCAACAAGGAGAATTGAAGGTTGAAGAGGGTGACATTGTCGAAGTTGCACTTAAATCAATTGATGATGGTCTGGGTAATACCTTGTTATCACATGCTGATGCTAAACGTATCAAGCTATGGCATTCACTTGAATTAGCAATGACTTCTAAAGAAATTGTAACTGGTGTTGTAACTGGTGCTGTTAAAGGAGGTTTGACGGTTGATATTGGCGTAGTTAAAGCATTTTTACCTGGGTCGTTAGTTGATGTACGTCCAGTAAAAGATTTCTCATACTTAACAGGTCAAGAAATTGAAGCTATTGTTATTAAGATGGATGAAGTTAGAAATAATATTGTTATTTCTAGAAAAGCTGTATTGCAAGAAGCTAATTCTGCAGATAGAGAAGCTCTACTTGAAGAGCTTGAAGAAGGTAAAGAAATTGAAGGTATTGTTAAAAACCTTGCAGATTATGGCGCGTTTGTTGATCTTGGAGGTGTTGATGGCTTGTTACATATTACAGATATTTCTTGGCAGCGTGTTAACCATCCATCTGAAAAATTAACTATTGGAGATAAAATTACTGTTAAAGTGCTTAATTATGATAAAGAGAAAATGCGTGTATCATTAGGCCTTAAACAACTAACTGTTAGCCCTTGGGATAGTATTTCAGATCGTTTGCCTATCGGTAAGAAAGTACAAGGCACGGTTTCTAATTTAACAGATTATGGTGCATTTTTGAGTATTGAAGAGGGAGTTGAAGGTTTGGTTCATGTGAGTGAGATGGATTGGACAAATGCTAATGCTCGTCCTTCTAAAATTGTTAAATTAGGTCAAGAAGTTGAAGTGGTTGTATTAGATGTTCAAGAGTCTAAGCATCGTATCTCATTATCTATGAAACAGGCTCAAGAAAACCCTTGGGAATCATTTGAAGCAACACATAATAAGGGTGATAAAATTCCTGTTAGGGTCAAATCAATCACTGACTTTGGTTTATTTGTTGGTCTTTTAGGTGGTATTGACGGCTTAATTCATTTAGCTGATATTTCATGGGAAAAACAATCTTCAGATCAATTGGTATCTAGTTATTCTAAAGGGCAAGAGTTAGAGGTGATTATTTTGAATATTGATGCTGAAAAAGAGCGTATTTCTTTAGGTATTAAACAGCTTTTAGAAGATGAATTTATGCGATATGTATCTGCTAATAAAAAAGGATCAATTGTTCAAGGTATGGTTATGGAAGTTGATTCACGTGGCGCGGTTATCCGTTTGAATGAAGATATTACAGGTTATTTAAAAGCAGGGGAAATTTCAGAAGATCGTGTTGAAGATGCGACTTTAATATTAAAAACTGGTGAAGAAATAGAAGTTGCAATTATGAATATTGACAGAAGAACTCGTAATATTTTAGTCAGTATTAAAGCAAAAAACTCAGTGGAAGAAAAAGCAGCAATGGAAGATTATAATAAGCAGTCTTCTAATATAGTATCTGGTTCTACATTAGGTGATTTGTTAAAAGAAGCAAAAGATAATAAGTAACAATAGTGAAATATGATTATTTTTTACCTATTATGAAAAAGCCAGATCTTATTTTGAATTTATCAAACAGTTCTGATTTATCTAAAACTGATGCCAAAATAGCGGTTGAAGTAATTTTGGAAGAATTAACACAAGGTATTGTTTCTGGTAAGGGTGTTGAGATAAGAGGTTTTGGTGGTTTTTATAAGAAATATCGTAAAGCTCGACAAGGCATAAATCCTAAAACTAGTGAAAGGACAGAGGTAAGTGAGAAGTTTGTACCATTTTTTAAGCCAAGTAAATTTCTTAAAGAAATCATTAATAAGATTTAGTTTTGATTAATTTATAAAGTACGATTAATGTATAATTTTATTCTTCTAATATCTATACACTAAGTATTCTAAAATTTAGAGTGTTAAATAAATAGGGGCGTTAGCTCAGTTGGTAGAGCATCGGACTTTTAATCCGCTGGTCGAGCGTTCAAATCGTTCACGCCCCACCATATATAAAGATCATATATAAAGATATTGATGATATAGGTATGATTGTAGTCATAAGAGAAGAGTGAACAGAGAAATGTATTTATTGTTTATATTAGATGCTAATATAAATTAAGGAAAATAGTAATTTTATATTAAACTTAACTTTTAATATATACATCATTATCAATTTTTATCAAAAGTTTCAATCCAGTATTAAAACATAATTTTCTTTTTCGTAGAATGTTATTAATTTTAATTTAGATTCTACATTATTTATTATGTTTCTGGATTGGGATTATCTATTTAAATATATTGTTGTAAGATTTTGTATAATAAGGAAAATAATCTATGAATTTTTTTTGGATATTTATAGCATTAAGTGGTGCTATAGCAGTAGTGATGGATGCGATGTCAGTACATATTTTTAAGTATGTTCTACCAATAGAGGATATTATGCGTATACAAACAGCAATAACTTATCAAATGTATCATACTCTGATGATTTCAATATTAGCTATACAATCACAACGTATCTTGTTTAAATCTAAGTCTATTAACCAAAGTATTTGGCTTTTTATAGCAGGTATTGTTCTGTTTTCAGGTGGTTTGTATTTGTATACTTTTACTAAGTTGTATGGATTGGTTTTTATTACGCCAATAGGGGGTATGCTATTGGTTTTTGGCTGGTTAAGTGTAGCAAGATTTGCTTTTAATTTCTCTAAAATAAAATAATATTCATTTATTCTAATATTTTATCGGATGGTTTCAGTGTGTTAAGCTATTATAAGGTTATTTCTATACTAGTTAACATTTCACGCTGATATTAGTAACCGAACATTATAATCAGTTAATAAGTTTATAATGAATGTTAATACAGATAAATTTAAAACTATTCTTGATATTAATCCAAGTATTCTTTTAATAGAATGAGGAGCGGAAAAAAGGCGTATGGCTTCTGTTTAATGAGCTAATTTAGGTACAATTAATCTATCTTAGTGGGAGAGAGCATACAGTGTGAATATTACCATTGGATTTTCCAGTAGATGATTATGTCAAATTTAAAGACATACTATTTATTGTTTACTGTTGAAAAAACGTAGGTTTTTTTATTAGCTTGAAAAAACTTATAAAGTATAGGCTGTACTAATTGTCAAAAGTTATTTTTAATGGGGGTATTTTGTAATAATCAACATCTATATTATGGTGGACAGCTTTAACACATAACCCGATACACTATAGTTATTTTTCCATATAAAGAGGTGTCTTATTCTATTTTTGGTGATTATGAAATAGATGATACTTTATATAGGAGACTTAATTAAAATTTATGAATGCATTATTAATAATAAATTTTGTTTTATGATGAGACTAGTGTTATATAAGATTGATAACGTTTTTTGTGAATATCACCTAATTTGACTGCTAATTTAATTGCACATTTTGGTTCAAAGATATGAGCACAATTCCTAAATTTACAAGCATTAGTAAATGGATTAAATTCTTTGAATCCATTTAAAATTTCTTGATTACTGAATTCATCTAATTGGAATTTACGAATACCTGGGGAATCAATTAAATCACCACCTGAAGGAATCTGATAAAGCGTAGTATTAGTTGTTGTATGTTTTCCAAGTTTGCTTTTTGTGGATATTTCATTGACGCGTAAATTTAGTTCTGGAATTAATTTATTAATTAGTGAAGATTTCCCTACGCCTGATTGACCCAAAAAGATATGAGTCTTATTATCTAACTTAAGCTTGAATTTATCGATATTTATTTGTTTTTTGACACTTAAATAATTGATTGAATAACCAATATTTTTATACATAGAAAAATCATATTTAACCTTTTTAATATTATTTGTTAACTCAACTTTATTAACCACTATATTTAAAGGTAGTTTTGCATTTTCAGCCACTATTAAATAACGATCGATTAATTCAAATTGATAATGTGGTTCCATAGCAACCACTAACCATAGTTGGTCTATATTAGTAGCAATGAGTTTATGTGTACGATAAAGTTGATTATGACGATCAAGTAAGGCAGTGATGATACCTTGATTAGATTGCGTTATCTGAAAAATAACCCTATCACCAGCAACGGATAAATCAATATTGTTTTTGGTAACACATTGATACAACTCACCTGATTTTATTTTAACTAATAGTCGTTCTCTGTAACGAGTAATGACCAAGCCTGTGTGTACCTTGTCAAAATTATCTGAAGCTCTATTTATTTTAGTTCTGTGCTGCGTTTGAATTTTTTTAAGTCGCTATTATTAGGCGTATGTTAGAGTTAATATTTTATGCTATTTTTTAAAATTATAATATTTATTATTTAAGTGATTTACAACTAATTTTTCTTCATCAGGAAGCCAATTAATGTTCAATGCATTAACACAATTACTCACTTGCTTACGCAAATCAAAATGACTGTGTAAGCGTGAATTATTTCTTGTATAAAAAGTATTATTGTGTTCAATAATGTGGCAAGTGACACAATATTCTTTGTGTAATTCTTTACCTTCTTCATTGGAAAGTGTGTTACTTGATGTAACTAACATTATAGTTAATAGTAACTGATTGATAATTTTCTCCTTTAGTTAATTTAAGTATATCGTTTATTTACTTATAAGTCTTAATCTGATTAATACGAATCAACGCACTTGGATGAGAGTCATGAAAAGAAGAATATAGATAATCTGGCGTAAGAATTGTGGCATTATCTCTATACAATTTTACTAGTGAAGATACTAAATCATTTGCATTGGTATGTTTAGCAGCATACATGTCAGCTTCAAACTCATATTTTCGTGATAGATAATTATTAATAGGAGCAATAAAAAAACTAAATACTGGTATGGTTAGTGTAAATAAAATCAAAGCGCTATGGTTTGATGGATGACTAATACCAAGTCCGTGAAAAAACCAATTTTGATTAATCAAATAACTAAGTAATACTAAACCCAGTAAGGAGGTGATAAACGAACTAATCATGTGTTTAATAACATGTTGGTGGTGATAATGTCCCAGTTCATGAGCAAGAATTGCTTGAACTTCATTATCACTCATACCTTTAATGAGTGTGTCAAAAAATATAATACGTTTATTTTTACCAATACCTGTAAAGTAGGCGTTGGCATGTGATGTTCTTTTAGAACCATCCATCACAAATATACCATCACTTTTAAATCCTGTACGTTCAAGCAAATTATTAATTTTAATTTTTAACTCAATATTATCTAAGGGTTTAAATTGATTGTAAATCGGCGCAATATAAGCTGGATAAAGCCAAAACATCAATAGAGAAAATACAATGAGAACTAGCCAAACATAAAGCCACCAATATTCACCCATAGCACCCATTAAATAAAGAATAGCATAAATTAGTGGTAAACCAATAACCAAAACAAGTAATAAGCTTTTAAGTAAATCTGTAATAAAAGTTTTTATATTTGTTTGGTTAAACCCAAATTTTTGTTCTAATACAAAAGTCCGATATAAACTAAACGGTAAATCTATTAGACTTCCTAGCATTATTAAGCTTACAATGAATCCCACACCTACATATGAGATATTGTTAGTTTGTTCTTGCCAAATGTTATCCAAATATTCTAATCCTCCACCAAGTGTCCATAATAGTAATATAGTGGTTGAAAATATAACTTCAAAATGATTTAATTTAAGTTTAGCTTGTGTATATTCAGTTGCTTTTTGGTGGTATTTTAGTGTGATTTCTTTTTTAAATTCGCTAGGTATCTTGTCAAATGATTGAATAATAGCTTTATTTTGCCTGATGTTCAGCCACAACAAGGTGGTAATATAGATAAAAACAGCTATTAGAAAAATTAAAGTAAATAAACTAGATGTCATGTTTTTTAGAAAAACGAAAATTGTTATTTTACCTAGATAAATAGGTATTGATAAACAAATAGGGAGTATTATAGTAACATTTAAAAGATCTTTTAAAATTTAAAATAATTTAAAATAAGATAGGACTTATTAAACTTTGACCATTTTTTTTTGATTCTAAATAATTGAAAAATATTACTGTATTAATTTTTAAGGTTAAATCCTCAAAAATTAGAATCTTATTTTAAAAATAAAATAAATAACAAACTACAATATATTATATATATTGATTAAGATTGATATTGATTAAGATTGAGTAATTTTTAATTCATGCAATCTAAAAAGACATAAGCACATTGATTGATTTAATAGAGGTGTAATATAAGAGGTGTAATATGTCAAATTGACACTAATTACTAATGATTCTACTTTTTATACACGATTATATATGTGTTACTACACTCATATATAAATTTGGTTAAGTAATTTATAATTTTGTCACTCTAAGGGTATTGTCAATTATTTAGATTATATTTTCTTAAAATGTATGTTTAGAGATAAAAAATTGCTACAATATTTTTTTAATTTTAGTATTATATAGAAAGTTTTATACCGCTATTAATGGTACAATTAATAGGTGCTTAGGCGTTAGCTATATTTATTTCCGAGGCATTAATTATTGATGTAGTGATTGCGCTGACTTTCTGATTTATGCTTTCAAGCCAAAATATATCTCTAATAATTAAACAATGATTAAGTATTAAATACTTTTTAAAAAAGCTTGTTTTAGTAGGATTTTTTTTTGGTTAATTGAATTATAATTAATGGCGTTAATTGTACAAAAATATGGCGGTACTTCAGTCGCTTCGGTTGAGCGTATTCAAGCAGTTGCACAAAAAATTAAAGCATTTAAAGAAAAAGGCCATCAATTAGTGGTTAGTGTATCTGCCATGAGTGGTGAAACTAGTAGAATGACTGCGCTTGCACAAACCATTCAAGATATACCCTCTTTAAGAGAAATGGATGTTCTACTAACGACTGGAGAACAAGTGACAATTGCTTTGCTTACTATGGCATTACAACAGTTAGGTTGTGATGCAGTTTCTTACACGGGTCCGCAAGTATGTATTATGACTGACTCTGAGCATGGTAAAGCGCGTATTAAGTCAATTGATAATCATCGTATTTTTCAAAGTTTAGATCAAGGTAAGGTGGTTGTCGTAGCAGGATTTCAGGGAGTAGATGAAAATGGACACATTACTACATTGGGTCGTGGTGGTTCTGATACCACTGCTGTAGCACTTGTTGCTGCGCTTAAGGCTGATGAATGCCAAATTTATACTGATGTAGATGGTGTTTTTACAACTGATCCACGTATTGAGATAAATGCTAGAAGAATAAATGTTGTTAGTTATGAAGAGATGTTGGAGATGGCATCACTTGGCTCAAAAGTTTTGCAAATTCGTTCAGTAGAGTTTGCATCAAAATATAAAGTACCATTAAGAGTGTTATCATCTTTGATTGATAATCCCTTAGGTACACTAATTACTAGAGAGGAGAATATTGTGGAACAGGTAGTTATTTCAGGTATTGCTCATAATAAAGATGAGGCAAAATTAAGTTTAATTGGTGTGCTAGACGAACCTGGTATTGCATTCAAAATTTTAAATCCAATTAGTAGTGCTAATATTGAAGTTGATATGATTGTACAAAGCGTATCTGCACGTGAAGGTTTGACTAATTTTGCTTTTACTGTACATAGAAATAACTTCAAGACTGCGAAGAAAATTTTAAATAATGTATGTAAAGAAATAGGTGCAATAGCCGTTCAAAGTGATGATAAAGTAGTTAAGGTATCATTAGTTGGTATTGGCATACGTTCTCATGCTGGTATCGCCACTCAAATGTTTGAGGTATTACATAATGAGGGTATTAATATTCAGATGATTTCCACTAGTGAAATTAAGATTTCAGTAGTGATTGATGAAAAATATTTAGAGTTAGCAGTGCGTTCACTACACGCTGTATTTGAATTGGATAAGGAATAAAAATGCATACATTTGATGACAGAGATGGTTTAATTTGGTTTGACGGTGATTGGGTAGATTGGCGTGAAGCTAAAGTCCATGTATTGACTCATACTTTGCATTATGGTATGGGTGTGTTTGAAGGTATTCGTGCATATGAAACTAAAAAAGGAGCAGCAATTTTTCGTCTTGAAGAACATGTTAATAGGTTGTTTAATTCTGCTAAGATTATGAATATGGATATTGGTTTTTCCAAAGACAAACTTAATCAAATTTCAAAAGAAGCAGTTGCTAAAAATAATCTTGATAGTGCTTATATTCGTCCTATGTGTTTTTATGGCTCAGAAGGTATGGGATTACGTGCTGATGGGCTTAAGGTACACACTATTATTGCTGCTTGGGAGTGGGGGTCGTATTTAGGTGAGGATAATATGAAAAATGGTATTCGTGTTCGGACTTCAAGTTATACGCGTCATCATGTTAATATTGCTTTGACTAAAGCCAAAGCTAATGGTAACTATATTAATTCAATGCTTGCTTTACAGGAAGCTTTAATTGATGGTTATGATGAAGCATTATTGTTAGACGTTGATGGTTTTGTGGCTGAAGGTAGTGGCGAAAATATTTTTATTGTGCAAGATAGTGTTATTTACACACCTAGTTTAACTTCAGCGTTAGCAGGAATTACCCGTGACACAGTGTTCAAATTGGCAACTGATTTAGGTTATAAAGTGATTGAAAAACACATTACTCGTGATGAGGTGTATATTTCAGATGAAGCATTTTTTACAGGTACCGCAGCAGAAATAACCCCTATTCGCGAGCTGGATAATCGTATAATTGGTTTAGGTACACGTGGTCCAGTAACCGAACAATTGCAAACTTTATATTTTAATTGTGTTTATGGTAGAAATAAACAATACCAACATTGGATTGTTAAGGGATTTTGCTAATAAATTTATATTATGTGAGCAATTTTAAAATAATATGTTTTTTTAAAATTGTGAAAGCAAAAAATTTAGCATTTTATTGCTAAAAACCAAAGGAACAAAATTAGAATATGAACCTTATGGTATTTTTTAAATTTAAAAATAATGATAAGATATATTATTTGTTACGGTTGATTCAGTTACGAATCAGCATAAGCTTTCGTGAGTAACAACTCATCAAGAAATATTATTTTAGTTGGGCCTATGGGCTCTGGTAAAACATCAGTTGGTCGTCGTTTAGCTTGTATTCTTAAACGTGATTTTTTTGATTCAGATTTTGAGATAGTAGCACGAACAGGAGTTTCTATTAATCATATTTTTGATGTAGAAGGAGAGAAAGGATTTCGCAAACGTGAAATACAAATGTTAGCTGATTTATGTAAAATTAAGCATATTGTTATTGCCACTGGGGGTGGCATTGTTCTTAACCATCAAAATCGAAAAATCCTTAAACAGGATAATTTTGTAATATATCTATCATCAACAGTTGAACAATTATTTAAGTATACCATGAATTCTAAATCTAGACCTCTACTTGAACAATCATATGACAGAAAAAGAACTATTAATAATTTATTATTAAAACGGGAGCCTTTATATCAGACAGTAGCAGATGTAGTAATTGATACTACAAATAAAAAATTGTACGCTATTATTGGTGAAATTATAAAAGTCATTCCGATATGAAAAAACATTTTATTCTTATTATTGTTATTATTTGTTTTAATTCTAAAGCAATGACACAAAATAAATTTATTGAACGTTTAGAAGATGTACATCCTTTTTTTACAAAGCTTGATTTATCTTTACAAATTAAAAAAATTGATCAACAAGAAACTACATCTAATCAAGATTGGCTTGTTGGAATAAAAACTAATTTTAACAATGTAGGTATAGATAATAATTTAAATACCATTTCAGTTGATTTTTTAGCAACTAAAAAAATAGTAAGTTCAGGCGCTAATATTATTTTTAAACATAGTTGGAGACAACAAAATAAGAACATATCTACTAGTGTAGACACTAATAATAGTAAATTTTCTATTGATTATATTCATCCATTATTAAAGAATGCAAATGGTATAAATGATCAACTAAATACGGATTTATCCAATATTAACATACAAATATCTAAGCTTAATATTGCTGAACAAAAAGAAGCTTTTATTCTTATCCAATTAAAGAAATTTATTGATTTAGCTTACATACAAGAGCGTTTAATAATTGATAATCAACGTCTAGATTTAGCAACTCAAGAATTAACTTTAGTTAAACAAAAATTTAAGATGGCAGTTATTGATAAAGTTGATGTGTTATTGCAAGAAGATGCTTATCATAGTGCCAAACAGAGGCAACTTCAAACTCAACAATATTTAAATATTTTACGTTATGAATTATCTATTATTTTAGATATTAATCTTTATAGCGTTAAAGCTGAATTTGATTTATATAAGCCCTACATAATTAATAAAGAAGATGATCTGAAACAGTACTTATTAGCTAATTCTAGAATATTAAAAATAGCTGATTTAAATCAAGATTTATTAGAACTTCAATTAAAGAGTGATAAGAGTAATTCAAAAGCACAATTTGACTTAAAACTTGGTATTATAAATGAGAGTAAAAATAGCTATTATACAAACTCTATTTCTAATCCAAGTTTATCATGGAATATTGGCTTAGATTTTAGCTATCCTATCGGTAATATTCAAGCTCACTCAAACATTACAAAAACACAAATAATGCTTGCTAAAGCTAAAGAGAAAAAGCAAGAGCAATTACTAAATATTTATGCTAAAGCAAATGTATTAAAACAAAAGATCAAATATTTAGTAGAAATACTTGAATTAAGTAAAGCCCAAATAAAAACTGCTACAGCTCGAACTGTTGAAGAAAGACGAAGATATAATAATGCTAATTCTCAGGTAAGTTTTGTTATTGCAGCGCAAAATAATGAACAAAGTGCAAATCTTAATTATATTCAAGTATTTAAAAATTATCAAGAATCAGTGCTTAATTTTAAAGAAATCATTGATCAATTATCACCATTATAAATATATTCTATATATATAATATAACCTGAGTAAGGTTTGTTTTAATTAAAGTTTGTTTTAATTAAATCCAAAATATAATAAAATTATTCGTGTGTTACTAAATAGTTTGAGTGAATTAGATAACATAAATCTTATCTTCCACAACTATTAAGTTTTGATTTATCATTCTTTAAAAAGACAGTTTTTATCCAATTATAGTTTAATGTAAAAAGTATTAAATGTAAAATTACAATTCTTAGAAAGCATAACATAAATATCAGTTATCTAATAAAAGATTTAGCAACCGCATGTACTTACTATTTTATTTGATAAGTGTTTCATACTATTAATAAAAGTAATCTAAGTAGGAGTTGTAAAAAAGATTATTATTTGAAATATCTATTAACATAACTAATAGTGAGAAGACTTTTTTGTATAGTAGGTATTGAAAATAATTTGAATGTAGGAATTCTAGAAAGACAAAGAAAATGGTTTTCACAAATAAAATAAATTTTTCTAAGAAAAGGTATATGGTTCAGCCTAGAATAGTTCTGCCAAAATTACTAGTTAAATCAGTAGGGCGCGCTATTAATGATTTTAAAATGATTAAGAAGGACGATAAAGTGCTTCTGGCAGTATCTGGTGGTAAAGACTCGTTGAGTTTGTTCCATATTTTTCGACATTTTTTAGCTTCTGCTCCAATTCATTTTGAATTTGGTGTGGTTACTATTGATCCTAAAATAGATGGTTTTGAGCCTCAAGCTTTGGAGCATTTTTTTAAAAAATTTGATACGCCGTATTTCTTCGAAACTTTTTCGATTATGAAACAAGCTGAAAAAAGCCTGAAAGGAAATTCGTATTGCTCTTTTTGCGCTCGCATTAAACGAGGATTAATGTACCAAGTAGCACGGCGTGAAGGTTATAATGTTTTAGCATTAGGACATCATTTGGATGACTTGGCTGAATCACTAATGATGTCAATGTGTCATAATGGCAAAATTCAAACTATGAAAGCTCATTATATTAATAATGCAAAAGATTTACGAGTTATTCGCCCACTAACATACGTTCGAGAAAGACAACTGGCTGATTTTGCTAAAATTATACACTTACCTGTGATTAAAGATTCTTGTCCAGCTTGTTACCAAATGCCTACCGAGCGGATACATTTTAAGAAGTGGTTATTAACTGAAGAAAAACGCACACCTAATTTATACAAAAATCTACTAAGTGCTATGAAGCCTATGTTGGATGAAACCAAGAAAGGTTAGAATGATTAGGTTTATTCTTTGGATTCTTTCAATTATACCACTGAAATTAAATCATTTTATTGGTATGGTTATTGGCCAATATTTGTATTTAACAAAGTCTAACTCTAGAGCTATAGTAAGTAAGAATATTCAACTTTGTTTTCCAGAATTAAACCAAAAACAACAACAAATTCTAATTAGAAAGTCTCTCGTAGAGTCAGGTAAAGGTTTGAGTGAATCTGGATTTATTTGGTTTAAGAATTTTGATGATAATGTCAAATATGTTACAAAAACTCTTGGTATGCAGTATCTTAGAAGTAATAAAGCTGTTATCTTATTAGTACCGCATTTTGGTTGTTGGGAGTTGGTAGCTAGAATAATATCACTAACTAAGCCAGTCACATTTATGTATAAAATTTTAAAAAATAAACAACAAAACAGGTTATTACTCTCAAAACGAGAGCAGGGTGATTTATTAATGGTACCAGCTAATAAAATAGGTGTTATTAAATTGCAAAGAGCAATTAATAAAAAACAACTTATTGCTATATTACCTGACCAAGATCCTGGTGAAATGGGTAGTATTTTAGCACCATTTTTCTCACAAAATACACGTACCATGACTTTACTAGTAAGACTTTCTAGAAAGAATAATGCTCAAGTAATCATGGCGTGGACAAAACGTCTGCCAAACGCCAAAGGTTATGAACTTAATCTTAAACCAGTACAAATACTGTCTGACACTAATATACTTGGAGATGATGTATCATTAATGAATAAGGTTATTGAAGATTTAGTCACAACTCAACCAGAGCAATATTTGTGGAATTATAAGCGTTTTAAATCAGTTATTAAGTATTAATATAATAGAATTGTTCACATATAAACGAAATTTGAGGCATTATGGGGCTTGTATGATATAATTTGACCTATGAAATTTATTGAAGATATTCAAAGTATTTTTGATCGTGATCCTGCTGCTAGAAATACCTTTGAAATTATAACTTGCTATTCAGGTGTACAAGCTATGTTATTTTATCGTTTGAGTCATCGATTGTGGAAGTTTAAATTTAAATGGCTAGCAAGATTTGTATCATCACTAGCCAGATGGTTTACAGGTATTGAAATTCATCCCGGCGCTGTTATTGGTCGACGTTTTTTTATTGATCATGGTATGGGTGTAGTTATTGGGGAAACTGCTGAAATTGGTAATGATTGTACTTTATACCATGGTGTTACACTTGGTGGAACAACTTGGCAAAAAGGTAAACGCCATCCTATTTTAGGTAATAATGTAGTGATTGGCGCTGGCGCAAAGATACTAGGTCCAATCATACTTGCTGATAATGTTAGAGTAGGTTCAAATTCTGTGGTAGTTAAATCTATTGATGAATCTCAGATAGTTGTTGGTGTTCCTGGTCGTGTTTTGAAAAATAATAAAATCCAATCGAATCATTTTGATTCTTATGCTGTGGGTAATAATGTTGATGATCCTACTGTCGAGGATATTAATTTTATTTTGCTGCATTTGCACGATGTGGATTGCCAATTGCATAAGATTTCAAAGAAATTGAACATTAAAGACCAGAAAGGAATCTATATGAATAACTTGGAGATTGAAAGTAAATAACTATTTGATGTTAAGGTTCTTTACTTGACTAAATAACTAGGTTAAGTGTATAATTATTGTTATTATTAGAATTAGGACCGATATGCAATTAACAACCAAAGGTCGTTACGCAGTAACTGCAATATTAGATTTGGCATCTAATGACACTGGAAAACCCATTACTTTAGATATTATTTCACAAAGACAAAATATTTCATTGTCTTATTTGGAACAATTGTTTGCCAAATTACGTCGTGCTGAATTGGTTAAAAGTGTGCGTGGACCAGGCGGTGGTTATTTACTTGATGCTAAGGCTTGTGATATTAATTTAACCCAAATTATTGAGGCAGTAGATGAAAATATTGATTTACGTCGTTGTAAAGGCATTAAAGTATGTAACAATGGACGTCAATGTATTTCTCATCAATTATGGTGCGAGGTTAGTGAACAAATTAGAACATTTTTGAATGGCAAGACCTTGCAAATGGTAATTGACGATCATAATTTAAACAAAGGAGTATAAATATGGCGATACCTGCTTATATGGATTATTCAGCAACAACCCCTGTTGATGATCGTGTTGCTCAGAAAATGATACAATTTTTAACAAAGGATGGCAATTTTGGCAATTCTGCATCAAATTCTCATTATTATGGTTGGCAAGCCGATGAAGCTGTTAAAAAAGCCAGACAACAGGTAGCTAATTTGATAGATGCTGATCCAAAAGAAATTGTTTGGACTTCTGGTGCTACTGAGTCTAATAATCTAGCTATTAAAGGCGTTGCACACTTTTATCATAAAAAAGGCAAGCATATTATAACTTTAAAAACAGAACATAAATCTGTGTTAGATACTTGTCGACAATTAGAACGTGAAGATTTTAAGGTGACGTATTTAGATCCAATGTCAAATGGCTTATTAGATCTAAACATCTTAAGAGACGCTATGCGTGAAGATACTATATTGGTATCAATCATGCATGTTAATAACGAAATTGGTGTGATTCAAGATATTGAAGCTATTGGTAATCTTTGCCATGAGAATAATATTTTTTTTCATGTTGATGCGGCACAATCAGCAGGAAAAGTAGCAATTAATTTATCAAAATTACCCGTTGATTTAATGAGTTTTTCAGCCCATAAAATTTATGGGCCTAAAGGTATGGGTGCGCTTTATGTGCGTCGTAAGCCACGTGTACGAATTGAGGCGCAAATGCATGGTGGTGGACATGAAAGGGGTATGCGTTCAGGCACTTTAGCCACACATCAAATTGTTGGCATGGGCGAGGCCTTTGCGATTGCTCAAACTGAAATGAGAGAAGAAAATACAAAAATTAGACAATTGCGCGACCGTTTATTGGTAGGTTTTATTGATATGGAAGAGGTTGTGGTAAATGGTGACATGGAAAGTCGTATTCCCGGTAACCTAAACATCAGTTTTAATTATGTTGAAGGAGAATCACTAATGATGGCTATTAATGATATTGCTGTATCTTCAGGTTCAGCTTGTACTAGTTCAAGTCTTGAACCTTCGTATGTTTTACGTGCTTTGGGTTTAAACGATGAATTAGCCCACTCATCAATTAGATTTACTATTGGACGTTATACTACTGAAGCACAAGTTGACAAAGCTATAGATTTAGTACGTGCTAAAGTTGATAAATTACGTAATTTATCACCACTTTGGGATATGTTCAAAGATGGTGTTGATATTAGTAAAGTTGAATGGTCGGCACATTAAAATAAGTGCAATAAATATATGGATTATAGATTTACAACAAGCTTAGATTAATAATAATCACTAAAAGGGGAAAAGAGATGGCGTATGGTAAAAAAGTGATGGATCATTATGAAAATCCACGAAATGTAGGAGTTTTAGATAAAGATGCTAAAAATGTTGGTACTGGCATGGTAGGTGCACCTGCATGTGGTGATGTGATGCGTTTACAAATAAAGGTTGATGATAACGGTGTGATTGAAGATGCTAAATTTAAAACTTATGGTTGTGGTTCTGCTATTGCATCAAGTTCATTATTAACGCAATGGGTTAAGGGAAAAACATTAGATGAAGCAACAAAAATTAAAAATTCTGATATTGCAGAAGAGTTATCCCTACCGCCTGTTAAGATACATTGTTCAGTTTTAGCTGAAGATGCTATCAAAGCAGCTATTAATGACATTAAAAGTAAAATTTAATTAAATAATATGGCAGTTACTTTAACTGAGCGTGCGGTAGAGCGAATTGTTGAGTTTTTAACCAATCGTGGTTCTGGCATAGGTATTCGCCTTAGAGTACAAACTACAGGCTGTTCTGGTCTTGGTTATAATATGGAGTTTGTTGATGATACTTTTGATGATGATACTGTATTTGAAGATAATGGCGTTAAAATTATTGTTGATACAAAGAGTTTAATTTATTTAGATGGCACACAAGTTGATTACGTCAAGAAAGGTTTAAATGAAGGCTTTGAATTTAACAATCCAAATGCTAAAGCTGAATGTGGCTGTGGTGAATCTTTTACGGTTTAGTTGTTTAAAAAAATGGAAAACTATTTTGAATTATTTTCAATAGAACCTGATTTTAATATAAATATCATTAATCTTAACGCTGAATATCAACAACAAGTCGCAAAATTTCATCCTGATAGATTTGTCAATAGTAGCACTAAAGAAAGAGCTTTAGCATTGCAAAATACCTCATTAATTAACACAGCATTTGATACTTTAAAATCTTCACTTAATCGTGCTAATTATTTATTAGAATTAAATGGTATTGATGCATTTGATGAAAAATACACTCAAATGGATGTTAAGTTTTTAATAAATCAAATTGAATTAAGAGAGAATTTAGAGTTAATTAAAACCAGTAAAGATGAGATGAAGCTATATGATTTTATTGAAAAAAATGATTTAAATATTAAAAATAATGTAGATAATATTAGACTCTTATTTACCAACACAAAAACATTTGATAAAATTAAAAATTTAGTTAGAGAATTAAAATTCTATGAACATTTAAACACTCATGCAAAACAATTAATGAATGAGTGGCTATAGTAATTAATATTAATAATGACTTTATTACAAATATCAGAACCTGGTCAATCGTCAGAACCACATCAGCATAAATTAGTGATTGGTATTGATTTAGGTACGACAAATTCATTAGTTGCATCCGTGATAAGTGGTCAAAGTAAAGTCATCATGGATGAGAATGACGAGGTTATTTTACCCTCAGTTGTACATTATGGTAAGGATAACAAATTAACGGTTGGTTGTGATGCTTATCCTTATGCAAAAACTGACCCAACTAATACTATTATTTCAATCAAACGTTTTATGGGTATGAGCTATGAAGAAGTCAGTACGTTTAAAAATTGTCCTTATCAATTACTTGAAAATGGAAATAATGTATTATTTCACACCTCTATGGGAAGTTTATCTGCAGTTGAAATTTCTGCTAGTATTTTATCCTCACTTAAACAAAGAGCTGAAAATTCACTGGGGGGCGTATTATTTGGTGCAGTAATTACTGTACCAGCTTATTTCAATGATGCACAACGTCAAGCAACTAAAGATGCAGCAACTTTAGCTGGACTTAAAACTTTACGCTTGCTTAATGAGCCAACAGCAGCAGCAGTTGCTTATGGTTTGGAATCAGGTGAAGAAGGTGTACATGCTATTTATGATTTAGGTGGCGGTACGTTTGATATTTCTATTTTAAATTTTAGCAAAGGTGTGTTCAAAGTGTTAGCAATAGGCGGTGATGCTACCTTAGGTGGAGATGATTTTGACGAACTAATTGTTAATGATTGTATTGAGCAATTAGGTATTAATGAACTTACTCCTTCTCAAATGCAAGAAATTAAGCAATTTTCACGCACTGCTAAAGAAACTTTGAGTAATTATGAAATTTCAGAATTTGATTGTATTAAGAGACCTTATTGTATTACTAAGAAAAAATTTGAAACTCTAGCTAAAGTACTTATTAAACGCACTTTATTGTTAACTAAACAAGCTATTAGAGATGCGCAAGTTGATGTTAAAAACATTAAAGATATTATTATGGTAGGTGGCTCTACACGTATACCGTTAGTTTGCTCTATGGTGAGTAATTTATTTAATAAACCAGTTTTATGTTCTATTGATCCGGATGAAGTTGTTGCTAAGGGCGCAGCAATACAGGCTAATACTTTAGCTGGTAATAAATCACAAAATGACATATTGTTACTAGATGTGTTACCATTGTCGCTTGGGCTTGAAACAATGGGTGGATTGGTGGAAAAAATAATTCATCGAAATACTACAATTCCTATTATTCGCGCACAAGAATTTACCACCTTTAAAGATGGGCAAACAGCTATGAGTATTCATGTATTACAAGGCGAAAGAGAGTTGGTGAGAGATTGTCGCTCGTTAGCTAAATTTGATTTATATGGTATCCCAGCAATGGTGGCAGGCAATGCTCGCATTCGTATAGAATTTCAAGTAGATGTTGATGGCTTATTATCTGTGAGTGCAGTTGAACAAATATCAGGTGTTAAAACAAATATTAATATCAAGCCATCTTATGGATTAACGGATGTGCAAAAAGAAAAGATGCTTAAAGATTCTTTTCTTTTTGCTAAAACTGATATTCAAACTAGAAAGCTTCATGAAACACAAGTAGAAGCAAACAGAACTATTGAAGCAATAGATTCAGCAATTAAAAAAGACAAGAATATGCTTGATGATAAAATGCTTAATAATATCTTAAATGCCAGGAATACGTTATTTGATATTGTTGATTCTGATGATGAAAAAGCTATTTCAATAGCTATTGAAAATCTTGAGAATAGTTGTGTAAAATTTGTTGAGATGCGTATGAACAGTTCTGTTATGAAAGTCGTACAAGGTCGCAATATTGATGAATTTTAGGAAAAATATTTAGGAAGCTTACATGCCTCAAATTATTGTATTACCCCATCATGAATTATGTCCAGAAGGAATTGTTATTAAAATCCAATCAGGTATTAGTATTTGTGATGCATTACTTGCTAATGATGTTGAAATTGAGCATGCCTGTGAAATGTCAAGTGCTTGTACAACTTGTCATGTTTACCTGCGTGAGGGGTTTAATTCAGTAGAAGAGTCAGATGAAATTGAAGATGATTTATTGGATAAAGCTTGGGGTTTAGAACCAGATTCTCGCTTATCTTGTCAAACAATTATGTGTAATACCGACTTGGTAATTGAAATACCAAAATACACGATCAATCAAGTCTCTGAAAACCACTAATAATGTCTAATATTAACAACAATAGCAGAAACTTATAGTATTTTGGCTAGTGTTAACTATCTATCATCTTACTATCATATAAAAAGATAATGGGTAATAAAAAACCTGAAGAAACCTTACTTTTAGTATGCTAAAGTAATCAATATTTTAAGCATGAATATTAAATTTATTTCATCAATCAGTTTTAAATTTGAATAATTAACTTTAGCATAAAATAACCTTTTTATTGTATTATGCTAAGAAACCTTTTTATATTTGCCTATTTAGTGTTATTCGATGGTAATACTTGGGAAGGCATTGGTTACACGAGATTGTTGGGTTAATTTGGCACTGACCTTTTTGGCAATTTCTTTATAAATTTTAGCTATTTTTCCTTCTGGGTCTTTGGTAACGGTTGGTGTACCTTCGTCAACGTCTGTTTGAATATCCATTTTTAATGGAAGTGCACCTAAAAATTCAATACCTTCATCAATTGCCATAGCTTTACCACCACCTGTACCGAAAATAGCTTCTTCGTATCCACATTTAGAGCAAATATGTAAAGACATATTTTCAACAATACCTAAAATAGGTATGTTAACTTTTTCAAACATTTTTAAGCCTTTTTTAGCATCAATTAGTGCAATGTCTTGTGGAGTTGTCACAATTATAGAACCACTAACTGGTATTTTTTGTGATAAAGTGAGTTGTGTATCACCTGTACCTGGCGGTAAATCAATGATCATATAGTCAATACCACGCCATAAAGTATCTCTTAACATTTGTTCTAGGGCTTGAGTGATCATTGGACCACGCCAAATCATAGGGTTATCTTCCTTAACTAAATAACCGATTGACATGCTTTGTATACCATGTCCTAAAATAGGTAATAATTTACCTTCAGTGCTAGATTCTGGTTTTATCTTACTTACTCCTAACATTCTAGGTTGAGAAGGACCATAAATATCAGCATCTAGAATAGCAACTTTAGCACCTTCTGCTTGTAATGCTAACGCTAAATTAACTGCAGTAGTTGATTTTCCTACACCACCTTTACCCGAGGCGACGGCAATAATATTTTTAACCTCTGGCAGAGTATCAACGCCTTTTTGGGTTGTGTACTTAACAATCTTGGTTGTAATATCAACACTAGGATTATTAACGCCATTTTTTGTTAATGCATCAGTAATAGTATTAGATAAGGTAGTATGATAACTGTTAGCAGGATAATTAAGTTCGATGTTAATTTGAACTTTATCACCATCAATACTAATATTGTTTGAAGAGATAATATTTTGTTCAGTATAAATATCAACTATTTTGGATAGAATCCTTTTAATTTTTTTGTTCGTTAAATTTGCCATTTTTGTTGTATTCAATTAAGTAAAATAACGATATTTTATCTTATAATAGTATAAACCATACCTATTAATAATAAGCCTATTATGACATCGCGAAAAATTCTAGTTACTTCAGCATTGCCTTATGCTAATGGTGAAATTCATCTAGGACATTTGCTAGAATATATTCAAACTGATATTTGGGTGCGTTTCCAGAAAATGATGGGTAACGAATGTCATTATGTGTGTGCAGATGATGCGCATGGTACAGCTATTATGCTTAAGGCAGATGAGCTTGATATTACTCCTGAGGTATTAATTAAAAATATGAGTAATAAGCATCAGATAGATTTTCAATCATTTTCAATTGATTTTAGTCAATATCACTCAACTCATAGTCAGGAAAATAAAGATATTTCTACTAATATTTATAACAAGCTAAATATTGCTGGGTTTATTAAGACTCGTATGATTTCACAAGCTTTTGACCCTTTAAAACAAATATTTTTGCCTGATCGGTTTATTAAAGGTGATTGTCCTAAATGTGGTTCTAATGAACAATATGGCGATAATTGTGAGATTTGTGGCGCAACTTATTCGTCAATAGAACTAAAAAATGCTAAATCTGTTATTTCAGGTGCAACCCCAATTACAAAAGATTCAGAACATTATTTTTTTGACTTGCCTCAATTTGAAGTACAACTTAAAGAATGGACTAAAGAAGGTCATTTGCAGGATGCAATGAGCAATAAACTATCTGAATGGTTTGAAGAAGGTTTACAACAATGGGACATTTCTCGTGATGCGCCGTATTTTGGTTTTCAGATTCCTGCGGTAGAAGGTAAATATTTTTATGTTTGGCTAGATGCAACAATTGGTTATATGGCAAGTTTTAAAAAATTATGCGATGAACAAAATATTGATTTTAATGAGTACTTCAACAAAGACTCAAATACAGAACTTTATCATTTTATTGGCAAGGATATTATTTATTTTCATGCACTTTTTTGGCCAGCCATATTGATTGGTTCAAATTATCGTACACCAAGTGCAATCTTTGCACATGGGTTTCTAACCATAAATGGTCAAAAAATGAGTAAATCTCGTGGTACGTTTATTCAGGCTAGAACTTATCTTAATTATTTAAACCCTGAATATTTACGTTATTATTACGCCTATAAGCTATCTTCTAAAATTGATGATATAGATCTAAATTTGATCGATTTTAAGCAACGTGTTAATTCAGATTTAGTTGGTAAAGTAGTTAATATTGCCTCACGTAGTGCCGGATTTATTGTTAAAAAATTTAACAAAACATTATCTTCTTATACTATTGAATCTAAGTTTTACCAAGAATTTTTTGATTGTGGGGATATTATTGCTAAACATTACGAAGCACGTAATTATAACCAAGCTATGCGTGTTATTATAAAATTAGCTAATAAAGCTAATCAATATATCGATAAGCATAAGCCATGGCAGTTGATAAAAAAACAAAATAAACAAACACAAGTGCATGACGTGACTTCGCTTGCTATTAATTTGTTTAGAGTATTGATGACTTATCTTAAGCCAGTATTACCTATTATGGCAAAACAGGTTGAAGAATTTTTAAACATAGATGAACTTCATTGGAAAGATTTAAAACACCCTTTGATCAAGCATCAAATTAATACATTTAAACCCCTAATGTTACGCATTGAAGATGATCAAATTAAGCGAATTATTGAAGCTTCAAAATGAAGATATACAAGTTGTTATACAAGATAAACTTAAGAATATTGGTATGATTTAAAGTAATTTGATAATTATTAAAATTATCAAAGTTAAAAATGTAGAGGGTGCTCATAAATTATTTGTATCTAATACTATTTTTAGAATATTAGAAAAGAAGAAATGCGAAATATATTTGCATAAATTATTAATTAATATAATTTTGGAAGGATGTCAGAGAGGATGAATGAGCATGCTTGGAAAGTATGTTATACCTTTTGGTATCGTGGGTTCGAATCCCACTCCTTCCACCATATTAGTATACTATGAAACCAAACTTTCAACCTCAAAATATTGTTAAAACTATTGAAAGACTAACTATAAATGGGCTTAAGATAGTAAAAAAAGCAAGCTTTGGTACCAATTGGGAGAGTGTGGTTATGCCTATTGACCAAATGAAATTTGAACTAGAAAAGCATACCAGTGTTAATTCGCATTTAAATGCAGTAATGTTTAGTGATGAATTTAATCAAAAATATGAAGAAACACTACCAATTATCACTAATTTTTATTCTGATGTGTCTACTAATAAAGACTTATACCAAGCTTACAAATCACTCAGAAGAACAAAGCTTAATAAACAACAGCAACATATTATTAAAGATGTCATAAAAGATTTTGAACTTTCAGGTGTTGGTTTAGAAGGTAAAAATGCAGATAGGTTTAAAGTCATCAAAAAGAAACTTAGCCTACTTAGTAATGAATTTTCTAAAAATATTTTAAAGTCTACCAAAGAGTGGAAAAAAATTGTTGGTAAACATGAGTTAAAAGGTTATAGTGATAATGAACTGGTAAAAATTAAAATAGATAATGGTTACGAGTTAAGCTTGCAAACTCCTGTTTATATGGATGTTATGACTTATTTAGATAATAGAGACTTAAGAGAAGAGGTCTATATAGCCTACATATCAAGAGCATCAGATTTGGGTATTACTTCAATTAATTATAATAATAAGCCAATTATGGATGAGATTTTATTATTACGTTCTGAAATGGCTAATATTTTAGGTTTTGAACATTATGCACAATTATCGATTACATCTAAAATGGTTAATACTGTCGATGAAGTAGTTCAGTTTTTATCTGATTTGGTAGAATATTCTAAATTTCAAGCACAATTAGAATTGAAAGAATTAAAGATTTTTTCAGGTATTGATTTAAAGCCTTGGGATTTAGAATTTTATAGTGGAAAGCTTAAAGAACAAAAATTTGGATTCAAGAAATCTGATTTAACACCATACTTTCCAGAGAATAGTGTATTAAAAGGTTTGTTTTTAACTATTGAAAATTTGTATCAAATTAAAATTAAACAAATACAACAAAATAGCTACCATGCTGATATTAAAGTTTTAGATGTTAATAATGAAAGTGGAGTTGTTGGTAGAATTTATCTTGATTTATATGCCAGAGAAAACAAGCGCTCTGGTGCATGGATGACAGATTATCAACCTTTGATTGGTAATCAAACCCCAGTTGCTTTTGTAGTTTGTAACTTTAATTCTCCTACTAAAGATAAGCCAGCTTTGTTTGAATTTGATGAAATTGTTACTCTATTCCATGAATTTGGGCATGTGTTACACCATTTGTTAACCAAAGTTAAATACCCTTGTGCTAGTGGGATATCTGGTGTGCCGTGGGATGGCGTTGAATTACCTAGTCAGTATATGGAATTTTATGTTTTTGAAAAGCAAGTGATTTCTCTTATCTCAAGTCATTATAAAACTAAGAAGTCTTTACCTGATGAGTTGTATAACAAACTTATTTCTTCTAAAAACTTTAATTCAGCATTGAGTATGCTACGACAGTGTGAGTTTGCATTATGGGATCTTGAAACACACATGTCTACTAAAGATAGTTACACAATATTAAAACAAATTCAAAAAAAAACATCTCTAATGTCAATGATAAATGAAAATCGTTTTTTAAATACTTTTGAACATATTTTTAGTGGTGGATATGCAGCAGGATATTTTAGTTATAAATGGGCAGAAGTTTTGGCAGCTGATGCTTATTATTATGTGCAAAAGAAAGGTGGTATTGGTTCTGATGCTTCTAAAGATTTCTTGTATAATATTTTACAGATAGGAGGTAGTCTAGATTTTATGCAACAATATATAAAGTTTAGGGGTGAGAAACCCTCAATTAATGCCCTATTAAAAGCAAATGGCATTATTTATTCAACTAAGGAGAAATATGATTAAATTTATTCTCAGTATTATTATTATTTTGGCATTGGTTGGTGGTGCTATAAAGTTTGTTGCAACTGAGGAAAGCTGGTCTTTAGTTATGAATAAAAGAGTTGCACTTAGTAGTGTACAGAATGGTGCAATTGTAATTTATGAGTTTGTTGAGACGTTAATATCTGATGCTAATAAAATTAAAGTTGTTGATTCACCCCTAAAATAATCAATATTTTAGGTAAGTTTTAGATTTCTGTTTTAGATGAAGGTTTGTATAAAAGGTATTAAATTCTGCTTAATACAATTGAGCCATTAGTACCACCAAATCCGAATGAATTAGAAATAGCATGGTTAATTGTCATTTCTCTTGCTTCATTAGCGCAATAATCTAAATCACAATTTGGATCTTGATTTATAATGTTAATGGTTGGGGGTACTACTTGGTCTTGAATTGCGAGTGTGGTAAAGATAGCTTCAATACCACCAGAAGCACCTAATAAGTGTCCAGTCATTGATTTAGTTGAACTTATTACAATATTATAAGCGTTCTGTTCTCTAAAGGCTAATTTAACAGCATCTGTTTCTGCTTGATCACCCACTAGTGTGGAAGTTCCATGTGCGTTAATATAATTAATTTCATCAACATTAATGCCTGAGTTCTTCATAGCATTTTGCATGCATCTAGCCGCACCTTCGCCACCTTTTGAAGGTAGTGTTATATGATAAGCATCCCCACTCATGCCATAACCTGATACTTGTGCATAAATTTTTGCATCACGAGCCTTCGCGTGTTCAAACTCTTCCAGTACTATAACACCTGCACCATCACCAAGCACAAAACCATCTCTGTCTTTATCCCATGGACGTGAAGCGCTTATTGGGTCATCATTACGAGTAGATAATGCACGTGCTGCAGCAAACCCCCCCAATCCACAATTGGTAGTTGACATTTCAGCACCTCCGGCAATCATCACGTCAGCATCATTATATTCAATTAAACGAGAAGCATTACCAATATTATGAGTACCTGTAGTGCAAGCAGTAGTAATGGCAAAATTAGGTCCTTTTAAGCCATATTTAATAGAAAGATTGCCAGAAATCATATTGATAATTGAAGAAGGGACAAAAAAAGGTGAAATACGTCCTGCGCCTTTTTCTCTAAATAAATCTGCAGTTTTTTCAATCGTACCGAGCCCTCCAATACCAGCTCCAATAGCAACCCCAATACGACAAGCATTTTTCTCAGTAACCTCAATACCACTGTCTTCAATAGCTTGAATACTAGCAGCCATACCATAGTGAATAAAGGTGTCCATTTTTTTAGCATCTTTAGGTCTTAGATAGTCAGTGACTTCAAAATTTTTAACTGAGCCACCAAAGGTAACTGATTGACCTTTGGTATTAATATTAGTAAGCGAAGCAATACCAGAGTAGCCTTTAAGGATATTATCCCAAGATTCGCTAACACTTAAACCAACTGGGCAAATTATACCCATACCTGTAATAACAACCCTTCTTTTACTCATATTATTTTGTTGGAAAATATAGTAAGGCGCTTATTTCAAAGAAATAAGCGCCTTACTTGTTAAGTTGATAAATAGAGTTACAAACTACTAACATAATCAATTGCTTGTTGAACATTAGTAATATTTTCTGCTTGATCATCAGGAATTTCACATTCAAATTCATCTTCAAGAGACATGACTAATTCAACAGTATCTAAAGAATCTGCACCTAAATCATCAACAAAAGAGGCGTTGTTATCAACATCACCGCTTACATCTAATTGTTCAGCTACAACTTTTTTTACTCTTTGCTCAATACTCATTTGTTATTTCCTTAACTATTTACAAAAAATTATTATTTTATCGTCAAAAAAGAAGTATACAAGACTAAATTATAAAATTTTTTATTAGAATGTTCTATATAAATAATGCTAAATTTGATATCGAGTTTGATCTGGCACTCTTGCCTCTTTAAAGCCTAACCTTCTATATTCGCAAGCATCACAAATACCACAGGCTTTTCCATTTTTATCTGCTTGATAACAAGTTGTTGTAAGCATGTAATCAATACCTAAAGAAAGTCCTTTTTTGATAATTTGTGCTTTATTCAAATGAATTAGTGGAGTGTGAATGGTTAATTTTTGTCCTTCAATACCTTGTTTGGTAGCAAGATTAGCCATTATTTCGAATGCCTTAATATAAGATTCTCTACAATCAGGATAACCTGAGTAATCTAGTTCATTAACACCAATAAATATATGTTGACAGTTTAATACTTCTGACCATGCTAGTGCATAAGATAGAAAAATAGTATTACGAGCAGGTACATAAGTAATTGGAATTTTATTACTTTGAGAGAATCTTGGTACGTCAATATTATCATTAGTTAGAGCAGATTTACTAAGGTCAGATAATGATATTTTTACCACCCTGTGTTCTGAGGTGATAAAGATTTTAGCGATATTTTTAGCGGATTGCAACTCTGATTTTTGTTTTTGACCATAATCAAAACTCAGACTATAGCATTCAAATTTTTGTGATTTAGCAATGGCTAAAGTAGTAGTGGAATCTAATCCACCAGATAAAAGAATCACTGCTTTGATTTTATGTTTATCATTAAGCATTAGCTAAATTTCCATTCTCTTCCAACCACTTTCTTCGATCAGCTGCACGTTTTTTACTTAATAACATATCCATGGTTTTAAAAACATGTAACGGGTTATTTGATGTAAGTTGAATTAAATGTCTAGTATTGGATAGCATGGTAGTTTCTCTTAGTTGAGAAGGGTTCATTTCACCTAAACCTTTAAACCGTTGAACTTGAATTTTAACATGCTTATTTTCGTTTTTTATCTTTCTAATAATGGCGTCTCGTTCATTATTATTAAGGGCGTAGTAAACTTGTTTTCTTGCATCTATACGATATAAAGGTGGCATTGCAACAAAAATATGACCATCTTGAACAAGTTTTGGAAAATGTTTCACAAACAAAGTACAAATTAATGTAGCGATATGTGCACCATCTGAATCTGCATCGGCAAGAATACAAATTTTACCATATCTTAAATTAGATAAATCTTCACTATTAGGTTCAAGACCAATTGCAATACTAATGTCATGAATCTCTTTACTAGCAAGTACTTGCTCAGAATCAATTTCCCAAGTATTTAAAATTTTACCGCGTAGTGGTAAAATAGCTTGGTATTCTTTATTTCTTGCTTGTTTAGCAGAACCACCTGCAGAATCACCTTCAACTAAAAATACTTCTGTTTGATTAAGATCAGTACTAATACAGTCTGATAATTTTCCAGGTAGGGTAGGACCACTAACTATTTTTTTACGAATAACTTTTTTGTTAGTTTTAAGTTTTATTTGTGCATTGATAATAGCTAGTTGAGCGATTTCTTTTGCAATACTAGTGTGTTGATTTAACCAAATACTAAAAGCGTCTTTAACTATATTCGCAACAAAACTAGCACATTCTCTAGAAGAAAGTCTTTTTTTAGTTTGTCCAGAAAATTGTGGATCCATTATCTTAATAGATAACACATAAGAAATTTTTTGCCAAACGTCATCAGGAGTTAGTTTAATATTTTTTGGGATTAAATTTCTAAATTCGCAAAATTCTTTTAAAGCTTCGGTAAGTCCTGACCTTAACCCGTTAACATGTGTACCGCTAATTGTTGGGATAAGATTAACATAGCTTTCAGCTATAATATTAGTGTTATACTTTGTCCATACAATTGAACAATTAAGTTGTTGTTCGTTAGTTTTATAATTAACAACAAAAGGATTTATTGGTAGACAATCTAAGTCATCTAAAGACCTAGATAGATAATCCTTTAAGCCTTCCTTGTAAATCCATTTATCTTTCTTTTCGTTTATTTCATTATAAAAATTAATCTCTAAATTTGGACATAAAATTGCTTTAGAACGTAGATTATCATGTAGTTTAGTTGCGGAGAATTTAATTTTATCAAAAAATCGCGCATCAGGTTTAAATTTAATGATAGTTCCTGTGTTATGTTTACTCACCTTACGAATTACTTTAAGTTCTGTTTTCTTAGAACCATTGGAAAAAGTTATGTGATACTCTTTAGCGTCTCTTTTAATCCAAATTTCTACTAAAGTAGATAGGGCGTTAACCACTGAAATACCAACACCGTGCAATCCTCCTGAAAATTGGTATAAGTCATTTGAAAATTTTCCACCTGAATGAAGTTTTGTTAAGATTACCTCAACACCTGATTTACCTTCTTTAGGGTGAATATCTACAGGTATTCCTCGCCCATTATCCTCAACAGATAATGAATTATTTTTATATAAAACAATGTTAATTTTTGAAGCATATCCTGCAATCGCCTCATCAACACTATTATCAATAACTTCTTGAGCAAGATGGTTTGGACATTCAGTTTCGGTGTACATGCCTGGATGTTTACGTACTGGTTCAAGACCTGTTAAAACTTCAATAGAGGAAGAGTCGTAGCTATTCATATGATTGAATATGAGAATTTGTCAATTATCATACCAAAAAAGCCTCGAAAAAACGAGGATTTTTTATTTTTTAACAAAAAACTACTTAATAACTACGATAGCTTTTGCTATTTCTTTAGACTCTAACAAGTGCTTAGGTAATTTTGAGCTAAATTTATTTTTCATTGGCACTAATAGTAAATCATAATAAGCTTTTGCCGTAACTATAGAAACACTATTTGATGGAATTTTATAATTTAATATGCGAGTTTCATTTGGTTTTAAACGAGTATCTCCTAAAATTTTGGTTGCTTTAGGCGGCGATGTTGGTTTGTTTTTATCATTACCAATTATATACATAAACATAGCTTTTTTATCATCTATCATAGGATGAGTCTTTGAACTTTGCCACAAGATGTTATTATTGTAATCTTGTGCAATAATAGTAATATAAAAATTTCTAAATGGCGCACCTGTTGGGAATTTATGAGGTAATAAGTTAGTTGCATTTACGCTAATATACAACATATTAGAAACCTTTTTAGCATTAATTGTCATGACCAGGCCTTTACTTACCATTTCAGCAGAATGTCCACCTATCATTGTATGATTACTAATACCTTTAATTACTGGCATATGACAAGTCTGACAAGTAGTAGAACCTCCTGCAGATATAATTTCTTTACCAGTTTGACAGAGTGGTACTTTTTTAGAATTATTACGTTGATTATGACAGCCTAGGCATGCTTTAGAGGTTTTAAATAATCCTGGGTTATTTGCAACTCCACCCTTGCCAAATCTTTTATGTTTTTCATTAGTACCATTAGGACCTTGTATTTGATTAGATGAATATTTATAAGCTTTTATACCTAATTTTGCTTTATCATTTTGATTCTTTATTCTTTTGTATTTAATTAAAGAATGACAAGCAATACAATTAACTCCTTCAGAGAAGGAGTTTTTAGCATTAAGTTTTGTTTTTTTTTCTTTCGCTGCTGCAGGAGAGTGACATTCTAAACAAACTGGATATTTATCTTTATCCTTTCCTATTTTAATACCCTCAACTTTAGGACTACCTACAACCATACCATAAAAAAGACCATGAATAGGGTCTTTTAATGCTGTGCTTTTAGCATGCATTGAATTTGTCCATTGTTTATAAATATCATAATGACATATACTACATTCTTTTGAAGATAAGTTATCAATGTTTGAATGTGAAATATTATCGATTTTATTAGAAGGCATTATAATATTAGTTTTTGAATTGACGAAAGATTGTAAATTTGCTTGTACTTGTAATCCTAAAAAAGATATTATTAATATAATTAATTTATGTTGCATTGATTCCTTTTTAAAATATTTTAGATAGAATTAATAATTTGAATTATTAAACTATGTTACCCTCTATTAGAAGATTGCTCTATTATAAAAAAAGCCCCATAAAACGGGGCTTTTTTTATAATAGAGCAAAGTATGATTTACATCATACCACCACCCATACCACCCATACCACCCATATCAGGAGAAGCGGCAGGTGTAACATCTTGAGGGATGTCAGTAATCATTGCCTCGGTTGTAATCATAAGACCTGAAATACTAGCAGCATGTTGTAATGCAGCACGTACAACTTTCGTTGGATCTAAAATACCCATCTTAAGCATATCACCATATTCTTCTGTTGTTGCATTATAGCCATAATTATCTTTACCATCAGCTACATTATTAAGAATAACAGAGGCTTCACCCCCACCATTTGTTACGATTTGGCGTAATGGTGCTTCCATGGCGCGTTTAGCAATATCAATACCAATATTTTGGTCATGATTGTCACCAGTCAATCCATCTAAAGCTTTGATAGTACGGACTAAGGCAACACCCCCACCAGGAACAACACCTTCTTCAACAGCAGCGCGAGTGGCGTGTAAAGCGTCATCAACATGATCTTTCTTTTCTTTCATGGCAACTTCAGTTGCAGCACCTACTTTAATTACTGCAACGCCACCAGAAAGTTTAGCTAAGCGTTCAAGTAACTTCTCTTTATCATAATCACTTGTTGTAGTTTCGATTTGTGCTTTAATTTGGTTAACACGACCGTCAATATCAGATTTTTTACCAGCACCATCAACAATTACAGTATTTTCCTTACCAATTTCGATGCGTTTAGCAGTACCAAGATGCTCTTCAGTTACTTTCTCTAAAGACAATCCTACTTCTTCTGAAATAACCACACTACCTGTAAGTATGGCAATATCTTCCAAAATTGCTTTACGGCGATCACCAAAACCAGGAGCTTTAACTGCAGCAACTTTAACAATACCGCGCATATTATTAACCACTAGAGTTGCTAGTGCCTCACCATCAATATCTTCAGCAATGATTAATAAAGCTTTACTTGATTTTTGTACGATTTCTAATGCTGGCAATAAATCACGAATATTTGAAATTTTTGCATCATGTAACAATACAAAAGGAGACTCAAGATCAGCAGTCATTGTATCTTGATTGTTAACAAAATAGGGAGACAAGTAACCACGATCAAATTGCATACCTTCAACTACATCAAGTTCATTCTCAAAACCAGAACCTTCTTCAACGGTAATAACGCCTGCTTGACCTACTTTTTCCATAGCATCGGCAATAATATCACCTACAGAAACATCAGAGTTTGCAGAAATAGTACCAACTTGAGCGATAGCTTTTGTATCATTACAAGGTTGTGAGAAGTCGTGTAATGCATTAACAGCAACTTCTGTTGCTTTGTCAATACCTCGTTTAAGATCCATAGGATTCATACCTGCTGCTACTGACTTAACACCTTCAGTAACAAGAGCTTGTGCAAGCACAGTTGCTGTTGTTGTGCCATCACCAGCAATATCATTGGTTTTTGATGCCACTTCTTTTACCATTTGTGCGCCCATATTTTCGAATTTACCTTCCAAGCTAATTTCTTGAGCAACGGAAACACCATCTTTAGTGATCGTAGGACCGCCAAATGATTTATCTAATACGACATTTCTACCTTTAGGCCCTAATGTTACTTTGACTGCGTTAGCTAACATATTTACCCCGTCTAACATTAAATTCCTAGCTTCTGGGCCAAATTTTATTTCTTTTGCTGACATTTTTAATCTCCTTTATTTAATGACTGCGACAATATCGCTTTCTTTCATTATCAGTAGTTTTTTACCATCTACTTTAATTTCAGTACCAGCATATTGAGCAAACAATACTTTATCGCCGATTGTTACGTCTAATGCAATGGTATCGCCATTGTCATTTTTTTTACCATTTCCTATTGCCACAACAACACCTTCTGAAGGCTTTTCAGTTGCTGAATCAGGAATAATTAAACCACTGGAAGTGGTTTTTTTTTCTTCTACTCTACGAACGACCACACGGTCGTGAAGGGGGCGAATATTCATTTTTTCTCCTAGTTAATAAAATTATTTAAGCTTGATGCATAAGTTTAAATTTATCTCTCAAAGAGTTTACTCTTGTAAGTTTGATTTAAGCTTTTGCATAGCTTTAGCCTCAAGTTGACGCACTCTTTCTTTTGAAATGCTATACTTGTCTGCTAAAGTATATAGGGTTGTTTTTTCTTCTTTCAAGTATCTGGATTGTAAAATATCCAAACTTCTTTCATCTAGCGATGATAGAGCTTTATAAAGTCGTTGTTGTTGGGTTTTTTTTGAATCGTCTGTTAACAATAATTGTTCAGGTGTTTGGACGTTTTCATTGGTTAAATATTGTTCTGGTGCATGAGAATCCTCCTCATCAAACACCTCAAATGTGACATCACTAAATTGTAAGCGTGATTCCATTTCTAAAACATCTTTACGGCGTACACCTAAATCTTTTGCAATTTTATCTGCTTGTTCTTCGTTTAATGAATTATAAATATGTGCTTTAGCTTGTTTAAGTTTGAAAAACAGTTTACGCTGTGCTTTCGTTGTAGCAACTTTAACTATTTTCCAATTTTTGAAAATAAATTCATGAATCTCAGCACGAATCCAATACACTGCAAATGAGGCAAGACGTACATTTCTATGGGGGTTAAAACGTTTAACTGCCTTCATTAATCCAATAGTACCTTCTTGTACAAGATCAGCCTGTTCAAGGCCATAACCTTTATAACTATGAGCAATAAAAGCTACAAAACGCATATGTGACAATACTAGTTTTCTAGCTGCGCTTAAATTATGGTTTTCATATAATTGAATTGCTAATTCATGTTCTTCCTCACTGCTTAAAATAGGGGGGTATTTTTGAACCTCTAAACTTGAAGTTTTCTGAGTAGATGATAATGCAAATTCTTGATTCATTTTAATTAGATAACTACTAATAAATATTAGTAAAGTTTGGTATTCTAGGTTATATTAATGTCTTAAGCAAATTTTGATATTTGTTTGATTGTTGTGCTAACGTCAGGCGTTCGGCTTGTACAATAATTGATAGATTATTTAGAGCTATATCAAAGTTATCATTAATAACCAAATAATCAAATTCATTAAAGTGTTGCATCTCACTTACTGCATCATGCATTCTTCTGTTAATGATGCCTTTATCATCTTGTCCTCTTTTAGTTAAACGTTCTTCTAATGCCACTTTAGAAGGCGGGAGAATAAAGATTCCGATTGAATGACTAAAAGTTTGTTTAATCTGTCTAAAACCTTGCCAGTCAATCTCTAAAATAACATCAAATCCACTATTTAGTAAATCTTGAACTGATTGTTTTGCACTGCCATAATTATTATTAAATACTTGGGTAGATTCAATAAAATTGTTACTACTTTTCATTTTATTAAACTCGTCTTTAGAAACAAAAAAATAGTTTTTACCTTGTATTTCACCTGAACGTGGTTGTCTAGTAGTATGTGAAATTGAAACACATAAATTTTTAACTTTTTTAATGAGAGCTTTAACCAATGAAGTCTTTCCACATCCTGAAGGGGCGGAAATAATGAATAGTATTCCATTATTCATGGAGTATAACCTTTTATATTATCTGCACCTTCTTTTGAGAAAAAAAATTTTTCCATTTGTTCTTTAAGATAATTCTGTGCATTTGAATCCATTAAATTTAAATTATTTTCATTGATTAACATAGTTTGATGTTCAAGCCAAAGTTTCCAGCCTTGTTTGGATATATTATTCAATATTCTTTGACCTAATTCTCCAGGATAAGGTGTTCTATCTAAAGCTTCAAGCTTTTGATTTAATTTAATACATTTTACAATATTCATTGTTTTTGTACTCCTATTTTTAACAATTTTAAGCTGGAAAAATATATAATGCTTGAAAGCACAATAGTTGTTCCTAGTAATATTATTCTTGAATTAACACTAGCTCTTAAATAGAGTTCAGCTTCTGCTTTAAAAATTAGAATAAAGACAGCCATTATAAAGCTTGAAACTAAGGCTTTAAAGAAAGTTTGATATAAGTTTTTAGAAATATTGAAGATAGATTGTTTATTCAGATAAAAATAGAGCAAACTAGCATTGATTAAAGCAGAAATGGAAGTAGCTATTGCTAAACCTACATGGGCAAAATAAAAACCTAAAATAATATTTAAGAAAATATTAGAAATCATGGCAATAATACCGACCTTAACTGGTGTTTTAGTATCTCCTATGGACAAAAAAATAGGAGCTAAAATTTTAACAAAAATAAAAGCCATTAATCCTGAACCATAGGCTATTAGACTAAACGATGATTGTAATGCAGCAAATGCATCAAATTGATCGTATTGAAATAAGGTGATAATTAAAGGTTTAGCAAGTAATATTAAGCCAACGCAGGCTGGTAGCCCGAGTAACAATCCAATTGTTAAAGCATTATCAATTGTTTGTAGAAATTTTTCATGATTTTGATCAGAAAAATGATGACTTAATTTTGCTAAAGAGACAGTTGCCAAAGTAATGCCAATAAGTGCTAGGGGTAACTCTAATAGTCTATCTGAATAATATAACCACGAGATACTACCACTAACTAAAAGTGAGGCAATCATAGTATCAACTAATAAATTAATTTGTGATACTGAAACGCTAAATAGAGCTGGTAACATATGTTTTTTTAAAGTTTCAACTGCTTGATGATTACCAACTGCTAATTTAGGTAGTTTTTTTATTTTAATTAAAAAAGGTATTTGAAATAAAAGTTGTGCAATACCCCCAAAAAATACTCCCCACGCTAATGCCATAATAGGAGTATTCAGATGTTTAGATAAATATATGGAACTTAAAATCATAGAAATATTGAGTAAAACTGGTGTAAATGCAGGTACTGCAAAATGATTATAAATGTTTAAAATAGCACCAGAAAGAGCTGTTAAAGAGATAAATAGTAAATAAGGAAATGTAATTTTTAACATATCTGACGCTAGATTAAACTGTATTAGATTAGGAGAAAAATAAAACCCCCAGGCAAACATAAAAATAATAATAGGAGAAATAATAACTGTAATGAGTGTGATTACAATTAACACAAAAAGTAATTTTGTGGCAATATGATTAATAATATTCTGAACTTCAATCTGTGTATTGTTGGCTTTAGCATTGGCTAAAATAGGCATAAAAGCTTGTGTAAGAGCACCCTCTCCAAATAAACGTCTAAGAAAATTAGGAATTCTAAAAGCCACCCAAAAAGCGTCAGTTAGCCCACTAGCTCCAAAATATCGAGCAATAAAATAATCACGTACTAAGCCTAGTATTCGTGAAAGAAAAGTCATAGCAATGATAATACCGCTAGACTTTAAAAAAGACTTATCCAAAGAACTCTCTTAGAGTATTACTCCTCAGTTGGGCCACGCATAATACCAACTTTAGAACTACGAATACAGTTAACAAATTGTACCACTTCTGGATGATCAAATTCTGATTGTTCTAATTCTTTAAGAGATTGATCTAATAATCCAGATTCACGATAAACTGCTTTAAAAGCGCGTTTAATGGCGGCAATTGCATTAGGACTAAAGCCTCGACGTCTCATACCTTCAGAATTAATACTTCTAACTCTGGTTTGTACGCCGGAGGCGACCATATAAGCAGGAATGTCTTTGTTAATTTGACATCCCATACCAACATAAGTATGCATACCGATCATACAAAATTGTTTAGCTAGAGTAAAACCACCTAAAATCGCCCAATCATAGATTCTAACATGACCTGCAAGAGAGGCATTATTAGACATAATAATATGATTACCAACCTGGCAATCATGTGCAATATGGACATAAGCCATCAGCATATTGTTAGAACCCACTCGAGTGATGGAGTTTTCTTTTTCTGTGCCACGGTTAATGGTACAAAATTCACGAATAAGATTATCATTTCCAATAATTAAACTAGATTCTTGACCCTCTGCATAGGTAATATCTTGTGGATCTCCACCTATTGAGGCAAAAGAATAAATATGGTTATTTTTTCCAATCCTAGTTGGGCCTTGAATAACTGTATGCGCCTCAACAATTGTGCCAGAGTCAATTTCTACATTAGCCCCAATAATAACATAAGCATATATTTCAGCATTTTTATGAATTTTTGCACTAGGATCAACGATTGCACTGGAATCTATCGTCATCTTACGCTCCTTAAAAAAATTTCAATTAATCTGTTGTTTTTTGAGTACACATAAGTTCAGCACTTGTAATAGTTTGACTATCTACAGTTGCTTTGCATTTAAACTTCCAAATACCCCGTTTAACTGTTACAATTCCTACCTCTAAACGTAATTGATCTCCAGGTTCAACCATGCGTTTAAATCTAACCTTGTCAATACCAACAAGCATATATATCTGCCCATTAGTTGGTTTGCTAACTTCAGCTTTAAAAGCTAGAATACCTGTAGCTTGTGCTAAAGCCTCAACAATCATAACACCAGGCATAATTGGCTGATCTGGAAAGTGTCCCATAAATTGTGGCTCATTAAATGTAACATTTTTTAATGCCACGATTGATTTACCAACTTCCAGCTCTAGAACTCTATCAATAAGTAAAAAAGGATAACGATGGGGTAGATAGTTTTTTACATCTTGAATATTCATTTCCATGTTATTTTTCCTTTAATTTCTTAAGTTTAATATTTAAATAATGAACGATTTTATCAAGATTTAACAGCCATACTTGTATTTTCTTCCATTTTTGATGTTTACTGATGGAAGTAAAACCTGTATAATGTCCTTGTTCAGATAAATTTTTATCAACAGTGCTAGCACCTGTGATAATAATATCATCTGCTAAATTAACATGACTAGTAATAGTTGCACCACCACCCACCATACATCTTTTTCCTATTGTACAACTACCGCCAATAGTTACTGTAGCAGCAATAGCTGAGTCCTGTTCAATAATAACATTATGCGCAATATGTACTAAGTTATCAATTTGCACACCATTGTGAATTTGAGTATCTTCAATCGTACCTCGATCAATAGTTGTATTCGCACCAATACTTACATTGTTACCAATAACAACATAACCAAGGTGCGCAATACTATGCCAGTGTTTTTGTTGGTCTTGAGCATTACCAAATCCTTCTGAACCAATAACTACACCAGGAGATATAACAATATTATCACCAATTGAACATCCTTGTAAAATACTTACATTTGGTTGAATTAAAGCATAATTACCAATAGTGACATTATCTTCAATAACAACATTTGAGGCAATTATACAGTGATTACCAATAGCAACATTTTTACCGATAATACAGTTTGGCGCTATTTTTGCATTGTTAATTTTGGCACTTGCATGGATGCCATGATAACATACAGTCTGTTTTTTAAACAAATGTGTAGCTTTTGCAAATGCTAAATAAACATTGTCAACTACTAGAGCATTAGTAGGACAAATTCTTAATAAATCTTTATTAAGAATAACAACACCAGCTTTAGAGTGAATTAATGTTTGTTTGTATTTACTATTAACAATGTAAGTTAGTTGTGTTTGATTAGCATATAAACTTGAAGCAATACCTGTAATTTCAACATTAGAATCACCCACAAGCTTAGCATTAATGGTTTTAGCAATATCGCCCAGTGTATGCATTATTAAAATTAAGCTAAAAAGACAATTATGTTTAGGTTTTAGAAACTAGTACCTAATGTAAAATCAAATGTTTTAGTCTTATCACCTAATTTTTTAATTAAAGGTCTAGCAGCATAAAATCCTAACGGACCAATAGGTGTTAACCAAGAAAATGCAATACCTGTTGAAAGGCGTAATTCTTCCAAGTCAAAATTGGAAGCTTTTTCGCTAACAGAGCCTAAATCAACAAAGGCACTGATACGCATTTTATTATTATTGTCAATAAGTTTTATTGGTAAAATAATTGATACACTAGTTAGGAAGGAAAGCTCGCCACCTTTAGCTTTATCACTATTTAAATATTTTACACCTAAAGAGTTAAAGTCAAACCCGCGTACTGATGAAGATCCACCGCCATAGTAGCGTTTAAAAAAAGGAAATTCTTTACCGTCATAACCTTGAGCAAAGCCGAGACTACCCCTTAAAGAGAAAGTTAAATCATTTTTTAGTGGGTAGTAGCTTTTATGAGAAGCATCTAACTTATAATAACGAAAATCTGCAATAGGTAAAGTTAAACTAAAATTTAAATTACTTTGTTGACCTTTAGTTGGGAAGTTAAAGTCATTGAGTGTATTATTGCTCCAATTCAAGCCTAATTTTAGTTCAGTTTTGTCTTTTCTAGCACATTGAGTTGGTTCGTGATCGCTGTCAGAAAAGGTCAATCCACAAGTAATATCACGCTTTGAAGCTCTTAAGTTAGCACCAATTCTTGTTGCTTTTGTTATTGGTACACTATAGCCTAAACTAAACCCATTTTCGTCAATCTTATATTCATCTAATTCTAGCTTAGATGCGTCTAATTTTTTAGAAAATATACCATAACTAATACTGTGTTTATCTTGAGTAAAATATGGGTTAGAAAAATAAAAACTAACATCTCTTGTTGCTTTAGAATTAGACAAGGAAAGACTTAATGTATTACCTGTACCTAAAAAATTTCTTTCTTGTACACCTAAATTGAGCGACGCTCCTGTGCTATTAGAATGTGAAAATCCAATTGAAAAAGTACCAGTTTGAGTTTCTACAACACTAAAATATAAGTTAATTTTATCTTCAATGCCTTTAAGTTTTGAAACTTGAATTTTTACTTCAGAGAAGAATCCTAAACGTTTAATTTTTTTGATAGATTCATTAAGCTCTGTACTAGAGTATAAACTACCCTCATAAATGCCAATTTCACGACGAATAACCTCATCTTTAGTACGGGTGTTACCGATAATAGTGATACGATTAATATAAACTTTTTTATTTGGGGTTATGTCAATATTTAGATCAATGGTATGTGTGCTTGTATTTTCTGATATTTCAACTTTGATATCAGAAAAAGCATAGCCTTGGTTAGTAAATACATTATTGATATTTTGTAATCCCTGCATTATTTTTTTGTGGCTAAATATGTCAGTTTTTTTAAAACTTAATAATTTCCTAAGCTTTTCAATGGAAAAGCTTAGGAAATTTCCTGTAAATTGTATGGTACCAATTTTATATTTAGAACCTTCACTAATTTGAATATTAATGTCAATATTTTGTTTATTTTCTGATAAATTTGTTTTGATTCTATCAATTTTAAAATTAAAATATCCAGCATTAGTATATAATGATTTCATAGATTCAATACCAGCATCTAATGCTATTTTAGAGTGATGATCTTTTTCAGTAAAAAAATTGATAATAAAAAAATCAGACTGACCAATTTCAAATAAATTTAATAAATCGCTTTCATTAAAAACATGATTACCAATAATTTTCATGGAACTAATTTTTGCTACTTTACCTTCATTAATATCAAGTTTAATACTTACTCTATTTTGTGCATCAATGTCAATATTTCTGTCAATATTAATACCATAATATCCTTTTGATATGTATGTAACTTTTAGTTGTGCTATTAATTTATCAAGTTGTTTTTTATTAAAAATTTTGCCTTGAGAAAGCCCCATATTTTTTAAAATTTTATTTAATTGTTTATCTTTAATCACTTTGTTTGAATGGTTAGTTACATTAATGTATTTAATATGTGGATTCTCTGTTAGCTTAATTTTTAAAACTTCAGTTTCTTGAGAAACCTCAATGTCTCTAAAAAAATTAGTTTTGTACAAGGAGCGAATAATTTGATTTGATACTTGGCTATTATAATCATCACCTTTTTCAACTGGAAGATAACTTAAAACAGCACCTCTAGAAATAACATTAAGGCCTAAAATTTCAATACTTTTGATGGATGTTGCTGATGCAATCGAATAAACCAAGATGCTTGTTACTAGGATAAGCTTGGTAATGATTTTTCTCATATCTTTTTTTGATAAATTACAATAAACGTGACAGATCATTATACAGAGCAACAACTGTTATTAATATAATAACAAACAAGCCAAATCCTGTTAAAACTTGTTGAAACGATCGACTAACAGCTGAACCTTTAATAAGCTCTATTAAATAGAAAAATAAGTGTCCGCCATCTAATAATGGAATAGGTAATAAATTAAGTAAACCTAGCCCAATGCTAATAATGGCTAAAAAAGATAAGAATGTCACAAAACCAACTTGGGCACTTTTACCAGCATAGTTAGCAATACTAATAGGGCCACTAATTTGATCAAATGATGCATTACCCATAATTATTTTTTTAATCATTCTTAAGTTGAATAAGGTAAGTTGATAAACCTTATTATTAGCTTCTATAAAAGCATTAAAAATATCTTTTTTAACTAATACAAGCCACTCATCTAAATAGTCATTAGGTATTAAAACGTTAACACCTGCTTTGACTAAACCATGCTCAATTTTTGGTATTAATACTATATGTATAATATTACCATTACGCTCAACTTGTAAATTAATCTTTTTATTGGGATTGTTTTGAACAGTGTTAACAAAATCACGCCATGAGTCAATATGAGTATGATTTTCACTTAGAATTTTATCGTTTATTTGTAAGCCTGCTATTGAGGCAGCTGAATTAGGCATAACTTGGTCAATAATTGCCTCAAGTTTAGGCATAGCAAATTTAAATCCTAAGTAACGATCAATACCTTGTTTTGGATTAGATAAAAAATCACCAGATAGATTAAGCTTTAATTTTTTAAGATTTGAAGTATCAGAAATAACATTAATATAAAGAGGGGTCTCATTTAATAATTGAATAAAACTCATTGAGAATTCACTAATAGTTGGTGTTGAAATGCCATTAATACTCAATAATTGATCACCTTTTTGAATACCTGATTGTTGGGCAATACTCGGGGTTTCAAGTGTACCAACAATAGGCTTAACACCGACAACACCAATAGCAAAAACAACAGTATAAAGAATAATAGCTAAAAGAAAATTAGCAATTGGTCCAGCCACAATAATCATAATACGTTTATAAACGTTTTGCTGATTAAACGCACGATGTCTTTCTGATGTCTCGACTGAGGTTTCGTTTTCATCAAGCAGCTTAATAAAGCCACCTAAAGGGAGTGCGCATAAGGTGTATTGTGTTTCTCCATACTTAAATGATGTCAAAATTTTACCGAACCCAATAGAAAAACGTAATACTTTGACATTAAGCTTTTTAGCAACTAAAAAATGACCTAATTCATGAACAGTTGTTAAAATACTAATAGTAATTAAGAAAAATCCTAGAGCATAAATAAACACCATTAAAATTTATAATTGTAAATAAGTATGTCTAACGTCTTTTGATTTTTGTAAATATTTATGATAAATCATACAATAATTTCAAGCAAGTTTATGGAAGTGTAACCAAGAATAAAATCGCTATCGCGATTATCACTAACAAACAAAATTACAGCATAATTTATTTTTAGATTGATACATAATATAGTTATATTTTCTTTATTAAGTTTTAAGGTTTCTTATTTTGAACTATAGTCCAAAACTTCAGTTGAAGGCGAATAAATTAAAGTTTTTTCTTTCTTTAGGACAATATTGGTTAATTGGTTAATATGTGTGTTAGTTTTCTTGAAAATGAAAATCATTCAATATTTTATCAGAACTTAATTCTTTTTAACCTTGAGGATTATAAGTGGATAATATACGAGATATGTTGATTAATTTTACAAAAATGCATGGGTTGGGCAACGACTTCATGGTGGTTAATAATCTTGCTGGTGATATTACCTTTAGTACTAAGAAAATCACAAATTTAGCTAATCGGTATTTTGGGATTGGCTTTGACCAACTATTGGTAGTTGAAACTAGTAATATAAGAGGTGTTGATTTTCGTTATGTTATTTATAATTCTAACGGTTCAGAAGTAGAACAATGCGGCAATGGCGCACGTTGTTTTGCTCGTTTTGTTAATGAGAAAAATCTAACTCATAGTAATCCAATTATTGTCAAAACTCGTTCTAATATCATTAGTTTACATCTAAATGACGATAACACAGTGTGTGTTGATATGGGAAAACCAAGTTTTAATCCAGCTGATATTCCACTTCTGGCATCGCAACAAAGTGAATATTATCAGATTGAGGGATTTGACTTAGGCGCTATCTCAATTGGTAATCCTCATTGTGTTATGCTAGTTAAAGATATTAATACTATTGATATTAATACTATTGCACCTAAAATTCAACAAAGTGAATTGTTACCTAATCAAGCTAACATTGGTTTTATGCAAATTTTGAACACTCATGAAATTAACTTGCGTGTTTATGAACGTGACTCTGAGGAAACTTTAGCTTGTGGTTCTGGAGCTTGTGCAGCGGTAGCTTATGGTGTTGAACAAGGTTTATTAAAAGAAAATGTTGTTGTTCACTTGAGTGGCGGTAATGCTTTAATTGAATATACGCAAGGCGGACATATATTTTTATCAGGTCCTGCACAATTTGTTTTTGAAGGCCAAGTAGAGATTTAACAACTAATAGAGAAGATTTTTCTATCCTTTAGCCTAATAGCACTTAAATGTCCATGCCAGATACAGCCATGATCCATCGAGTAAATATGTGTTTGATTAACACCTGACAAACTAGACCAGTGACCAAAGAATATATCGGTATTTTTTAATAATCTATTTTTATGCATAAACCAGGCTTTAAAACCTTTTGGCGGATGTGTATAATTCATTTTATGGCTAAATTCTAGCTCATCATTGGCTTTACAAAAGCGTAGTCTCATTAAAGCATTAATAGTGTATTTACACTGTTCTAGCTCGGTTAAATTTTTTGACCAGATATTAGGTTTGTTGCCATACATATTGTTTAAAAATTGTGAAACATTGACACTTTGAAGATGCTTTTGAACCTGTCTAGATTGTTGAATAGTTTTATCAATATCCCAACTTGGTGGCACACCAGCATGAATCATAAGAACACCTTTGTGCTTAATTGCTAAGGGTTGATTCTTCAAAAAATCAAGCAACAAGTTTGCATCATTAGCATTAATAATATCAGTAAATGTATCTTTTTTATTAGGATTTTTACGACCTAATGTGCAGGCTAATAAATGAAACTCATGATTACCTAGAACCATTAAAGCGTTACTTTTTAAGTCTTTAATAAACCGTAATGTGGCTAAAGATTGTTTACCTCTATTAACCACATCTCCTAAAAAAAATAATCGATCTTTATCACTTGAGAATTTAATTTTTTTTAACAAAGTTTGCAAAGAGTCAAAACAACCTTGAACATCTCCTATTAAATAGTCCGACATTAGTGTAATGTGTAAGGTTTGCTGAGTATGAATTCAGGAATCTGCACATCAAAACGTTCTCCACGATCGTTAATCATACCATAAGAACCCTTCATAGAGCCAGTTTGGGTTTTAATGATAGAACCTGATGAATATTGAAAAGATTCTTTTGGCGATAAGTGAGGTTGTTGACCGATTACCCCTTTTCCAATTACATCTTCAGTATGTCCAGTTTCATCTTGAATGTGCCAATGACGTGTTAAAAGTTGCACACCAATGTTACCCTTATTAGTGATTGTAATAGTGTAAGTATAAATGTATTGATTCGCATAAATATCTGATTGGCTCTCTAAATAAGTTACTTTAATCTTTATTTCAATGTTGTTTTTCATAGTCTTGCGTTAAGGTGATAAAATCATCAATTGTTAGCATTTCAGCACGCCGGGATAAGTCAATGTCAGTTTGCTTTTGAGTTAATACATATTTTAAGCTATTTCTTAACATTTTTCTTCGTTGTGAAAATGCTAATTTTACAACTTTTTCAAATACCTTAATATTTTTGGTTTTTGGTTGTTCTAAAGGTTTTAAATATACAATGGCAGAATCTACTCTTGGTATAGGATTGAATGATTCTGGTGGTACGGTAAAAATCATCTTAACATTAAAAAATGTTTGCATCATGACACTTAAACGTCCATATACTTTAGAGCCACTGTTTGACCCCATCCTTTCTACAACTTCTTTTTGTAACATGACAGTTATGTCTTGTATTTTATCTAAATTTTCAATCAAATAAAAAAGGATAGAAGAAGAAATATTGTAAGGTAAATTGCCAATTATCCTAATTGGCATAGGCAAGATATTTAAATTAAATTTAAGCACATCGCCTTGATGAATGATTAAATTAGAGTATTCAAGTGATTCTAGAATTGCAATCAAATTTCGATCAATTTCAATAACGTTCAATTGGTTAACATAATTTAACAAAGGTAGTGTTATGGCACCTTGTCCAGGACCAATTTCTAATAAATTATCATTACGTTTTGGGGCTATAGTAGCGATAATACGGTCAATAATTCTGTTATCAATAAGAAAGTTTTGCCCAAAACGCTTACGAGCTTTATGCATCAAGAGATACAACTTTTGTTAGTTTAAATTTTTTATGATTGATGACTAGCATTTGTGCATAATTTATAGCAGTATTCAAACTACCAAGACTAATATTTCCAGTACCAGCAAGATTAAGCGCGCTACCATGATCTACTGAAGTTCGTATAAATGGTAATCCTAGTGTGATATTAACTGCTTTTTTAAATCCTAATGCTTTTAGAACCGGTAAACCTTGATCGTGATACATACTCAATACACAATCAACACCAGTTAGTGAATTAGGTGTAAATGCTGTATCAGCAGGTATACTGCCAACAAGATTATATCCTTGACTATTTAGTTTTTTAATTAAAGGATTGATAATTTCAATCTCTTCCATACCTAAATAACCATTTTCTCCCGCATGCGGATTTAAACCACATACAACAATTTTAGGTGTGTTGACACCATTATTTAATAAGAATTGGTGAATAATTCTAATGGTTTTTTTTAAAGATTTCGTTGTAATATTTTGAGGTACATCTGAAAGTGGCATATGTGTAGTTGCTAGTGCAACTCTTAAGCCATTTGTTGCTAACATCATTACTGTTTTATCAATATTAGATAAGTTAGCCAAATATTCAGTATGACCTGTAAAACTGATTCCTGCTTGGTTAATAATACCTTTATGTATGGGCCCAGTAACTAAAGCATCACATCGTGAATTAAGACAATACTCAGTTGCACAATCAAGTGTATTTAATACATATTGTGCATTATTTTTATTTAAAATCCCGCATTCTACATGAGTATTAACTTTAATTGGATAGACAGCTAGTTCATAAATTGAATCAGCTTGTTCAGATTCAATAATTTTTATGTTTAAGTTAAGTTGTTTTGCACGATTTAATAAAACATCTGGATCTGCAAATAACAAAAGATTTTTATTTGATTTTATTTGAGCGTAAATAACAGCTAAATCAGGTCCAATACCAGATGGTTCTCCAACAGTGAAAGCAATAGTTGTCATTAAATGAATATTGTGTGGTTTTTATATAAGTAAAATTTATTCATGAAAGTAAATAAAATTATTTAAAAACAAATACTTGTATCAATAAGATATAATTATATTACCCATTTTTTAATGGAAAATAATAGATATTATGTATTTTAATCATATAAAATCTTCGATAAAGTTTATTTTCTTACTTTTTAAAAACAGGGTAACTATGTATGCATTAATCTTATTATTCACATCAATTTTATTGATGTCTTCATTACCTTCTAAAGCACAAATTACTTCCCTTAATATGCCCTTAAAAGGAAGTATAAAACAAAATATTAATAATTTTAAATCTGTTTATAACATACAAACTGTAAGGGGACTATCACTAGATAAGAGAGCTCTTTTAGGTGGTTCAGTTATTTCTTCTTCGCGTGTTAATTTAGTTGCTCAGGTGTCTGGCGATGTATTAAACATTATAGGTCAAGAGGGTGATATGTTTAAAAAAGGTGCAATTTTAGTCACATTAGAACAAGAGTCCATTCAAGCACAAAGAGATTCAGCCTATGCAGCAATTGCCTCAGCTAGTGAAGCACTTAGAAATGCAGGGGTCCAATATTCACAATCAATTGTATCGCCAAACTCAGGTGGTATGTTTGGTAGTGTACCAGGTATGTTTTCAATGTTTACCGACCCTATGTTAAAAATATCAGGTCAAGGTAATCCAGATTTTGACAAATTTGCTAATAGAACTTCTAGATACACAAACTATCAACAGGCTAAGAATAAACTTAAGCAAGCTGAATTACATTTAAAGCAAGCTGAATCACGCTTGAAAGATGCTAATGTGAGTGCACCATTTGATGGTGTTATTGTGGCTAAAAATATTAATAAGGGGGACGTTGTCCAACCTGGGCAAATTTTGATAAAATTTGCTAATATTAAAAATCTACAAGTAGAGGTTAACGTCCCTTCAAGATTAGTTAGAAGTCTTAAACTTAACAAAACATATCGTATTAAATTAGATATTGCTAATATTGTAGTTGATGCTAAACTTTCACAAATTTATCCTATTGCAGATAATGTTAAACATAGTGTTAAGGTTAAGTTTGATTTACCGGCTAATACTCCAGTATTATCAGGAGCATATGCAGAAGTAGAAATTTTTGAAACAGATTCTGGCGTGTTAACACCAGTCATTCCTGAAATTGCTATTATGTGGCGCTCTTCATTACCAAGTGTGTTTGTTGTTAATTCGTTAACTAATAAAACAGAGCTGAGATTTATACGTTTAGGAGAACAAGTTGGTAAGAATAAAAAAAGCGTTCTATCAGGTTTAAAAATTGGTGAAAGAATTGTTTCTAATCCAAATATCCTAATGGTTTCAGGTATGGGTATTTAACATATTATGACAAATAAAAGTCATGTCGATCAAGTAAAAGTCGATAAAGTGAACAGAAAGTTTGAGTTGGGTATTGCTGGGAAACTTACTAAAGCTTTTATTACCTCTTCACTATCTATTATCATATTTTTTGCTATGCTAGGCGCAGGTATTATTGGCTTAATTTCAACCCCAAGGCAAGAAGATCCTCAAATTTCTGTACCACTTATTGACTTATTTGTTGAATATCCAGGAGCTTCTTCTAAGGAAGTGTCAAATATTATTATTAAGCCTTTAGAACGTTTAATGTCAAATATTTTAGGTGTCAAGCATGTTTATTCTGTTAGTGATAAGAGCAAAGGTGTTATTACTGTAGAATTTGATGTGGGTCAAGAAATGAATGCCTCTATTATAAAAGTACGTGACAAAATGTTGTCGAATCTTGAATTTATGCCCCCAGGTGCTAAGCAACCACTCATTAAACCTAAAGAAATTGATGATGTACCAATCATAAATTTAACACTTTGGTCAAAATCACTTGATGACGGACAGTTGCGTTCTCTAGGCCTAGAACTGTTACAGCAACTTGCAAAAGTTAAAGACACTAATAATGGCTTTGTTGTTGGCGGGCGTAAGGAAATTTTTCATATTGATGCTTATCCAGGGCGTTTAGCTGGACATGGTATTTCTATTCAGCAAATTGCTAGTACTATTGGTAATGCTAATGTACGAGGACACACAGGAAATATTGAACTAAATGGGCTAAAGATGGAGGTTTATTCAGGTGATTTCTTTAGTAAAGTGGAAGATATTGAAAATTTAGTAATTACAGTAAATGATGGTAAACCAATTTATATACGTGATGTAGCTGATGTGTATTATGCACCAGAAGATGCTGAACATATGGTTAATTATTATACAGGTAAGGCAAATAAAACAGAGAAAAAAGCTACTGCTGAACAGGCGATAACAATTGCTATTGCAAAGAAATATGGTACTAATGGCGTAAAAGTAGCTGAAAATATTCTTGCTAAAGTTGAAGAGTTAAAAGGCAAACTAATCCCTGATAACGTAGAAATTAGTGTTACCAGGGATTATGGAAAATCTGCAAAAGATAAAGTAAATGTTTTAATTAAGAAATTATTTATTGCTACAGGTGCAGTGACTCTGCTTGTATGGTTTGCCTTGGGTATTCGCCCAGCCATTGTAGTAACGTTAGTTATCCCAGTTGTATTATTGATGACCATTTTTTCTGCATGGATTTTAGGCATGACCATTGATAGGGTTAGTTTATTTGCTTTGATTTTCTCAATTGGCATTCTAGTGGATGACGCTATTGTTGTCACTGAAAATATTTATAGGAGATGGTTAATTGATAATAAAATTACTATTGGTACCGCGATTGACGCAGTACGTGAGGTTGGTAACCCAACAATTTTAGCAACCTTTACTGTAGTCGCAGCTCTAGTGCCTATGGCGGCAGTTAGTGGAATGATGGGGCCATATATGGCCCCAATTCCTATATTAGGCTCAATTGCAATGATGTTTTCATTGTTTGCAGCATTCGTTTTTACACCTTATTTTATAATGATATTTGTACCGCCTTTAAATGTGCTACACAAAATGCATAAAAAAGAAGAAAAAGAAGCAAAAGTTATGTTTGCATTTTTTCATTCAATCATTTCTAAATTATTCAATATAAAAATATATGGTTGGGGTTTCTTGATTGGATTGATTGTTGCTTTTTTTATGTCAATATCAATGTTCTATACTACTTTAGTTCCTGTAAAAATGTTACCTCTGGATAATAAGTCCGAATTTGGCATAATTTTAAATATGCCTGATGGTACAGCACTAGCAAATACCGCTTCAACTTTACATAAAATGGCGCAAGTATTACGCAATGTACCAGAAGTCGTTGCTATTCAATCCTATTCAGGAACTGCTAAGCCTTTTGATTTTAACGGGCTAGTAAGACATTATTATTTAAGACATTCCCCTTCAGAGGGGGAATTACAAATTCAGTTGGTTGAAAAATCAGAGAGAGATCGTTCTAGTCATGAAATTGCCTTAGAAGCGAGAATATTGATTAAACAGATTGTAGAAGATGTAGGCGCTAATTATGCTGTTATTGAAATGCCACCTGGGCCTCCAGTATTAAGCCCTGTTGTTGCTGAAGTGTACGGGCCAGATAAGGAGACACGTCATAAATTGGCAAATGACTTAACAGAATTATTCAAAGAATCAGGTACAATGACAGATGTTGATAATCTTATACGTGATAAGTATCCTGTTATTGACTTTCAAGTAGATACAGCAAAAGCTTCTCGATTTGGCGTTAGTGTTATGACTATTAAAGAAACACTTTCAATGGCTATGAGTAGTTTTAACGTAGGTACAATTCGATTAAAAAATGCACTTGAACCTTCAAGTATTTGTTTACAAATACCATTATCTAAACGCTCTCAATTATCTTATTTGACTCAATTGCCTGTACCTTCTCAGCATGGTGGGTTGATCCCAATTTCAGAATTAGGTTCATTTAGTTATAAAAAGCAAGATGATTTAATTTTTCATAAAGATTTAGCAGATATTGAATATGTATTAGGCGAACCTAAAGGTCGCCTAAGTGCACCAATTTATGCAATGTTAGGTGTAGATGACTTACTACTTAAATATCAAACAATTGATGGTAAACAATTACAAGGTGAATATCTGGGTCCACCTAAAGATCAAACTATTCCAAGTTTTGAATGGACAGGTGAATGGACAGTTACATATGAGACTTTTCGAGATATGGGTAGTACATTTGCTATAGCATTAGTAGTGATTTATATGTTGGTTGTGTGGCAGTTTGGTAACTTTATTATTCCAGCTATTATTATGGCACCAATTCCATTAACATTATTGGGTATTGTCCCAGGTCATTGGTTATTAGATGCAGAATTCACAGCTACTTCAATGATTGGGTGGATTGCATTAGCAGGAATTATTGTACGAAATTCAATTTTATTAGTTGATTTCACCGTTCAAGAATATGCCAAAGGCACGCCGTTTTTTGATGCAATAATTAATTCATGCTCTTCAAGAACACGACCTATTATGATTACTGCATTTGCATTGGTTGGTGGTTCTAGTGTTATCTTATCAGACCCTATATTCCAAGGTATGGCAATTTCATTATTATTTGGTGTACTAATTTCTACTATACTAACTCTAGTTGTAATCCCATTAGGAACTTTATCTGCTGGGGAAAATACTTGTAGAAATATTGCAGTTAATATGGGTCTCCTTCCTGAAAATAAAGATGCAGATGCAAAATACAATATTGAAAAGCCAAAATATAAAAAAGAAAATAAAGACCCCAAAGAATGGATAAAAACAGTTCTTGGTAAAAAAAATAAGGTTAAAGTTAATAGTGAGAAATTAGGTATTAATAAGCTAATAAAGAAAAAAGATAAGAACAATTTATAATATATACTATTACGCAATAAATATTGTTTTTATATTAATTTACCCTTAATTTGTAAATTAGCATGATAAGAAGAACGTACCATTGGGCCACTAGCAACTCTAATAAAACCTAATTTAAGTGCAATTTTTTTATATTTATCAAATTGATTCGGATGAATATATGTCTCAACAGCTAAATGATGTTTGCTTGGCTGTAAATATTGACCTATAGTAAGCATATCTACATTATGTCTGCGTAAATTCTTTAACACATTGATAACTTGTTTCTCACTTTCACCAACCCCTAGCATTAATCCTGATTTGCTAATAACAAGAGGGTGTTGTTGTTTAAATTTTTGAAGTAATTTTAATGAATGTTCATAATTTGCACCAGGTCTAACTTTTTGGTATAAACTTGGCACTGTTTCCAGATTATGATTAAAGACATCAGGCGGACAAGATTTAAAAACCTTAAGTGCTTTATCAATTCTACCTTTGAAATCTGGGGTTAAGATTTCAATCTTAACTTTTGGGGTACTTAATCTGATATTATCAATACACATTTTAAAATGTTGAGCACCTCCATCATGTAAATCATCCCTATCTACTGAAGTAATCACTACATACTTAAGGTGCATTTTTTTGATGGTATCAGCTAAATGTTTAGGTTCATCTATATCAAGTATTCTAGGTTTACCATGAGCGACGTCACAAAATGGACAACGACGTGTACAGATTTGCCCCATAATCATAAAAGTGGCAGTGCCATGATTAAAACATTCGCCTAAATTTGGGCATTGAGCTTCTTCGCAGACTGTAAATAATTTCTGCGCCCGAAGTGTATTTTTTAGTTGATCAACTTTTGAACCGAAAATATGCTTGGTCCGTATCCATTTTGGTTTTCTAATAGCTACTCTATTAACATCAGGCTTAATTCTTAAGCGTGCCACTTTAGATTTTCCTTTCAAACTTTTAATGTCTATTTCTTGTAACATAATTAATAAGTATTTGGCTAAGTTTTTTAGCAATAATATTTAAAGTATCTCTATTATCCGTTAAATCACATAGTTGTGTTACTTTCAGGTTTTGATATCCACAAGGATTAATTTGAATAAATGGAGACAAATCCATATCTATATTAAGACTCAGCCCATGATAAATTCTTGATTGTTTAATCCTTAAACCCAGCGCTGCAATTTTAGCATTATCAATATATACACCAGGTGCTCCTGATTTTAGATGTGCTTTAATGGTGTAAATTCTCAATAAATCAATTATTGAATTCTCAATAATTTCAATAATTCTTTTAACTCCAATACCAAGACGTTTAAGGTCGAATAGACAATAAATAATCACTTGACCAGGGCCATGATATGTAACTTGTCCTCCACGATCAGTCTGAACAATAGGAATATCAGTATTTGATAAAATATGTTCTGGTTTACTAGAAACTCCTTGTGTAAATACAGGGTTGTGTTCTACAATCCATAATTCATCTTTGGTATTTTTATCACGAGTGTTAGTAAATGTTTTCATTTTATCCAAGATGTTTAAATAATCTTGACGCCCTAAATTGATAACACGCACAATAGTTTATAAAACATAAGATACTAAATAGCATTTTTTTAAATCTTGATTAATAGCATCTAATTGAATTCTACTGTTGGCAATAATACGGATGCTGAAAGACACATAATTACCTTTAGAACTGTGCTTTTTTGTTATTTTATTGGGATTTAATTTATGAGTGTGATGTTCAACAATAGCGCAAATTGTATTCTGAAACTTTTCACAATTTTTACCAAATATTTTAATAGAATAGTCACAAGGAAAATTAAAAAGAGTTTTTGAAGTAGAATTAACAGTAATCATATCAAGTAATTTTATCTTTTATTACTGTAAAATGGAAGTATATTAAATAATTTATAAGTATTCATGCGTCCTGAACAAGTCAGTAAAATTCTCAATTAAGAGTTAACATCGGTAATGCAAGGTCATCATACACCTGTTATGTTATGGGGTTCACCAGGAATTGGCAAGTCTCAAATCATCTTTCAAATAGCAAGTAATAACAAAGTTAATATCATTGATATTCGTTTATCACAAATGGAGCCTAGTGACCTTCGGGGTATACCTTTTAAAAACGGCAATTTGGTTGACTGGTCAGTGCCTTCATTATTGCCCGATTCAAAGCGTCATGGCGAGCAAGGTATTTTATTTCTTGATGAAATTACCTCAGCACCACCAACCGTATCAGCAGCGGCTTATCAACTCATTCTTGATCGTTGTTTAGGTGATTATATTGTACCTAAAGGTTGGGTAATATTTGCTGCAGGTAATCGTCAAGGTGATAGGGGTATTACTTATTCAATGCCTGCCCCTTTGGCAAATCGATTTTCGCATTTCGAACTGGATGTTAATTTGGATGATTGGGTGACATGGGCATATAAGAATAACATTGATGAACGTATTATTGGATTTTTACGTTATCGCCCTGAATATTTATTTGATTTTAACTCTAAATACAATCCAACTGCCTTTCCATCGCCAAGGACTTGGGAATTTGTACATAAAGCCTTAAAAAAATTTGGTACTGATTTGTTTTTATTTAAGCAAGCTGCTAGTGCTTGCGTTGGAAAGGTAGCAGGAGCTGAAATTACCACGTTTATTAAACACATATCTGATTTTCCTAATCTTGACGCTATTATTAATGGAGAAAGTGTTTTAATTCCAAAAAAACTTGATTTGCAATATGCAATTTGTGCAGCACTAGTAGGTAGAGCAACCAGTCTTAAAGGTAGTAATCATGCTAAAAAAGCATGGGGTAATATTCTTAATTTTGCTAAAAACTTTCCTCGAAATGAGCTAGGTGTTATGTTAGTATTAGATATGCAACGAGCCATTGGTAAAGATATTTTTACTATCCCTGAATTTACTGATTGGGCAAATACAATTTCTAATGTTATGTTTGACTAGTATTTGATAATTTAATTTGTAAAGATAGTGATATTTAGTGTGTATCACAAGGAACAGATCTTGATAAAGATATTATGATTGAGATTAATATTAATAAGCTTGATTTACAAGCAGTTAAAGCAAAATTGACTAAAGCGCGAACACAACTTATTCTTGACCAACCTTTTCTAGGTAATTTAGTGCTTAGATTGCCACTTAAAGCTGCTGGATCTTGGTGTAAAACTAGTGCAACTGATACTAAAAGTTTTTACTACAATCCAAATTTTATTAACCAGCTTGATCATCATCAAACTAAGTTTGTTCTTATTCATGAAGTCCTACATTGTGTACTAATGCATTTTTCTCGTCGAGGTAATCGTCTTAAACATAAATGGGATTTAGCTTGTGATTTTGCTATTAATCCCCTTTTGGTCAAAGAAGGATTTCATCCCCCGCCTGGACTGCTTATTTTCCATAAATATCAAGGTATGATTGCAGAAGAAATTTACCCAATAATTGATGATAGTATTGATACTAAACTTATGGATCAACATTTATATGATGACAGTCTAAAGGATGGTGAATTGTATAAGGATAATTTGCAAAACAATAGTAACAATAATTCAAACTCTTCTTACTTGGCAAATAAGCCAAGCCCTTTAACACCTGCTGAAATTCAACAATTAAGTGGTGAGTGGCAGAAAAATCTTGTTTCAAGCACACAACTTTCACAACAAGCAGGAAAATTAAATGGTGAATTTATTAAATTATTTAATTTTTTCCTACAGCCTCAGTTTTCTTGGAAATCTTTATTGTCACAATATATGTTTAGTTTTATACGTGATGATTTTTCCTATGCTAGACCATCACGTCGTGATGGCAATGCTATATTACCATCACTTAGATCTAGCCAAATTGATATTACTGTTGCTATTGATATTTCTGGCTCAATTTCTCAAAATGAGATTGACGAATTTATAATAGAAATTAATGCCATTAAAAATAATATACGCGCTACAATTATATTAATTGTTTGTGATGAAAAAGTCAGTAAAGAACTAATATGGCGTTTTGAAGTTTGGGATGAGTTAATATTTCCAGTATCATTGGTAGGCTGGGGCAAAGGTACTAATTTTAATCCTGTATTTGATCATGTTGACACGCAAGAAATCGCTCCTAGCATGTTAATTTATTTTACTGATGCTAAAGGAAATTTCCCAAAATATGAACCAACATATCCAGTAATGTGGCTCATTAAAGGAAATAAAAATGTACCATGGGACTATCGTATTCAATTAAATTAATAATATAAAAAATATTTCACAATCTAGATTTAAAGACATATTTCAAACGTAAAAAACGGGAGCAGTGGATAAATATTATTTTGATAAGGTAAATTTATTACCTAATAGTTAGAAATTATGATCAAACTAGATGAATAATACTTACTAAGTTGCTATTTGGCTTTAAATACTACTATTAATAGGTTTATCATAGAACAAGTTAAATAAATATTATTAATTTATATTTAATAGCTTATAAATATACAATTCGTTTTAATTTGCTAATATATCCCAGTCATTACTCTGATAATAGTCATTATCGTAGATGTTGTATTATGTCCTATTAGCTATTTTAACGACAGTAAGGAAAAATTAATTTTATCATTACTAAATAAATATAATTGCAATATTACATACCTAAAACTATAGAAAACGTTGTCTATTTATTTCAAAAAGTGTTATACCTGTAGCAACAGAAACGTTTAAACTTTCTACTTTCCTTTGCATAGGAATTTTAGCTAGTTGATCGCAAGATTGTTTGGTTAATCTTTTAAGTCCAAAGCCTTCAGATCCCATAATAACGGCATTTGGCGTGGTTAAATCTATTTGATAAATCAGGGTATTGGCAGAATTGTCTAAACCAATTACCCAAATATTTTGTTGTTGTAATGCTTTAATAGTACGCGATAGATTGGTTACTTGGAAAATTTTGATCTGATTAAGCGCACCTGCAGAAGTTTTATGTACTAATGCACTGATGGACGCTGAACCATTTTTATTAATTACTACGCAATCAGCCCCAGCTGCATTAGCACTACGCAAACAAGCGCCTAAATTCCTAGGGTCTTGAATAGAATCAAGTATTAAGATTAAACTAGCATTATCTAATTTAGACACGTAACTAATTAACTCACTTTGATTAGGAAGGATAGGTAATAATATTTCAGCTGCAATACCTTGATGAGTCTGATAATTACTTAATTTATCTAGTTGTACTTTAGTGCACTGTTCAATGTTAATACCAAAATTATTAATCTCAAAGATGAGAGTATTTAAACGTTTATCACGTCGTTTATTTAGTATGAAAATCTTAATTAAATATTTAGGGTTAAATTTTAATTGCGCCTGAATAGCGTGAAATCCAGTAATTATAATTGATTTCAACATTTATAACTTATTGTCAAAAATCTTAATATAAGCTTCTTTCCTTATTTTTTTAACCCAATTATAGAAGTAAGCGTCTTCTTTTTGGCGTATTAATTTAGTTTTAAGTTCAACTAGATAGTTGTCAACACTGCGTTTATCGATAATTTTAACAATCCTCCAAACTTGTCCTATTTTAAATGGCTGTGATATTTCACCTACTAAAAGGCCTTTTAAACTCTGTTGAAAAGCTTTCGGTAATTTTGATAAATTAAGCCAATTAGATTCACCGCTATTCTTATAAAAATTATCTTGCGAATAATTTTTTTCTAAAATAGAAAATGAATCACCTTTATTAATTTTCTCACTTAAATCAATCAAACGATTTTTAATCAAACGATCTGAATCTACTTGCTCAATAGAGTTAATGGTGATTTGCACTATTCTTATTTGCTTCTCTAACTTGTTTAAATGATTAGGTACTTTAGATAATTGCTTACTTATTTCAACATCAGTAAGTTCAATATTAAGATTTTCAATAATAAAATGTTTAAGACCTTCTAATGATAAATTTTGTTTTACATGGTTAATAACCTTATCAAATTGAGGCAAAGATTGCAATTGTATTAAGCTCAAATTGTTATTTAAAGCAATATTATCTAACATACTATTAATCACATTTTCTTTTGGAACAATACTTAATTGTTTAATTTTTTGTAATTGCAAGATTAAATCTATTTGTTGATTAACTAAATCCAACTTTTGCGCTTTAGTATAGTTGGGTTTAATATCAATACTAATCTGGTCAAAAGTGATCAAATCATCATTAACAATAGCAATGATACTATTAGGTATAGCAAATATATTAAATGAAAATACACAAATTAATAATAAAGTTTTGTTCATTTTAAAAATCATTAAGATTGACTGAATAATTAGGTATATCTTCCTCTAGACGTTTATATAAATTTGAGGAAGTGGTGGCTAATCCTTTTAGCACTAGTTCAAATTTAGTCACATAATCATAATTATCTTCATTTAAATACTTTTTAAAGTATGCTAAACGTACCGCCCAACAACAGGATTCATAAGCAATACCCATGGTTTCTTTATTAATAGTTGAGTTACTAATAGATCCATTAATACCAGCAAACACATGTGTTTGCTGTGTTAATGGATAAGCGCTATATAATTCAACTGAATTATCGCCATTATCATCATAATGCGCCAAAGTTAAAAACTTTCTAGAATTGATAATAAAACTAATTGAACTATTACGCTTGCTTATTTTGTTAGTTTGTGAATTATACTGTAGTAAATTATTAAAAGAAAAATCACGCATCGTTAAATTAGCCGACATGGCAATATTGGAATATTTTTTTTGGCTAACAAAAGTGCCATTTCTGTTCATACTCATGTCATCAAATTGATATGCTTGGGCTATTTTTAAACTTAAATAGGTACCGCCTGTTTCTTCATTAATAAAGTCTGACTCAAGCCCAAAAATAAGATCATTAGTGTTGGCAATCCTATCGATACCTGTAAATTTTTGTCCAGAAAACAAACTTTCGTATAAATTATTTTTAACATCCGAATCAAAATTAGGCAATGTACTTTGATCTTTTTTAGGTGTGTAATTGTATCCTAACCTTGGGGTTAAAGTTTGGGTTAAATGTGTATCAAATAAGAACACCTTCCTTTCTAAGAAAAATTTAGAATCAAAGCCAAAACTAAAAATATTTCGTTCTTGATTAACATCATCATCCATTGTATAATTAGTTGTTGATAATTTCAAACTTGGGATGATTGAATAGTTATTAGTTTTTAATAAGTGACTAAATTTTGTTTGCGCGTAAGTCCGAATCCCGGTTTTATTGGTTGTAGTATTTGAGTTTTTATGCGTAAATTTTGTACTAATTAATGAGAAATCAACGTTATGTCCGTTTAAACCTTTATATTTTTTGTTAAAAGATAACTCTGGTACACGCGTGTACGAAGCACTTCCTTTGTTAATAAGTTGTTCTGATTCAACAAAAAAAGACATAGTTAAATTTTTTTTTTGATTTTTGTAGGATAAATTAACATAAGATCGTAATTTTGAATCTGAAGTATTACTATGAGCAATTTCTTTAAAGTAATCTGAATCTGATACTCGATTAGTGACAATACTTAAATCAGTTCTAGTGTTAATTGATAAGTCTAATTTTGAATTTAACAGCCAACGTTTACTACTAGTAATTTTATCTTTATTTAATAAATAATGCCATTCAATCTCAGAACGCCCATTGCCTAAATAATTATTGTCAGTGATAAGTTGACGATATTTACCTTCCAATACACTACCGCGACTTGATAATTGGTTCAAAATTAAAAAAAAGTCACGATCAGGAGCAATATTAAAATAATAAGGAATTTTAACTTGGTAGTTGCTACCTCCATTACCACCTAATTCATTATAACTACCAAATATTGGTGCTAGAAATCCAGAACTACGACCTTCCAATACCCATTCTTGATAAGGGGAATAAAAAATAGTTATACCTAAAAATTCAATCGTAACATTTTTTGCTATACCTTTATTGGTTGTTGAATTCAATATGATTTTATCAGCCTTCATTTTCCAATCAGAATTACCTAGTGGGCATAAACTGTAGCTACCTGAGTTGAATATTTGTTCGGTACCATCATGAGTTACAAATTGTGCACGACCATTTATTTTTAAGTCTGGATAGTAGAATTTTACTTGATTTAGAGTTGTATAAATCATTGTACCTTGTTTTTTAATCATAGCTTTATCACCAGTTAGCATAAGTTCGTTGTTTTGAAATTTAACATAGCCAGTAGCTTTTGATGTTTTGCTAGGTTTGTTAATACTAATTTCATCAGCGCCTAGAAAATAAGTGCTTGAATTTAGTGAAACATTGCCTTTTAAAAAATAACTATCATCTTTATAAATTTCACTATAATTTGCTTGAATATTAAGATCTTTAGTTTTAGTTAAGAGTATTTGTTTTGGGAAAAGTAAGACATTATTTTTACAGTCTAGTATTAAACTTCCAGCACTAATAGTGCTAGATAAAAGAGCAAGTAATAAACAAAGAATTGATTGTTTTTGCATAATGATTGTATATTCTTTCAAATGTTGTTATTTTAACATCATATAATCATAATAATAGATTGCCCTATTAGTTACATAAGCTTACTTTAGTTTAGGTAAAATAACTCCAGATTTTAACTATATATCTGGACACATAAATTAAAATGGCTTGGAATGACAATAACAATAAAAATCCTTGGAATGGCAATAATCAAACTCCACCGGAATTAGAGAAAGTAATCAAAGATATGAAAAATAAATTTGGTGGTTTTTTAAATGGTAAGAAATCATCAAATATAATTACACCTAAGATAACTTCAAATGGCAATTTGAAATATATTTTGATTTTAATTTTATTTATTTGGTTATTATCAGGTATTTATATTATTTCCCCTGCTGAAAAAGGAGTTATACTGCGTTTTGGGGCATTTCAAGAAGAAACTTCTCAAGGGCCTCATTGGCATATTCCTTATCCTATTGAAACTTTAAATAGAATTAATGTTGAACAAATTAGAACGTCTGAAATTGGTTATCGTAATATGATTAATAATAATCGACGTTTTGGTAGTAATGTTTCATCTGAATCTTTAATGTTAACTAAAGATGAAAATATGATTGAAGCTAAATTTGCAGTTCAATACAAAATAAATAATGTTCAAGATTATTTATTTAATGTTGTCAAACCAGACACAACACTTCGTCACGTCTCTGAAAGCGCTATTCGGCAAATTGTTGGTCAAAATACTATGGATTATATCTTAACTGAAGGGCGATCTAGTATTGCTGATGATATTAAAATAAAATCTCAAAGTTTGCTTGATAAATACAAAACTGGTTTATTAATAACTACAGTTAATATGCAAGATGCTCAACCACCAGAGCAAGTACAATCTGCTTTTTCTGATGCAGTTAAAGCTCGAGAAGATAAGCAACGCTTAATTAACGAAGCACAAACTTATGCTAATGACATCTTACCTAAATCTCGTGGTAAGGCTGCACGTATGCTTGAGGAGTCAAAAGCTTATAAATCTGAAATAGTTTCTAAATCAGAAGGTGAAACTTCGCGTTTTAAACAAATTTTAGCTGAGTATGAAAAAGCACCAAAAGTTACTAAAGAGCGTTTATATCGAGAAACTATGGAAAACGTACTGGCTACTACTAGTAAAGTCTTAGTTGATTCTAAAATGAATAACATAATGTACTTACCTATTGATAAGCTTATTAACACTAAGCAAGCAAATGCACAGGTTACTATTCAAGAATCATCAATAAAGCAAAACAATAAAGGTAGTAGTAATGTTAGAGACATTTTCCGAAATAGAGGAGGCAGATAATGCAAAAAATAGGTTTAGCACTAATTGCTGTTTTATTTTTAGTATTAAGTTCAGTAGTCTACACAGTTAATGAAACCCAAACAGCCATTAAATTACGTTTAGGTGAAATTGTAAGCGTTGAGAAAGTTCCAGGTCTTAAATTCAAAATGCCATTTGTTAATAACATTGTAAAATTTGACAATCGTATTCAAACTTTAGATGCGCCATCTGAACGATTTTTAACAGGCGAGAAAAAGAATGTGATTGTCGATTCTTATGTTAAATGGAGAATTGAAGATGCTGAACAGTTTTATAAATCAACAGGTGGTAACATAGCTAGAACTAATAATCGCCTAGCTCAAATTATTAAAACTGGGCTTAAAAGTGAATTTTCAAAACGTACTATTGCTGACGTTGTTTCTGGTGAACGTAGTGAAATTATGGCAAATATTGCCAGACTTGCGAAAAAGGACATTGCTCAATTTGGTATTAAGATTATTGATGTTCGCATTAAACGAATTGATTTATCACAAGAGGTATCTAATTCAGTTTATCGTCGTATGCAGGCAGAACGACAAAGAGTAGCTAAAGAATTTAGATCTAAGGGAGCAGAGAAAGCTGAAATAATTAAGGCAGCAGCTGATAAAAAACGTACTATTATTTTGGCAAATGCTTATCGAGATTCTGAGAAAATTAGAGGTGAGGGTGATGCTGTTAGTGCAAATAACTACGCAAAAGCCTATAGCAAGAATTCAGATTTTTACGTTTTTTATCGTTCATTAGAGTCGTATAAAAAGTCATTTTCCAATCAAGGAAATATTTTAGTTCTTAATCCAAATACGGAATTTTTCCGTTACTTTAATCCACAAATTAAATAATTAGATACGGGAGTGTGGCAATTGCCTGAAAGTATAGAGGAGCTTACTAATAACCAAGCATTGGTTTTTGAGTCCTTGCGCCGCCATCTTTTAGATTTATATGCTGATAGAGGGTTTGGGTTAGTTATTCCCCCAATGGTTGAACATGTTAATTCACTTCTACTAACTAATGATGTTGTTGATGAAAGAACATTTAAGTTTTTAGATCCTAATAGTGGTAAAATGTTAGGAGTTCATGCTGATATTACTCCGCAAATTGCGCGTATTGATGCTAAACGTGGTAGCGATTCGATTGAAAAATATTGTTATATTAATTCAATTTTAAAAACTAAAGCAGATGATTTTTACGCATCACGCTCTCCTATTCAGGCAGGAGCTGAGCTTTATGGTTCAAATGCAACTGAATCTGATGTTGAGGTAATCGAATTAATGTTAGAAAGCTTAAAGCTATTATCAATTGATTCAGTCATACTTATCTTGGGTAATGTTGCTATTTTTGATTCTTTAACAGAACAAGAGAATATATCAATACAAGAAGTAGCACATTTGAGAGCTATTTTCTCACGTCGATCAACACCAGATTTAGCTGTATTCTTAAATAATAACACGCTTAAAAATGCTGATTTATTTATTCATTTGATAAAACTAGAGGGAGGTTCTGATATTCTAGATAAGGCGTTGATAATATTTGGCCATTTTGAACAAGCTAGAATAGCTATTGAAGATTTAATTATCATTGACAAACAGCTTCTTGAAAAGGGTATTAAAGCTATTTTTGATCTTAGCGAATTACAGGCCTATGAATACCATACAGGGGTTGTGTTTTCAGCTTATAATAAAAATTATTCTAAAGCTTTAGCGCAAGGTGGTCGTTATAACGATATTGGTAAGTCTTTTGGAAAATCAAGGGCAGCTACTGGCTTTTCGTTTGATTTGAAATTCTTATCTCAAAGTCATTTTTAAAAAATATTAAATAGTTAGGAAATAATATGTCAAAAAATGTAGTGATTATTGGTACCCAGTGGGGTGATGAAGGTAAAGGTAAGATAGTTGATTTAATTACAGATAGAGCAGTAAGCGTGGTGCGTTTCCAAGGTGGTCATAACGCAGGTCATACCTTGGTCATTGATAACCAAACAACTGTACTACATCTTATTCCTTCAGGTATCTTACACGACCATGTTGAATGCTTAATTGCCCATGGTGTAGTATTATCAATATCTGCTTTATTAAAAGAAATAGAGGAGTTAAAAGATACTAATGTTAATGTAACAGAGCGTTTAAAGATTAGCCCAGGTTGCCCCTTGATCTTTCCATATCACATTGCTCTTGATAATGCTCGAGAAGCAAAGTGTGGTAAGGATGCTATTGGCACAACAGGTAATGGTATTGGCCCTGCTTATGAGGATAAAGTTGCTCGTCGTGGCTTGCGTGTAGGAGATTTATTGAATCCAATCCTATTTGCCTCAAAACTTAAAGAAGTGGTAGAGTACCATAACTTTTTACTGACCAACTATTATGGTACAGATTCTGTTAATTATCAAGCTATTTTATATGAAACTCTATCTCAAGCAAAAAAAATTAAGCATATGATTATTGATGTAACAGAAAAAATTCATCAGCATATTGCTAATGATGAAAATATACTATTTGAAGGCGCACAAGGTGCATTATTAGACATTGATCAAGGTACTTATCCATTTGTTACTTCTTCAAATACAACTTCTGGTGGTGCAGTTACTGGTTCAGGTGTTGGGGTAACAGATATTAATTATGTACTAGGGATTGTTAAAGCTTATACAACACGAGTAGGTAGTGGTCCATTTCCGACTGAGCTAATTTATAATGTTTCTACTAATAAAGGTGATGCAATTGGTAAAGTATTAGGTACAGTTGGGCATGAATTTGGTGCAACTACAGGTCGTCAACGTCGTTGTGGTTGGCTGGATATGGTTACATTGAAACGTTCATTTAATGTAAATGCTGTTACTGGTATTTGTCTTACAAAGCTTGATGTTTTAGATTCATTAATAAGTGTTAAAATTTGTATTGCTTATAAATTAAATGGAAAAGAAATTACAATACCGCCATATGATACCAAAGGATATACAGATGCAGAACCAGTTTATATTGAAATGCCTGGTTGGAAGACTTCAACCATTGGTACTAATTCATTTAATTCTTTACCTATTGAAGCACAAAACTACATACATAAAATTGAGCAGTTAGCTAATCTTCCGGTTGATATCTTATCCACCGGTCCAGATAGAACACAAACTCTAATTTTAAAACATCCATTCGAGTAATTAATGTCAGATCCTCATTATAAAAGAGAGTCAAAAAAGTATGACAACTCAATTCCTTCAAGAAAATATATCCTTAGTTTTTTTGAAAAAAAATCACGTACACTACATGAATTATATGATTTATTAACTATTGATTATCGCCAAAAAAAACCTCTATCGCACCGTCTTACAGCTATGGTTCGTGATCAACAGCTTAATTTCGATCAACATGGTATGTACCATAAATTTAGTGCTAAAAATGGTGTGATAACTGGAAGGGTGATTGCCAATCCTAAAGGTTTTGGTTTTATTACGTTAGACAAAGGTGGTAAAGACTTAAGACTCTCATTAAAACAAATGCAATTAGTCTTTCATGGTGATAAAGTACAAGCACGATTACTTAATCAACGTGGTGATGCACAAATTATCAAAGTTATCAAAAGCATTAAAACTGTAGTGGGACGTTTACATCTTGAAAAAAAATGTGCTTATGTTGTAGTTGATGATAAACGTATTAAGAATAATATTAGTATTTTTAATATTAATAAAGAACACCAAGATAAACAAATTGTAATTGTTAAAATTACTAGATCCCCAACTTTGAAAAGCCTAGCAATAGGTGAAATTATTCAAATCTTGGGTGTCTACATGGATGAAGGAATCGAGACAGATTCTGCTCTTTATCGAAATAGTATTCCTGTTGATTTTTCACTAGGAGCATTTGAACAAACCTCTAAATTACCAATTGTAGTTACTGATTCTGATAAAAAAGGTCGAATTGATATCACTAAAATGAAGCTAGTTACCATTGATGGTGAAGATTCTCGTGATTTTGACGATGCTGTGTATGCACAAGTCACTAGAAAAGGTTGGAAACTAATTGTCGCTATTGCTGATGTATCACATTATGTAAAAGAAGGATCAGATTTAGATAAAGACGCTTTTGATCGTGGTAATTCGGTATATTTTCCACGCCGTGTTGTGCCAATGTTACCTGAAATTTTATCAAATGGCTTATGTTCGATCAATCCTGGTGTTGAACGATTATGTATGACTTGTGAGATGAATATTGATACTCATGGCAACCTATTAGATTATAAGTTTTATCCTGCTATTATGTTCTCACATGCTCGATTAACGTACACTAAAGTTAATCAAATTTTAAAGCATCATGATACTAATTTAACCCAGTACTATGCACCAGTAATGAACAATTTAAACGCATTATATAACTTATACAAATCACTTAGAACTTCCAGGATTAAACGTGGAGTAATGGATTTTGATCGTATTGAATCACAAATTTTATTTAAAAATAATGGTAAAATTTCTAATATTGTTGATCGTTCTCGTAACGATGCCCATAAACTGATTGAAGAATGTATGCTAATGGCTAATCAAGCAAGTGCAAAATTTTTAAATCATCATAATGAAGATTTTTTATATCGGATTCATCCAAAACCTACAGCTGAAAAAGTAGAGGTTACTCGTCAATTTTTAACTGCTATTGGCTTAACACTTGAAGGTGGCATACAACCAGAATCTAAAGATTTTGCTAAAGTTCTTGAAGATTCTAAAGGTAGAAATGATGAAAATATAATCAAAACCATTGTGTTGCGCACAATGAAACAAGCTGTTTACACCCCTACCAATGAAGGTCACTTTGGCTTAGCATTTGAAGACTACACCCACTTTACATCACCAATTAGACGTTACCCTGATCTTCTAGTACATCGCGCTATTAAACGTGTTTTAGGCAAAAAAGGTAAGAAACCAAGTAAAAAAATGTTTGAATTTGGTGCACATCTATCTATGACTGAACGTCGTGCAGATGATGCTTCACGTGATGTTGAACAGTGGTTAAAATGTGAATATATGCTTGATAAGATAGGAGATCGATTTAATGGTGTTATTTCTGGTATTGCTAGTTTTGGCATTTTCATTGAACTTACTGATATCTTTGTCGAAGGTATGATTCCTTTGTGTGACATGAAAGATGATTATTATGTTTTCGATAACATTAACCAGCAACTCAAAGGAGAACTTACTGGTAAAGTTTATCAATTAGGAAGTACTATCAAAATCCAAGTTACCTCTGTTAATCTTGATAATAGACAAATAATGTTTTCTCCTATAGAATAAGAGAATAATACTAAAATTTCTATAAAATATTTATTTATTCATTAATAACATTAAAGATAAATAAGTATTAGTTAATCAGTAACTGCACCTTCAGAAGCAGATTTGACTAATTTTGAAAATTTTGCTAATACACCTTTAGTATAGTTTGGTTTAGGTTGCGTCCATTTGGATAAGCGTTTATCAATAATAGCTTGATCAACTAATAGTTCTAAAACATTATTTTTTGCATCAATCATAATTTCATCGCCATCTTCAACCACTGCTAGCACTCCACCTTTAAAGGCTTCAGGAGTGATATGACCGACTACAAAACCATGTGTACCGCCAGAAAAGCGCCCATCAGTAATAAGTGCAATTTTACCACCTAATCCTTTTCCCATAATTGCAGAAGTAGGAGCAAGCATTTCACGCATACCAGGACCACCAACAGGACCTTCGTAACGAATAACGATAACATTACCTGCTTTTATTTGGTCATTTAAAATAGCCTTAAGAGCTCCTTCTTCATGAGAAAAACATTTAGCTGTACCTTTGAAACTTGAACCTTCTTTACCAGTAATTTTTGCCACAGCACCATCAATTGCAAGGTTACCTCGTAAAATTCTAAGATGTGAATCTTTCTTTATTGGATTATCTAATGTTCTAATAATTTCTTGGGAATCAGAATACGATTTAACATTTTCTAAATTTTTAGCTAAAGTTTTTCCTGTTACTGTTATACAATCCCCATGTAACAGTCCTGCATCAAGTAGCATTTTCATTAGTGGTAATGTACCACCAATTTCAACTAATTCACTCATCATATATTTACCTGATGGTTTAAGATCAGCAATAACAGGTACTTTTTTACCAATGCGAGTAAAGTCATCAATTTTAAGATTAACTTCAGCGGCATTTGCCATGGCAATTAAATGCAATACAGCATTGGTTGAGCCCCCTAGTGCAATAATTACAGTGATAGCGTTTTCGAATGCTTTCATAGTCATTATATCACGTGGTTTAATATCTTTATTTAATAAAACAAGAACAGCTTCTCCAGCTTGGATACAATCATCATTTTTATCATCTGATATAGCATTTTGTGCACTGGAATTGGGTAAACTCATACCTAACGCTTCAATTGCTGATGCCATAGTATTAGCAGTGTACATACCGCCACAAGAACCTGGACCAGTAATGGCAGTTTTTTCAATATTTTCTAGCTCAATTTCATCAATTTCATGGTTAGAAAATTGGCCAACCGCTTCGAAAACACTAACCACATCTGTATGATTTTTACCCGGTTGAATAGTACCGCCATAAACAAAAATACTGGGGCGGTTAAGACGTGCTAAGCCAATAATACAACCAGGCATATTTTTATCACAACCGCCAATAGCAACCACACCATCAAATCCTTGACAACCAACAACTGTTTCAATTGAATCGGCAATGACTTCACGTGATACTAAAGAATATTTCATACCTTCAGAGCCCATAGAAATACCATCTGATATGGTAATGGTGTTAAAAATAACACCTTTACCACCTGCGTTGTTTATCCCTTTTTCTGCTTTGTCAGCCAATTTATTAATATGCATATTACATGGTGTTACCATTGACCAAGTACTTGCTATACCAACCTGGGGTTTGCTAAAATCCTCCTTTTTAAAACCAATAGGATAAAGCATAGCACGACTTGGTGCGCGTTCAAATCCATCAACAACTTGTGAGGAATATTTTCTTGGGATGCACATAATTTTTTATATCCAAAAATAAAGATTAAATTTTAGACTAAAATTGATATTTTAGTAAACATTTTAACCATTTAGCTTGATTAAAGCCGAACAAATTCTAACTCTAGTTAGACCTTTTTCTGAGGAAGGTAAAATATTGATTAGAACTGAGGCACAAATTAATGAAAATATTGGAGATTTTGTTTATTTGACAGACAACAATCAATTGATTGCTTGTGCAGGACTTAAAGATTGTAAAGAGGACAATATGGGAGAAATTTACTCATTAGCAGTATCTAAAAAAGTACAAAAAACAGGGTTATCTTTAAAGTTACTTGAAAAAATTATGTTTAAAGCAAAAGCTAAAAAATTTTCCAAGGTTTTTGCATTAACTAAACATAGCACAGATTGGTTTATTAAACATGGTTTTATCCAAATGAGCATTATTAATTTACCCCAAAAACATCAAGCTTTATTTAATCAAGAACGTAATTCATCAATTTTTTTTAAAAATGTTAATTAAAGATAGAATTCGTGGTTATTTACCAGTAGTTATTGACATTGAAACAGGTGGTTTTAACGATAAAACTGATGCAATATTGGAAATTTGCACCATTATAATTGGCATTGATAGAATGAATAATTTATACCCAAAAAAGCCACAACATTTTCACATTGAACCATTTAAAGGAAGCATATTAGAACCTAGTGCGATAAAATTTAATAGTATTGATGTTGATAATCCATTTAGAATGGCAGTTAAAGAAGCTGATGCTATTAAGCAAATTTATACCAAGATATATACAGAACTCAAACAAAAAGACTGTACTCGTGCTATTTTAGTGGGACATAATGCCTTCTTTGATTTAGGTTTTTTACGTGCTGCAACTAATAGATGTAAACTTAAAAGCCCTTTTCATCAATTTTCAACCTTAGATACGGTTAGTTTATCAGCCTTATGCTATGGTGAAACGGTATTGGCTAAAGCCATACGTAAGGCTAATATTGAGTGGGATGATACTTATGCGCATTCTGCACTATATGATACACAAAAAACAGCTGAACTATTTTGTAAAGTTTTTAATACACAATAAAGTTAAATCAAGTACTTTGAATAATCATTACACGTTATTGAACTTTTGTATTTGTTTAAATATACTTTAAATGCACTTTATTAACAAAGATTCAATTTTTGAACTTGTATCATAACACGCCCCCTATCATATGAAATATTATTTATAATATACGTAAGATCAAGATCAAAATTAGAAGTTAAAAATTCTCATAAGTCAAAATTAATTAATTTTTAATTTACCAAATCATTGCATTATAATCCTTGATAATTTTTAATATTATTGTAAGGGTTTATCAATGAGTAAAATTAAGCAAATGTTTGAATTACAAAAGCAGTTAAATAACAATACTAATGGTGTACAGTGGACTGATGGTATAACAAAAGACGGGCGTTATATTTCTTGGTTACGTTGTATTTATATGGAAGCTACTGAGGCAATTAATTCGTTTAATTGGAAACACTGGAAAGATATTAAAAAGGAGCATGATTTAGATAATTCTAAAGTTGAGTTAGTTGATATTTGGCATTTTATTATGTCTGAAGCTATTCATTTTGGTGATACTCAATTTGCTCATAATTATGAAAATATAAAACCAGAAAGGGAAGTAAATCCAGAACTTGTGATAGAAATTTTAGAAAAACTAGTAGCCGTAGCAAGTAGTGCTAATGTAAATAAATCACAAAATGCTTTATATGAAATAACAGGGCTTTTTTTTAAAGCGTTAACAACAATGAGTATGGATATATCAGAACTCTATAAACTCTATCTTGTCAAAAATCAACTTAATATCTTTAGACAGAAACATGGTTATAAGGAAGGCACTTATATTAAGTTTTGGGGCGTAGAGGAAGACAACGTTGTCGCCTTTCGTATAATGGAAAAATATCCAGATTTAATGCCAGAACAATTATATAAAAAATTAGAGAAAGAATACAACATTCATAATGTTATACTTAATAAATAATCAAGAAAACTTATTAGAATAAAAGTAGTATATTATATTGATTATTTACTAGAATAGAAGCAGGACGTAAGACTATTTGATAGTAATGTTATAAGTATGTATATACAGGAACATAAAAATAGATTTATAGAATCTATTTTTTGGTTTTTAATTCATAAATGTACTACAACACTAATAATAATCATTCAATTTCTTGAAGAAATTTTGATATCCGTAATAGGCGTTGCTCTACAAGCTAAAATTTCTCCTTGTGATAATGGCATTATAGAATCCTGATGGATTACGTCACCAGATAATAGTTGCAATATACAGCTACCACAATGTCCTTGACGACAAGAATGATTAATGAGTACATTCTGTTGTTCAAGTTCAATAAGAATGGAGTGATCTCCATAAGTATATAATGATTTGGTTTTACCATTAATGTTATCGATTTCTATCCTAAACATTTAATCAGCTATAATTTAAAACTATTAAAATCAAAGTCTTGTTCATCCAAGGTATTATCAATAGCGCTGACTAAATAAGAGGTAATTTCAGTTTCTTGGGGCGCAACTTGAACGTTATCAGAGTCTAACCAATGGTTAATCCAAGGTAAAGGATTGATACATTCATCAAATACAGGACTTAAATTTAGAGCCTTCATACGTACGTTGGTAATATATTCTAAATATTGTTTTAGCATCTTTGCATTTAAACCTATCATAGAACCATCACGGAATAAGTATTCTGCCCAATCTTTTTCTTGTTCACAAGTTTCTTTGAACATGGTAATTACTTCTTTTTCACACTCTTTTGCTATTTTTTTCATATCAGGATCATCCTTGCCCTCACTCATCAAATTTAGTATATGTTGAGTACCTGTTAAGTGGAGAGCCTCATCACGAGCAATCATTCTAATAATTTTAGCATTACCCTCCATAACCTTTCTCTCGGCGAAAGCAAAAGAACAAGCAAAACTAACATAGAATTGTACTGCCTCAAGAATATTAACTGACACAATAGTAAGGTAAAGTTGTTTTTTTAAACAATACAAGTTAATTAATATCTCTTTATCTTGAACTTTAAACTTACCTATACCGTGTAATAAATAAGCCTGAGTATATTTAATTAACTCATTGTAGTGTTTAGACACACTCTCAGCACGCTGAATAATTTTATCTATTTTCATAATATTATCAAATACTATACCTGGTTCATTAACAATAGCACGAATAATATGCGTATAAGAGCGTGAATGGATAGTTTCAGAAAATGACCAAGTTTCAATCCAATTTTCTAACTCTGGCAATGATACAATCGGCAAAAAAGCAATATTAGGAGAGCGACTTTGTACTGAATCTAGCAAGATTTGGTATTGCAGATTAGAAATAAAAATATGTTTTTCATTGGGTAATAATTTAGCAAAATCTATTTTATCTTTAGAAACATCAATCTCTTCTGGACGCCAAAAAAAAGAAAGCTGTTTTTCAGTGAGCTTTTCAAATATTTCAAATTTTTGCTTATCAAAACGTGCTACATTAACTGTATTCCCAAAAAACATCGGCTCAATTAGTGTATTGCTTATTTTTTTGGTAAAAATACTATATGACATACTAAAAAACTCCTTTTATAGTTTACAAATACCGTCTGTACAGTTGTTATCATTTCCTTTTTCCGACATGTCTTTGCTACCAACATCACGAGTTGTATGATAATAAAGCGTTTTAATACCATATTTATATGCTTTCAACAAATCCATTAAAAACAATTTTATTGGCACTCTATTACCTTCAAACTGTGAAGGGTCGTAATGTGTGTTAGTAGAAATAGATTGATCTACAAATTTTTGCATAATCCCACAAAGTTGTAGATAACCTTCATTATCTTTAATATCCCAGAGTAGCTCATACTGGTTTTTTAATAATTCATAATCAGGTACAATTTGTTTTAAGATACCATCTTTAGACTGTTTAATAGATACAAACCCTCTAGGTGGTTCAATCCCATTAGTTGAATTAGAGATTTGTGACGAGCTTTCACATGGCATGAGTGCTGTTAAAGTTGAGTTTCTAAGACCTGTAGATATAATATCCTGACGTAGTGTATCCCAATCAAATTCTAATTTGCAATCACAAAACGCATCAATATCTTTTTTATAAGAATCAATAGGCATAATACCTTGTGAATATTGGGTTTGAGAAAATAATGGACAAGCGCCCAATTCTTTTGCTAACGTATTTGAAGCCTTTAATGAATAATACTGTAATGCCTCAAAGGTTTTATGAATGAGTTGATTACCTGATCCATCAGAATATTTCGCACCATTTTTGGCTAAATAATAAGCAAGATTAGTTACGCCAATACCGAGTGTTCGACGGTTTTTACTAGTAAGTTCAGCTGCTTTAATTGGGTAATCTTGATAATCAAGCAAGCAATCCAATGAGCGTACAATAATATTAGTTAACGTTTCTAACTCATCTAAAGAATCTAATGCACCAAGGTTAACTGCTGATAATGTACAAAGAGCTATTTCTCCTTGTTCATCCTGAACTGAATATAATGGTTTAGTTGGTAAAGTAATTTCCATGCAAAGATTGGATTGTTTAATAGGTGCTTGTTTGGCATTAAATGCACTATGGGTATTGCAATGATCAACATTTTGTAAATAAATACGGCCTGTATTAGCACGTTCTTGTATAAACTTAGAAAATAATTCTCTGGCTTTAATAGTGTGTTTTCTAATTAAAGTATTTTGTTCATATTTCTTATATAAACGTTTAAATTCTTCTTGGTCAGCAAAAAAGGCATCATACAAATCAGGGGTATCATGTGGTGAAAATAAAGTAATATTATCATCTTTTAAAAAACGTTGATACATTAAGCCGTTAAACTGCACGCCATAATCTAAATGACGAATACGATTTTCATCCGTTCCTGTGTTGTTTTTAAGAACTAATAAATTTTCAACTTCTAAATGCCACAAAGGGTAGAATAAAGTAGCTGCACCACCCCGTACGCCACCCTGTGAACAAGATTTAACAGCGGTATGGAAATGTTTATAAAAAGGAATACAACCTGTATGTGTTGCCTCACCACCGCGAATAGGGCTACCAATTGCACGAATTTTACCACCATTAATGCCGATTCCAGCACGCTGAGATATATATTTAACAATAACCCCAGCAGTGGCGCTAATAGAATCTAAATCATCATCTGTTTCAATTAATACACAAGATGAAAATTGGCGTGTAGGTGTTCTAACCCCAGCCATAATAGGTGTAGGAAGGGAGATTTTAAACAAACTTACTGCATCATAAAAGGACTTCACAATGTTCATGCGTTTATTCACTTCATATTCTTGAAATAAGCACATACCCACTAACATATAAAGAAATTGTGGAGATTCGTAAATTTCACCAGTGACACGATTTTGAACTAAGTATTTGCCTTCCAGCTGTTTAACAGCGACGTAGGAAAAACTCATATCACGCCAATGATCAATATAAGAGCCTAATATTTCAATTTCCTCTTTGAGATATTTATTAAGAATATCTTTGTCATAAATACCTAACTCTGTGAGAGTTTTAATGTGCTCAAAAAATGGGGGCGGGGTAAAGGATTTAAACGCTTTTTTACGTAAATGAAAAATGGATAAACGTGCCGCTAAATATTGATAATCTGGTATGTTTGTTGAAATTAAATCTGCTGCTGATTTAATAATTGTTTCATGAATATCTTCCGTTTTAATACCGTCAAAAAACGCCAACTGTGCATTGATTTCAACTTGGCTAACACTAACGCCATTTAAGTCTTGTGAAGCCCAATGTACAACACGATGAATCTTTTCCATATCAATAGACTCTTGTTGTCCATTACGCTTAGTGACTTTAATATCTTGATTCATTGATACTCCTAGTAGGAAACACTACATAATAATGCTCGTAAAATACGCTATATTTATTTTAATATAAATATAGCGTATTTTAAAATTTATATATGGATAAAAATAATTTAACATACTATAAATGATTAGAGATCAAATTAGAAAGCATCTCAATATGATCATCCCTATCGTTTAATGCAGGAATGTAACTAAAATGGCGACCCCCAGATTGAATAAAATAATTTCTATTTTCACACTCAATTTCTTCTAAAGTCTCTAAGCAATCAGCTGAAAATCCTGGACAAATTACTTGAATATGTTTAACACCATCACAAGCTAATGTTTTTAATCTTTCTTTAGTCTGTGGCTTAGTCCAAGGTTCTCGACCAAAAATAGATTGAAAGCTAAACAAATAATCGCTTTTATTCAAATCTAGCTTTTTAGCGAGTAATTTAGCTGTATCAACACAATGATCATAATATATATCACCATTATCAATATATCGTTGAGGAATACCATGAAATGAAATTATCAATTTATTCGGCTTTCCATGTTTAATTTGATGTTCTAATACCGTATTAGCAAGTGTTTGAATATAATCATCATTGTAACAATAGTATTCAATAAAGATTATTTCTGGCTTTTTAGCCCAAGAATCATTCAGTACTTGATTAATAACATCTAATGTTGAGAGTGTTGTTGTGTTCGAGTATTGAGGATAAAGCGGCAAAACAATGATTTTTTCACAATCTTGATTACGTAACTTATTCAACACTGATGAAATAGAAGGGTTTCCATAACGCATACCCATCTCAAATACTAAATTTTTATGTCGCTCAAGCAATGTTTTTTTAACGCCTTGTAATTGTAACTTAGTAATGCTTAATAATGGAGAACCAATACCAATTCTATCCCAAATTTTGGCATAATTTTGGGCTGATTTTTTAGGTCTTGTATTAAGAATAATAACATTTAATACTAGCCACCATAGGAATTTAAATTTAATAGGAAAGCTAACCACTCTAGAATCTGATAAGAATTCAGATAAATATCGCCTTAAAGATGCTTTTGTAGGGGCATCAGGTGTACCAATATTAGTTAGTAGAATACCTATTTTCATTTTGAAACAATTTTATATACATTTAAAAGTAAATTTTATTACTCTTTCACTTTCCATACAGTCTTGTAAAATTTATATTTACATTCTATTTACATTAATAAACCGTTTAATGAAGTTTGTATTTTTGGTTTTTCTAAAATAGTTAGTTGGAAAATTCATATCCAAAGAATGGATTTAAAATATTTTTTTTAAATCTTATTTTATGTATTCTCTTTAAAATTTTCATCAGAGGTATTTTCAGCTTTACATTGTTTTAAAATTTTTGACTTTGGTTTAAACTTAGCCCTTTTTTAGATATTAAGCATATCTAAATTATTATTATGTTAAGGTTTTACTTAAAAAAAACTTCTTGCTATTTAGCAAAATTTTGTAACATACTGTTACATTTTAATTTTTATCAAATTTTTGTATATTTTTTATTACTAGAATTGATTAATGCCTATTGCATAAGATTAAAATTATAGCATAATACCATTAATCTTTTTTTCTTTTTAAAATTTAAAAAATAATTATAAATCAATAATTTATATAATATATTTAGTATATTTTAACTAATTTATTTGCCAAATAAGAGTAGTAAAAATTAACTATAATAGGTGTTAAATTACATTTAAAATTAAGACATAAATAATGACAAATAGAACTAAATATTACTTGAATACAGTACGTAAAAAGACTAACCTTTCAGACTATAAAATCTCACAAGAATATTCAATTAATCAAACTAATTTAAGTAAATATAAATCAGGAAAAGATACCCTTTATGAAACCCACGCTTGGCTATTTGATAATATTTTAAAAATTATCCCTGCAAAAGTCGACACCCATACTAAACTTGAACAAACAAAGTTTACTGATAGTAAATCAAAGTCCATATTTTGTCAAAATCAACTAGAAAAACTTACAAATAACTCAAGATCTATCAAAATTGATATTGCGCAAATTAATCCTATTGTTGGTGATTTAAATGGAAATACTCAAAAAATTATTAAATTAACACAAGAAGCATATATTCGTGGTTGTGACTTATTAGTTTTTCCAGAATTATCGCTGATTGGCTACCCTCCTGAAGATTTACTGCTACATGAAGGGTTTATTCAACAAGTCCAAGATAAAGTAACTTTAATCAGCCAAACCATCTCTAATAATATTTCTATTATATTTGGAGCACCATACAAGAAAAACCATATTTTATACAACAGTGCCTATCTTATTCAAAATTCACAAGTGTACTTTTATCATAAACAGAATCTCCCAAATTATGGTGTATTTGATGAAAAACGTTATTTTAAATCAGGTAATAAGCCTTTTATTTTTGAATGTCAAGGAAAAAAAATTAGCCTAGTTATCTGTGAAGATGCTTGGACATCGGATATTATCTCTATCTCAGCTAATCAAGGTGTACAAATCATAATTAGTATTAATGCCTCTCCATTCCAGATTGGCAAACACTCACAACGCATTGAACAAATTAAAAAACGTGTCTTAGAGACTAAAACTAATTTTATTTATGTTAATATGGTTGGTGCTCAAGATGAGTTAGTATTTGATGGTGCATCTTTTGCAATGAATTCAAATGCCAATATCACTTTGCAATTACCCTTATTTAAAGAAGTAGTTCAAAGCGTTAGTTTTACCTCCCCTATTACATTATTTGACACTGACTCTATTGAGAAAACTATTTATGATGCCTTGGTGCTTGCTACCAAAGATTACATTGAAAAAAATGATGTTTTTGATGGCGTAGTAATTGGTTTATCTGGTGGTATTGATTCTGCACTTACCCTTGCTATTGCTGCTGATGCCATAGGCGCTGAACATATTAAAGCTATTATGATGCCTTATAAATATACCTCAAACATAAGCCTTGAAGATGCTAAAATTCAGGCAACAACAATGAATGTTGATTACCATGAAATCAACATTCATATCATAGTAGACAGTTTTAACACACAACTCAATACGCTATTTATCGGGATGGAAACCGATGCTACTGAGGAAAATATACAAGCACGTATACGGGGTACACTACTAATGGCAATCTCTAATAAATTAGGAAAAATCGTACTTACCACAAGTAATAAATCTGAAATAGCAGTTGGCTACACCACTCTATATGGCGATATGTCAGGTGGTTTCGCTCCTCTTAAAGATGTTAACAAGACTTTAGTTTACCAATTAGCTAAATATAGAAACACCATATCAGCTATCATCCCGGAACGCGTTATCGATAGAGAACCATCTGCTGAACTCGCACCTAACCAAGTTGATCAAGACTCCTTACCATCTTATAACGAACTGGATACAATATTAGCACTATTTATAGAACAAAAATATTCAGTTAAACATATCATTAAGCAAGGTTTTAACGAACAAACTGTTAAATATATTACACAAATGGTGCTTAACAATGAATACAAGCGAAGACAAAGTGCGCCAGGGCCTAAAATCAGCCTAAATGCTTTTGGTAAAGAACGTCGCTACCCTATGACTTCTAAGTTTCAGCCTTAATAGCCATTTAAAGAAATAACACTATTAAAATAATGATACAAATGATCATCAATGTATTATTGAATACAAGTTATAAAACTTATAGCAAATTACTCAACTTATCAAAGTTAATAAATTTTTATTCTTTTGAATGTATATAGTATGTTTTGCATTAAAATGATATGTTAATCAACATCCTATATATATTATACAAAAATTTGAAGCATACCCTTAGCTTTGTGTTTAGTTTCCTGCAACTCTTGTTTAGCAATAGAGTCAAACACAATGCCAGATCCTGTCCTTAAAGTTAGCAGATTGTTTTGTTTGCTAATAGTACGAATAAGAATGTTAAAATCCATTTTTCCGTTACTGCTGACATAACCTAACGATCCTGTATAGGATTGACGTGGAGTTTGTTCAAGTTCTTGAATAATTTGCATACAACGGATTTTAGGGCAACCAGTAATAGTCCCACCTGGGAATAATGCACTAATTAAGTGTTTAATAGTAGTATTTAGTTTAATTTTTCCTTTGATATTTGAAACGATATGATGTACAAATGGATAGCTTTCCAAACTCATAATTTCATCAATTTTGATACTTCCGTATTCACACACCTTACCCAAATCATTACGCTCTAAATCAAGTAGCATAATATGTTCTGCTCGTTCTTTAGGGTGGTTGATGAGTTGTTGTTTTAGACGCTTATCTTCACTACCTATACCGCGTGGGTAGGTACCTGCAATAGGTCTGCTTTGTATGACATTACCATCCACGCTAAATAGGCGCTCGGGGGAAGAAGAAATAATACTAAACGTTTGTAATTGTACCAGTGCGGAAAATGGGGCAGGGTTGGTTTTTTTCAGTGCTTGGTAAATTTGAGTTGGAGTAATATCATTAGTTAACTGGTATTGCCATTGTCTTGAAAGATTTACTTGAAAAACATCCCCTGCTTTAATGTATTCACGATTCTTTGCCACACCTGATAAAAACTTAGCTTCTTCTTCAGTATATAAAGTACCTGTTAATTTACAATCAGGTATTAACTTTAATTGTTTGATATCTGCTAATACTTGATCTATTCTATACTTACTATCAAATTGGTCTAATAGATAGGTCTGATGGTTTGTGTGATCAATAATAATAGCTGTTGGAATTTGCACAGCTATAGCAATAGGTTGATTGCTTGTATGCATTATTTGTTTTAAAGTAGGTTCTATTTGCCCAATTAATTCATAAGAGAGATATACAAACCACCCTCCAGTAAAAGGCAAATCACTATAAATAAGTAGTGCATCTATACTAGCGGTGAGTTTGTCTAAAAAATCAAACTCTTCTAAGTCATTCAATACAATTTTTTTACCAGGATGTGCAAACAAAATCGAAAAACGATTAATAGAATTATGATTAACACTTTCTAATAAAAATGGATAACGTGTAGGATTAGCGTAAGATAACGCATCTAAATCAATATCAGGAATAGATATAACCTTCACTTTAATTTATAGTTAATTATTAATCTTTGATTTTATGATGATTTTACTAAGTAGTTGCTTGGCTCTATTAATTGCTTTATGTGAAGGAAATTTCACCAGCATTGTACTTAATAAACCACGTGCTTTGTCTTGTTTATTGAGTTTTATATATACTTTAGCCAATTCAAATAAAGAGTTTGAAAATTTATAATGCAATGGGTTTTGTTGTTGAAATACAATAAAAGTATTTTTAGCATTATGAAAATCTTCTTTAGCCAAATAAGATTTAGCTAACCAGTAGTACACATCTGAAGTGTAACCACTATTAGAATAATCTGCTAAATATTGCTTAAATAACTTAATAGCTTGGTCATATTGCTCTGTTATTAGCAAACTACGAGCCTGCGTATAAACACGTTTGGCTTTTTTATCATACCCTATCGTTTTAAACGAAGTTTCTTTAATTATACCACTGGATTTTTGATAAGTAATTAAGTTAAACAACTCTTTAATTTTTCCAGCACTTACTTCCTGTTGTTGTTCTAACAACTCAATTTTACCTACTAAAATTTTATTTTTAAACAGCAAACTCTTAATTTTTTGATTATGATCTATAACTACTTTTTCTGTATTAATACCTGAATAAGCAGACTGTAATATAAAAATACTTAAAAAAATGAATAAACCAAGATAATACATGAAACTTTATTGATAAATAAACTCAACACGCCTATTTTTCTGCCATGCACCTTCATCGTGTTGTTGAATCATGGGCTTTTCTTCACCAAAACTAATAACTTTAATTCTTGAAGAAAGATCATACAGGCTTAATACTTCTTTAACATTCAAAGCACGATTTTCACCTAGTGCTAAGTTATATTCACGTGTACCGCGTTCATCTGCATGACCTTCTAGACGTAATGTTAGTGTTGGATTATTACGCATAAAGTTTGCATGTTTGATAATTTGTTCAATTGAGGTCTTATCAATCTCAGCGCCATCATCAGAAAAATATAAAATAAAGTTAACACCAGTCTTTCTAAAGCTTGTTACAATAACTGATTCAGTAATACTTGCTATACTTGTAATATCGAAAACATTTTCTTGCACGTGTTTCATTCTATCTTCAATGGAAACTATGCTTGACTTAGTTAATACTTTTCTATACAAATCGTTCCCAGATAAACATGATGACAACAGTACTACTACTATTAACAAGGATATTAATTTTAACATTTTAACGGTGCCTATTTTAAATAATGTGACCAGTTTGGTTCTCTCACTTCTCCCACTTTACTAGTTAGATCGAAAATTTTACGACCCCATGTTGAAACCACAGAAAGTACTCCAAACCCGCCTTGGTTAGTAGCAAAGATAATCATATCTCCATTTGGCGAGAAGAATGGAGACTCATCTAGTTGATTATTAGTCATGACTGTTAAGTCTTTAGTAGCAATATCTAATAAAGCGATACGATAATCTTGATCTATCTTATGTATCATAATCAAGCTTTTACCATCAGGTGAAAAAACGGCTTTGGCATTATATTTGCCTTTAAAAGTTACTCTATTAATTCTATTAGTTTTTAAATCTTTAATATAAACTTGTACTTGTCCAGAACGATTAGAGGTAAATACAATTTTATTACCATCTGGTGAATAGCTTGCTTCAGTATCAATACCCATATCTATAGTTAAGCGTGTTAGTTTTTTAGAGGATAAATGATAGGAATAAATATCTGCGTTACCATTTTTAGATAATGTAAGTAAGAGGATTCCACCATTAGGATGCCAAGAAGGTGATGAAGAAATACCATCAAAATAAGGTATTTTTTGTATTTTCCTACGTATAAATGGGTATTGAATGAACACCTCTGAACGAGAGTTTTTAAAAAACACATAAGCAATCTTATCCTGTTTAGGCGACCAAACAGGGGACAAAATAGGTTCTCTAGATTTTAAGATAGTTTGGGGATTTTGGGCATCAGAATCTGATATCTCTAAGCGATATTCACGTTCACCTTTATTCTTATTAATAACAGTAATATAGGCTAGACGCGTATTAAAAAACCCTCTCTTACCTAGTAAGGCATGATAAATTTGATCAGATAAATAGTGGGCAGCTCTTCTAATACCATTATTATGTACGGTAAGTGTATCTTTATAAAGTGTTTTCTTAGAATAAACATCCAGTAATTTAATCTCAACATTAAAAATTTTTTTACTAATCTTTTCTAACTTACCTAGTACAATAGCTTCAATTTTTTTTGCCTTCCATTTATCAAAACTAGGTTCATTACTAATGACATAATTTGTATTAACAACACTAAATTCGCCTGAACGATTAAAATTATTACGCATAATATCTGCAATGATTTTTCCTTGGCTTGCATCATCTACAACAAAAAAATCAGAAATAACAATAGGAAAAGTATTTCCATCATGTTTGAAAATGGTGACTTCTAATACTGCCCAAGAAAGAGTTGTATAAAGTGATAAAATAAAAACAATAAATTGTTTCATTCCCTTTCTTCTATCCAGTTCATTTGAATAACCTCAAGAATTTTTTCACCTGATTTGTTTACATCATCATCAAATCCATTCAGCGTAATAACCATCTGTCTAAGATCAACAAAATTAACAATACAAGGATTAATCTTTGGATAAGTATCGTTTAAAGCTATTGCAATATCTAAAGAATCTGTCCAAATCATAAAAGTTCCTTAAGGCAAAATTTAATTTTAACCAAACTAAGGTTTACTATGTATAAATTTAGTAGTTTTTCTAATCACATCCTGCTAACCTCTCTAACAAATTTTAACGTCTTTAATTGTACAAATACTTGATTTAATTGACTAACATTTGTAACACTAATCACTATATTAAGTGATTTGATAGTATTATTTTTTTCTTGAATCTCTAAAAACTCAATATTAATTTTCATCTTTGAAATAACACTGGTAATAGAGGCGAGTGTGCCTCTTTGGTTGGCAACATCCACGTCAATCATTGCTTTAAATTCCTCATCATCATTAGCCTGCCAATCAATGTTAAGCCATTGTGCATTTTTACTTTTAGCACGAACTAAATTAGCACAAATCAATCTATGTACCACCATACCTTTAGAGGTTGTTAAAACACCAGCTACTTTATCGCCAGGAATAGGATGACAACAAGAAGCAAAACTAATTGCTTTTCCTTGAGTTTTATGAATACTAATATTTTGAATTGTATTTTTGATATTATCTCCTTGCAACTTGTTCAGTGCAACTGATACTAAAATCTCAGAAAGTCCAATTTTCATGTACATGTCTTCTTTAGAATTACAATGTAACGCTTTAATACATTTTATCCATTGAACCTCATCAATATTATCTGTATCTATATTTTGATAATCAAGTGCATTGGTTAATAAATACTCTCCTAACTGAATTAATTCAGAGGCTGACTCATTCTTAAGATACGCTTTAATTGAAGATCTAGCTTTTATAGTAACAACAATTTGTAACCAAGAAGATCTAGGAACGGCCTTATCGTCGGTAATAATTTCAATAGTCTGTCCTGATTTTAATTCGGTAGAAATAGGTGTAACAACTTGATCAATTTTAGCTCTAAGAGTATGATTACCGATACTGGTATGTACCATATAGGCAAAATCAAGCACAGTCGATTTATAAGGTAATTGAATAATATCACCTTCAGGGGTGAAAACAAATACCTCAGAAGGAAATAAATCCGCCTTAGTTTCTTCTAAAAACTCAATAGAAGTACCTGAATTTTGTTGAATATCTAATAACGAACCCAACCAGTTATTAGCTAATTCTGATTTATGGTTAGAACTGCTCTTATAATGCCAATGTGCAGCAATACCATATTCTGAAATAAAATGCATATCAGATGAACGAATTTGCACTTCAATAAAAATTTTATTAGAACCAAATAATACCGTGTGTAACGACTGATAACCGTTTGATTTTGGTAATGCTATGTAGTCTTTAAACTTACCCGGTAAGGGTTTGTACAAATTATGAATAATACCTAAGGATTGATAACATTGTGCAACATCAGCTACAATAATCCTAAGTGCATACATATCCAATACTTGAGAAAACTTTAAATGTTTAATTTTCATTTTTCTATAAATACTACAAGGTTGTTTTCTACGACCATTAATTTCAACATTTGGCAAGCCTTCTTGACTTAACCGGTTCTTTATTTCATTCTCAATATGATTAATAACTTTCTTGCGATTACCACATTGTTTTTTAATTTGACTCACTAGAACCCTATTACGAAATGGATAAATAATAGCAAAGCACAAATTATCCAATTTAACTCTAATACTATTAAGATCTAAACGACGCGCGATGGGTGCATGTATTTCTACCGTTTCTTTGGCAATTCTAAGTTGCTTGTCTCTGTTCATAGAGCCAAGTGTTTGCATATTATGTAAACGATCTGCTAGTTTGATTACTATAACTCGCATATCACCACTCATAGCTAATAGTAACTTTCTAAAATTTTGTGCTTGCTTATCTGTATTTGAATGAAATTTAAACCCAGTTAGCTTAGAAACACCTTCCACAATATGTGCAATTTCATCACCAAAATCACATTTAATTTGCTCATAAGTGACCGAAGTATCCTCAATACAATCATGTAATATTGCCGCTACAATACAACAGTAGTCTAGCTTTAACTCTGCTAAAATCATGGCAACTGATATAGGATGGAATACATAAGCTTCACCTGACTGTCTGTATTGACCATCATGTGCTGTTGCCGCAACAATATAAGCCTGGTAAACACCTTCAACCTGTTTTTTAGACATATAGTTTTCTAGTGTATTACATAGCTCGCTTATCAGGATTCTTTTATCAGGTAATTTCATTCAATAATAGTTAAATTGAAGTAAAAATATTTACCATTATAATGCAACTACACCAGTATAATTCTTCGCATATCTGTAATAAATAATACATTTAATCATGAAAAAATTATTCATCATTCTACCTTTTTTAGTATTATTAATTAATGGTTGCTTCTGGCAAAAAGAAATTAAAACAGAATCTGTTACTAAAGGCTGGTCGCCAAAGACATTCTTTACTCAAGCTAAAGAACAAGAATCATTAGGATTAACAAATAAAGCTATCGAACTTTTTGAACAACTACAAGCTGCTTATCCTGGTTCAAAATATGCATTACAATCTAAGTTAGAAATTGCCTATGCATTGTATAAAAACAAAGACTATGACCAAGCAATTTATCATCTAAATAATTATATTAAAATTTATCCAGAGCATTTTTCAACTCCATATGCTTATTATTTACGGGGTGTTGTTTCACAAGATAAATCCCACTCATTTTTAGATGACTACTTTACTGATAGTGCCCAACGTGGTGTTAATTCAGTACGTAACGCTTTTAACTACTATCTAGCATTGATTGATAAATTTCCAAAAACTGAGTATACTGAAGACGCTATAACACGTTTAATTGTACTTAGAAATATTTTATCAAGACATGAATTGTTCATAGCTATTTACTACACCAAAAAAGGGGCCAATATTGCTGCTATTAACCGCACTAAGTTTATTGTTGAAAAATATCAAAATACGCCATCAGTTCCTGCAGCACTACATTTAATGGCAACCAATTATGATGCTATTAACGCAGCTACACTAGCAAAAGATACACGTCGAGTGCTAGAAAAAAATTACCCTTGGTATACACCTTATTATTCTTTGAAGAACTAAAGTTCTTAACCTGTCTAGATGAATAAACAAGAGAGAGTTTTCACGTTTAAAATTTCTTTAATCATGACTACACGTATGTTAGGATTGTTTATGATTTTTCCTATATTTTCAGTCTATGCCAGTAAATACACCAATACTACACCTTACTTAATAGGTTTAGCTATTGGTATCTATGGTTTAACTCAAGCATTATTGCAAATCCCATTTGGTTATTTGTCAGACAAGTATGGTAGAAAATCCATGCTAGCTATTGGTCTTATTATCTTTTTTATTGGTAGTGTTGTAGTTGCTAATTCAACAGATATCATAAGCATTGTTATTGGTAGAGCCTTGCAGGGTTCAGGTGCTATTTCAGCAGTACTAATGGCATTTTTAGCAGATTTTATTAGCGAAAATCAACGTTCTAAAGCCAATGCTTTTGTGGGGATACAAATAGGCATAGCCTTTATGCTAGCCTTATTACTAGGCCCTATTATTAGCGCTAAATTAGGTATCTCTGGCTTATTTTGGGTTATTGCTTTGCTTTCTGTTATTGCTTTGATTATTGTTAGTACCATGCCAGAAATTAAACCTAAAGAACAATATGCTTTGTCAATTGTAAACATTAAAAAAGTACTCAGTATTGATTTACTACGACTAGATTTCAGCATTTTTGCACTACATTTAATTTTAACTTGTGCTTTTATCGCCATGCCAATTATTTTAGAAGAAAACAATATTATTGACATTAAAGATAGTTGGCAAATATATCTACCTATTATCATATTATCTTTTATTGGTATGTTGCCAATGGTAATCTTGGCTTCCAAACATAAAAAAATTAAGCTTGTGTTTTTAAGTGCTATCACACTATTGATTATTAGCCAAATTTTGTTTTATCAAACACAACTCACATACACTTCATTCTTGATCCTCCTAACTTTATTTTTTATTGCTTTTAATGCATTAGAAGCTATTTTACCTTCACTCATAGCTTCAGGCGCAAGTGCTGATAAACGTGGCTTGGCTATGGGGTTGTATTCTACATCACAATTCTTAGGTGTGTTCGTTGGCGGGATTTCTGGTGGACGTATTTATAACATATTTAATCTAAATAGTGTATTCTTATTTACTACATTTATTGCAATTATTTGGTGGATAATCATCCTTACAACAAAGCAAACAACACTCATTAAACAAACAGCAAAACATTAATTGGAGCAAAAAAAATGTTAGGAATCAACAAAGTAATTTTAATAGGTAATGTAGGTCAAAATATAGAATTAAAATATACCCCTGATGGTAGATCAGTAGCTAATTTATCCGTTGCAACTAATGAAAGATGGATAGACAAAAATACAGGGCAAAAAGTTGATAGAACTGAGTGGCACAGAGTTAGTTTATTTGGAAAATTAGCTGACATTGCTAGTCAATATCTACACAAAGGTTCTAAAGTTTACATTGAAGGTAAATTAAAAACTCGCAAATGGCAAGACAAAACTGGTGCTGATCGCTATACAACTGAAATAGTTGTATCTGGCTTTAATGCCACATTACAACTATTAGATCGTCGCGATAATACTGATGATATGAATAATACACTTCAATCTCAACAATCATCATCACCTCCTTCTGCATTTGTATCAAAACAAAAGACAGTACCGCCAGTATCAGACCCTATCACACCTATTGATAATTCTGAATTTGATGATGATATCCCTTTTTAGAAATGGAAATATAAAGCTAGGCAATAAAAAACCAGCACTAGTGCTGGTTTTTTATTGATCATAATTTAATATTACTTAACTGTTGGTGTTGGTATTACTGGTTTAGCAATTACTGGTTTAGCAATTACTGGTTTAGCAACTTTAGGTGCAATACCAGGCCCCCATGGAGTATTTACATAACCATTTGGAGCAAAACCATAACCATTACGACCATAACCATAACCATTACGACCATAACCATTATAGTTGTTGTTCCAACCATTATCATCAAATTCATCAAACATATTACCCATTTCTTCTGCATACCAACGAGGATCCCAAAAATCATATGGGTTATAGCCAAATATACCGTTATCTTCTTGATAACCGTAACTATTACGGTGGTTATAACCATTTCCCCAAGGGGAGTTATTACCACTCCAAAATGCATTCACACTTATAGTAAACGTCAATAATGCTATTGTAAAAAAACTTTTCATTGTTACATCTCCATTTAATCAAATTAAAGTATATTATAACATAATAATATATTAACACTTAAATAAATATTGATCACATCAATAAAGATTCAAGACAATTATAATAATATTTTATTCGCCATGCCATTGCCATTTATTGCAAATTAGAACTTGTTATATACTTGTATAATGCTAATTATGAATACAAAACAGATATTAAAATCCCTTTTAAATAAAAGAATTTTAGTACTTGATGGTGCTATGGGAACAATGATTCAACAACACAAATTAACCGAAAAAGAGTATCGTGGCGATCGTTTTAAAGATTGGCATATCTTAGTTCAAGGTAATAATGATTTATTATCACTTACTCAGCCTCAGATTATCAAGAATATTCATAAAGAATATTTGAGAGTCGGAGCTGATATTATTGAAACTAATACTTTTAATGCTACTCGCACTTCTATGTCTGATTATAAAATGGAGAAATTAGCCTATGAAATTAACTTTGAAAGTGCTAAAATTGCACGTCAAGCAGCAGATGAATTTTCAAGTGCTAAAAAACCAAGATTTGTTGCTGGTGTTATTGGTCCAACTTCACGAACTTGCTCTCTTTCACCAGATGTAAATGATCCTGGATTTAGAAATATTACTTTTGATGAGTTGGTTGATGTTTATATAGAATCTACCCGTGGCTTGATTAAAGGTAGAGTAGATATTATTTTAATTGAAACCATTTTCGATACGCTCAATGCCAAAGCTGCTATCTTTGCGATTGAACAGGTCTTTGAAGATGACGGTATTGAGTTACCAATTATGATTTCTGGCACCATTACTGATGCTTCTGGTCGTACCCTATCTGGACAAATGACTGAAGCTTTTTATAACTCATTGCGCCACGCTAAACCAATCTCTATTGGGCTTAATTGTGCACTAGGGCCTGATTTATTACGCCAATACGTAGCTGAAATGTCGCGTGTGGCTGATACCTATGTATCAGCTCATCCAAACGCTGGACTACCCAATGAATTTGGAGAATATGATTTAAATGCTCTAACCATGAGTGAACAGGTTAGTGAATGGGCAAGATCAGGTTTAGTAAATATATTAGGTGGTTGTTGCGGATCAACTCCTGATCATATTAAGGCAATTGCTGACTCAATTAATAGGATACCTCCTAGAAAGATTCCTACTATTAAACCAGAATGTCGCTTATCAGCGCTTGAAGCCTTTAATATTGGTAACGATTCACTTTTTATAAATATTGGTGAACGCGCTAATATCACAGGTTCAGCTAAATTTAAACGTCTTATTCTTAACCAAGAATATGAAAAGGCGCTGGATATTTGCCGCACACAAGTAGAAGAAGGCGCACAAATAATTGATATCAATATGGACGAAGGTATGCTTGATGGTAAAACTGCCATGATTCGCTTTATGAATCTAATTGCCTCAGAACCTGATATTGCTAAAGTGCCACTAATAGTGGATTCTTCTAAATGGGAGATTATCGAAGCTGGACTTAAATGTACACAAGGAAAACCTATTGTCAACTCTATTTCACTCAAAGAAGGTAAGGCTAAATTTATACAATATGCCCGTCTATGTAAACGCTATGGTGCAGCAATTATCGTTATGGCATTTGATGAATATGGTCAGGCAGATACACAAGCTCGAAAAATTGAAATCTGTACAAAAGCCTATCACATTTTAGTTAATAACGTTCATTTTCCACCAGAAGATATTATTTTTGACCCTAATATTTTTGCGATAGCAACAGGTATTGAAGAACACAATAATTACGGAATAGATTTTATTGAAGCCACACGCGCCATTAAAAAAAATCTACCTTACGCTAAAATATCTGGCGGTGTATCCAATGTATCATTTTCATTTAGAGGTAATAATACCGTGCGCGAAGCAATTCATTCAGTCTTTTTATATCATACTGTAAAAGCAGGTATGACAATGGGTATCGTTAATGCAGGGCAATTAATGGTTTATAATGATATTCACCCAGAACTTAAAAGAGCTGTTGAAGATGTTGTATTAAATACCAACAAACAAGCAGGAGAACGTTTAGTTGATATAGCCTTAAAATTTTCTAACACATTCGAGCAAAAAAATAATAAACAGGATCTAGAATGGCGTACATGGACAGTAGAAAAACGCCTAGAACATGCTTTAGTCAAGGGCATTACCACATATATTAATAAAGACACTCAAGAGGCATTCGATAAATTAGGTCGTCCTATCCTAGTCATTGAAGGCCCACTTATGAGTGGTATGAATGTAGTAGGTGATTTATTCAGTGCTGGAAAAATGTTCTTGCCTCAAGTAGTGAAATCAGCTCGAGTTATGAAAAAATCAGTAGCTTACTTAGATCCATTTTTAGAAGCTGAAAAAGAAAATTGTACTCCCAGCTCACAAGGTAGAATCTTAATGGCAACGGTTAAAGGAGATGTACACGATATTGGTAAAAATATTGTTAGCGTGGTACTTTCTTGTAATAATTATAAAATTATTGATCTAGGCGTAATGGTACCTACTGAAACCATACTTGAAACTGCTAGAAAAGAGAATGTAGATATTATCGGTTTATCAGGGCTAATCACGCCCTCACTAGATGAAATGGTGTTTGTCGCTAGAGAGATGACTCGTCAAGGCTTTAAATTACCCTTAATGATTGGTGGTGCTACCACTTCTAAAGCACATACAGCCGTAAAAATTGAGCCAGAATATAACCATGGAGTTTTTTATGTAAAAGATGCTTCTAAATCCGTTGGCGTAGCAACTGCCCTACTATCAAAAACCCTTAAACAGCAACTTTTAACTGACACAAAGATCGATTATGAAAATGTACGTAAGCGTCGTATCAATAAAGGTAAAAGTAAACTTATTTCTCTAGAAAAAGCCAGAGCTAATAGACCTGATATTTCTTTTAACTCCATTATTAAACCTAAAAAATTAGGTATTCATGTTTTTAAAGATTATGATCTAGCTAAAATTTTCGAATTTATTGACTGGACACCATTTTTCCAAACTTGGGAATTAACCGGTAAATTTCCTGATATTTTAACGGATGAAATTGTAGGTGAATCTGCTAGTACACTATTTAATGATGCTAAGGTTTTATTTAAAAAAGTAATTAATGAAAGACTACTCAAGGCTAATGCTGTTATCGGCATTTTCCCAGCTAATAGTATCAATGAAGACATTGAATTGTATGATGAAAATAACGAAGTTATAATAACCCTTAATCATCTACGTCAACAATTAGACAAAAAGGGTAACACCCCAAACTTTTGTTTAAGTGATTTTGTTGCTTCAAAAGATAGCGGTATTAATGATTATATAGGCGCCTTCGCTGTTACTACCGGTATTAATATTGAATTATTAATTACTACATTTAAAGCTGACCATGACGATTACAATTCAATCATGATTAAAGCCATAGCTGACCGTTTAGCAGAAGCTTTTACCGAACTTATGCACTTTAAATTACGCACCAAGCTTTGGGGTTATAGTTTTGAGAGGTTTGACAACAATCAACTTATCCAAGAAAAATTTGATGGTATTCGCCCTGCTCCTGGCTATCCATCTTGTCCTGAACATAGTGAAAAAGAAAAACTTTGGACAATACTTGACGTTAAAAATAATACTGGCATGACATTAACCAGCTCGTATGCAATGCTACCAACTGCTAGCGTCAGCGGTTGGTATTTTGCGAACCCTGATGCTGTATACTTTGGTGTGGCAAAAATCAATCAATCACAATTAAATAATTACGCTAAACGTAAAAATATTTCGTTAGAACAAGCAGAAAAATTATTATCACCTAATTTAGAATAAGAATACTTATAAAAAATATTAAACATTCATTGTTTAAAGTTTCTAACCCCATAAATAAATCTATGTTAAAAACATGTTATTCTAGACATTATTAAAATCATCAAAAAAATAGTTAAATTACTTGTCAGTTCTGATCAAGCAACTTTGTGTTTGATTAGTAAAAAAACAGTAACTTATGATTATAAAATATATTTATCTAGATTTATTTTTAGTTAATTAATTCAATTTTTCTAAGCATTCGTGCTAATTTATCTAACGAAACATTAATAAGTTTATATGAACCTTCTGCGCCATATAATTTTGCCAATGCAAGTGATTCGTTAATTACGACTTTATAAGGAACTTCTGAGTTAAATTTAAGTTCAAAAGTACCTAGATATAAAATAGAATGTTCAACAGATCCTAGCTCTTCAGTTCCCCGACTAATACTTGATGTAATTAGCTCATCTAATACAAATCTATTTTCAAGGATATTGATAAATAAATTTGAAAAGAAAACTTTTGAAATTTTTCCTTGTTTCTGGTTTAGAAATTGTTGTTCAATTTGAAATACTTCACCACCTGATACTAAATATTGATACAATGCTTGTATTACACGTTCGCGGGTGCGTTGCTTTGGAGTTTTAAAGGGCATAGTTAAAAAAATTGGGTATCTGCTTGTTGTATTAAATAAAGCATTATAATCATCGCCATAGTTGCTTCTTCGCCTTTGTTTCCTTTATAACTACCAGACCTAGCAATAGCTTGCTCCATGTTATTTGTAGTAATAACACCAAAAGTAGTTGGGATTTCATACTGATAAGAAACATTTGATACGCCTCGAGCGCATTCATTACAAACAAACTTAAAATGAGGAGTTTCGCCGTTAATTACAGTACCTAAAGCCACAATACCATCGTATAAGTTTCCCCCATTTATTTGTTGGCTTGCTAATTTTTTAGCTAATAATGGAATTTCAAATGCACCAGGAGCATAAAATACATTAACATTATTATCCTTAATACCATACTTGATTAAAGTTTTTTGTGCTGCTAATAATAGATTATCACAAATATCTTGGTAAAAATAACCCACAATAATGGCAATTTTTTTCTTTGAAAGAAAATTTCTACTAACATCTTTATTAAATTTAAATTCCATTATTATTTCCTTATTTATTGGTATCTATATATTCAGTCACTTCTAGACCAAAGCCTTTTAAGCCATAAAGTTTTCTAGGATTGCCTAATATTTTCATTCTTTTAACTCCAAGATCAGATAAAATCTGAGCACCAACACCATAAGTTTTAATATCGTCATGAATATCTCCATTAACGTTGTCAATATTTTCTAAAATACTTTGGTTAGTTTGCATTCTAAGTAACAATAAAACGCCACTGTCTGACTTAGCAATATGCTTTAATACAGCGTCAACGCTAAAGCTATTTGATTTTTCTCTTAATACATCTTTAAAAGTATCTTCCATGTGTACACGTACGTACGTATCAGAATTACCATTAATTTCGCCTTTAACCAAAGCTAAATGAGTTTCATTGTGAATACTATCAAGAAATGAAATTAATCTAAAAGTAGCAAATTCAGTTTTAAATTCGCGTTCATTAATACGCTCGATAGTTTTTTCATTTTCAACTCGATAAGAGATTAAGTTTTCAATCGTGCCTAACTTAATATTGTGTTTTTTAGCAAATATTTCTAAATCATCACGTCGTGCCATTGAACCATCTTCATTTAAAATTTCCACAATCACACTAGCTGGTTCAAACCCTGCAAGACGAGCTAAATCACACCCTGCCTCAGTATGTCCTGCACGAATTAAAACCCCACCTGGTTGTGCCATAAGTGGGAAAATATGTCCTGGTTGTACAATATCATCAGGCTTGGCATCTTTTGCCACAGCGTCTAATATTGTCTTAGCTCTGTCTGCTGCCGAGATACCTGTAGTTACGCCTTTTATTGCTTCAATTGAAACAGTAAAATTAGTACCATTCGAATCATTATTTTGTGCAACCATAAGTGGTAAATTAAGTTGCTTACAACGTTCCTGTGTTAATGTTAAACAAATTAACCCACGACCATGAGTCGCCATAAAATTAATATCTTCTTTAGTAACAGTTTTAGCAGGGATGATTAAATCACCTTCATTCTCACGGTCTTCATCATCCATGAGGATGATCATTTTACCCTGGCTGTAGTCTTTTAAAATTTCTTCAATGGTAGATTTCATAACTATTTTTTTCAAAATATAACAATTGCTCAATATGTTTAGCGATAATATCAACCTCAAAATTAGCCTTGCTATTTATTTCTAATTCACCTAATGTTGTAGTTTTTAGAGTATATGGGACAATATTAATGTCCAATACACAGTCATTAATATTATTAACTGTTAAACTCACTCCGTTAATACAAACAGAACCTTTCTTAATGATATATTTTATCAAATTCTTAGGTGTTATTATTTTAAAACGTGTCGATTTACCTTCAATAGATCGCCCAACAACCTTAACAATACCATCAACATGCCCACTAACTAAATGTCCATCGATACCTTGATTAAGTCTTAATGTTTTTTCAAGATTGACTAAACTATCAACACCTAAATGGCTAAAAATTGTACAACTAAGAGTTTCTTTTGAAATATCAACTTTAAAATAATCATCATCTATTTTAATAGTAGTTAAGCACACGCCATTTACGGCAATGCTATCACCAACTTTTACTTCATCAAAAAATGATTTCTTTGCTTGAAAACAAAACGAACCTAGTTCAATACTTTTAATCTTACCAATAGCTTGAATAATACCTGTAAACATTTACTTATTTTTTTGGTTAAAATAAAAACTTTTACTTACACTAAATAACATTAATAAATAATCAAATCAATATTAAAATAACATGTCTAAAATTAAATTAAAAAGCTCTAATCTAAGGGTTTATTTTTTATAAACCAAATAATCCTCATAATTGCCAGAATAATAATGCATGCCATCTTCTTTAAGTTCTAACACCTTAGTAGAAAGTGAAGAAACAAATTCCCTATCGTGACTAACGAATATTAAACTACCTTTATAATTATCCAGCGCTAAATTAAGTGCTTCAATTGATTCTATATCAAGATGATTAGTAGGCTCGTCCATTACCAATATATTGGGTTTCTGCAACATAAGTTTGCCAAATAACATCCTACCTTTTTCGCCACCAGAAAGTGATGTAACACTTTTTCCAATATTTTCTTTGCCAAATAACATTTTTCCTAGCACTGCACGCATTGCTTGTATATCATCTTTTTCACTCTTAAATTGACTCATCCAATCAAGTACACTCATATCAATTTCAAAATCTTTACTATGGTCTTGTGCATAATAACCAATATTAATATTTTCACTCCATTTAATCTTACCTCTGTCAGGTTTTATTTCACCAATTAAAGTTCGTAATAACGTAGTTTTTCCAATACCATTTTGGCCAATAACCGCAATTCGATCTCCTGCTTCAAATAAGAAGTTAATACTTTTTAAAACTTCAATCTTGCCATCCTTTTCAGTATCTCCTTTGGGATTAAAACTCTTAGATAAGCCTTCAACCTCTAATATATTTCTATGTATCTTTTTTTCTTGGTTAAATATAATATATGGGCTTACCCTTGAAGATGGTTTAATATCATCTAATGTAATTTTATCTAATTGCTTTAACCTTGAAGTAGCTTGTTTAGATTTAGAGGCATTAGCTGAAAAACGAGATACAAAGTGCTTTAGATTTTTAATTTTAACTTCTTTTTTAGCATTATCAGCTTGCATTTTTTCTTGAATGGCAGTTGACGTAATCATAAAATGATCGTAATTTCCAGGAAAAATACTAAGCGCACCATAATCTAAATCAGACATATGTGTACACACACCATTTAAAAAATGTCTATCATGAGAGATAATTATCATTGTTGCCTTGCGTTCCCTTAACACATTCTCTAACCAACGGATTGAGTTAATATCTAAATTATTTGTGGGCTCATCAAGTAATAAAATATCTGGATCTGAAAATAACGCTTGAGCTAGTAAAATACGTAATTTCCAACCTGGTGCAATTTTATTCATTAGACCAAAATGTTGCTCTTCTGGAAAATCTAAGCCTAATAGCAATTCACTAGCAGAAGATTCAGCCATATAACCATCCATTTCTGCAAATTTCATTTCAAGCTCTGCAACCTTTATACCATCCTCTTCGCTCATTTCAGGTAAGGCATAAATTCTATCTCTTTCTTTTTTGATTATCCATAACTCATGATGTCCCATAATCACGGTATCAATTACGCTAAAATTTTCAAAAGAAAATTGGTCCTGGCGAAGAATGCCTAAACGCTCTCCATTACTAATATGAACTGTGCCATTAGTGGGCATGAGCTCACCTGTTAAAATTCTCATAAAAGTTGATTTACCGCAGCCATTCGCACCAATTAAACCATAACGATTACCGTCCTGAAATTTAATAGAAATATCTTCAAATAAAGGTTTTTCACCAAACTGCATAGTAATATTGGCAGTAGAAATCATAAACTTATTTTTGTTTTCACAAATGAAAAGAGAATATTATCCCATAATAGTAATAAAAAAGCCTAACTAATAGAATTATAAATATCACCTTGGTGAGTATAATTTAATAAAATAATTAGTTATTAAGAACTGATCTTTGACAAAAATAGTTCAATTTTCGATAAAAATCTACTTTTTCCTGTTTTAACATTGTTTATCTTTATTTGGATACTATAATTTTCTACATCACTACTGGTATTCTTTTAGTTATGACTATTATATAAAATGAGCTATTTTTATTATTTTAGGCTTGAGTATTGGTTACACTACAATAAAAGTTCCTATGTATTTTTATAAAAATTATTTTTTATTATTACATTGATATGTTGACTGATTGGTATTTTTTACGTAACTTATAGAAAAAAAATGTCAAAGATTAGACGCATTTAGATTAAATTTATGTTATTTAAACTTTAGTCTTTTGAAATTATTAAATTAGTGGTGATTTTATTCATGATAGGATTTTTAGTTAAACAATAAAAAGATTTAAAAAAGTCTGCTATAAGATTTATTAAAACGTTTATCATTATTAGAAAGTTTACTACTAGTCTAGGTTTAGGTACGACCTTTATTACTATCCTCTATAATTGCTTTATTATGCTGTTAACCGGGCACAGATGGCTATTTAAAACAATTATTCATAGTTGGTATAAATATTGTTACTATTATCATTATCCTTTTTCAAATTCCTAATCGAGTCTAATAGCTAACTTCTTTCTGGGAAAAAAGACTTACAACTTAACGAATCTTGATAAAGTAGGCAAACTAAACAAAACATTAACTAGTATTACTAGAAGTGATTAAACTAGGCTTAGGTAATAACATTTAACAATATACCAAATTGAAAGAACTACATGCTAATATGATTTCTACTATCTTTAGAAAAAATATATATTATTTACCTTTGCTTATATTATACTTAGAGGTTTTAAATTTACCAAAAATACACTTAAAAAACAATCGTAAATATAAGTTTTATGTTGGCTTTGGTATTTATATTTGTATGGGGAAGTATGCGCAATTTAATGTTAATATTACTATTAACCTAGGCTTAGCTCCACCCAAAGGGTTTGCTTTACCAACTTATTAGTTAGGTGAATGTTAAATATGATAGTTTCTCTCATATTACTTAGAATTGATATAGAAAGTTGTTGTAAATATTCTAAACAAAAACACTGTGTTTAACACAGCTAAAAAAATACTCATTATGGCTGGGGGAACTGGTGGACATATATTCCCAGCACTTGCTATTGCTAACGAGCTTAAAAAGCATTCAAGTAATATTCAATGGCTTGGATCAAATTTTGGTATGGAAAACAATATTATACCTAAACATAATATTAAACTACACACGGTTAGTAGTGTTGGATTGCGTGGTAAAAACGTTATTAGTCTAATAAAAGCACTATTTTTACTGGGCTATGCCACATTACAAGTAATAAGAATTTTTCTAAAATTTAAACCTGATGTTGTACTTGGTATGGGGGGGTTTACTTCAGGTATTGGCGGCTTAGTGGCTTGGATATTTAAAACTAAGTTAGTAATCCATGAACAGAACTCTATTCCAGGAACGACCAATAAAATACTTAACAAAATAGCCACAAAAACCTTTCAAGCATTTGACGATACTTTTATTAGAAATGCTACTACTTCTGGTAATCCAATTGTATTCAACCCTATTGAAAAACAGAATAATAATAAGTTAAACTTATTAATTATCGGCGGTTCTTTAGGCTCAGAGCCGATTAATGAGATAGTTACACAGCTTAATATTGATATTAATATTTGGCATCAAACAGGAAAATTACATGCTGATACAGTCAAATCTCAGTACAAAAATAGTACAGTAAAAGTAACTGCATTTATTCAAGAGATGGCAAGTGCTTACGCTTGGGCAGATATTGTGCTTTGTAGAGCAGGCGCAATGACTGTTTCAGAATTAATGCTATCAGCCACTTCTAGTATCTTAATCCCTCTACCTAACTCCATTGATAATCATCAATTCTATAATGCTAAAATTTTAGCAGATAATAATGCTGGCATACTAATTGAACAAAAAGATTTAACAATTGAATTACTAGAGGGAATTTTGCTTAATATTAACAAAGATCAAATTAAACAAATGTCTAGCAATGCGTTAAAAATTGCCAAACCTAATGCAGTTAAACAGATTGTAGATTATTTACTTGTTTCTGATTAATACCTAGCTTTACAAACAAATCTTGGTCACTGTCCGTATTTGGATTGTTGGTAGTAAGTAATTGCTCACCATAAAAAATAGAATTAGCGCCTACAAAAAAACAAAGTGCTTGCATAATATCTCCCATCTTAGTGCGACCTGCTGATAAGCGTACAACTGATTTTGGCATCATAATACGTGCTACTGCAATGGTACGTATAAATTCACTTTCTGTTGGTGGCTTAATGTTTTCAAACGGCGTTCCTGGAATAGGAACTAATAAATTAAGTGGTACACTGTCTGGATGTATTGCTAAATTAGACAGCGACCTAAGCATAGAGGCGCGATCAGTTTGATCTTCACCCAATCCTAAAATACCACCACTACAAACACGAATATTAGCATTTTGTACTGATTCTAAAGTATTCAAACGGTCTTGAAAATTACGTGTAGTAACAACATTTGAGTAATTCTCTTTTGAAGTGTCAATATTATGATTGTAATAATCTAGACCTGCTTCTTTTAAAACAAATGCTTGTTTCTGGGTTAACATACCTAAGGTTACACACGTTTCCATACCCATATCTTTTACACCTTGAATCATTGGTATAACCTTATTTAGACTCTTATCAGTAGGATTTCTCCATGCAGCTCCCATACAAAATCGTGTTGCACCATTGTCTTGTGCCTGTTTAGCCTGTTGAAGAACTAAATCAATTTCCATTAATTTTTCATGTTCAAGACCTGTATCATATTTAGAACTTTGCGAACAATATAAACAGTCTTCAGGACAGGCACCAGTTTTGATATTTAACAATGAACTAATTTGAACCTGATTAGGATCAAAATTCTTTCTATGAATACTATGTGCTTGAAATAATAAATCATTAAAAGGCAATATAAATAAATCTTCAACTTCTTTTAGTGTCCAATTGTGTCGTTGTTGTGTCATAATCTTTTGTTTGATATTTTATTAGTTATTTTAACTTAATTCAGATTTTAAAAAAGCCGTGTAAACACACGGCTTTTTTATTTCATTTAAAATTAAATTCTATACACTGTAGTACATATCAAACTCTACCGGATGAGGAGAAGCACGAAGTGCAGTTACTTCTTTTATTTTAAGTTTGATAAATGAATCAATGATATTATCAGTAAATACACTACCTTTCTTTAGGAACTCACGGTCTTTATCTAGTGCCTCAAGCGCTTGATCTAATGAGCTACAAACTTTAGGAAAAGATAATTTTTCTTTTTCTGTCAATTTATATAAATCTTCATCTCCTGGTTTTCCAGGATTAATTTTATTCTTAATACCATCAAGGCCTGCCATTAACATCGCTGCAAATGCAAGATATGGATTAGCTGTTGAATCAGGGAAACGTACCTCAATACGACGACCTTCAGAATGAGATACAAAAGGGATACGAATAGCAGCAGAACGATTTTTAGCCGAATATGCCAACATTTCTGGTGCTTCAAAACCTGGTACTAAACGTTTGTACGAATTAGTAGAGGCATTAGTAAAAGCATTAAGTGCTTGAGCATGCTTAATAATACCCCCAATATAATAAAGCGCCATTTCACTTAAATTACCATATTCATTACCATCAAACAAATTCTTACCATCTTTAGTAATTGATTGATGAACATGCATACCATTACCATTATCAACTGCAATTGGTTTAGGCATAAAAGTTGCCGTTTTACCGTAAGTATGTGCAACATTATGAACACAATATTTTAATATTTGAGTTTCATCAGCTTTTTTCACTAACGTATTAAATAATGCACCAATTTCACATTGTCCAGCAGTACCAACTTCATGATGATGAATCTCGGTAGTTACCCCCATTTCTTCAATTGCTAAGCACATCTGTGCACGTAAATTATGTAATGAATCTACCGGAGGAACTGGAAAATAACCACCTTTAATTCTAGGACGATGCCCTTTATTACCACCTTCAAAATCAGAACCAGACTCCCAATAAGCCTCTTCTGAATTAATTTCATAAAAAGCTTTACCTAAACCAAAGCCTGTATCCCATTTAACACTATCAAAGATAAAAAATTCTGGCTCATTGCCAAAATATGCGGTATCACCAATACCAGTTTTATTTAAATAAACTTCAGCCCTCTTTGCAATAGAACGAGGATCTTTTTCATAGTTAGTCATATTATTTGATTCAATAATATCACAAATAATATTAAGTGTAGATTCTTCGGTAAATGGATCCATTACCGCTGTTGCTGTGTCTGGCATCATAATCATGTCAGATTTATCAATAGATTTCCAACCAGCAATTGACGAACCATCAAACGTTTGTCCTTCGGTTAATTTTTCAATATTTACGGTGTGTGCTGGAACACTCACATGTTGTTCCTTGCCAATGGTATCGGTAAAACGAAAATCAATGAATTTAACTTTATTATCTTCAATAATCTTCAATACATTTTTAGCAGACATACTTTCTCCTTTTTTTGACTATTTATATTTTGCTGACAGCCTTTGTCAAAAATAACCTGCGCCGTTGCAAAAATTATTCTTCTTGGTTTTATTTATTATAAATTTATTCTACCCTGTTTTTTCTACAAAAATAATAATTTCATTAGTTTTTTGATTAACTAAAATCACTTTATGTCCATGAACTTTACACCAAGCAGATATATCATGAAGCACACCAGTATCAGTAGTTAATATTTCAATTGTGTCATTAATTTCAATTTTTTTAATCATCTCACCCAAACGGATAACTGACATAGGACAAAATAAATGTTTAACGTTAAGATTATATTTCACTCTGTTCAAAAAGAGATATTAATCCAATCTTGAGGCTGAATAAAACGAGTATATAATCTTTCTTCTTCACTACCTGGTTCTGGTTTATACTGGTATTGCCAACGAACCAACGGTGGTATTGACATCAAAATTGACTCTGTTCGTCCATCTGTTTGCAATCCAAATAAAGTGCCACGATCATAAACTAAATTAAATTCAACATAACGCCCTCTACGATAAAGTTGGAATTGCCTTTCATTGTCTGTATAGGGCGTATCTTTTCTACGTTCAACAATAGGTCGATAAGCCTTAATATAAGCATCGCCCACGCTTCTCATAAAAGCAAAGCATTCATCAAAACCACCTTCATTTAAATCATCAAAGAATAAACCACCAATACCACGTTGTTCATCTCTATGCTTTAAATAAAAATAATCATCGCACCATTTTTTGTATTTTAAATACACGTCTTTACCAAATAAGTCACATGCTTGTTTAGCTGATTGATGCCAAAAAATTGCATCTTCATCAAAACCATAATATGGAGTTAAATCAAAACCACCTCCAAACCACCAAATAGGAATTTTACCTTTTTTTTTAGCGATAAAAAATCGAACATTAGCATGTGAAGTTGGCACATAAGGATTATGTGGATGAATCACTAATGATACACCTAAAGCAGTAAAGCTACGTCCTGCCAACTCAGGTCTTAGTGCAGTAGCTGAAGCTGGCATATTATTACTACGTATAATTGAAAAATTAACACCTGCTTGTTCAAATACAGCGCCATTGACTAGTATTAGAGTCAAACCATTGCCTGTATTATTTGGCTTTTTCCAAACGTCTTTAATAAAATTGACTTTACCATCTAGTTGTTCAATTTGTTTACAAATATCGGCTTGCAACATCAGTAAATACTTTTGAAGTTTTTCAATCATCTAATCTTCTCTCCAGTTTGCAGATTAATAATTTTTGACGCTTGGGTATTATAAGTTTTTGGCGGTATAATATAATCTAATTTATCGCCAAAAAATACTTTTAAATCTAGTACGCTTTTTGCATTACATTTATTTGTAATATTAGCACTACTTGAAACTAGAGCACTATGAGTTACTGTACATAAATTAGTAATTAATTGATTATTAGTTAGTCTAAGTGCGATAGTATCAAATGCACCTGTTAATAATTGAGAAGTACTCCTGTGTGCCTTGAGTAAATAAGTAGTTGGTTGAATATCAATGGTTACATTAACCAATAAAGAGGTATCTTTAACATAATCTTTAAAATAATGCACATCACTAGCTAATAATATCAATCCTTTGGCGTTGGATCGGTGTTTAAATTGTAGTATTCTAATCATAGAAAACTCAAATTTTGGTAAACAAGATAACCCTTGAATAGTATCAGTAGGATTACTAATTACCCCGCCTGCTTTTAAGCAAAAAGCTGCAAATCTGGTTTGAAAATTCATGACTTTTTTAACTTACCAATTGGTATATCTCTAATTTTAGGAATCTTGCAGAGCACACGTAAAAACTTTTGATATAAATTCACATAATTAATATTTAAAACAACCAATTTAGACACTTAGACACTTCAAGTCTACAATAATACATCACTCATATCGTTATACATTTTAATCAATTGATTATGATTTATAAAGTAATAACACTTAACTTTTAAATACTAAAATAAAATTAGTAATTTGTTTATACAAAAATAACCCTTGTTTTTTTGTGTTTCGACCATATTAATCTATTTTACGCAAAAAAAAACAGGTAGAAAAATATAATGACAACAAAACAAACACATTCCTTCCAAACCGAAGTTTCTCAATTATTACACTTAATGATTCACTCTTTATATTCAAATAAAGAAATATTCTTACGTGAGTTAATCTCTAATGCTTCTGATGCAGTTGATAAATTAAAATTTAAATCCCTGTCAGATGATACTTTGATTGAAGGGAAAGAAGAATTGCAAATTCACATTGATGTAAACAAAGATGCTAACACAATTACCATTACTGACAATGGTATTGGTATGAGCGAAGTAGAAGTTAATAAAAATATTGGAACTATTGCCAATTCTGGTACTAAAAAATTTTTAAAAAGTTTAAATGAAACACAAGCACAAGACTCTAACTTAATCGGCCAGTTTGGTGTAGGATTTTATTCTAGCTTTATTGTAGCTGACAAGGTTGAAATAATTACCAGAAAAGCTGGTAGCAAAAGTAAAAAAGGTACAAAATGGGCTTCTACTGGTAAAGGTAAATATTCAATAGAAAATGTTGATCGTCCAGATTTTGGCACTTCAGTTATATTGCACATCAAAAAAGACGAAAAGGAGTTTTTAGACGATTATCGCTTACGCAATATTATTTCAAAATACTCAGATCATATCACTGTGCCCATTATGATGGTTAAGGTTAGTGAAGACAATAAAGATATTGAATATGAGCGCATTAATAAAGCTAATGCTTTTTGGGCTCAAGATAAACAAGATCTTAAACAAAAAGATTATGATGAATTCTATAAATCACTTACTTATGATTTTGAAGCGCCATTAACACAACTGCACAATCGAGTTGAAGGTAATATAAATTATACTTCATTACTATTTATCCCTTCAAAGTCTCCTTTCGATATATGGGAACCCAAACGCAAAGGAGGTATTAAACTTTACGCTAAACGTGTATTTATCATGGAAGATAATGAGGCGTTAATGCCGCTGTATTTACGCTTTGTTAAAGGCGTGATTGATACAGCTGATTTATCATTAAACCTTTCTCGTGAAATTTTACAAGATAACAAAGTAGTCAAAGCTATCCGTAAGGCAAGTGTCAAAAGAATTTTATCAGTTTTAGAAAAGATGGCTAAAAACAAACCTGAAGATTATGCAACATTTTGGCAAGAATTCGGCATGCTTATGAAAGAGGGTGTAGTCGAAGATACCCCTAATAAAGATAAAATTGCAAAACTATTACGATTTACTACTAATAAAAGTAAAAATGCTACACAAACAGTAACACTTGAACATTATATAAAAAATATACAAAAAGACCAGAAAGCCATTTATTACATAACTGCCGAAACATATGAAACTGCTAAAGGCTCCCCACATTTAGAAAATTTTAATCAAAAAAATATTGAAGTCCTGCTACTATCTGATCGTGTTGATGAGTGGATGGTAAGTAATTTTAGAGAATTTGACGGTGTCCAGCTTAAATCAATTGCCAAAGGAAATTTAGAAGACTTTGATTCTAAGGAAGAAAAAAAAGTCAAAGAAGAAGTTGCTAAAAACTTTGAAGTAGTCATTGAAAAAATGCAAAAAATTCTCACCTCTCAGGTTAAAGAAATTAAAATCTCTTCCCGTCTTAGCAAATCCCCTTCTTGTTTGGTAGCTGATGAAAATGAAATGGGTGGTAATATGGAAAGAATTATGAAATCATTAGGTCAAGATGTACCAGATACTAAACCTATTCTTGAAATTAATCCAACTCATTCATTAGTTAAAAAACTTAAAACTAAAATTGATGAAGATTTAGTCAAGGTTCTATTTGATCAAGCTGTTTTATCAGAAGGTGGTCAACTTAAAGATCCGGCGGAATTTGTAAAACGTATAAATAAGCTCATCAATTAATAAGTTAAAAGGTTATAAAAACCAGAAAAGGAATTTTATAACCTTTTAAAAGGTTTGATATTTTTAAGAATACCCCTAAAAATTGACACTTCTTCTATCTTAGGCTCTACTTTAGTAAAAAAACAACGTAATCGACGCATTAACAATATTTGAGAACGCTTATCTCTAAAATATTTAATATGCTCTAACACTTGAATAAGATGTGTGTAGAAACTTTCTAATTCATCAAAACTAGCCAAATTACTAACGCTTTCTTTAAATTCAGTTGGGGTGTTATAAATATAATTTTGATAAGCAAATACCTGAATCGCTGACGCAACATTTAAAGAAAAATAATCAGGATTCCCAGGAATAGTCATGAGTATTTGACATAAATCTAATTCTTTATTAGTAAGACCTGACTTTTCAGTACCAAATATCACAGCAACTTCTTGACTATCAATTGTAATTGTTTTTTGAATTTTATGGCAAGTTTCAACAACATCCATTTGTCTCCATTTAATGTTACGCTGGCGTGCACTAGCGCCAATTACTAAATGCGTGCCTTTTAAGGATTCTTCTAAAGACTCACAAACTATAGCATCTGAAAGTACATCATCTGCACCACTAGCTCTAGCCGTAGCCGTAGCTGATGGATAACCTTTTGGATTAACCAAATACAATTTTGATAAATTCATATTTTTCATTGCACGAGCTGCCGCACCGATATTACCAGGTTCGGTAGTATTAACCATAACCACACGTACCTTATCAAAGGTATAATTTATTCCTTTCTTCATTTTTCCTTCTATTATGCATCCTACGCTTAATATTGCCATTAAAGTCGCTAGAAAAGCTGGCAATATCATTTTAAGATATCACAATCAAATTGATCTTTTAACGATTAAAAATAAAACAACTAATGATTTTGTTTATGAAGTAAATAAAGCTGCTAAAGATGCCATTATAAACGAGTTAAAATACACCTTCCCTAGTCATTCAATTTTATATGAAGAAAAAAGTAAAATCTTAGACAATAATCGTTTTCAATGGATTATTGATCCATTGAATGGCGCTACTAATTACTTACATGGTTTTCCCCAATATTCTGTCTCGATTGCTTTGTATGAAAATAAAGAGCCAAAACATGCTGTAGTATATGATCCATTTAAGGAAGAATTATTTACTACTTCTAAAGGAGAAGGTGCTTACTTAAACGAACAAAGAATTCGCATAACACATACTAATGGTTTTGAAAATACATTAATTGGTACAGGTTTTTCATTCAAAGAATCAAAACATTTAGATACTTATTTAAGTATGTTTAAAGCCATTTGTCTAAAGGTTTCTGGTATTCGTCATACTGGCTCTGCTGCACTTAATCTAGCGTATTTAGCTGCAGGTCGGTTAGATGGTTTTTGGGAAATTGAACTTAATATTTGGAACATTGCTGCTGGTGTACTTTTAGTTAAAGAAGCAGGTGGTTTTGTAGGTGACTTTTCAGGACGAGATAAATATCTAAAAACAGGCAATGTAGTAGCTGGCAATAACCAAGTTTTTAAAGCAATTTTAAAAACCATTCATCCTTATTTAACAGTTAAATTACAACGTTAAAAATTATCAATATATAGATACCTAAAACTCTACTAGAAAATATGTTTATTACCACTAGATATTTTTTCTTTTAAAAAAAGCAGCTACTAAGCAACTACTATACTAGTATTTAGTTTAAATTTTATCAAATATTAAATAAAGTAATCTGTTTTCCATTTAGCTCTTTAGCTTTTTCACTCATTAAATACACAATTATAGGACTTTTTGTCTCAGGCAATGGATTATTATATATATTTTCAGCTGGATAAGCAATCTGCCGCATTTTGGTACGCATTCTTCCTGGGTCAAGTGAATTTACCTTAATATTAGTTCTTTCTAATTCTTCAGATAAGGTTTTACTTATTCCCTCGATAGCGAATTTACTTACACCATATGCACCCCAATATGCTTTTGCTACACGTCCTACTGATGAAGAAAAAAATAATATACGGGCATCACTTGATTTATTAAGCACAGGAATTAATACTTGAGTGAGCATAAAAGGCGCGTTAATATTGATTTGCATAGTTGAATACCAAAGTTTAATATCATATTGTTCAATTGGCATCATTGTTCCAATAATACTAGCATTATGAATGAGTCCATCAAGTTGCTCAAAATTATCCAAAATATCTTTTTGTAACTGCTCATAATGTTTAGGTGTTGCACCTTCTAAATCAAGCGGATAAAGAATAGGTTTTTGATAGCCCAAATCTATCACTTCATCATAAGTGGTTTCTAGAGAACCTAAATCGCGCCCTAACATAATAACACTTGCACCTGCTTTAGCAAGGTCAAGTGTTATTGCCCTACCAAACCCCCGATTTGCGCCAGTAACTAAAATAACTTTATCTTCTAATTCACCTTTAGTGATTGAATAATTAGTTGAAATTTCCATTGACTTAATTCCTTTTTACTTTAAATACCTAATTCTTTTATTCTTTCATAAAAAGCAATCAAATTACCTTTGTTATCAGATAATTCACCTATAGCTTATTATTTGTAGCTCTTAGGAACTCTATACAAAACAGTTACTCTTTCTTTAACTTGTTCATTAATAATGATTTCAATCTTATCTAAAAATTCCTTAATCTCTGTATGTCTACTATTATTAATACTAGCATCCTTCTTTTTATTACTCAAATAATCATAGTACAAATCTTTTCTCGTCTCTAAATAACCATAAGCAACAGTTGTGGTTTTAATGTTAGTGTTTTAACCTGACAATAGATCAATTCTTATAATTCCTAACAAATAAACATTAACTTAGATTAATTTCTGATTGCACACAAGCATATCATAACAGAGTAAGATGTGCTTTATTAAATACTAATGTATCATCAAAAACCACCATATCATAGTTTGTATCAAGTTTTCTTAATAATAGATAAATTAAATTATTAGGCTTATTAGTAATTACTCCAAAACACCTCTTTGATTCTAATAAATTTAACAAGTGTATCAATATCTGAAAATATTTTATAAAATTGATTAATATGATCTTTATAAATATTCAACATTTTTATGTGTCTATCAATAAAATTAGAATAGAATTCATCGCAATCAAAACTAAACTTAGTTAAAAATATCACTTCCAATAAAACTAAAGGATAAAATTTTTCACTTAAACCGCTGTATTGAAATAGCATATTTAACACATTAGCTAAATCTAATGCTATATTCAATCAATATACCATTTAAGTAAAAATAAATTGAGTTAATACTCAATATGATAATCTCTATCAGTTAAAATTATAAATCTAACATTATAACGCTTACACTCGTAAATTATCATGCTGTTCTTAAGGTCATTATTATATTTTTTAGGCTCATTTATTGCATTGATAATTTTAGTGATTGTTGCACTATCTTTGTTTTTTTTGCCATTTAAGTTTCGCTACATAATTTTATCTAAGTGGTCAATGTTTTGCTTATGGTGGTTGGAATATACACTTAATATTAAGCTCCAAGTGATCGGTAAAGAAAATATTCCTCCTAGAGCTTGTGTAATCGTTTCTAATCATCAATCTACCTGGGAGACACTTGGATTTCAACAAATATTTCCACCCCAAACTTGGGTGCTTAAGAAAAATTTATTATGGATACCATTTTTTGGGTGGGGTTTGATGCTACTCAAGCCTATTGTTATTAATCGTGGAAAGAAATTAAAAGCATTAAAAACAATTATAAAACAAGGAGAGAATCGATTAAAAAATGGTATTTTTGTGGTGATCTTCCCAGAAGGGACTCGCCAACCCTATAAAAAACTAGGAAAATATCAAAATGGTGCTATAGCTCTTGCTAAAAAATCATCTTGTGACATCATACCTGTTTATCATAATGCTGGTACAATTTGGCCCAAGGGTAGTTTTATAAAACACGCTGGTACTGTCACTGTAATTATTGGCAAACCAATGAAGATAAAAGAAAAATCTAGCAAAAAATTGACTCAAATTATTAGAAATTGGACTCAAAAACAAAGTAAAAATTTTTAATTTAACTTTGTTGTATCGTACTTAAAAGTACGATACTTTTAATCAAAAAATAATTATTTCATTTCAATAAGAAAAAATCTTTAAAACTTTTATAATTGATATACAAATTAAACACATAGCGCTAGATAATAATAAATAGAATCATTACTGATATAATATATGAACAGTCATTTAGAGAGTAATATTATGGTTTATAATAAATAGTCATTATTCAACTATTAAATTTTATAAAAAATAAAAATTTAGCAAAACTAGCTAATTTGTTAAATATTTGTTCTATAAAGAACAAGTTATTGATTCTTTTCTGATAAAATTATCAGGTTGTTTTTTTGATAAAGGTTAATGCAAGGAATACCAGATATTATAAAATTATTTAGTTTTGCTAAAAAGGGGTTGAATTTTTCACACACATATCAAGTGAAAGATTTTCCTAGAATAAAAAAACTAATTAGCAATATTGATGATAAAGTAAAAGTTGAATTAAGTTTTTACATTAAAAATAATGTAGTTCCTTGTATTAAAGGTTCAATTCAATTAAGTGCAATCGTTGATTGCCAACGCTGTTTAAATGAGGTAAATATTCATTTAAGTCCTAGTTTTAAAATTGGATTTCTGAAAAATGAACAACAGAAAGAAAAGTTGGATTCAAGCTTTGAAACAATTCTTAATGCTGATAAAGCATTTTCAACCATTGAATTTATAACAGATGAGCTATTAATATCCATTCCAATGAGTCCGATGCATCTATACAAGTGTCAATCGTACCAAGACAAAGAGTGGATAAATAGTCAAGATAAATATCATCCTTTTGCAACATTAAAACAATTAAAAGATTAAAATAAAACCTAAGGAGTAAAAAATGGCCGTACAAAAAAGTAGAAAAACCCCCTCAAAAAGAGGTATGCGTCGCTCACATAATGCATTGGCAAACTCTACATTATCAGAAGATCAAGAAACAGGCGAAATTCACTTACGCCATCATATCACAACTGATGGTTTTTACCATGGTAAAAAAATAATTAACAAAGTACAAAACATTCAAAAAGTAAATGCTTAAACCCTGTGGCAATAAAGGTATCAATTGATGCCTCAGGAGGAGATTATGGCATACCTGTTACTATTGTAGCAGGTATTAAAGCATTAAATATATTCCAAGATTTACATTTATACTTTGTCGGTAATAAACCTAGCATCACAACTGAATTAGGCAAATATCCATCAAATACGCTTAATTCAAGATACACAATTATTCATGCAAGTGAAGTTGTATTAATGAATGAATCTCCAGCATTTGCATTACGAAAAAAGAAAGATTCTTCTATGCGTATTGCAATTAATCTAGTTAAAACATTTAAAGCAGATGCCTGTGTTAGTGCAGGTAATACTGGTGCACTTATGGCTATTTCTCGTTTTGTACTAAGAACCATTAAAGGTATTGACCGTCCTGCTATTATGGGACGTATGCCAACCATAACTGGACATACACACATGCTAGATTTAGGGGCTAATGTTGATTCAAAGCCTAAAGCTTTAGTTGAATTTGCAACGATGGGTTCAATTGCTGTTAAACATACTGAAAATATTGAATCACCCACTATTGGTCTTCTTAATATTGGAGAAGAGGATATGAAGGGAAGTGAAAAAATTAGAAAAGCTGCTACTTTATTAAAAGCCTCTAACTTAAATTATGTAGGATTTGTTGAAGGTAATGATATTTATAAGGGTATCGTAGACTTAATTGTTTGCGATGGTTTTGAAGGTAATATTGCGTTAAAAGCTAGTGAAGGTGTAGCATCAATGATGGAACATTACCTAAAACAAGCATTTACTAGAAACTTATTAACCAAGTTAATTTCTTTAATTGCAATACCAGTACTTAAAGATTTTAAATCTAGTCTTAACCCTGACAAATACAATGGTGCATCCTTGTTAGGACTGCGTGGTATTGTTGTTAAAAGTCATGGTAGTGCAAACATTGATTCATTTTTAACAGCAATTACTGAGGCTTATATTGAAGCTCATGCTAAAATCAGCGACAAAATATCACTTCAAATTTCAAAAGAATTAGAACATAATGAATAAATTCGCAAGAATCATCGGTACAGGTAGTTACTTACCACCTACCGTAATTACCAATGATGATTTATCAAAAACCATTAACACAACAAATGAGTGGATTGTTGCACGCACAGGTATTAAACAAAGACATAAAGTTACTAATGAAACAACTTGTGATTTAGCTGAAAAAGCAGCTAATCGTGCACTTGAAATGGCTGGTATTAATGTCAAAGATTTAGATTTGATTATTTTAGCAACTACCACAGCTGATAAAATTTTTCCTGCAACAGCAACCATATTACAAACCGCAATTGGTGCCTCATGCCCTGCATTTGATTTACAATCAGTTTGTGCAGGGTTTATCTTTGCACTAACCACAGCTGAGCAATATATCAAAGCTTCTGCTGCTAATAAAGTATTAGTTGTTGGTAGTGAAACTTTATCAAGAATTGTTAATTGGAATGACCGTTCTACTGCAGTTTTATTTGGTGATGGCGCTGGTGCTGTAGTATTAAGCGGCAGCGATAATACCGGTATTTTATATTCAAAACTATTTAGTGATGGAAATTATCTGTCTTCACTCCAAGTTAGTAATAATTACATTAATGAAGTGGGTTTTATTGAAATGTCTGGTAATGAAGTTTTTAAAATTGCCGTTAATCGCTTATCTTCTTTAGCAGAAAAAACACTTAAAGAAACTAATTTAAATTCAAATAAATTAGATTGGATAGTACCACATCAAGCTAATATTCGTATTATATCTGCTGTTGCCAAACGCATCAAAACTCCAATGAATAAAGTAATTGTTACTCTTGAAAATCATGGCAATACGTCCGCCGCCTCTATACCATTAGCACTGGATACAGCAGTTAGAGACGGCCGCATTAAAAGAGGTGACTATTTATTATTTGAAGGTATTGGTGCTGGTTTTAGTTGGGGCAGTATTCTAATTCAGTTTTAAAACAATCTTTCTTGTAATTTAGCTGTTAATTGTTGTAATTCTACTGCATCTACACTTAATAAAGCTATCTCATCAATAGCTTTTTCGTATAAATCCTTATAAGCAAGTCTTGATTTATCCAATCCCAATAAGGATGGATAGGTAGGCTTGTTTTTATACTCATCAGAATATTGATTTTTACCTAATAACTCATCAGGTGTTTCAATATCAAGAACGTCATCTTGAATCTGATATGCCAAACCAATATCTTTAGAAAAAACATTTAAAATAGCCTGATCCTTATTGTTACAATTTTTAGAAACAATTGCACCTAGATTAACTGCACAATTTAATAATGCACCTGTTTTTTTTCGGTGCATAGTTTCTAACGTTGTAATGTTCACTTGTTTTGCAATAATAGACAGGTCAATTGCTTGACCTTCTGCCATTTCAAATGAGGCATGCGTTAAAGACTTTATTAACTTAATTTTTGTATCAGAACCAATCAAATTATCATTAACCAACACCTTAAATGCCAATGTTTGCAAACCATCACCTGCTAAAATTGCTTGAGCTTCTCCAAAAAGCTTGTGACAAGTTGGTTGATTGTGGCGTATATCATCATCATCCATAGCCGGTAAATCATCATGAATTAAAGAATATGCATGGATAAACTCAACGGCACAACTACTAGAATCAACTAAATCCAAATGTGTACTAAAAATATTAGCAACAGAATAAGTAAGAATAGGCCTAAAACGTTTACCATTGGTTAATGTACTATAACGCATTGCTTTAGTCAAATAACCATGTACTGGTAAATATTTCTCTAATTTAGTATTAATCCTCGTGATGTAAGTATTAAAGTCCATTACTAAAAAGTATTAATATAATATTTAACACTTAGTATAATACAAAATATTACACCCTCTTTAGTGGTTTTTCGTTCGTATAATTGTATTGTTCAGTTAGCATGGAAATTTTTTGTTCTACTTTATTGAGTGCGTTTTGACATTGTTTAGTTAATTCAACACCTTTAGAAAAGTGATTAAGCGAATCTTCGAGATTTAAATCATCAGATTCCATGGCTTTTACATTTTTTTCTAAATTGATTAAACCTTGGTTAAAATTAAATTTTTCTGACATTTTATATTTTTTCCTCGCTATCCGATTTACTTATTATTTTATCCATTATTTTTGTTATAAATATTCTTTTAAGTATAGTAAACAGTTTAGTTAAAAACTAACACAATAATAAATTTTGATATTCTTTCTTATAAAATATGAATCATATATGTAAATAATACTAAGTACTATTCTAATACACCTATTTATCTATATAAATTATCAATCTTTATAAATATGATTCATAACCTTTTAAATAAACACAAAAGAAGAGGTAAATCTAGTTAATAAGTGTCAAATTCTAAGTTTTTAACTCTTAACCATCTACGTTACTTCTGAAAGAAATAACATTCTGATAAACATAGGTTAGTTCAACTTAAACGACCTTGTAATTAAGACTGATTTAATTGTTGAGTTTTGTGCCAAAATTTAGCTACCTTAGCTAATTCAGGGTTGATACTTATAGAACGTAGTAATAAAAAATCATACGCCATTCTAAAACGTGGATTTTTTAGCAATTCTTTGACTTTTTTAGGATTCATACTTTCTAATCTTGGCTGTATCATCCAGATATCTTTAATTCTACTACTAAGCCATCTTGGTAACGAAACTTGTTTAATTTGTTCAATAATAACTTCTTCTGAAGCTTGATTCATGGCTAAAGATGTAGAACATTGTTTCTTTTTAATCGCAAAAAAACGTTCATTTTGAGCCTGCCATAAAAATACAGCAAATAAAAAAACAGGTGTTACAGATTGGTTTCTTTTAATTCTATCTGATGTATTTAATAAGGCTTTTTTTATAAATTCATTCTTATGAGTTTGTTTAAATAAATATTTAAACAAACCATATTCCTCTAAGCGTTGATATATTTTAAACCCATATTCATTATGAAATAATTTAATACACTCTTCATATAAACGTATTGTAGAGATATTACCAAGAAGTGGTGCTTGCTCAAAAATAGCCGACTTAATCTCATTACTTAAATGAAAGTCTAATTTAGTTTGAAATCTAATAACTCTAATCATGCGCACTGGGTCTTGCTCAAATCTTTTTTTTGGATTTCCAATAACATGTAACTCTTGTACTTTTATATCTTGAAGCCCACCCACATAATCAATAACTTCTTGTGTTTCAATGTCGTAATAAAGTGCATTAATACTCAAATCTCTACGTACAACATCATCTTCAATATTACCATAACAGTTATCACGCATAATAACCCCGTTATTAGCCACTTGTACTTTCCCCGATCTAAAGGTAGCCACTTCAATAAATTTATGCGCTGAAAACATAACGTGTACCAAACGAAACCGCCTACCAATCAAGCGTGAATGTTTAAATAATTTATGTACTTGTTCTGGTTTGGCATTGGTTGCAATGTCAAAATCTTTTGGTATTAAACTTAAAAGAAAATCTCTAACACAACCTCCTACTAAATAGGCTTTAAACCCAGCTTTATTTATAATATTAATAACCTTTAGAGCATCTTTATCTAGAAGATTTCTATCAAACTTAACACTCTGACGAATGACTTTCATAAAAAATACTAGCCTTGATACTGCAAATCAACTTTGGTTTTGAATGTCCAGTCTTTTTGCTTGTGTTCAGCAATTATGGTTGTATAAATACCACCACGAACATTAAAAATTGCTTTTAACCGCATAAATCTTGGATTACTTGCTTGAATCAAATCATTAAGAATTTTATTAGTAACTGCCTCATGAAATTCACCCTTACTTCGATACGACCAAATATACATTTTTAATGATTTTAATTCTATACATACTTTATCGGCAATATACTCAAGATACAATGTAGCAAAATCAGGTTGTCCTGTTTTAGGGCATAGACATGTAAACTCTGGTATGTTAATTTGAATAATAAAATTACGTTCAATATTAGGATTATCAAAAACCTTTAAATTTTTATTAGGTTGAGATGGCATTAAAATTTTTCCTTTAAAAAACATGGTTATTTTACGCGTCAAAAAGTGTAGCGCTCTTTATAAAAAATCTAACTAAAAATAATAAATGTAATAATTTTTATTATTGGTAATTTTATTAAATTATTTTTTATTAAGATAGTGTCAAAAAAAATTGGTAAATACTCTATCTCTAATTGAATAAAAAATAAAAATTAGTAACAACATAACTAAATGTACCCACCACAGTCCAATAATTGGTAAAGATTCTCCCCGTTCTAAGACTGATTTAGAAATTAGCAAAGCATTATTATATAAAATAAATACAACAATACCAATTAATACGCCTAAATTTCTACCTCTCTGCTGGGAAGTTTTTCCAAGTAGTACACCAAGCGCTGACAAAATTAAAATACTCAAGGGCTGAGATATTCTCCATTGAAACTCTGCTATTTCTGTAAGTTTTTTAGAAAGAAACAATTCAAGTGTTGATTTTGATTCTACTTTAGTAACCTTGCTAATTAATTTTTTCACACTTCCGTCAATAATTTGTATATCATACAAATTAAAATTTAATATCTTTTTCTTTGCATCTAAAGTAAATCCATGATAATTAGTACCGTCTTTAAGACGTAAATACACACTATTAGTGTTTAAATTAGTGTATTTTTTAGCCTGTTTCGCTAAGATTATAACTGGCTCATTATTAACCAAAGTGTAAATAAAAATCCCTTCCATATTTTGTTCTTTAGGATTATTAGAATTACTTACTTTTGATGCAAAGAAAATAATTTCACCATTTTTAAACTCTTGAAATTCTCTTTCTTTAATAAAAGAAAATTTAGATATATTTTTACTATGATCTATAATCAAGTCTTTTTGCTGCTTAGACCAAGGTACTAGAACTGTCGTTAAAATAACAATAACAATAACAATAACAATAACAAGTGGTTGAATGAATACCATAAAATGTTTATTGTTCAAACCTAATGAGTTCATTATGACAGCCTCTGAGTTTTTGTACAGCTTGTTAATACTCAAAATAATAGCCAATAATAAAGATAAAGACAAAATTGGCACAACATCTACAATCATATTAAAACCAACTAGTGGTAATAGATCTTTAACAGGTATGCCTTCTTCTAGACTCTCTTTAACCACTAGTACTAACTGATTACCAAAAACCACTAAACTAATCACAATAAATACTGCACTCAAAATCACCAATGTATTACGCATTAGATATCTAGCTAAGATGCTATTTTGTAATTTAAAAGCTTTTTTTGCTATAATAAAGATTCCATACCTTGGGTATGTGCTTAAGGCGATTAACAAACACTCGAAATGATTAAATTAAACAATGATTTTTTAAATCAATTTATTACTTCTTTTGCGACATTAAAGCAAAAAATTCGTCATTAGTTTTAGTCAACTTTAAACGATTAATTAAGAATTCAGCTGCTTCGACAGTATCCATTGGATGTAAAATCTTTCGTAAAATCCATATTTTTTGTAATTCTTTTTCATCAGTAATTAATTCTTCACGACGTGTACCAGAAGCATTAATGTTAATCGCTGGAAAAATTCGTTTCTCACTTAAGCGTTTCTCCAAATGAAGTTCCATATTACCAGTACCTTTGAATTCTTGATAAATAACTTCATCCATTTTTGAGCCAGTATCAATCAATGCAGTGGCAATAATAGTAATACTACCTCCATTTTCAATATTTCTTGCCGCTCCAAAAAAACGTTTAGGACGTTGTAGCGCATTAGCATCAACCCCACCTGTTAAAACTTTACCTGATGAAGGAGAAATTGTATTATAAGCACGTGCCAAACGTGTAATTGAGTCTAATAAAATTATCACATCTTTGCCTTGTTCTGAACGTCGTTTTGTTTTTTGGATAACCATTTCAGCAACTTGCACATGACGTTTTGCTGGTTCATCAAACGTTGAAGCGATTACCTCTCCACGAACAGTACGAGCCATTTCCGTCACCTCTTCAGGACGCTCATCGATTAAAAGCACAATAAGTTCACATTCTGGATGGTTAACCGAAATAGACGTAGCAATATTTTGCATAATCATAGTTTTACCTGCCTTGGGAGGCGCAACTAATAAACCTCTTTGACCTTTTCCAAATGGTGCAACCAGATCAATTACTCTAGCAGTAATATCCTCGGTACCACCATTGCCAACTTCTAAATTAATCCTTTCATTAGGATGAATAGGTGTTAGTGAAGCAAATGGAATCCTATTCCTAACATTATCTGGATCTTCACTATTCACTTCTGATACCTTAATTAAAGCAAAATACTTTTCACCTTTTTTAGGTGCTCTAATTTTCCCCGCAACCAAATCACCAGTCGATAAATTAAAACGTCTAATTTGATTAGGCGAAATATAAATATCATCTGCACCTGAGGTATAAGAATCATCACTTGATCTTAAAAAACCATAACCATCTTGCAACACATCCAAAACACCATCACCCAAAACTTCCTCATCATTAGCCGCTTTGGCTTTAAGAATAATAAAAATTAAGGTTTGTTTTTTAGCTCTAGAAATATTTTCTGCACCTAAAGATTGTGCCAGTTCTAGTAATTTCTCTGGGCTAAATTTTTTTAGTTCTGATAATTTCATGAATGTGTCCATATTAAGGTTAAGTATTTTTACTTAATTAGAGATGCGTATCTAAAATACTATAAAACTTTGTTAAACTAACTACTTAATAGAAAAATAATCAGTTATTTAGTCTTTAAATATTAGCGTCGATAAATGCACTAAGTTCTGCTTTTGAAAGTGCACCCATTTTGGTTGCTTGAACAACACCATCAAAAAATAACAACATAGTTGGAATGCCACGAATTCCATACTTTGATGGTGTTTTTTGATTCTCATCTATATTAATTTTAGCAATAAGAACCCTACCATCATATTCATCAGCAATTTCGTCTAATACAAGCATTAGAGTCTTGCACGGTCCACACCACTGTGCCCAAAAATCTACTAATACCACTTGTGATGAATTAACAACTTCTGCTTCAAAAGAGGCATCAACTACTATTTTAATTTTATCGTTCATATTTTTATATTAATCTGAAATTAAAAAACAGCAGAACTTGATAACTGCGTGAAATTATATCATTATTTAACTAGTATAATTCTTATTTACAATTTTTCCTCTAAACTCTCTTTTAGAATTAATTTTTCTGACATACTCAATGGTTCATTTTTAGCGTTGCTAATAAAAAATACATCCTCAACCCTTTCTCCCATAGTTGCAATTCTAGCATTAATTAATAAGATGTTTAATTCAAAGAATACGTAGGCAATATTAGAAAGTATGCCTTGCTTGTCAAGCGCGTTAATTTCTAATTGAGTTAAGTTCCATTGTTCATTTAAACTAAAACTAATTCTCACCTTATGATCAAAATATTGATACATGTATACATCATGAGTTATTCTTACCTTCACATCCAAATTATCCAACTCATTTTTAATTCTTTGATTTATATTAATATACTCAAGTACTTCATCTTGCAAAACACTAATTGTGTTATAGACTTTATTATTCTTGGTGGTTAAAATTTTAGCATCCACAATATCAAGTCCCAATCTTTCAAGAATGCTAATTAATTTAAAGAATAAGCCCTTAAAATCATTACATAAAATAAAAATATCAACTACGTTATATTTTGAAATTTTAGAGCTAACAATAATCTTATCTATAGTTATTTTAGTGGTAAAATTTAAGTGCCATAGAATATCACTCATATCATAACGTAAATAATAATCCTTGGGTAAAGTTGATAATATTTTTTTAACCTCACTTATTGGGTAACCTTGAATAATAGAATTATTAATAACAGTTTGTTTGATATCTTGTACTCTTTGATCTACACTTGGACGTTGACCATTACTACTTTTTAAGTATTTTTTAGTGTTGTAAAATAGTTTTTTCAGCAAAGAATCTTTCCAGCTATTCCATAAATTATCTTTTGTTGCACGAATATCAGCTACTGTTAATAAGTATAAAAATTCTAAAAATTCAACTGTACCAACTTGCTCAGCAAAATATTTAATTACCCCAAAATCACCAATATCTTGCTTTTGTGCAACCATTGACATAAGTAAATGTTTTTCAACTAATTGCGAAACTAAATCAATATCATTTGCTTTTAATTGATGATATAGACAAAATTTACGTACATCAATTGCACCTAACTTAGCATGCTCTCTACCTCCTCTACCTCCTCTACCTTTAGCAATATCATGAAAAAGTCCTGCTAATAATAACAATTCTGGTTTTTGAATGTCTACTGCTATTTCACTACAAAGTATAAATTCTTTAGCAAACTCAGACACAAAAAAACGCCTCAAATTACGAATCACAAACAACGTATGTTGATCTACTGTATAAGCATGAAATAAATCATATTGCATCAGTCCCATAATCTTACTAAAAGCAGGAATATAGCGCTCTAAAATACCATAACGATTCATAAGTTTTAGCGCCTTATTAACCCCTTGATTTTGCTGTAATAATTCAATAAATAATCGATTATTACTACGCCTTTTATAATAATCACAATCAATTAAATTAATACTAGCTTGCATTTGTCTAAGCGTTTTTGCACTAATACCACATACATAATTATGCTTAGCAATAAGTAAAAATATTTCAATAAAAGCGGACGGTATTTGAATAAAAATCCGTTCATCAATTGAATGAATATAACCATAAATAACCATAAAACGATTATTCAAACACTGTGTGTTTAGAATTTCATCTTCTAATATTTGCAACAAAATATCATTAAGACGAGAAACCTTAGTAACTGTTTGATAATAGTCTTTCATGAAAGACTCAACCGCTAAAAAATCTCCGTCAACATAACCTAATATCATTGCTACAGATTTTTGATATTGAAACACAAGTCTGTCTTCACGTCGATTAGCAATAATATGTAGTGCAAATCTTACTTTGAATAAAAATAGTTGTGACGTGTTTAATAATTCATATTCAGCAAATGTTAAATATTGCTTATCGATCAATTCAAATAAAGTATTAACACAAAAATACCATTTTGCTACCCAAACAACCGTTTGAATATCTCTAAGACCTCCAGAGCTTTGCTTAATATTAGGCTCTAAATTATAAGCAGTATTAGATGGGTTTTGATGACGATTATGCTGTTCTTTTTTCTTTTCAACTAAAAATGATTGACTTGACCAAACGCTAGATTTAATCACAGCTTTCATCTTATAAAACAAAGATACTTTACCTAGAATAACTCGAGATTCTAATAAATTAGTCACCACGCTAAGATCATTAATTACACTAATACAATCTTTTAAATCTCGAGTCGCATGTCCTACTTCCAAATTTACATCCCATAAAAATGTCAAAAAACTAGCAATACTCTGTTGATAAGTATTATGAGAATCATCAGGAATTAAAATCAATAAATCTATATCTGAGTACAGATGTAATTCCTTCCTACCATAGCCTCCAACTGCCACTAAACACAACTGATCAGAAAGATTAAAACTTTGCCAAATATCCTTTAGTAATTGATCAATTCCATCACTTCTATATAAAACAAGTGCTTTAGCTGTCTCTGGACTATTTAAAAAATCTTCCTTGATTGAATTCTGTAATGATTGATATTGTGCTTTAAATAGTGATAAATCTATCATACTTATAAGTATTTATTAGAAATCAATCGCCATCTTTAAGCGTAATAAAGCTTTATTCTTACCAACCAATTCAGCTACAATATCAATACCACCCGCATTGCCATCACCACTTAGTGCAAGCCTAAAAGGCTGACCTACTCTTCCAAAATCGATATTGAGTTCATAGCATACTTGTTTAACAACTTGTTTAATATTATCAGCTTTCCAGATATTTAATATTTCTAATTCTACAAGTAAATGCTTAAGTGGTGTTTTATCTTTAAAGAATTTTTTAGCAAGTTTTTCATCAAAAGTATCAAAATCCTGATAAAACATTTTTAACTCACCTGCCATATTAACCAAAGTTTTACATCTATCTTGCAAGTATCGAACTACTATTTCAATATTAGGTGTATCTTTAATTGTAATTTCTTGATTTTGTAAATGCCAAGTCAGATTACTAAGTAAATTCTTAACACTGGAACTTTTAATAGTTTCTTGGTTGAGCCACAAAAGCTTATCTTGATTAAAACTTGCAGACGCTTTATTGATATTTTTTAATTCAAATAGCTGAACAATTTCATTTATAGAAAATATTTCTTGGTTACCATACGACCAACCCAAACGGGATAAATAATTAAGCAAAGCTTCAGGCAAAAACCCTGCATCTCGGTACGCCATAACACTCACAGCACCATGTCGTTTTGAAAGACGTATACCGTCATTACCTAGAATCATAGGTAAGTGTGCAAATTCTGGTAGATGCCAACCTAATGCTTGATAAAGGTTAATTTGTTTAGGTGTATTGTTAATATGATCATCACCGCGAATAATGATATTAATTTTCATATCATGATCATCAACTACCACAGTAAGATTGTAAGTTGGCGTGTTATCGCTGCGAGCAATAATTAAATCATCTAATTCTTGATTATTAATTGAAATTTTTCCTTTGACTACATCATTAAAAACCACTACTCCTTCTTTTGGATTATTAAAACGTACAACACCAGTATGTAGATTTTTATCCCGACAACAACCGTCATACTTAACTTTTTTACCTTGTTTTGTTAACTCTTCACGCAATATTTGTAAGCGCTTCTTAGAACATTCACAATAATAAGCTTTTTTTTCATCTAATAGTTGCTGGATAATTTGTTTATACCTATCAAAACGATCCGTTTGGTACAAAGGACCTTCATCATAATTAAGACCAAGCCAATCAATTCCTTGTAAAATAGCATCAACTGATGCTTGAGTTGAACGTTCTAAATCTGTATTTTCAATACGTAATACAAATTTACCATGTTGCTTTTTAGCCCAAATCCAAGCGAAGAATGCAGTTCTAGCGCCCCCAATATGTAAATAGCCCGTTGGGGATGGGGCAAATCTTGATTTCATCATTATTTTTTAATGTTAAGGGGTTACTCCTCTATCGGCCTTGTCGAACCAATATTGTGCTTTTTCTAAATCTTGTTTAACTTCTTTACCATCTTCAAACAGCATGCCTAATGTGTACATTGGACCAGAAATACCAAATTTAGCACCTTTTTTGAACCATTCAATAGACTGTATAATATCTTTTTCTACACCCTCTCCAGTCATATATGCTACCCCTAGCATATGATGAGCAAATGCATGTCCCTTTCCTGCTGCTTGTAAAAAATTTTCAAACCCTAAAGGTTGATTTTTGACCATACCTAACCCGTTCATTTGCATCATACCAACACGCCATAAAGCCTCAGCATTACCTTTTATAACCAGTGGAGCTAATAATTGATATGCCATGGTAAAATTCTTAGTATCAAAAGCAGTGACGCCACTGGATAAATCTGCATTATATATATCTGTGTTGCTTGAATCTGACATTCTGTTTCTCTAATAATAGAAATAGAGAAATTATTTTACACTGTTATAATGTGCTTTTATTCATCAATTAGTCACTGTAATATCATGGAATTAAACCAGCAAGAGACAGGTTATAACAGTATTGTTTCCGTCGAAGAATACCATGTTAAATTAACACATATACAACTTAAAATACCTTGTTTTATTTCTTGTAGTTACTATTGTGAAATTAATATCAATCATCTTAATAATATTAATAAAATTTCATTATTCCCTCTATCTAGTCAAGATAATATTAATTTATTAATTATTGGTACAGGCTCAACACATCAATTTTTACATCCAAAACAACAGATAGCTATTCATCAAATGGGTATTAACACTGAAATTATGAATAATAAATCAGCTTGTCGAAGTTTTAATTTACTACTATCTGACGCTAGATCAGTTGGTTTATTATTATTATGAAATTATTAAGTGTTGCGCAAATACGTCATTATTGGCATTATTTCAAGATGGACACTCCTTTATTTTTATTTATTATGGCAATTAGTGGGTTTGGACTTATTGTGCTTTATTCAGCTTCAGGGGGTTCTATGCAAACTATGTATAATCAAGTCTTCCACTTTGCACTGGCAATTTGTGCAATGTTAATTATTGCCCAAATACCACCTTACCAACTTAAGCGTTTCTCTCCTTATTTAATGTTGTTTGGTATATTATTGCTGATTCTAGTCTTAGTTTTTGGTTCAAATGGTGGTGGTGCTCAACGCTGGCTTAATTTGGGTTTTATACGCTTCCAGCCCTCTGAAATTATGAAAATTATCGTCCCTATTGCTATTGCTTCAATTTTAAGTGAGAAAACATTTTTACCAAAACTACTACCCATTTTTCTATCTATTGTTGCCATTATTTTAATTGTGATACTTATCGCTAAACAACCAGATCTAGGTACTTCACTATTAATTGCTACATCTGGTTTTTATGTATTATTTTTTTCTGGTGTTCGCGTTCAAATTGTTAAAAACAATTGGCTAAATTTTACTTTGATTTCATCAATCACTATTTCAGGTGTCTATGTTGTATGGAACTATCTATTAATAGGTTATCAAAAAAAACGTATTATGACCTTATTTGACCCAAGTTCTGACCCGTTAGGTTCTGGTTACCATATCTTGCAATCAAAAATTGCAATTGGCTCTGGTGGTTTAATTGGTAAAGGCTTAGGACAAGGCTCTCAATCTCATCTTAATTTTTTACCTGAGCATACAACTGACTTTATATTTGCTGTTATTGCTGAAGAGCTGGGGTTTATAGGAATTATATTTTTATTTACCTTGTATGGATTAATTATTCACCGACTACTAATAATTTCTTTTCAATCGGAGGACAATTTTTCAAAATTATTAGGATCGAGTTTAACTTTTGTTTTTTTTACTTATATTTTTGTTAATGTTGGAATGGTATCTGGGATATTACCTGTAGTAGGCGTACCATTACCACTGATTAGTTATGGTGGATCATCAATCATTACTTTAATGTCTAGCTTTGGCATTATTATGGCAATTCGTAAACATAAAACACCAAGTTACTTACAAAAATAATATACATATTCTTGCTCCTGCTTCTTTACTTTCCTAGCTTAATTTTACTAAAAGTTTACCAATAACTAGTTTTCAAGTAACCCATGATCTTATTAAGAATAATAGTGAAAAATCATCAATTTAACAAATATAAATTACTCTTTAATTTTTAATAAGTTGCAATAATACTTGCTGATAAAAGATAAAAGATAAAAGAAAGAGTCATGTCTTGGGATAAATATAAAGGTTTGTTTATTGCTGTAGAACGTATTAAAGATAACATTTGATTGTTTTATCAAAATAACTTAATACTTAGACATGCTGAAAATAAATACTAATATACATAGAAAAAATATCCAGTATTGGCGGAATAAAGATTTGAATATTCATCAAGATATTAAAAATAAAACCAAATTGGAATTCATTAGCCTACCAATGGTAATCAATCAATAAAACTTTGATTACTTTTTATACTTTTTAAGTACTACCATATTATAATCACGATAATAAATATGCTATGGTAGCTTATCAACCCTAAAGCAAGTTAAAACAAGTATTTAATCAACTAAATAACTAATATTTTATGCAAAACCAATTATTTATCAAATCCTTAACTATTCTTATATGCTCATTTACCTTAAATATCCAAGCAGCAATTTTCATTACCCCTAAAGCGCCAGAAATATCTGCTGTTGCTTATAGTATTGTTGATTACAATTCTGGTAAAGTCATTGCTAGTAACAAACAAAACTATAAACGAGCACCAGCAAGTCTAACTAAACTAATGACAGCCTATGTCATTTTTCAACTCATTGACAATGATCGTATCAACTTAGAGGATGAAGTACGTATCAGTAAAAAAGCATGGAAAACAGGTGGTTCGAAAAGTTTTGTAGAGGTAGGAAAAACTATGAAGCTTAAAACTTTGCTTAAGGGCATGATTATTCAATCTGGTAATGATTCTGCTGTTGCCTTAGCTGAACATATTGCAGGAGATGAAAACACATTTACCACCTATATGAATGAATATGCACGCAAACTTGGCATGAATAATTCTCAGTTTAAAAATGCTTCTGGTTTACCAGATAATAATCAATACACTACTGCTGCTGATATAATATTACTAGCAACAGCAATAATTAGAGACTTTCCTCAATTTTACCCATGGTATTCAGAAAAAGAATTTACTTACCACGGTATTAAACAATACAACCGTAATAAGTTACTATGGAATGATCATACAGTAGATGGACTTAAAACTGGATTTACTAAAAAAGCAGGATACAATCTAGTAGCCAGTGCCGAACGTCTTGGTATGCGCTTGATTTCTGTTGTTCTAGGATCTAGTAGCGTCAACGACAGAACTTCACAAACACAAAAAATTCTTGATTACGGCTTTCGTTTTTTTGAAACTAAAACCATTAGAAATATAAAAAAAGAATTGCCTATCGCTAGCTCAACTAAAAATATGTTAAAAGTTGGTACATCAAAAACAATTAGTTTTACTCTAGCACGTGGACAGTTCAAATTTTCAGACCAAGTTATCCAGCTTGACACAGCCTTATCAGCACCTATTAATAAAGGTGATATTATTGGAAAACTTCTCATTCAGTTTAAAGGTAAAACCATGGTTAGTATTCCACTTGTTGCACTTGAAAATGCACAACAAGCAAGTTTTTTTTCACGTACGCTTGAGGCTATTGGATTTTAGTGGTATTTTTAAACGGAGAATTTATTAAAAAAAACCAAGCACATATTTCTGTGATGGATAGGGGATTTTTATTTGGTGATGGTGTGTATGAAGTAATCCCTATTTATAACGGCAAAATATTTCGTCTTGATGAACATTTATTGCGTTTGCAAACAAGTCTTGATTCGATCAAAATAAAAAATCCATATAGCCCAAAAAAGTGGAGCATTATTCTCAATAAACTTCTAAAATTTTACAACAATCAAGAACAAACGATTTATTTACAAATAAGTCGAGGTATAAGTAACAAACGCCAGCATAGTTTTAGTAATTTAACACCAACTGTCTATATCGAATCTAATATTTTACTAACTAAAACCAAGGAAACTCTTAGAACAGGATTTTCAGCCATCACACAACCAGATATTCGTTGGAGTCGATGTGATATTAAATCTACCTCTCTTTTAGCCAATGTTATGTATTCACAACAAGCAAAAGAAAAAAATGTTGAGGAAATTATTCTTTATCAAGACACTCAAGTGACTGAAGGCGCAACTTCTAATGTTTTTATGATAAAAAATAACACCTTATATACTCATCCAACTAATGTTCGTATTCTATCTGGAATTACTCGTGATTTGGTGTTAGAAAGTGCAAAGGCATATCATATTTCTATTCAAGAAACCTCGTTCTCAATTGATGAACTAAACACTGCAGATGAGTTGTGGATTTCTAGCTCTACACGCGAAATTATGCCAATAACTAAGGTTGATAATAAGTTAATTAATAATGGTCATATTGGTAACGTTTGGAGCCGTGTCTATGATTACTACCAAAGTTTAAAAAACGTATGAAGAATACCTAAATATACTACATATTTATCTTGGAAATTTTTTTTATCATCAAGATTCTTAACTCACATGCGTAAATAATAATACTAGTTTTCATCGTTATTTTAGAGTTCAATATCAACTAGAATTTAGTTGAATCACTTTTCCATTTGTTTTAAATAAAAATTTAAAACTTAATCTATACAAGACGACCATTTTATAAACTCATCAAAATAAAAGCTATTCACGCCCAAAATCTAAGATTTAACAAATACAACAAACAATTATTCAATTTAATAAGTAATTTAAACTAATAAAATTACGAATGTCGCCTAAAAATATTATGTATCTTTAAATCCTTATCCATTAAAGACAATAATCACTAATATATAATACAGTATTGATATAAAAAATACCCAGAGTTGACAGTGCTTAAAGAAATCTTATATTTGGTATAGTTTTAGTAACAGAAAGAAGTAAACATACAAGTATCACTAACTAAAATATACTAATTATCAATAAAATAGTCATTAACATTTTATATTTAAGCAACCCAATTAAGTCTTATATTGATAATGGTAAACGACATAGTATCAATCTTTACTTTAGTAAAAAAAAAGATTATTAGAAATTACAGATGATATTATAAAATAATTACCTCTGTGTGTTAAAAGAAATAAACCTTTCATTGTCATTAACAGAGAGCGGGTATACTTTGTAATGATAATTTATCAAGGCTAATACCCTACAATAAGTTCACTAGTTCATCTTCTATTAACTGATAATCATAACTACAATCCAAAATATTTTTTTCATCAAATAACACTCAATTAACCTTTGTAGACAAAAAACCTATACTTTTTCTAGCATTATTGTTTACCAGCCTGCACTATTTAAACCTTATTTCTTTGAAAAAATAGCACTCTTAAAAGTACTAAAAATAACCATTTCTAAATCAAATTAGTGCTGGATATTACATTGTCTATTAATAAGATGCAGGAACTCAAAAACGTTTAGATTTAGCTAATAATAAAACCAAACTAAATGTAAAATAATTACTTGATAGTATCAAGGTTGTACCAATAATAAATAGTTATGAACCCCGCCAGATCTGGAAAGAAGCAACGGTAATAATTTTTTATGTGTTGGATGATATTCTTGATGCTATCATTTTTAATATAATCAATCCTATTTTGATGAGTAAACACTATCAAGTTTTAGCTAGAAAATATCGCCCACATTCTTTTACTGAATTAGTAGGTCAATCGAATACCAAGAAAACCTTAATTAATGCACTTGATGCTAATAATTTGCATCACGGTTTTATTTTTACAGGAACACAAGGTGTTGGTAAAACTAGCATTGCTAGAATTTTTGCTAAATCTATTAACTGTGAACAAGGAGTTAGCTCAACACCATGTGGCAAGTGTTCTACTTGTATTGAGATTGACAAAGGTCAATCAATTGATTTAATTGAACTTGATGCTGCCTCACACACAGGGGTGGATAATATGCGTTCTATTCTAGAAAATGCGCAATACATGCCAAGTAAAAATCGTTATAAAATTTATCTTATCGATGAAGTACATATGCTCTCTAAGAGTAGTTTTAATGCCCTTTTAAAGACCCTAGAAGAACCACCAGAACACGTTAAATTCTTATTAGCAACTACTAACCCACAAAAACTACCTATGACTATTTTATCACGTTGCTTGCAATTCACATTACAGCAACTAACCCATGATGAAATTCTAGGACAACTAAAATTTATCATGGATTCTGAAGCGCTGAGTTATGAAGAATTAGCCCTTAGTCAAATTGCTGATTTTGGCAAAGGCTCAATGCGTGACGCGCTGAGCTTACTTGATCAATCAATCTCTTATAGCAAAGGTATAATAACTAATGCTGATATTAAAGCTATGCTAGGTTTAATACATTATGAAGATATTATAACATTAACCACACATTTATTTAACCAAGATGCTAAATCGGTAATTAATTTTATTAAAGATTTATCTTATCGGGGCGAAAACCTTAATAACGCACTTAAAGATTTAAGCTCATTGTTTCATAAAATATCTATTGCTCAAATTGTTAATACTAAAAGTGATAGAACTACTAAAAATCTTAGCAAACAAATATCAAACTTTGACTTACAAATTTTTTATCAGATGTCAATCAATGGCTCTAAAGACATGGCGCTAGCTCCTAGCGATCAAATTGGATTTGAAATGACGCTACTTAGAATGTTAGCATTTCGTAGCGATAACCAACATAATACAGAAAAAAAAACAATAAAAATCAAGTCTGAAGTTAAAATACCAGTGCTAATTAAAAAAAAAGAAATACCAGATATTACAAAACCAAAAATACTCAATATTAAAAATCAACAACAATGGGAAACAATTATCTTATCATTAGAATTTAAAGATAGTGTAAAGATGTTAGTCGAAAATACATTATTTGACAATGTTAGTAACACAACACTAACACTAACACTAGATGATCAATTTACTAACTTACTAAGTAATCATGTGCAAAAAAGCATATTAACAACACTTAGAAAAAAATTTTCAACATTAAATTTAATAATTAATCTCGGTAAACCAAATGTTCAAACATTGGCACAAAAAAAAATTCAAGCGCATAGTAAAAAAATAACAAAAATGCAAACAAAATTTCTGAATGATAAAGGTGTACAAAAACTAGAAAAAATATTTGATACAAAAATTAACATTAATTCAATTAAGGAGATTAAGCATGTTTAAAGCTGGAATGACTGACATGATGCAAAAAGCCCAACAAATACAAAACAATATAAAACAAGCACAATCGGAAATCAAGAATCTATCTGCTACTGGAAAAGCCGCTGGTGGTTGTGTTAAAATCATACTAAATGGTGAACATATAGTTACTAATATTACAATCCTTGATGAAGTCATGAGTGATAAGGAATTACTTGAAGATTTAATTCTTAATGCTATGAATGATGCTGTTAAGCAAATTTCTGATGCCTCATCTGCTAAAATGAAAACTATCACTGGTGATATGAATTTACCTTTCTAATAATTACATCACGCAACAAAGCAGAATTTACAATAAGTAAATATTTTATCTTAGTGGTTACTCTTTTATTGATGATGGTTTGAGAACTTATAAATTGAGTTTAGAAGAACTAGAACGAAAATTTAACCAACTAAAATATACTGCAACTAGCAACTACTCATTGGTTCGTAGTATGTCTAAATAATTTGACATTAAAATCACTTCTTATATTCAAATTGATGGAAAATAATAATACTCATTCTAATATCAATACCATTATTCATACACTATCAGGCCATAAGAAGTAAAATAATATAAAAAAGTAATAGATTTTTATAAATCACTCGCCCAAATAGTAATGTGCAAGATTCTAATTACTTCTTATTTTTAAATAAGCACATTCTCTTTTAGAAATCATTTCTTCTCCTATATTTTATTAATTTAGAAAAAAAGAAAAATACTTCTCTAAGGCATTAATTACTATATCTTTGGATAGAATTTACTTAAACAAACTTATTAATAAAAATATTAACAGATTGTAGAAACATTATTCTTCACTCATAGATACCATGATTTGTACAGAAAATATGTAAATATTTATTTATTACTCCTTAATTAATCACAACTTATTAACTTAGTTTTATAATCACCTTTAAGTATATTGCTCACTTTTTCTTGATACCAATTCAAAGAGTATGTATATACGTGCGTACTTCATATCACCGCTTAACTTTTCAATATCATTATTAAATATCACAATAAAAACTAGTTATCGGTACAATAAAATAGATCTTATTAACCAATTCAATTTTGAGGTTATGGTATAATAACAAAGTTTAATCCATCTCGCTATTTTAATGGAAAAAACTTACAATCCAGAACAAATTGAAGCAAAATTTCGATTACTTTGGGAAGATAAAAATCTATTTTCTTCTAATTCAAACACTACTAACAAAAGTGCATACTGCATTATGCTACCACCACCAAATGTTACCGGCTCTTTACATATGGGACACGCATTTCAACATACAATTATGGACATATTAACGCGTTATCATCGTGCTAATGGAGAACAAACCCTTTGGCAGCCAGGTACAGACCATGCAGGTATTGCCACACAAATGGTAGTTGAACGTCAGTTAGCAACACAAGATATCACTCGTCATGAGATTGGTCGTGAAAAATTCACTCAAAAAATTTGGGACTGGAAAGCACAATCTGGTAGCACAATCACATCGCAAATGCGGCGCTTAGGCTTTTCAGTAGATTGGGAGAAAAATAGATTTACAATGGATAATGGCTTGTCTAACGCCGTTAAAAAAGTATTCATACAACTCTTTAAAGAAGGATTAATTTATCGGGGTAAACGTTTGGTTAATTGGGACCCGATATTACACACTGCTGTATCTGATCTTGAAGTAATTAACACTGAAGAGCAAGGCTCACTTTGGTACATACGTTACCCTATTACCAATACTAATGAAGTGATGATTGTTGCAACCACACGCCCTGAAACTATGCTAGGTGATAGTGCCATTGCTGTGCATCCTAAAGATAAACGTTATACGCATTTGATCGGTAAAACCATTGATTTACCCCTAACCAACCGAAAAATTCCAATCATTAAAGATGATTATGTCGATATGAAATTTAGTACAGGATGTGTTAAAATCACTCCCGCCCATGATTTTAACGACTATGAAGTGGGATGTCGCCATAATTTAGATGTTATTAATATCTTAACTGATGATGCTAAAATTAATAATGAGATTAATAGTGCCTACACAGGTATGGATAGATTTAAAGCTCGTAAGCAAATCATTCAAGATTTAGATAATCAGGGTTTACTAGAGAAAATTAAGCCGCATAAATTAATGATACCACGGGGCGATAGAACACATGCAATTATTGAGCCTTATTTAACCGATCAATGGTTTGTTAAAATAAAACCATTAGTCCAACCTGCCATTGATGCAGTTAAAAATAAAGATATTCGTTTTATTCCTGAAAACTGGAGTAAAACTTACTTTAACTGGATGAACAATATCCAAGATTGGTGCATCTCTCGCCAAATTTGGTGGGGACATCGTATTCCTGCGTGGTATGATGATAAAGGTAATATCTTTGTTGCAGACTCACTTAAACAAGCACAAAAACAAGCAGGAGAAGGCATAACACTCATTCAAGATAAAGATGTACTTGATACTTGGTTCTCCTCGGCTTTATGGCCATTTTCAACTCTAGGTTGGCCAGAAAAAACACCTGATTTATCTCGTTTTTATCCAACTAATGTGCTAGTCACTGGCTTTGATATTATCTTTTTTTGGGTTGCTCGTATGATTATGTTTGGACTTAAATTTACAGGAAAAGTACCTTTTCAAGATATTTATATTACCGGATTAATCAAAGATGGGCAAGGACAAAAAATGTCCAAATCTAAAGGGAATGTGCTTGATCCAATTGATTTAATCAATGGTATTACATTAAAAAACTTACTTAAAAAACGTACACAAGGATTAATGCAATTTAAAATGGCAGAAAAAATAAAAAAACAAACTAGAAAAGAATTTGCTAATGGTATTCCCGCTTTTGGCGCTGATGCATTACGCTTCACTTTCGCTACCTTGGCTTCTTTTAGTTGCGATATAAAATTTGACCTAAAGCGTGTTGAAGGTTATCGAAATTTTTGCAATAAACTTTGGAATGCTTCACGTTTCGTATTAATGAATCTTAAAGGTAAAACTATTGATACTGATGCACATTTATCAATAGCTGATAAATGGATTCTATCTCGTTTACAAAATACAAAAATAAATGTTGAAAAGCATTTATCTGACTATCGCATTGATTTAATGAGTCAAACTTTATATGAATTTATTTGGCATGAGTATTGCGATTGGTATCTTGAATTATCCAAGCCTTTATTACAAAATAATATAACCAAAACAGGTACACAAACTACTTTAATCAAAGTACTAAGCGAAATAATAATTTTATTACACCCTATCATTCCGTTTATTACTGAGGAAATATTTGAGCAATGTAATGTAATTACAGGCCATGATAACACAAGTTTAATAATTCAATCTTACCCAAAAGTAATTAATAATTTAATATCCGCTAAAGCAGAAGCAGAAATTCAATGGCTACAAACCTTTATTTTAAGAATTCGACAAATTCGTGGTGAAATGAATATTTCACCTTTAAAATGGTTGCCTTGTTTTATACAAAACTTTAACTCCAAGGATGAACAATATCTAACTAGTAACATAAATATTTTAAATTCACTAGCAAAAATAGAAAGTATTAGTAAACTAGCAACTACCGAACAAGCACCAGAATCAGCTACCGCCTTAGTTAATGATATGAAAATCTTCATTCCACTAGCTGGATTAATTGATAAAAGCCAAGAAATATTTCGCCTTAATAAAGAAATAAGAAAGTTAGAAAAGATGAAAAGTCAGTTTAAGAGTAAATTAGACAATGAGAAATTTATAAAAGGCGCGCCTAAAATAATCATTAATATAGAAAAAGAAAGATTAGCTACAACACTATCCGCTATTCATGATTTTAATAATCAACTTAACAAGATATCCAACTTATGAATTTAATTAAGTATTTATTATTAACACCCATACTATTTGGCACAATTATGTCAAATGTTAACGCTAAATCATTTGTCTATATCACTGACCAGGTAGATATCCCGATGCGAGAAGATAAAAACTTTAGTAATAACATAATACGGTCTTTTTCTTCTGGAGAAAAATTATATATCTTGAAAGCTACTAAAGACGGATGGACTCAAGTTAAATATAAAAACTTAATAGGTTGGGTTATATCAAGATATTTGTCTAATAATCCACCAGCAAGAGTAAAGCTAGACAAGCTTAAAAAAAAATATAACTCCAACCAATTACTAAGTATTAAACAAGATAAAAGAAATAAAATACTGGAAAAGCAAGTTAAAATGCTAAAAAATCAAAATACCAAGCTTTTTATACAAAAGAACAAATCTAAAGCTGAAAAACAACACATTGAAAAAATCTATAAAGATGCACTACAACTTGAACATTCTAACGAAAAACTTTCTACAAAAATATTACAACTAAAAGCCGAGATTAAAATTTTAGAAAATAACAACACCGCCACACAAAATTATAGTTCTAGAAACTGGTTCATTACAGGTGGTTTAGTGTTATTATTTGGCGTAATAATAGGTCTCATTCTTTCAAATTTTGTTAACCGTAGGAGATATTAATGAATTTACTAAAAACCGCATACACATTTGATGACGTATTATTAGTACCAGAATACTCAAAAATCATACCAAAAAAAGTAAACCTAATAACACAATTAACTAAAAATATCACTCTTAACATACCTATTCTTTCAGCAGCAATGGATACTGTCACTGAATCTAAACTAGCTATCGCCATTGCTCAAGAAGGTGGGATTGGCATCATTCATAAAAATATATCAGTAGAGAAGCAGGCTAATGAGGTTCACCGTGTCAAACGTTTTGAATCAGGTATTATTAAAGAACCAATCACTATATCACTAAAAGCAACTATTGCTGATGTTCTTAAAATGCAGCAACAATATAATATTTCTGCCTTACCTGTAGTTGAAGGTAACACTATTAAAGGCTTAGTTACAAGTAGAGATGTAAGATTCGAAACCCGTTTGAACGAATTAGTTAAAAATATCATGACCCCACAAAACAAATTAATTACCGTTCAAGAAGGTACAAACATAAACAAAGTAAGATTATTATTGCAAAAGCATCGTATTGAACGTATCATTATCACTGATGATGTATTTAACCTAAAAGGTATGATTAATGTAAGCGATATTCAAAAATCAACAGATTTTCCCAATGCATGTAAAGACTCAGAAGAACGTTTACGTGTAGGTGCTGCTGTTGGTGTTGGTACTGGTACAAGCAAGCGTATTGACGCACTTATTGAAGCAGGTGTAGATGTCATTGTTATTGACACTGCTCATGGACACTCTCAAGGTGTACTTAATAGAGTTAAAGAAACTAAAAACAAACATCCAAAAGTGTCTATTATTGCTGGTAATATCGCCACAGGCGAAGCAGCACTTGATTTAGTCAAAGCAGGTGCAGATTGCGTAAAAGTAGGTATTGGTCCAGGTAGTATTTGCACTACTCGTATTGTTGCTGGTGTCGGTATACCCCAAATCAGTGCTATTTCAGAAGTGGCTGATGCACTCAAAGACACAGGTATACCACTAATCGCTGATGGTGGTATACGTTATTCTGGTGACATTGCAAAGGCATTCGCTGCTGGCGCATATTGCGTTATGTTAGGCTCAATGCTAGCAGGTACTGAAGAATCTCCAGGTGAAGTTGAACTTTACCAAGGTCGTTCTTATAAATCTTATCGTGGCATGGGTTCATTGGGCGCAATGAACCAAGCACACGGTTCATCTGATCGATATTTTCAATCAGACTCAAAAGCCGATAAACTAGTACCAGAAGGAGTCGAAGGCCGTGTTCCATTTAAAGGTTCTATACGTCCTATCATTCACCAAATGATTGGTGGTGTTAAATCTTCTATGGGTTACATTGGTTGTGATACATTAGAAAAAATGCGTACAAACTCACAATTCGTACAAATTACCTCAGCAGGCATGGTCGAATCTCATGTTCATGATGTATCTATTACAAAAGAAGCGTCAAATTATCATCAATAACCATCAGACTTTCTCATCAATATTTTTTTGTTTGTTTAGCTAAACAAGTACCATAAAAATAATCCATTTTGAGAAGTTTATGAACAAGAATTTTTAACCAATTATAAATAGAAAAAACCAATATTAATTAAACTTAATTTAGAAAAATACCAACTTCGGCCTCAACCCCCCCTAATTCTACCAAACCATATTAGACTAAACCATTACAAAATCTAATAAATCATCTTTTGATACTTGAGTTTATGACTATTTACAGCGGTAAAATTATTTACTGAGAAAGTTATTATTGCCTTTAACTAATTCAAATAATAAATTACCCAATAAACACAAAATTCTAGCTACTTTAACATGATGCCGATTTTGCTACTTGTGAAATTGCCATAATGAATACAAGCTGTATTAAATTCATTCATAAATTAAAGATTTAATAAGTATAATAATTTAGTGTTATGGTTTAATTTAACGTAAGTTTTATATAAAATGTGTTCATTATAAGCAAAGAGGAATCTACTTATTTTAAAGATTTGAATATATTTCAAATAAAGCTTATTAGGTTCAAACCATAAACTTCTTTTTTAATTTTTATTTGGAGATTCTCATGGGTATGAATATCAAAACAAAAAGCTTCACTATGGGCAAGCACATAGTGACATTAGAAACAGGACGTATTGCTAGACAAGCACACGGTGCAGTACTGGCAAGTATGGATGACACGCAAGTATTGGTAACCGTTGTTAGCTCTAAAAAAACAAGACCTGGACAAGATTTTTTTCCTCTATCTGTTGATTATATTGAAAAAACTTACGCAACCGGAAAAATTCCTGGTAGTTTTCTAAAACGTGAAGCAAGACCTAGTGAAAAAGAAACTCTAACATCTAGATTAATTGATCGTACTATTCGCCCACTATTTCCAAATGGTTTCATGAATGAGATACAAGTACTTATTACCGTTGTTTCTGCCAATTCTGAAGTTAATCCAGACATTATTTCAATGTTAGGTGTATCTGCTGCACTAAGTATTTCTGGTGTGCCATTTAGTAGACCAATTGGCAGTTCTCGTGTTGGCTATTCTAATGGTAAATATATTCTTAATCCAACTTATATTGAGTTAACTAATTCAGATTTGGACATGGTGGTTGCAGGCACTGATGAAGCAGTACTAATGGTAGAATCAGAAGCTAATGAACTTTCTGAAGAAATTATGTTAGGTGCAGTTATATATGCACATGAACAATATCAAGTTGCTATTACCAATATTGCTGAATTTACCACTGAGGTGGGTATACAAAAATGGGACTGGATAGCGCCTATAACTAATGAAGTTTTATTAAGTGATATCAAATCAAAATTTGGCAAAAAAATTAACAAAGCCTACCAAATCAAGGAAAAACTTGACCGTCACGCCAAAATTGATAAAATCAGAATAGCTGCAATTGAAGCGTTGGAAAATGAAAATGAAAACGGAAATTCTGCTGAAGAAGTTAGCAAATACTTTAAAGAGGTTGAAAAGTCAACCGTACGTGAGCGCATCTTAAATAATGATTCTCGTATTGATGGTCGTAATAATGAAACTGTTCGTGAGTTAAAGATTGAAACAGGTATTCTAAAGAATACACATGGCTCTGCTTTATTTACTCGTGGTGAAACACAAGCCTTAGTTGTAACCACTTTAGGCCCTAAGAGTGATGCTCAGTTAATTGAAAAATTAGAATATTCCGAGCGTCAAAATAATTACTTCTTGTTACATTACAACTTCCCGCCATATTGTGTGGGCGAAACTGGTCGCTTAGCTACAATTAAGCGTCGTGAGATTGGTCATGGTCATCTAGCACGCCGAGGTATCACTGCTTGCTTACCTTCAATTGAAGAATTCCCATACACAGTGCGTGTAGTTTCTGAAATTACCGAATCCAATGGCTCTAGTTCTATGGCTAGTGTTTGTGGTTCATCATTATCATTAATGGATGCAGGTGTACCAATAAAAGCACCAGTAGCAGGCATTGCAATGGGGTTAGTTAAAGAAGATGATAGATTTACCGTATTAACTGATATTTTAGGGGATGAAGATCACTTAGGTGATATGGATTTTAAAGTAGCAGGGACATCACGTGGAATCAATGCATTACAAATGGACATTAAAATCCATGGCATTACCCATGAAATTATGGAGATCGCTCTAAAACAAGCCAAAGAGGCAAGATTAAATATTTTAGGTCAAATGAACCAAGTTATTTGTGAACCTAATACGTCAAACAAAAATACACCTAAAACTACCATTATTAAAATTCAAACTGATAAGATTCGTGATTTAATTGGCAGAGGAGGAGAAACCATTAAAGGTATCATATCAACTTCTTGTGCTAGTATTGATGTAGATGATAGTGGTAATGTTAATATTTTTTCCAATAACCAAAAATCCTTTGATACAGCAGTGCAAATGGTAAAAGATGTAACTGCTATACCTGAAGTGAATAAAGTTTACACAGGTAAAGTTGTTAAAATTGTTGAGTTTGGGGCTTTTATTAAAATCATGCCTAACCAAGATGGTTTACTACATATTTCTGAAATTTCTCATGAACGTGTTGAAAAAGTAAAAAATCACCTCAGAGAAGGTGATAAAATTGATGTAAAAGTTATAGGTTTAGATAGAGGTCGTATTAAATTATCTCGTAAAGTTTTATTAGAAAAATAATTTTTACAAACCCAAATGAATAGTTCTTGCACATGAGAAAAATATTGTTATACAAGTAATTTTAGTTTTATTATAGTTTATTTCCGTCTTTTTCTACTAGTTTTATACTGTCATTGGATTAGGTTTACTGATATTAAGCTTATATTTTTGAATCGCTTTTGTAAAAATTGAAATTTCAATCTCACCTTCATCTGAAAGCGCTTTCAATGCTACTATTGTTATGTATTTAGCATTAACTTCAAAAAATTCTCTAAGTGCAGCTCTTGAATCAGAACGACCAAAACCATCTGTTCCTAATACTTCGTATCGATTAGGAACATACTTACGTACTTGCTCGGCAAAATTACGCATGTAGTCAGTTGCTACAATTATTGGCCCATTGACGTCTTCTAAACATTTTGTAATATAAGGTACTTGTGTAATACCGCTTGTATTAAAACGATTTATTCTATCAATAGCTTGCGCTTCACGTGTTAATTCATTAAAACTTGTCACTGACCAAATACTGGATTTCACACCCCAGTCATCAGCCAACATTTTTGCAGCTTTTTCCACCTCTCTTAAAATAGTTCCAGAACCCATTAATTGTACTTCTATCATACTATTACCAATGGTTTTTAATTTATACATGCCTTTAATAATACCTTGTTCAGAATTTTTTGGCATTTCTGGGTGAGTATACAACTCATTCATTACAGTTATGTAATAAAAAATATTTTCATGTTTTTCATACATTCTATAAAGACCAGAATGGATAATTACCATCAATTCGTACCCATAAGTTGGGTCATAAGAAATACAATTTGGAATAGTATTTGCCACTAATTGAGAGTCGCCATCTTGATGCTGTAAACCTTCACCATTGAGTGTTGTACGTCCTGCAGTGCCACCAATTAAAAACCCTTTAGCCTGCATATCTCCAGCCGCCCAAATCAAATCCCCTACACGCTGGAAGCCAAATTTAGAGTAATAAATATAAAATGGGATCATGGTAGTGTTATGCGTTGCATAAGCTGTAGCAGCTGCAATCCAATCAGAAATTGCACCTGCTTCATTAATTCCTTCTTGTAACACTTGACCTTTTTTATCTTCCTTATACCACATAACTTTATCTGAATCTTCAGGTTCATAAAGTTGCCCAGAAGAAGAATAGATACCTAACTGCCTAAACAAACCTTCCATACCAAAAGTACGCGCCTCATCAGGAATAATTGGGACAATTTTAGGTCCTAACTGCTTATCACGAACTAATAATGTTATAACTCGGTTAAATACCATTGTGGTTGACATTTTACGGTCTCCACTTGATTTTAATAACTTTTCAAATACATTCAGTTTAGGTATTTTTATTTGTTCTAAATCAAACGCACGTACTGGCAAAGAGCCTCCCAGTTTCTTACGTTTAGCACGCATATAAACCATTTCTTCACTATCAAATGCTGGCTTATAAAAATTTAAAGCCTTAACATCTTCTTCAGTAACTGGAACATCAAAGCGTTTAGCAAAAATTTCAACTTGTTTTAGTCCTATTTTTTTTTGTGAGTGGGTAGTATTTTGTCCTTCACCAGCCTCACCCATACCATAACCTTTAACTGTTTTAGCTAAAATAACAGTTGGTTTATCACGACATGCTTTAGCCGAATGATAAACTTGAAATACCTTATAAGGATCATGGCCACCACGATCAAGATGATAAATTTCATCATCACTCATATCTTCAACCATTGCTAATAATTCAGGATACTTACCAAAAAAATGTTTACGTACATAAGCACCATCTTTAGCTTTATAAGCTTGATACTCGCCATCCACCACTTCTTCCATGCGTTTTTTTAAAAGTCCTTGAGTATCTTTAGCAAATAATTCGTCCCATTTACCACCCCAAATAACTTTAATCACATTCCAACCAGAACCGTGAAATACACCTTCTAATTCTTGAATAATTTTTCCATTACCACGTACAGGACCATCAAGGCGCTGAAGATTACAATTAATAACAAAAATAAGATTGTCTAATTTTTCACGACCTGCCATTGAAATAGCGCCTAATGCTTCTGGCTCATCAGTTTCACCATCACCTAAATATGCCCAAACAGTACGCTTATCAGTTTGTTTAATTTCACGGTGATGCAGATATTTCATAAATCGTGCTTGAAAAATTGCCATAATTGGACCCAACCCCATTGAAACTGTTGGAAATTGCCAAAAATCTGGCATTAACCATGGATGAGGATAAGAAGATAACCCCTCCTTTCCAACTTCTTGACGAAATTTAAGCATCTGGTCCTCAGTAATACGTCCTTCTAAATAAGCACGGGAATAAATACCTGGAGATATATGCCCTTGAAAGAAGACAAGATCTGCACCCTGATGTGCATCAGGCCCACGATAAAAATGATTAAAACCAACTTCATATAAAGTTGCACTTGATGCAAATGAAGCAATATGTCCACCCAAATCATACGGCAACTGATTAGCCTTTACTACCATTACCATGGCATTCCAACGGACAATAGCTGAAATTCTTTCCTCAATATCTTCATTAATATCAGTTACAACTTCTTTTTCTTTAGAAATACTGTTAAGGTAAGAGGTATTAACATCTGTTGGTAAATCTATTCCTTCGTGATACGCCATGTCCATTAATTGATTTAACAAAAACTTAACACGATCATCACCTTCAATACGAACAACAGATTTAAAAGCTTCTAGCCATTCTTGGGTTTCCAAAGGGTCAATATCTTGAACTGACATAATAATGCATAATTTATTTTAAAAAAACCAATTATCCCAAAATTATTATATCTTTAGAGTCTACTTTACAAAATATTTAATAAATACAAATGAGACAAAAAAACCACTCAAAGCAAATACAATTTGTCCCATTTCATTAACTGTATATAAAATACTACCTAATATTCCGCTAATAAATAACGATAACAGTGGTAGTATGTAAAGTTGAAAAGCACGTAAAAATAATTTACTTGAAGAAATTTCTAATGTTACAAAATCACCAGCTGAAATATCATCTCGATATGGCTTGTTAAACACAGAATAATGATTAGTCAATATCCCTATACCACAAATACTACTTGCTTCGCAACTATGACACCCACTTGAGCGATTAACTTCGAGTGTCATCATTTCATTATCAATTGCAATAACTTTAAACTGTTCTTTCACTTAATTAGTCTTTGTGTTTAAAATAAAGGCTTTATTGTACGCTATCTTATTGAATTATGAATATTTCACAATCAATTTTTAAAGCTTATGACATCCGGGGTATTGTTAAGCATGACTTAACTCCTGAGAATGTCAAACTTCTCGGTTTAGCAATTGGAAGCGAATCTATTTCTAAAGATGAACGTAATATTGTTATTGGTCGTGATGGTCGACTCAGTAGTCTTGATTTAATGCAAGCTTTAACAGAAGGCCTTAAAAAAAGCGGATGTCATATTGTAGATATTGGCATGGTAGCAACTCCTTTAGTATATTTTGCAACGCATACTAAAGTTAGTACTTCAGGTGTAATGATTACAGGTTCACATAATCCACCAGAATATAATGGTTTTAAAATAATAATTGCGGGAGAAACACTCTCAGGTGAACGTATTCAAGCGCTTTATCAGCGTATTCAAATTAGTGATTTTTCCTCAGGTCATGGAACTTCAATTAAAGCGAATATTGAACAAGATTATATTAAACGTATTACTAATGATATTAAATTAAACAAGCCATTTAGTATTGTTGTTGATGCGGGAAATGGCGTTGCAGGTAATATTGCACCAAAACTATTTGAACAATTAGGTGTTAAAGTAACAAAATTATTTTGTTTGGTCGATGGCAACTTTTCTAATCACCATCCTGACCCTTCTAAACTTCATAACCTTAAATATATTATTAAAGAAGTAAAAAATACAGGCGCAGACATGGGCTTTTCCTTTGATGGTGATGGTGATAGATTGGGCTTGATTGACAACAAAGGAAATGTAATCTGGGCAGATAGACAAATGATCTTATATTCAAGAGATATTCTCAAGCGTAATAAAGGTGCCAAGATTGTTTTTGATGTTAAATGTTCATCACTATTACCCAAAGACATTATTAAACATAGTGGCGAGGCAATTATGTCACGCACAGGGCATAGTTTTATTAAAGCTAAATTAAAAGAAACTGGTGCAGCACTTGGTGGAGAGATGAGTGGACATATTTTCTTCAAAGAGCGTTGGTATGGTTTTGATGATGCGCTTTATACAGGCGCTAGGTTACTTGAAATTCTATCAAAAACAAAAAAAACTTGTGCCGAAATATTTTCTGAATTACCTAATAATGTCAATACACCAGAAATTAATATTCATTTTGACCAACAAGGCGAACAATTTAATGTCATGAATAAATTAGCTAAAAATGTAGACTTCCCTAATGCAAAAATTACCACTATTGATGGTATTCGTGTTGACTATGACAATGGCTGGGGTTTAATTCGACCTTCTAATACCACTCCTTGTTTGGTCTTGAGATTTGAAGCAGATAGTCAAGAAGTGTTAAATGAAATTCAAGCAAGATTCAGAATTTGGCTAAAGAGTAACAACATTTCTACTCAATATTTTTAATAATAGGAGATTAGTAACAGTTAGAGTCTCATCTAACTAAGAAGACTGGAAGTTAAAGATATACCAATTTTTTTGATAAACTAACATTATGTATAGATATTAATTAGAGTTATGCATAAATATTAAGAGGTGTGTAAATACAATTACAGATAGATAATATCTCGTCTATACCGGAACAATCTCATAAATATATACAACCAAAATAAAAATAAATATCTAATTAAATAAAATTTCTCTAGAAATAGACAAAAACCACCCAAACCCTAATACTATTTAGTGATATTTTTAAAAAACTTCCATTACTAAACAATTAACGTCGCTAAAGATAAAAAAGATAAAAAACCAACAACATCAGTAATTGTCGTCAAAATAACACCCCCGGCAAGTGCCGGGTCAATTTTAAATTTAATTAGTAATAATGGTAAAAATGCACCTGAAAAAGAAGCAAAAATTAAATTAACAATAATAGCCAACGCAATCACTAGGCTTAGCATAAAATCTGTAAACCAAATATAAGTTACCCCGCTAATGATTAAAGACCAGAAAATACCATTTAAAACCCCAATTACCATCTCTTTATTCATTAATACTTTAATATTAGTATCTGTTACCTTGCCTGTTGCTATACCACGTGTTACCAAAATAAGCGTTTGTGTACCAGCAATACCACCCATTGATGCCACAACTGGCATTAAAATTGCTAATGCAATTTTTTCTTGTAAAGTAGCTTCAAAAAGACTGATAAAAAATACAGCAATAAAAACTGTAATTAGATTAATTCCAAGCCAAATACTACGATGCTTAGCACTTTGTATAATAGGAGAAAACACGTCCTCCTCTTCATTCAGACCAACCATCGACATAACCGAATGTTCAGCTCCATCTCGAATGATATCAACCATATCATCAATGGTTATACGGCCTATAAGATGATTACTCTCATCAACTACAGGAGCAGATATTAAGTCCCCTTGTTCGAACAGCCTGGCTACTTCATTATCAATAGTAGTGGCTAGAATAGGTTTTAATTTTTTGTTCATGAGTAGATTAATATCTTGTCCAGCCTCATTAGTTAATAAAGTAGAAATATAAATAGAGCCCAGGTATTGATAAGATTTATTAACCACAAATACTTGATCAGTATTAATCGGCATTTCTTTTAACAAACGTAAATAACGAATAACTGCACCTACTGTCATGTTACTACGTATGGTAATAATATTAATATTCATTAAACCGGCAGCAGAATCTTTAGGATAAGATAGAACTAGTTTTAGGTGATTTTTATGTTTATAATCCAAAGTTAATAATAAGTTATGTAATTTTTTATTACAGGCAAATTAGGCATAACATTAGCTAAATTATACATATCCAAGGCTTCTATAGTCTTGACAATATCAACAACATTCATCTTACTTAGCAATTGAGATTGAACATTCTTATTCAAATATTTAATAAAATTACCTTTAATTCTTTAAATCAATATTTAACCAAATTTAAATCCTATCTTTAGGTGGTATACTTTCTAAAAAACGAAACAAATGCAACCAGGGGGAGTAGCCCAACAAGATAAGGTATTGCCTCTTTATATCTTAAGCCCTATAAAAACTTTATTAATTTCTGAAGGCAATCTTTAAACGAAGTATTTTTCAACTTCTGACATCAATATTACTATTATTTATTAAACAAAATAAATATTTAAATAAAACTTATATTGTTATTAGTTTTTTTCTATGGTTGTTTAATTTTTCTTTATGTTTTCTAATTTGAACATCTAATTTGTTAACCATTTGATCAATAGAGTTGTACATATCAAAACTTTCTGCTTTTGCAAATAAATCTGCACCACTAACATGGATTATTGCCTCGGCTTTTTGTACATCTTTTTTAACTTCTAAAATCATATTAATGTTAATTACTTGATTAAAATGATGTTTTATTTTATTTAATTTTATTAACGAATGTTGTTTAATTGCTTCGGTAATATCAAGATGATGACCAGAAATATTCAACTGCATATATACTCCTTAAATTCCTTAAAAAATAATTTATATTAAAATTATACTTTAATATAAATTATAAAATAATTTATACACATTTAAGACAAAAACCTTAAATCTTATTTAAAGTGTATAATGCCGACGTTTACTTACTTACTATTCAGGAGATAAAAATGATTGCAACAAGTCAACATTCTAACGAATTAAGCGCTAAAAGAATTATATTACAAAATACTTTCAAAGCTCATACACAAGTCAATGGTTTTTCTTATAAAGATTGGATTAACCCGCCAGCAGGCTCTTTTTATGAAGGATACAAAAAAGAATTAGATGAAATTAATAATGAAATGGCGCCACCATTAACTTACCAGTCATAAATGATTTTCTGATTAATAATAAAAGCTTAGTTTAGAGCTTTTATTATTAATTGTTTTGGTAGTCATAATGTCCTATTTAATGTCAAACTATACTCCACTTAAGGTCACTTTTGTCAAAGGTATGGGCTGCTATCTGATAGACGACAAAGATGAAAAATATCTAGACGCACTTTGTGGTGTTGGTGTTGTTGGTCTGGGACATTGTCATCAAGACATTACAAAAGCTATTCAAACACAAGCTGCTAATTTACTACATACTAGCAATTGGTATCATATCCAGAACCAAGAAGATTTAGCTAAAAAATTATGCCAATTATCTAACATGGATAAAGCTTTTTTTGCCAATTCTGGTGCTGAAGCAAATGAGGCAGCTATTAAAATTGTTCGTTTACATGGCCATGCTAATCATATTAACAACCCAACCATTTTAACTGCTAATAAAAGTTTTCATGGACGTAGTATGGCAACACTTTCAGCCACTGGAAATCCTAAAATACAAGAAGGTTTTACACCATTAGTTAGTAAATTTATCTATTTTGACTTTAATAATATTAAAGCAATTAAAGCCCATGAAAATAACAACAATATTGTTGCAGTTATGCTTGAACCTATTCAGGGTGAAAGCGGTATTATCATTCCAGATAAGAATTACCTGAACCAAGTTCAAGAAATTTGCAATAATAATAATTGGTTATTAATTCTTGATGAAGTACAAACAGGCATAGGTCGTACTGGTAAATTATTTGCGCATTATTACAACAATATAACACCAGATTTATTCACTTTAGCTAAAGGACTTGGTAATGGTATGCCTATTGGCGCTTGCCTTGCAAAAGGAAAAGCGTCACAATTACTAACGCCTGGCACACACGGTTCCACCTTTGGTGGAAATCCACTGGCTTGTAAAACAGCACTTACTGTATTGGAAATTATCGAAAAAGACAACATATTAGATAATGTTTTAGTAATGGGTGAATACATAACATCTAGTTTTAGAAACAAACTTAAAAATTCAAACAAAGTATTGGAAATTCGCTCAAAAGGTTTAATGATTGCTATTGAATTAAACCAAGACTGCTCTACTCTTTTACAAAAAGCATTAAATAACAAACTTTTAATTAATATTACTGGTCAAACAATACGTTTACTTCCACCCTTAATCATTAATCAGTCTGATGCTGATATTCTTATTAATAAAGTTAGTAACTTGATCAATACTTTATAGGCAGGAGATACCTATGATAAAACACTTTATTAATCTTAATGATTTATCAAATTATGACTTAACTCAAATCATTAAAAATGCAATTACACTAAAAAAACAGTATAAATCTGGTAAAATTAATAATGTATTAAAGCATAAAACATTAGCCATGATTTTTGATAAATCTTCTACACGAACGCGTGTTTCTTTTGAAGCCGGGATGACTCAACTAGGTGGTCGTGCCCTATTTTTATCTGATAAAGATATTCAATTAGGGCGGGGTGAACCAATCATCGATAGTGCAATTGTGATTAGCTCAATGGTTGATGCTATTATGATACGTGTCTCTTCTCATGAGGATATTCAAACCTTTTCAAAACATTCTTCTGTACCGATTATTAATGCGTTATCTGATGAGTCACATCCCTGTCAACTATTAGCTGACATGATGACTTACCAAGAATACAAAGGTTCTATTGCTAATAAAACCGTAGCTTGGATTGGCGATGGAAATAATATGTGCCACACTTATATACAAGCAGCAAAAAGTTTCAACTTTGAACTTAATATTGCCGCCCCTAAAAACTATCAACCAGATCAAAGTTTTATTGAAAAATATGCTAACCACATTCATTTATTCACCGATATTAAAAAAGCATGTAAAGAGGTTGATTTGATAGTAACTGATGTTTGGGCAAGTATGGGGCAAGAAACTGAACAAATAAAGCGTGAAATTGCCTTTAAAGACTTTCAAGTCAATACAGTCTTAATGTCAAAAGCCAAACCAAGTGCTGTATTTATGCATTGCTTACCTGCACACCGTGGCAAAGAGGTTTCTGCCAACGTAATTGATAGTAATCAAAGTTTAGTTTGGAGTGAAGCTGAAAATCGATTACATGTACAAAAAGCATTACTATTATATTTACTAAATTAGACATTCTTAGAACTTTCCATTGTTTGTTGATAAAACTTAACTCCACATTCTACTTTTTCTCGCCTACAAGACACACGCCAACGATTAGTATCACGCAGCGAATAAACACAACCACAATATTCTTGTTGATAAAATTCTTCACGTTTAGATAATTCTAGCATTCTACTTGATCCGCCTTGCTTTCGCCAATTAAAATCCCAATAACAAATATTTTTAAATAACTGTGTTGCACGTATACCACAATTATTAATTTGATTTATATCTTTCCAACGTGAAATACCAAGTGTTGAAGAAATTAAGTTAAAACCATGGTCCTGGGCATATTGAACTGTAACTTCAAAACGCATATCAAAACAAGTAGTACAACGCTTGCCGCGTTCTGGTTCATGTTCTTGACCTCTAGTACGATCAAACCAAGTATGACAGTCATAATCTGCATCAATAAATAGCATGTTAAGCTTTTGTGCAAAACGCATATTTTCCTCTTTGCGTAATTCGTATTCTTTTTTTGGGTGAATATTAGGATTATAAAAAAAGATAGTAGTGTCGATATTTGATACTGCTAAAGCTTCCATAATTTCCCCAGAACAAGGGGCACAACAAGAATGCATTAGCAATTTAGTTTCACCATTTGGTGTAGTCAATTTAGGGCGTTTATAACCTAACAGACTATAATCTACTTGAAACATTGTTTAACTTTTTTTAGTGTTTCCCAGGTTTCACGTTTGAGTTTCCCGTTAGTCAAAACATTACTTGGGTGATGGATGTAAAAATGGTGTATTGAAGATGGCTTTAAGCCTACATCCATCAATAATACCGTTTTTGCATTATACTGATTAAGTGTTTGATCTAGATCATTAATATTAATACTAATATATTTAATATCAGATTTTTTAAGTCCAATAGCGCCTAACATTTTGAATAAAAAGTCTTGACTCTTACCCGTTTGACAAAATGAAGAAGAATTTTTAGTTTCAATTACTAAACATTGTGTATCAATCTTTAGAACGTTTAAATCTTGATTCTTTGCTGGAATATATAAAAACTCAGGTATAGCAAACACCTCTAAATAACGAGATCTTAGAGATTCATTCATATTTGAGGATGCGCCTTATTAGTTACAGTCAATACCTTATTTAAACCATGAACATAAGCTTTTGCACTAGCAGTAATAATATCAGTATCAACTCCTTGTCCATTAACAATACTACCGTTATACTCTAAACGAACGTTCACTTCGCCAAGCGCATCTGTACCTTGAGTAACATTTGAAACAGAATATAATTGAAGGTTTATTTTGATATTCGCCAATGAATTAATTGCACTAAAGGTAGCATCTACTGCACCTGAAGTATTAGCCGTTGCTGTTTTCTTTTTATCATTAATAAATAATACAACAGTTGCCGTATTTTTCTCATTCGTTTCTGTACATACCTTCAAAGACACTAGTTTAATAGCTTCATCATAGGACTCTGTTTGTGTTTCAGATACTAGCGCTTGTAAATCTTCATCGAAAATTTCATGTTTTTTATCAGCTAGTTCTTTAAAACGTCTAAAAGCATCGTTAAGGCTTCCCTCATCATTGAATTCAACACCTAATTTAGCCAGTCTGGCCTTAAACGCATTGCGACCTGAATGTTTACCTAATACTAATTGATTAGCATTCCAACCAACATCTTCAGCACGCATAATTTCATAAGTCTCTCGATGTTTAAGAACGCCATCTTGATGAATACCAGCCTCATGAGAAAAGGCATTTGCACCAACAATTGCCTTGTTAGGTTGTATAATAAAACCTGTCACACTTGAAGCCAAACGTGAAGCTGATAAAATATGCATGGTATCAATATTGGTATCACAGTCAAAAATATCTTGGCGGGTTCGTACTGCCATAACCAGCTCTTCTAATGATGTATTACCTGCACGTTCGCCTAAACCATTAATGGTACATTCAACTTGCCTTGCACCATTTAGTACAGCAGACAATGAATTGGCTACTGCTAAACCCAAATCATTATGACAATGTGCTGAAAAAATAGCTTTGTCAGAATTTGGTATACGTTCAATTAAAGATTTAATTGTTGCACCAAATTGGTGGGGAATATTGTAACCTACTGTATCAGGAATATTAATAGTTGTAGCGCCTGCTTTAATTACAGCCTCAATAATATAGCACAAAAAATCCTCATCTGATCGACCTGCATCTTCTGGTGAGAATTCTATATTATCTGTATACCGATTGGCTCGCTTAACAGCACGAACCGCTTGTCCTACTACCTGATCAGGAGTCATTTGCAATTTCATCTTCATATGAATATTAGAAGTGGCAATAAAAGTGTGAATACGAGATGCATTAGCGCCTTTTAATGCCTCGCCTGCACGATCAATATCTTTATCAAGCGCTCTAGCCAGTGAACAAATAACCGAATTTTGTACCATATTAGCCACAGCTTGTACGGCTTCAAAATCCCCTTCTGATGCAATAGCAAAACCTGCTTCAATAACATCTACTTTCATTTTCTCCAACACTTTAGCAATACGTATTTTTTCATCCTTAGTCATAGATGCACCAGGTGATTGTTCACCATCACGAAGAGTTGTATCAAAAATAATTAGTTTATTAGTCATTCAAGCTTCCTAGTTGGTTTATTTAAATTTACAAATTGGAGAGCAAAATTTTTCAATAGTGCGCAGATAATTATTGCCATATGGCAATAATTATAATAAAAACAAAGGAATGTTTTCTATAGAAGAATAAAATGTAAATTGATTAATCATTATGAGGACAATTATAAAGGAAACTTAACCTTTTAAATGATGTTTTTTTAAACGACGTTTTTTTCTCACTTCAACCATTGTTGTTAACAATCCAGAGAGTGCATAAATAAAAAAGAAAACAAATAAAATAGCACTAGGCTCTAAAGTAATAACAATAATAATCAATGTAGCAAATAATAATAATTTAAATGATGATCTACCCTTTAAATTAATTTCTTTAAAGCTATTGTAGCGAATATTACTAACCATTAACACACCAGAACCAACCAGAATAATCCAACTAGCTAAAATTAAGTTTTGATCATAACCAGTGACGCCAATCATTTCTTTAGTCCAAACTAAACCTGCAATTAATGCTGCAGCAGCTGGAGAAGGCAAACCCTGGAAATAACATTTATCTTCAATACCAATTTGTGTATTAAATCGAGCCAGACGAAGTGCACCTGCAGCTACATATACAAAAGCACCTAGCCAGCCAATCTTACCTAAATCAGACAGTAACCAAAAATACATTAATAATGCAGGAGCTACGCCAAATGAAATCATATCAGCCATAGAATCATACTGTGCGCCAAATTCACTTTGAGAATTAGTTAAACGAGCCACACGTCCATCAAGTCCATCCCATAACATAGCAATAAATATTGCAATAGCAGCGTCACTATATTGGCTTTTAGTGGCAAGAATAATGGCAAAAAAACCAGAAAATAAACCAAATGTCGTGAGAATATTTGGTAGTAAATAAATACCTCTTTTTGTTTTTCTTTCCACTATATGTTATTCGCTAAAACGTCTAAATAGCTTATACGTTTATTAAATGACTAATTTTTAGACTGATCAACAATTTTATTTTTGTTAATCCAGGGCATCATAGAGCGAAGTGATTCACCCACTTGTTCGATTTGATGTGCTCGTTGCACTTCTCGATGAGCTGGGAGTTCGCCTACATTAGCCACAAATTCTTTAGCAAAAACACCATTTTGAATTTCGATCAAAATCTTCTTCATTTCATCTTTAGTATCAGCAGTTACAATACGAGAGCCACGAGTAATATCGCCATATTCAGCAGTATTTGAGATTGAATAACGCATATTAGCAATACCACCTTCATACATTAAATCAACAATCAACTTTAATTCATGTAAGCATTCAAAATATGCCATTTCTGGCTCATAACCAGCCTCTACTAAAGTTTCAAAACCTGCTTGAACCAGAGCAGTTGTACCTCCACATAATACCACTTGTTCACCAAACAAATCCGTTTCAGTTTCATCTTTAAATGAGGTTTCTAAAATACCAGTACGACCACCGCCAATAGCTGAAGCATAAGACAATGCAGTGTCTTTAGCATTACCTGAAACATCCTGAAACACCGCAATAAGATCTGGAATACCACCTCCTTTAACAAATTCTGAACGTACTGTATGCCCTGGGGCTTTTGGAGCAATCATAATAATATCTAAATCAGCACGTGGTACAATCCTATTATAATGAATATTAAAACCATGAGCAAATGCTAAAGTTGCACCTTTTTTTAGATTTGGTTCAATACTATCTGTGTAAATTTGAGCTTGAAACTCATCAGGAGCTAAAACCATTACTAAATCTGCCCATTCAGTTGCTTGCTTAATTGATTTAACTCTTAATCCCGCGGCAGATGCTTTTTTAGAAGATGCGGAACCATCTCTAAGTGCAACAACTACTTCAACATTAGAATCTCTTAAATTATTTGCATGTGCATGGCCTTGTGAACCATAACCAACAATAGCAACCTTCATACCTTTAATAATATCTAAATTTGCATTTTTATCATAAAATATATTCATATTTTCCTCTATTTTTGAACGCCTCATGCGCCTTTTGTTAAATTCCTATTTCTCATGCAAATACCAGTCACGCCTGTTCTAGAAACATCTAAAATTTTTGAAGCATCCAAATTTGCTAAAAAATCATTAATTTTTTTACTCTTTCCTGCCAACTCAATCGTATAAATATCTTCTGATACATCAACTAATTTACATGAAAAAGCATCAATTTGCTTATTGATATCAACTTGTGTTTGTTGATTAACATTCACTTTAACTAATAATAACTCACGCTCAATATGTTCAGTTGCGGTTAAATCTGTTACTTTAATTACATCAATCAATTTATTAAGTTGCTTAACAATTTTCTCAATAATTCCATCATCAGCAATACTGACAATAGTCATACGTGATAAAGTTGAATCATTAGTTGCTACAACTGTGAGTGATTCAATGTTAAATCCACGGGCGGAAAACAAACCTGCTACTCTAGAGAGAGCTCCTGCCTCATTCTCTAATAATATTGAAATAATATGTCTCATACTAAATTTAATCCATCATCATTCATTGATGCCATCTCATCACGACCAGCCAATAACATTTCATGATGTCCTGCACCTGATGGAATCATTGGGAATACATTTTCTGTAGGGTCAGTCAAAATATCTAAAAATACTGTTCTATCTTTTTGTTTAAACGCTTCAATCAATGCTGGTTTTAAATCTTGCTCTTTTTCAACTTTAATACCTATATGCCCATAGCTTTCTGCTAATTTAACAAAATTAGGTAATGCATCCATATACGACATGGAATAACGTTTTTCATAGAAAAACTCTTGCCATTGACGAACCATACCCAAATAGCCATTGTTAAGATTAACAATCTTAACAGGTGTTGCATATTGCAACATAGTTGATAATTCCTGAGTCATCATTTGAATACTACCTTCACCTGTTACACACGCAACATTCAACTCTGGTTTAGCAATTTTTGCACCCATGGCAGCCGGTAAACCAAAACCCATTGTACCTAAACCTCCAGAGTTAATCCAACGACGTGGCTGATCAAAGTGATAATATTGAGCTGCCCACATTTGATGTTGGCCCACATCAGAAGTCACAATAGCATTGCCTTTCGTCACTTCATATAGAGTTTCTATAACAGTCTGTGGCTTAATAATACCTAATTTAGTTTGATAAGCCAAAGAATTAACAGAACGCCACTGGTCAATTTGCGACCACCAAAGGGAAATATCTTGAATGAACTTAGTTTTCATCTTAACAATTAAATCACTAAGTACTAATTTAACATCGCCTACAATTGCTATATCTACAGCCACATTTTTGGAAATAGAAGATGGATCAATATCAATATGAATAATCTTAGCATTAGGACAGAATTTATCAATATTAGCTGTCACTCTGTCATCAAATCTAACACCTGCAGCGATCACACAATCTGCATCATGCATTGCCATATTAGCCTCATAAGTACCGTGCATACCTAACATACCTAATGATTGCTTATCCGTAGCTGGATAAGCACCTAAGCCCATCAAAGTTTGCGTGATTGGAAAGCCTAACTGACGTGTAAACGCTCTAAGCTCTTGATAAGCATTACCAATAATACAACCGCCACCAGAATACACAATTGGACATTTGGCTAATGCAATCAAATCAGCTGCAGCATTAATTTTAGCACTATCAGCACGAGATGGAACCTGATATGAACGCATTTCAACTGAATTTGGATAAGGTTTTGGTTCAACAGTAGCAATGGTAATATCTTTAGGAATATCAATTAATACAGGTCCAGGCCGGCCTGTAGTGGCAATATGAAATGCTTTCTTTATGGTATTAACAATTTGATTAATATTTTTAATCAAAAAGTTATGTTTCACACATGAACGAGTAATACCTACCGCATCAACTTCTTGAAACGCATCATTACCAATAAGTGCTGAAGGCACTTGCCCTGAAATGATAACCATGGGAATAGAATCCATATATGCAGTTGCAATACCTGTAACTGCATTAGTAATACCAGGCCCACTAGTAACTAAAGTAACACCACACTTACCACTTGCTCGCGTATAACCATCTGCAGCATGTGCTGCACCTTGTTCATGGCGAACAAGAATATGTTCAATTTCATCACAAGCATTTAGTGCATCATAAATATGTAAAACTGCACCACCAGGATAACCAAAAATGTGCTTAACTCCTTCACTTTTAAGACTGTTAACTAATATTTGAGCACCATTTAACTTCATTCTTTTTAATTTAGCATAATAACCTATTAATTATACCTAATGATATATCAATATAAATTCACTATTATAAGGAATTTTGCCAATCTTCAGAATAAAATTGAATAGGCGAGTTATCTTCTTCAAATGTCTCAATAGACCATGTATCAGGCTTTGCTAAAATAGTTGATAACAATTGATCATTAAGTAAATGCCCTGTCTTATATCCTTCGTAATGTCCAATTAGATTACTACCTAATAAATATAAATCACCAACAATATCCAAAATTTTATGCTTAACAAATTCATTTTGATAACGCATTCCATCTTCGTTTAAAACATCATCATCACTTAAAGCAATCGCATTATCCATGCTCGCACCAAGTGCTAAATTTTGTCTTTGCATCATTTCTACATCTTTTATGTAACCAAAAGTTCTGGCACGCGAAATTTCCTTTAAATATGACTGTTTGGAAAAATTAATACTCAATTTCTCTCCACTTTCCTTAACTTTTTTATGATCAAAATCAATTTCAAGTGACACCTTAAATCCTTCATACTTAGACACTTGTGCCCATGAATCACCATTTTCTACTCGTATGGTATCCTTGATGACAAAGAATTTTTTATGAGTACTTTGCTCTTCAATACCAGCAGATTGAACCAGAAAAATGAAAGGGGCAGATGAGCCGTCCATAATTGGTACTTCAAACGAATCAAGTTCTACTAAAACATTATCAATTCCAAGAGCTGAAAATGCACTCATTAAATGCTCAACTGTTGACACTTTAACACCTTTATTTTCAAGCCCAGTAGAAAGCACCACTTCATTAACAAAGGCACTATGTGCACGCACCAACTTATCACCTACATCCATCCGCCTAAATACTACACCATGGTCTTCTTTAGCAGGAATCAAAGTCATATTTACAACACTACCACTATGAATACCAATACCTCTAGCTTTAACTTCTTTTTTAATGGTTCTTTGCTTTATCATAATATTTATTATTCCAATAATAATTTTATTTTACTCACAAAGTTAGTTTGTTGAGGTTCTTACACTACTTCTAAAGAAGTATTATTATAAGTATGCATCAACAGGTCTAAGTATACAAATATAATTTGAATAAGAATAAATCTTATTTATATCAAACTTTAACCAGTTTGATGCTTATTTAAATGTATTAATCAATAATCCCTCATAACCTTATATTTAAGATATACCCACCTATGATATACTTGCCTATTATCAACAATCCTGATTTAAGCCTTCTATATAGCTTTTCAGCTTTTAAATTTTGCTTGAAAAAATAACAAATATCTTGATTAGATTTTTCTAAAGTATCAACTAAACTATGTAATGATAAATAATATTATTCAATAGAATTGAATTGTTTTTAGTTGAACAAAACCATGTTTAATTTTGAATCTTTCTACCTTTTCAAATAAGACATAAAAGACATAAACAATATTTTAAATAATTTGATTATCACTTATTCTAAAAACATAACTATAAATAATACTGCCAACTACAAACACAGAAATTTTACTTACACCTGCTCCCATATCAATCCAAAACAACATTACTAAGTCCTAAAAGTAAATAAAAGTTCACGACTTGATTAGTTATAAAGGTAAGTATAATTTTGTGATAAACAACCCATCATATTGGGCAATAGGTTTAATATGTTAACTAAAAATAGTTTGTATTACATATTTCTATTACATAAATGTTTTAATACTAACAACAACGACTGTTAGAAGTATGTGATTTAATGGAAAAATATTTATTCATTATTTTTGTATCTAGTTAAGACTTTTTCAATGAGACAGAAGAACAAATCTTAGTCAAAGTGTGAAGATTTTAGGATTAAAGATATTCATAGTATATTATTCCATTAATTAGAAATACTGAATATTTTTATATATTAATCTTAAATGTACTGAAGTAAAGACATTTAAGACATCAGACCTATCTAAATAATAAATAATTCACCTATAAAGCCACGTACTTTACACTATATACAAGAGTTACCACCAAAATTAATACTTGCACTTAAATTTGTTGATCAATGTTTAATCAATTCAAAAGATGAAAGTAATTTGCATTTTAGTCAAACTAAACTCAAGCCTTATAGTTTAAATACTCATTAGGCATGCATTTGCTACAAATAGATTATCGCTTATTCGTTTTAAGTTTATTTTTAAATAAACCCTAATTAAGAATAAAATTAGTAATCTAAAAGCTAAATATTGTCCCAAAAATTATTCTATATTGAACAGCATCCTACTAAGTAATTAATTAGATACAACAAACAAATAATAGTCTGAATAATGCCAATACTATAGAGCAATAATACCATTATAACCAAATAACAAATAGAACAAAGTTAAGGATATACAAGTTTAAATTAAAACTTGTATATCCTTATAAGAAGAATAAAAATACGCTTAAAGTTAATCTATAAACAACAAATGGTGTCATACCAACCATATCTATTAACCTGATAACAAAAACAATAGTTATATAAGCGCTAATTGTTGAAACTACAAAACCCAAGACTAATAAACTAACATTAACCAATTGTGTATGATGATATAAATCAACCAACATAAGTATTAATGACAAAGTAATTACAGGAATTGATAATAAAAATGAAAATTGTATTGATAATTTCCTAGATAATCCTGCTAACATACAAGCGGTAATTGTTATTCCTGATCTAGAGGTTCCTGGGATTAATGCTAAGATTTGCATCATACTAATAAAGCTAACATCTATCCAACTGATTGTACTTTTTGGATTTTTATTTTTATGATTAAACCAACTTGCAAAACCTAAAAGTAATCCAAACACTAATGTTGTATAAGTAATAATCTCTATTGAACGTAAATCAACTGCAATAAAATCTTTAAATATCACACCAACTAATCCTATTGGAACAGTACCTAACAGCACTCCCCATGCTAACTTTGATTGACCAATAATTTGACATTTAGTTATTGAATGATAGAAATCAAAGAACAAATTCTTAATCATTGCTTGATAATAAAATATCACTGCACTTAAAGTACCCATATGCACCACTACATCAAATACCAAACCTTGGTCAGTCCAATTGGTTAACTTTGGTACTAAAATTAAATGAGCTGAAGAAGAAATAGGTAAAAATTCGCTCAAACCTTGGATTAATGCTAGAATAATTGTCTGAGAAACATCCATATTTATACAAAAATCTTTTACAATTTACCGCTCAGGTCTTGTTCAATAAATCCTATTAATCTTACCGATAGTTTCTTACTTAAGGCCAATACCTTAAAACTCTCACCCATTATACTAGGTAGAACCAACTGTTTAATTTGTTGTGCTAAATTCATACGTTTGTTTTTATCTTTTTGTTTAAGCACATAATCAGTAATACCCAGTGAAATCAAAAATAACGCCTGTGTCGCGTAACCGCTAACCTTAAAACCACTAATACTTGCTTGGTCAGCAATATCAGAAAAATTAACTGATGTAGTAATATCTTGCTTACCTATATTCACAAATGGGTTTTCACTTGCTTTGTGTTGATAATAACACCTTAAAGTACCATCTAATCTTTGTGGATGAAAATATTCATCCCTGCTCATACCATAATCAATCAACAATACGAGCGCCTTATTAGTAGCATTGTATAAAGAGTTAATCCATGCTATAGCATGAAGATTTATTTCAGTTTTATAATCTTCAGTCACATTATTAGGCAATAATATTTTATCATTTTGATAAGGAAAATCGAATTTTTTCCAAAAAAATTCATTTTCATGATAATCAATACCTAACTCATAAAATTGTTTATTTTTATAAATAACACGTTTTGCTGGCATGGCGTCTAATACTTCATTAGCAATCACCACACCAGAAAAATCTGATGGTAATTCATCAAGCCAAACTATTCTATCTATTAATTCTGGTAATATCTTACTAATGGTTTCTGCTTGTCTGTGTCTAAGCTCACCACTTAACTCTAAAATATAATACTTCCGGGGTAGCCTTTTTAACCTTCCTAGCTCAAAAAGTATCTGAGTAGCAAGAATACCACTACCTGAACCAAACTCTAAAATATCATTAGTGCCATTTAGCACCTGAGCACATTGATTAGCCAAACAAAATCCAAATAAATCTGAAGTTTCTGGCGCGGTAATAAAATCGCCATTTTCACTAAATTTTTCTAAACCCGATCGATAATAACCCAAAGTAGGATAGTAGAGCGCTAAATTCATAAATTCATCAAAACCTATAGGACTAGCATTTTGTATAATAGTATTTTTAATAATTTGTTCAAGACCCACTTGACGTATTTTATATGAAAATAGCACTAGTTACAGGCGGAGCGTATAGAATTGGCATGCGAATTTGTCATACTTTACATAGAGACGGTTACTTTATTATTATTCATTATAGAAATTCATTCCAAGGTGCTAACAATCTAATGAATAAGCTTAATAACATTCGCCAAAATTCTGCCAGTACTTTACAAGCTGAATTATCTAATATCCAAGAAGTAAATAAACTTTGCAATGCTATCAAGTCACTTGAGGTTTTAGTTAACAATGCATCCATTTTTTACTCAACACCTGTTGATAAGTTAAATCAACATGATTATCAATATATTATGAATACTAATCTTATGGCGCCTTTATTTTTATCTAGCACCTTAAGTGATAAGTTAGCTCACAATCAAGGTTGCATTATCAATATTATTGATATTCACAGCGAACGTCCTTTAAAAAATTATACAATTTATAGTATTTCTAAAGCAGCTGTTGCTATGATGACAAAAACTTTAGCTAAAGAATTAGCACCCAATGTTCGTGTTTGTGGAGTATCACCTGGGTCAATTTTATGGCCAACAAATATAGCTAAACTTAATCAAGTTCAAAAAAATAAAATACTTAAAAAAATTGCACTTAAAAAACAAGGTAGTGCGCAAGATATTGCTGATACTGTTTTATTTTTAGCTAAATCTACCTACATTACTGGACAAATTATTAATGTTGATGGTGGTCGTACACTTAACCAATAAAGGTCTTTGTATGAATGTCATACTATTTTTGTGATATAATTTTAAAAAATTGATAATTTAAATTTTCATCAACTAAAAAGATTTTTAAAATATTTTTTATATGCCAAAAATAAATACCACAAAAATACTATTAATATTTTGGAATTTTTGTTGCCATATTAAAGTAAATTAATTACTTAGTCGCTTTTAAGCTACTAAATAAAAAAGGTTTAAAACTATCAAGGAATAAGTTTTTAATCATTTTATGATAAGAATAAATCACACTTTAACACAAAATTAACACACTAGTGTTGAACCTTTTATGTGCGTAACCAAATCCATTCACACTAGGACTTAACTATGAATCATATTTTAATCAATGCAACCCACTCCGAAGAAATCAGAGTAGGTGTTATAAAAAACAAAAAACTGATTGGCCTTAATATAGAAACTAGCCTTAATAAGAAAACAAAAGGCAATATTTACCGAGGCAAAATATCTCGAATAGAACAATCACTAGAAGCAGCATTTGTTGACTATGGCAAAGAAAAACAAGGGTTTTTACCTTTTAAAGAAGTTGCCGAAACTTTATATAATGACACTAAAGCTGAAGGTGAAAAACTGACTATTTCTGATGTTTTAAAAGAAGGACAAAAAATTATTGTCCAAATTGAAAAAGAAGAACGTGGTAATAAAGGTGCGGCACTTAGCACTTATATCAATCTTGCTGGTGCTTATATGATTTTAATGCCTAATAATCCGAAAAGTCATGGTATATCAAGACAAATAGTCTCCTCAGATCGACAATCTTTAAAAGAAATTATTAGCAGAATTATTCTACCTAAACATTCAGGTTTAATCATTCGTACTGCCGGCTCTGGAAAAAGTTTTGAAGAATTACAATGGGAAGTAGATTATCTCTCTGACTTATGGAAATCAATCAACACAATGTCTTTAGTACATGGTGCGCCTTTCTTAATTTATCAAGAAAGTGATATTATTATTCGTACATTACGAGATCACCTTCGCTCTGATACTGACAGTGTTATTATTGATGAATTAGAAGCTTTTCAAAATGCTAAAGAATTTGTCAGCTTTGTATTACCACACTACTTAGATCGCATCAAATTTTTTGATGTTTCAGAACACTCTTTATTTAGCCATATGGGCATTGAAAACCAAGTTAAAAGTGTATTTAACCGTGAAGTATCGTTACGAACAGGAGCCACTATTGTTTTTGACCCAACTGAAGCGCTCACTTCAATTGACATTAACTCTGCTCGTGCTACTAAAGGTGCTGACATTAAAGAAACCGCCTACAACACTAATCTTGAAGCAGCTAAAGAAATTGCCCTACAACTACAATTAAGAGATATTGGTGGATTAATTGTGATTGACTTTATAGATATGGCTTCTGAAGAACATAGAGTCTCAATAGAAAAAGCTATGGAAAAAGCGATCAATTCAGATCGAGCACGTATTCAAATTGGTACAATTTCTCAATTTGGCTTACTTGAAATGTCAAGACAACGCTTGATGAACTCAGTCACTGAATCAGTCGAAAAACCTTGTACTATTTGTCATGGTCGTGGCACTACTCCAACTATTCCAACTTTAGCATTAACCATTTTAAGGCAACTTGAAAATAGCTGTAATGCTGCTAAACAAACAGCACGTTTAACCATTCAATCAAGCATAGAAGTGATTACTTACATTTTGAATGAAAAACGCCAAGAAGTAATAAAGTTAGAAGACAAACATAGTATTAAAATCACCTTATTACCTAATCCATATATGCAATTTCCTAATTTCACTTTTAATAAACAAAAATGGGGTAAAAAATCACAACATAAAAGCTACCAAGGTATTTCAAAACCTCAACATATATTAGTTGAGAATGGTCTTGCAAATCAAGCTGAAATTCCCGCTATTAATGTCAATAGACCTAATACACGCGTTCCTGAAAAGAAAATTTTCTTGTTTGAGAAAATCAAAAATACTTTATTTGGAAAGAAGAAAAAACAACCTAATAAACGTAGAACAAACCCTAATAATAGGACACGAAATAACAATAGAAAGTAGCTATTAAAAAATAAGATTAATAATGTATAAATTTGCTGTCTTTGGTAATCCGATAAATCATAGTTTGTCGCCATATATTCACAACCAGTTTGCTCAGCAAACTGGTTGTGAAATTAGCTATGACAAACTATTAGCACCTGTTAATGGCTTTGTATCTTCAGTACAAACATTTATCAATCAAGGAGCAAATGGTTTTAATATTACCGTGCCTTTTAAATTAGATGCATTTGAATTTGCGAACGAACTTACACTAAATGCCAAAATAGCAGGTTCAGTTAATACTATTAAGATAAAGGCTGATAAAATTATTGGTGAAAATACCGATGGAACTGGACTAATTAAAGATTTAACTCATAATATTGGCATTAAATTAAAAAATAAGATTATTCTAATTTTAGGTGCAGGTGGTGCAACTCAAGGAATTTTATTTCCTATTTTAAAACAGGAGCCTAATCAAGTTATAATTTCTAATCGGGCACAGTCTAAAGCGGTTAGACTAGCTAAAAACTTCTCCAAATTTGGTAATACTTGTAGTATTAGTTTAAATAAAATTAAACATGAATCAGTTGATATTATTATCAACGCTACTAGTGCATCACTTGATGGAAGAATGCCTAATATTGCTTTTAGTGTTGCCAATAATGCGGTATGTTACGATTTAATGTATGGCCGACAAACTCCATTTATGAATTGGGCAAAAACCAACCATGCCAAAATGATTAGTGATGGTTTAGGCATGTTAGTGGAACAGGCAGCAACAGCTTTTGAATTCTGGACAGGTACTAAACCTGATACTAATAAAGTTCTAAATAACTTAAGGCGCTAAACGTTCAATTCTCCATTTACCTTTATTTAGTTGATATATAAATCGATCATGCAATCGATTTTCTCTACCTTGCCAAAATTCAATCTTTAATGGCACAACACGATACCCACCCCAAAAATCAGGTAATGGCACTTTTCCCTTGCTAAATTTGACTTTCATTAATTCAAATTGAGATAATAACACCTTTCTTGAGGATAAACTTGATGATTGTTGAGATGCCCAGGAACCCAATTGGGAAGCTTTAGGTCTAGAAGAAAAATACTTCAAGGATTCAAGCATACTGATCTTTTCCACATAACCAGAAATTTTAACCTGCCTCTCTAAAACCAGCCATGGAAACAACAAAGCTACATTCGGATTGGATTGAAGTTGTTTAGATTTTTTAGAATTGTAATTTGTAAAAAACACAAAACCATGCATATCAAAATATTTAAGCAATACAGTTCTAATACCTATTTCATTATTATCACTTGTTGCTAAACTCATAGCACTTGGCTCGATAATATCTGCTTTTTGAGCTTGCTCAAACCACAAATTAAATTGGCCAAAAGGACTATTATTCAGATCAGTTCGATTTAATCCACTCTGAGTAAATTCACGCCTAAGACCAGTTAAATCAACTTTCATTAAAAATGAAAAGATTTATACTTTTTATCTTGTGTTAGATGATGAAAAATGAGATACTTAATAGGTGGAAAATGCTCGGCAAACTTAAGTACAAAGCGCCTAATTTGTTTAATCACCGGGGCATCATTAGTAAATAATGCCACAATGCTATTAGTACTAAAGAACATAAGTCTAGTTAAATTAATATGCTTTTTCTCATACAATTTTAGCAAGGATCTAGAACCAATATCTTGACCATTATCCAAAGCCTCATTAACTAATTTAGCTAATATAGCTTGACCTCTTAAACCTAAATTAAACCCATGTGCAGTAACAGGGTGCATACCTACTGAAGCATCACCAATCAACGCAAATCGTTTAGAAATAAAAGTTTGCGCGTGCGTGGCAATCAATGGATAAGAATATCGCTCACCTATTTGTATCATTTTCCCTAACTCATCTTTAAATAATTGTGTTATCATCTGATTAAAATCAGTTTTATTCATTTCAAGTATTGCTTGAGATTGGTTGATTTTAACTGTTAATACAATAGACGAAACATTGCCTGCCATTGGCAATAATGCCAATGTTCTACCATAATCAAAGCGCTCCAAAGCAACATTATTATGTGATAATTCATGACTCATCTTAGTAACAATCATAATCTTAGAAAAATCCTTCATCAAAGTTGGAATACCAACTTTTCTACGAATATCTGAAAAACGACTATCAGCAGCAATAACTAGTTTAGTCTCGACCTTATCGCCATTAGATAAAATAACCTGTGAACAATCATCCAATTGGATTACATTCTCAACAACCATATTAGTAACAATATCAATCTTTTTTTCCTGTTTAACTTTCGTATAAAGCGCTTTTCTAATTTGATAATTAGGAACTAAATAACCCAAGGCTTCTATTGAAGTATTTTTAGTTGTAAAATTCAATAAAGGAGGTGAATCTCCATCAAACACTTTTGCTCCTTTTAAAGGAGAAACTTCTGCCTGATTAATTAAATCCCAAATACCAAACTTCTTTAAAATTTTTAATGATAAGTGCGTTAATGCAATTTCTCTACCATCTGCCTGAGGTCTTGCAATAGAATCAAGACTTGATCTTTCAATCAATAATATTTTGATATTAGAATTTAACATAGCGCTAGCAAAACTTAAACCAGCTGGACCACCACCAATAATTACAATATCAACTTTCATTAAACAAAAAATTTAAAATAATATGCTCATTATAACCACGAGCACTTGCTATGATTTATATTAGTTAGTCAATTTGACTATATTCTTTATTTAATTAGTAAATTAAAATTAGCATTTATCCTTGATATATTTAACTATTATTAGTTTTAATACTTTTTATTGGGAGTCACTTACACTTATCAATATGTATCTTAATAATCTTATTATTTATATTATTAAGTTTGAGCATTATAAAAAATTCCCAATTGGAATTGAAAAGAGATGTATAGTTTAAGTTGTTTACCTTATTCTAAAAACTTTAAATATTTTAAAAAACTGACTATCTCTTTGGTAGTCACGAGTGAATTCGAATCACCGACCTCTACCATGTCAAGGTAGTGCTCTAACCAACTGAGCTACGCGACTAAAGAAATGATAATTTTACTTAAAACAACCTTTAATAATTATTTGAATATCTTTCGCAGCTTGATATGGGCTAATAGCATTTTTAATTGGGCGACCAACAACAATATAATCCGACCCTAAGTTAAACGCTGTTGCTACATCCACAATACGTTTTTGATCATCATCGTTAGCCACAGGACGGATACCTGGTGTAACAACAATTAATTTGTTGTCAACATATTCACGCAAAAATGGAACTTCAAGTCCGGAGGATACCACGCCGTCACAACCCGCTTCAAAAGCACGTTTAGCACGAGAAACAACCAACTCCAATACATCACAATCAAAACCTAAATCATCTAAATCACCTCTATCAATACTAGTAAGCGCAGTTACTGCTAAAATTTTAAGATTGGATTTATTTTCATTAGCTTTTTCCATAAGTGCTTGATTACCATGAATAGTGACAAAAGTAGCACCATATTGGCTTAAGCGTTTAATAGTTCTACCTACAGTTTCTGGCACGTCAAAAAATTTTAAATCCACAAAAACTTGTTTATCTTTTTCTAATAACCAATCAAGCAAATTAAAGTATTGTCCTGTCATTAATAATTCCATACCAATTTTATAAAAATTAATACTATTATCCAATTGAATTACCAAATCTTTAGCCTGTTCAATTTCTGATACATCTAAAGCAAATATAAGCCTATTCTCAACTTTAATATCCTTCATGTAATTTTAAATTAAATGTCAAAAAAAATATTAAAATTATACTGTGATTTAAATTACATACTTTTGTGAAATAAAAGTTCATTCAAATAAATACCAACCTACAAGTAAATAAAACATATTATCATCAACAAATCAGATAAAAGATATAATGCAAAGATTTCAATAAGTGATTATATCATGGATAATAATCACATTGCCTTCGTAGCTCAGCTGGATAGAGTAACCGCCTCCTAAGCGGTAGGTCGTGTGTTCAAATCGCACCGGGGGCACCAATCAAAGAAGTAAAAATACAAAAAAATTAATCTTAAAGTCTTTGTAATAAGGCTTTAACTTTAAGAGTTATTAGTATTATATATTTTAGTATGACTTATACGTCTTTTGACACAGATATTAGTAATCTTATAATCTTCATTATATAACAAATTAGTTAGATAGACTAGGTATAATTATAATATAATAAAATTATTTTGCATCAAATTCTAATGTTTGTATAGGTCAGCACAATTTAAACTACGTCAAGAAAATTATCAATATTATCATCATGTATCGTTTCTCTAAGCATCACAAGTCTCAAGGTGAAGCATTTGCAACTCAGTGATAATGAAAACTTGAAATTTATCAGTGATGAAAAAACTTAACCAAATTTAAAGAGAATATCAACAAAAGTAGGTTTTTTGTAAAAATTATGATTCACCCATTATGACAAAATTGAAAAACAATCCAAACCACCCAAGAATTAGGATAAGTACTATTATAAACAACATCAAAAAGCCTTTTCAAAAACATATTCTTAAAGACTTAAAAAACAAAATAAGATAATATTTATAACAATATTATCTTACATAAGGAATAGTAAATGAGTGGTAATACAATTGGAAAATTATTTACAATTACCACAGCAGGTGAATCCCATGGTGAAGCATTAATTGGTATTGTAGATGGTTGTCCTCCAGGACTAGAACTTACTGAAGTCGACTTACAAGATGATTTAGACCTTAGAAAACCAGGTACTTCCCGCCATACTAGTCAGCGTCATGAAGAGGATTTAGTAAAAATATTATCTGGCACATTTAAAGGAAAAACAACAGGTACACCAATAGCACTCATCATCCAAAATACAGACCAGCGTTCCAAAGACTATGGAAATATTAAAGATACCTTCCGCCCTGGACATGCTGATTACACTTATCATCAAAAATATGGTATTAGAGATTATCGTGGGGGTGGACGTTCTTCTGCAAGAGAAACTGCTATGCGTGTTGCTTGCGGTGGTATTGCTAAAAAGTATTTAAACCAAGAATTCGATATTAAAATTAAAGGTTATTTATCTCAACTAGGACCTATTAAAATTGAAAATTCTGATTGGCTTGAAATACACAACAACCCGTTTTTTTGCCTCGATGCTAGTAAAGTTAAAATTTTAGAAAAATATATGGATACTTTGCGAAAGTCAGGTGATTCAGTAGGTGCTAGAATCAACATCATAGCAAATAATATGCCTGTTGGGCTAGGAGAACCGATTTTTGACAGATTAGATGCAGATATTGCTCATAGTATGATGAGCATTAACGCAGTAAAAGGAGTTGAAATTGGCGATGGATTTAGAGTAGTTAACCAAAAAGGTACTGAGCATCGTGATGCCATTACCTTGACAGGTTTTAAGTCAAATCATGCTGGTGGCATTTTTGGTGGAATTAGTTCAGGTCAAGATATTTTAGTGTCTATTGCACTAAAACCAACTTCAAGTTTGAGCCTACCAATTGAAAGTATTGATAAAAAAGGGAGGCCTATTGAAGTGATTACCAAAGGCAGACATGACCCTTGCGTAGGCATTCGTGCAACGCCTATTGCTGAAGCTATGCTAGCAATAACCATTATGGATCACGTTATGCGTCATCGGGCTCAAAACTTAAATGTCGCATCAATTACACCTATTATTCCAGCCTTAATATAGATTTGTTCAACTCCCCCACTCAAAAATAAATAACATAAGTTATATTAAAACTTACCAAGTTAACATTTACGCCTAAAAGATAACCTTAAAAATATCTTTATTAATTTTAAAAATGCAAAAAATCATGAATTATTTAAACCATTTATAAATTAGCTTAATTTTAGCCTTGAAAACATAGCTATTAATTAGTATAATTGAAATTAATAAAAGCCATTCTAAGAAAAATAATGTACAAAACACTACTATCTATATTACTAATTTCCAGTACGATTAATGCCAATAGCAACAATTTATTTAATAGCAGTCTCTTTGATAACAATTTTATTTGGTACTATTTTGAACAACAGTTTAGACAATTAAATTATAAAATTAATCAAATACAAAACTATAGTAACCTTAGAACACAAAGTAGAAGATACTTTAACAATCAAACAAATAGCTTTATTATCCAAATAAAAGTTAATGGAATCAGTAAAGAAAATCTTAATATTTCTACCAATAATAATATTATTTTAATCAAAGGGAGTGTTAAACAAGTTCAAAATAACAATCACAGTTTAAGCACTTCGTCTGAAAGTTTTTTCCAAAAATTTACCATACCAGATGATGTTGATACCAATAATATCAAAGCAAGCTTTAACAACAATATACTGAGTATCTCTATTCCAAAACTTAAACAGAAAAAACTACAAGTACAGAAAAAACTACAAGTACAAAAAATATCTATTCAATAGTTACTTTCCTTTTTCATCACCCCAAAGTAATTTATGTAATTGTAATTGCAGTCGCACATTTAATTGTTGATCCAAAATCCAATCTGCTAATTGCGTTGGTGTAATATTGCCAAATACAGGTGAGAATAATACACCTGCAGTAGTAGAATACTGGTTCAAAATAGCCACACTCCAATCAAAATCAGAATGTGATCCGATGACAAATTTCAGCTGATCTTTGACAGTTAATTTTTTAAAATTTGTATACTTATTTTGTTCAGACTCACCAGAACTTGGAGTTTTAACATCCATAACTATTGACACTAAAGCATTAACATCTTGTATGTTAATGCTACCACTAGTTTCTAAAGACACTTGATAATTATTTTCAACCAATCTATCTAACAATAAATAACAGTTTTTTTGTACTAGAGGCTCACCACCTGTTACACAAATATAAGTAGTATCGTATTGTTTTATTTCACTAATGATTGCATCAATTTCCATTAAGTTATTACCCTTAAATGCATATTCAGTATCACAATATGTACATTTAAGCGGACAACCGGTTAAGCGAATAAATACGCTAGGTAGACCAACTTCACGTGCTTCACCTTGAATGGAATAAAATATTTCATTAATGTTTAATTTAGCGTTAATCATAATATTTTTTAAATTGAGCGATCTTTGAGTTGTTTAATTTAATTACGCATATCTACTACATATTCAGACTCTAAATCGATAGCAAAAATATACATTTTCTCTTCTAATATTTTAATTTATTTTGCTTATTACACTGGTGAAAATTGAATAAGTGCTATATGTATATCATACTTTTCTATTTTATTATTGATTAAATTTATATCAAGAATATTGATAATAGGTTTGGTGATACTTTTAGGTGTAATATCATTTTTAAAATTATAAGCCTCCTTTTAAATCCGACATCTTTTAGTTTTATTCATCGCTCTTTATAGCGATTGAGTTATGGGGGTAATATATAAAATTACATCATGTCTTATTTATATGTCAACCGCCTCGTCCCATGGTTCAGATTAGCGTGCTTTCAGAGCGTAAAAATCCTTCTTTATCTGCATCTAAAATATCCACTAAAGATTTCTCTGGAATATCCAAACCTTCACGTAACAGATTGGTACCAATAAATACATCAAAAACAACTAAACGAAAATCACAAATAATTTACATTCGTTTAACAGTATCAATATCAGAATGTAAATAGCAAACTTTAACATAATAGTTGTTTAAATAATCACTTAATTGCTCACTTATTTTTTAGTCAAAAGTTGTAACCAATACACATTCATCCACTTTAACACGTATTCGTATTTCACTAAGTAAATCATCTACCTGTGTATCCATAGAGCGAATATAACTTTCAGGATTTAATAATTCTGTTGATCTTAGCACTTGCTCAGCAATGATGCTAGAAACTTACAATTCATATCATGTAGGCGTAGCAAATACCAAAATACATTAATGAACTCTATCTCCTTAAATTCTAAAATAACCACATATTAAAGTCAATGTCATTACGTGAATATTGCATTTGTGGTTGGAGGTGAAAGTATTCCACACTGATTAATAATTTTCCCAATACTTAAATATAGTAGCATTGCCATATAACTTTCAGGATTGTCCAAACCATAAACAGCAGACATACTAGCAATAATAATAACATCACGCTAATAGAGCCTTGATGGTAGCAAGACGTATTTGCTCGATTGGTTTATTAATAGAAGAAGCCTTTTCAATATAAATATCAGAGGCAAGAATATAACCCTCTAACTGATAATAATCATAATAAGAAACAAAACATTCCACTGAATTTTGTGGAAAGAACTCTTTCATTTCATTATACAAATATGCTGCTAATATTTTGTTGGGTATCATAATTTACGCTGTCAACCAAAATTTTAATCACTTGCAGCTGATCTCCACTAGGAGTAAATTTTGGTATCAGTTGAAATTTATTGTCCACACAAAAGATTTTTTCATTAACATAAACACCCAATTTTAATCTATTTTATTATTAATAATCATGTCAGCATATCTTTCCGATAGAATTCAAAAAATTAAACCATCAGCCACACTTGAAGTCACTGCAAAAGCCAACGAATTAAAATCTCAAGGTATTCAAATTATATCTATGGGTTCAGGAGAACCAGACTTTGATACACCTAAAAATATTCAAAAAGCAGCTATAAAGGCTATTAATAATGGCCAAACTCGTTATACAATGGTAGATGGAACACCCATATTAAAACAAGCAATTATTGATAAATTTAAACGAGAAAATAGCCTAACTTACGCCAATACCGAAGTAATGGTTTCATCAGGTGGAAAACAAGTGTTTTATAATCTTTGCCAAGCTGTGCTGAATAAAGGCGATGAAGTGATTATTACCGCACCTTTTTGGGTAAGTTATCCAGACATTGCTCTTTTAGCTGATGCAACACCAATTATCATTACAACAGGATTAGAACAAAATTTTAAAATTACACCAAAACAATTAGAATCAAATATTACTAATAATACTAAATTATTTGTTATTAACAGCCCATCCAACCCAACAGGTGCAGTTTATTCTCAAGCTGAATTACAAGCATTGGCAAATGTATTAAAAAGATACCCAAAAATATTAATCATTACTGATGATATTTACGAACATATTTATTGGAACAATGATGAGAATTTTGTTAACATCGTTATGGTTGATAAAACACTAAAAAATCGCACTATTATTCTGAATGGAGTCTCTAAAGCCTATGCAATGACTGGTTGGAGAATTGGATATGGCGCAGGTCCCAAAAATATTATTCAAGCCATGAAAAAAATCCAAGGTCAATCCACTTCTAATCCTTGCTCTATTTCCCAAGCTGCTGCTTTAGAAGCTTTAAATGGTGATCAAAATATTATCAACATAATGGTTTGTGCTTTTAAGAAAAGACATGATTTTATTGTTGATGCATTAAACACAATTAATGGTATTGAGTGTCCTAAATCACAAGGCGCCTTTTATGCATTTCCAAGGGTTGAGGGGTTAATTAGCCGTCTTGGCTTAAAAAATGATATTGAACTCTCTACTTACTGCTTAGAAATATTGAATATTGCATTAGTCCCAGGTTCAGATTTCGGTATGCCAGGTTATATACGTTTTTCATTTGCCACAAGCATGGACAACATTAGAAAAGCTATTGATAAGCTCAGCAAGGTATAAAATTTGTATGGTCTAATTTTATAGACTCTCTCATTCTTTAATTTGACTATAATCAGCTCCAGGCAACTCCAACCCATTAATTGTTTCAATAGAATTATTTGAAATACCTTGGAGTGATCCATACATATTTACAGTGCTCAGCATGATTTTTTCAAGTTGCTTACTTCGTTTGCTCCATATTCTATTAAAGGCTTTTTTTTCTGAATCAATATCTGATCTCATCTCTGTAAAACCTTCAACTATTGTTTCCATATCCATTTTAAATTCACTACTGGTTAAATATCTATATAAATGACTTACTATATCTTCTCTATTTTCGCTAATGCTCCTAATTTTATATATTTCAATCAACTGCTTTCTAAGAATATGAGATATCATTTTAAACTCTTCAAGTGAACACACCCAAATACCTTTTACTAATCCAGCTCGCTTCATTCCTTTTGGCATAGCTTGCGTTGCCAAAACACCTATGTCTACATTCTTCTCACGCATATCAGCTTTAAATTTTTGTATCCAAGAATTTTCAAAGTTCTTTGTTCTTTTACTTTCATAATAAATTATTCCACATTTTTGATTATGATTGTTTACTACATATTGCAAACAATCTCCCCCCCGAACCCCTTGTTTGATTGATTCGATTATATCTAATGGAAAATTATATTTTAAGAAACTCTCAATAGTTTGCTCTTGAGCTTCGCCTTGAATCTGCATGGAACCTTGATTAGACTGACGATGTGCATCTTCTATACTTTTTTGCATTTGTTTCATTTTCACATCGTTCTCACTCTGTTGCTGCTCTCTATCTTCTATAGCTTTTTTTTCAGATAAATTAATAGCTTCAGCTACCTTCATTTCGATATCTACTTGATGTTGAGATTCCATTGTATTAACAGTAGCCTCTAATCTCATATTTTCTATCTTAATTTTGTTATTTTCTATATTTTTCTGTTTAGCATTTTCTAAATCATTTTTAACCTCTTCACGTATCTGTTTATCTAATAATTCTTTATCTAACATCGCTCTTTTATCAACTTCAGTTTGAATCATCTCTTCTTGATTTTTTTGTACATCATTGTATTTTTTTACTAATACATTCCTTTCCTGCTCTACTAAAAAAGCAACCTCTTCATCCTGCTTCTCTTTTTCATCATTAAGCGCTTTCTCTCTTGCTTTAATTTCAATATCCTTTTTGACATATTTAGAATTTAAGTCTATTGATATACTTTTCCATATTGATTGTTCAATATTGATTTTATTACCACAATGTTCACATTCAATTTTATGTACCATTTTCTCTCCTTGACTTATTTATAATTAATAAACAATATCAACATGAAACTTGTTAAGTTAGACAATTCTAAAAACTTCTTCTATACTTAACAATAGATACTTTTATTATATAAACAATACAATATCTATACCGTCTTCTATATATAGAAATTTATCTATTACTTATCTAATTTATCAAATAATTCTTTTAATAGTTTCTAGTTATTCTTAATACCTTTAAGAATTTGACGTTCTTCTTCTGTAAAAATATCAAACTCATCATTTTCATAAGGCAGAAAGATACCAAAATTACAATACCATGTTGTATCTCTTTAATTTTTCCTAAGTTATTAGCTGATGTAAATAACCATTTTTCACGAATCATCATCTTAAATTATCAGAAATAAAAATTAAATACTTTAGGAAACCGAACAAAATATTAGTATTAAAGTAGTATAGAGGTTGTATTTCCATATTTTTTGGAAATACATTCTTAAAATATAAGTATAATTAATTTATACTAAATTGCCTAGAGATAAAACTATCTTTCAACACACTAAATATAGAAAATATACATAATAGATATACGAATATATAATATACTTTATATCAATCCTTTAAGGTTTAAAAACAATTGCTTAAAATACATCAAAAATAATTAACAAATAACATGAATTTATTAACACATTTTTAATAATTATAATTATTATCTCCTAATTTAATCAAGTAACTAATCTAAATCAGTAATAATTTTATCTAAATTAATAGTATAATCCATACTAAATATAAGTTTAAACTTTATACTTAACCTACTCAAGTTATATACAAAAAAAATAAATACTCTTATAACTATTATAAGATCTTACAATAGAGTAGATTTTCTATCTTATCATTAAGATTTATGATATATACTCCTAAGATATATACTCCTAACCTAAAAACAGTTTTGTTAAACCTAAATATATAAGATATAAACAGTTGAAGATATACAAGTTAGAAATTTATCGCAACTTTGGACGTACATCTACTCGTACATCTATTAATATAATGTAGTAAGTAAAGTTATTGCCCTCCACCTCCAAATACTTAATTACATACTAATGCTTATTAGTAGTCACTACATTAACTATTTGAGTATAGATCTATTATATCATTAGACATATATATCACTAGAAATAAATTTTGATGTATATAGTAGATATTTATGATATATATTATAAAATTGATAATTTTAATGTAAATTATCAATAACTTACATCTTACATGATATAACCATAAAAATATGGCTCCTCGAGGTGGACTCGAACCACCGACAAACGGATTAACAGTCCATTGCTCTACCAACTGAGCTATCAAGGAATAATAGATCAAATTATAATAATATATGATTACTAAAGTAATCTAAAAATCAGTTATTTTTATAGCTTTTTAAGCTAGCATAAATTTACACTAAAAAGTTATTATTCAACAACATAACCTAAATAACCATTATTATAATCATAATTGTTTTAGCTTATACTAAAGTTTATAAAACTACTACAGTTTTACTCAAACCACAAAAGACCACCCCATAAAGGATGATCTTTATTGATCCTTAAATACTAAAGCTTACTAACTTACTTAATAATCACTTGATCGCGACTATCAACAGTTGCATTAGCTTTAGCATCTGCATAACCCTTAGCATAAGCGTCAGCTTGGGCTTTGGCAAATGCATCAGCTTGGCCTTTGGCAAATGCATCAGCTTGGCCTTTGGCAAATGCATCAGCAGTACCTGCATATTTACTGTCAGCAGTTGCATTAGAAATATTTTTAGTTTTATTCTTGTTGTTATAATGAAAACCCCAATCAGAATCATTATTCATGTCATTATTATTCGAAAAAGGCCCCCAATTAGAACCTCCATTCATTGGACCAAAGTTAGAACCGCCATCAAATGGGCCCCAATTATTACCTCCTGAAAAAGGCCCCCAATTAGAACCTCCATTCATTGGACCAAAGTTAGAACCGCCATCAAATGGGCCCCAATTATTTGAACCATTACCATAGCCGTAGCCATTATTATTTGAACCATTGTTAAAGAAACCAGCTGATGCTGATGTAGCAGCTACTAAAGTAGCAATAGCAATTATCTTTTTCATATTAATCTCCAAATTTAAAAGTATAACCCTCTTATTACTAAGAGGGTTTTAAGTATCAGACTCTGTTGTCTCTATTAGATATTATACGATAAATATTAACTGATAATAACATTATAGAAATCTATAATGCATTTTTCTATTAAAGCATTTGTACCAAAATAAAAAAATAAAAAAAATCACTAGATAATCTCACTAAAACCAATTACACAAATATGGAAAAGAATACTCAAAATTTAAATATAGCAATAACAAAAACCACCATAAAATAGCCTTAATTTAACACCATTTAAATATTTTTATTTTGTACTGTCAGTATTTCCCGCAAACTTTCCATCTGTATAATTTTTAACATAAGCATTATCTTTTTTCCTTAGTATTTTTAGAAACCGCACCAGTTGTTGCATTGTCATATACTGAAATAGTAGTTTATATTGTTAGCAGTATTTTTATTATTACAATAAAGCCCTTCTTCACCTAAAAAAGATTCCAGCTAGAAAAATCATTGCAATACCATAGCCATTATTATTATTGCCATAACCATTTATGTTGTTCCAAAATACCTATGTAAATGAAGCAACCACCAGCCCTGTAGCAATTACATCAATTTTATTACGTTTTTTATTTTTTCTCCTAATTAAAATATATGTAATATAAATAAGCAAATTAATATCTACTCGAACGCATAATACATAATTATAAAATATGGATAAACAATAATTTTATAATACATAATCAATGAGTGCATCCCCAAACTCAGAACATGATAACAATGTTGCATCATTCATAAGTCTTTCTAAATCATAAGTTACAGTTTTATTTTGAATAACATTAGACATTGCCTCTAAAACCATATCGGCTGCTTGCATCCAACCCATATGCCTAAGCATCATTTCTGCTGAAAGAATAATTGAACCTGGATTAACTTTATTAAGCTCTGCATACTTTGGCGCTGTACCATGTGTTGCTTCAAATACCGCTATCGTATCCGAAAGATTAGCACTTGGCGCAATACCAATACCACCCACTTGAGCGGCTAATGCATCTGAAATATAATCACCATTCAGATTAAGTGTAGCAATGACCGAATATTCCTCAGGACGTAAAAGAATTTGTTGCAAAAAAGCGTCTGCAATAACATCTTTAATTATAATCACCATACCTGTATTTGGATTTTTAAACGACTTCCACGGCCCATCACCGAAGGTAGTTGCACCAAATTCATCACACGCTAATTGATAACTCCAATTTCTAAAACTACCTTCGGTAAATTTCATAATATTACCTTTGTGTACTAAAGTTACTGAATCTTTATTATTGTCAATAGCATATTGAATGGCTGCACGTACTAGACGTTCTGTACCCTCTCTAGAAACTGGTTTAATGCCAATTCCTGAAGTATCAGGAAAACGAATCTTTTTCGTACCCATTTCATATTGTAAAAAATCAATAACTTTTTTTACCTCAGCAGTACCTGCCTGATATTCAATACCTGCATAAATATCTTCAGAGTTTTCTCTAAAAATAACCATATCAACTTTTTCAGGGGCTTTAACTGGTGATGGAGTACCTTTAAGATACTTAACTGGACGTTGACAAATGAATAAATCCAATATTTGACGAATAGCTACATTTAAAGAACGAACACCGCCACCAACCGGAGTGGTTAACGGACCCTTGATAGAAACTGAAAATTCCTTTATAGCATCTAAAGTTTCTTGTGGTAAATACTCACCATAAATATCATTTGCTTTTTTTCCCGCATAAATATTCATCCATTGAATTGCTTTTGAACCGTTGTATGCTTTAGCAACAATAGTATCAATCACTTTTCTCATCACTGGTGATACATCTACACCAATACCATCCCCTTCAATATAAGTAATAATTGGATAATTTGGTACTTGAATAACTCCTTTTTCAAAGCTAATTTTTTCACCTTTTTGAGGTATTTGAATGTGTTGATAAGTCATAATTTGGGTAAATACACAGTTTAAAGCTGCATTATTTTAGCATATTTACTATTTAAAATAATATTAGCTTACATAAAATTTTATTCAAATCCAAGTTTTCATCATAATTGAGAATCATCAAAAACTACTCTCACAACTAATTGATTAAATTGTTTTAGTTCTTTAATCAACGTTGTTAATAACCTTTTACCTTTAAATTTGAGATACGAAATATTTCAATAATTTTATGATTAATTATTACCATATTGATATGGGTTTTATTAAAAACGACATTACCGATGGTTTAGTACTAAATTTATTTATATAATATAATATTTAAAAAAGTTTTTTTTAATAGAATACTCATATCCTATCTTATTCGATAAAAACCATTCTAACCAAAACAGAATATTAACACAAATATTAAACTACTTTAGTATATCACTAACTAACAATACCGCTAAATGTTTCTACTTCAACCTTTTGCATGGATTAATAATTTATAAATTTCTTTAACACTTTTAAATAAAATAATTAACATAATAGTTATTATTTTTATTCACCATAATCAAAGTAGAAATTGTAATTCTGTTAACAAACCAACCTATTTATCATTGGATTTGGATATTATTAAAGTTAAAACCAAACCATTGAATTGTTAAGTGGTATTAATTATCAAATGTATAGTAGCATCGAATCACTTTATCAAAATCATACACATGTTCTAAATTACTTCTGTAACCTTAGCACGATGCATACCTTTTTATAACTATAAGTCAAGCTAATGTATCACAACAACAGTAACTAAAAATCCTTGCTTAATAAATAAAATTTTCTTTCTAACTAAAAAATTTCCATCTATATCAATATTGTTGATTTTTACCAACCTTAAGAAAACACTATCTATTAAATTTTACACCTAAAGATAAAAAATAACTATTTAAGGTTAGATGTATCTCTAACTTATACACTACCAAAAATAAATACCACAATTAAGATGCCTCAATTATAAAATATTCTAATAACTACTAATTTTTTATAAAATTAAGTCAAACTCATGGGCGTTCAAAAAAACCTAAAACAATAAAACAATCTCATTAACAAAATACTTGTTTAATTAACTAAAAATCCCTCTAGTTATACTCGTTTAAATTAGCACGCTCAGTAATATATCGCAAACGATCAAAATTCATATTTGCGCCACTAACAATGCTAATGATATTATTATTATGCAATTGTTTATCAAAAATATAACGCTTTATCCCAGCCAAAGCCAACGCACCAGAAGGCTCAACAATATAACGATTTTGATTATAAATATCCTTAATTGCTGCACACATCTCATCATTACTAACCAAAACAGTACCATTAACCAATTTTTTAGCAATTCTCAAATTTTCAAATCCAACTTTCTTAACCGCAACGCCCTCAGCGAAAACATCTACCTCGTCTAGAACAGCATGTGTATTACTAGTAATTGAACGTGTAAATGCAGCAGAACCAACAGGCTCAACACCAATAATTTTAATCTTTGGTCGCTGCGTTTTAATCACACTAGCAATACCCGTAATTAAACCGCCGCCGCCAACTGGAACAAAAATATAATCAATATCATCTAATTGCTCCAAAAGCTCATAAGCAATCGTTCCCTGTCCAGCAATAACATCAAGATCATCAAATGCATGAATAAATGTATACCCTTTTTTCTTAGCGATATTTTGCGAAAAATCATAAGCCGCATCATAGCTATTTCCAAATAAAATAACTTCTGCACCTAAAGATTTAACCGAATCAACTTTAATTTTTGGAGTGATTTTAGGCATCACAATAACAGCATAAATACCTAATTTTTTTGCAGAAAAAGCAACACCTTGTGCATGATTTCCAGCTGAACAAGTAATCACACCTTTAGATAATTGTCGAATGTTTAATGTTCTAATTTTATGATAAGCACCACGCAATTTAAAAGAATGTACAGGAGTTAAATCTTCACGTTTTAAATAAATTTTATTATCTAAATGCATACTAATTTGACTAGCAAATTCTAATTGAGTTTTTCTAACAACCTCATTAACAACATCTCGTTTAATACGGTTAACAATATCTTGCATAGAGTTCCCTTAAATAATCAATACTAACATAAGTTGCATTAGTTTTATCACCCTTAATTAACTGAAACGGTACATTAGATTCACCTAAATGATTAAGTACCGCCATCGCACCATCAAAACGATGCGATTTAGTATATTCATTAGTAGTAATCAAAGTTTTTAGTCCCGCCTCGGTAGCTGAGATAATGCCATTATGTGAATCTTCAAAGGCCAAACATTTTGCAGGATCCAATCTCATCTGCTTTAATACATAAGTATAAATATCACCAGCCGGTTTTAACTTTGAAACAATATTACCAGAACCAATAACCTCAAACCAATCTAGTGACTCAGATCCTAATGTACTTGTAATCAAAGCATCAACATTAATAGGCGTTGTCGTTGTGGCAATTGCCAATCTAAGATTAGCTTTTCTTGCCTCATTAAATAAACGTTTCACACCTATCCGTAAAGGTATTGCACCTTGGCCCATTAAACGCACATAAATTTTAGTCTTTAGCTGATGAATAGAGTCAATAAAATCATCCAAATATTGATGCTCAAATGTTGTATTGTATTTTGTTAAATAATATTTAATCCTCAGTTTTCCCCCTGTTACATTAAGCAGCTCGTGATAAATTTTGTTTGACCAATACCAATCTAAGTCTAATTCCTTAAACGCTAAATTAAAGGCCTTCAAATGTCCATAACGTTCAGTATTTGCAAGAGTTCCGTCAACATCAAAGATTAATGCTTCTAATGCCATAAAAAATTTAATATAAAAAATATAAAAAATAAATTGCTATTTTAAGGTAGTTTAGGTATAAACATACTATTTTTAATTAATCTAGTTATTATGTCGCAATCAATTTATCAAGAAATTCTTGATTATCAACCTAAGAAAAATGAAAAGTTTATGAATGATACTCAACTTAAACATTTTAAGAATAAATTAAATGCATGGAGAGAACAGTTAGTTGATGATGCTGAATCAACAATTAATCATATCCAAGAAGATTCAAACCAAGTTGCTGATATTAATGACAGAGCTACTCTTGAAGAAGAATTTGCTTTAGAATTAAGGACACGTGACCGTGAAAGAAAACTGATTGGAAAAATTGATAAAACTTTACATATTATTGAATTGGGAGATTATGGCTTTTGTAAAACATGTGGTGCTGAAATTTCTTTAATGCGACTAGAAGCACGTCCTACTGCTGATGAATGTATTGATTGTAAAACCATTGCAGAAAAAAAAGAAGTTTAAAATATATTTAACAAACAAAAAATATATATTCACTAACTAAAAATGTTGATAAAAACAACATTGCTTATCAAAAGTTCCAATTTTAGTTAACATCATAGAATCATTAATAATGCCAATCTGAGTGACTGGAACATTGTTTTTACTTTGTAGATTTTTTAGTAAATTCATATTTTTAACTGGTACAGTAAAACATAATTCATAATCATCACCACCTGCCAATACCAAACACCAATCATTAGTTTTTGCAATATAAGTTTTAACCTCATTAGTCAATGGGATATCATCAATATTGATACTCGCACCTACATTAGAACAAGTAAGAATATGCGTTAAATCTTGTTCTAGACCATCAGAAATATCAATACAAGCGTTAGCAATAGTTGATAACTGTTGCCCTAAAACTAATTGTGGCTTAGGTCGATTAAAGTGGTTAATAGCATACTCAGAAGGTATTTGATTATTCTGTATTTGCTTCCAAGCATAAGCCGCATCACTAATCGTATTAGACACAAAAATTAAATCTCCTACTTGGGCAGATGAACGTAGTAATGCTTTGTCTTTCTCAACTACACCGGTAACATTAATAGTGATACTTAGAGTACCTTTTGTAGTATCTCCACCAACCAATATAATACCAAATTCATCTGATAAGGATTTCAGTGAAGCAGAAAATTGACTAAGCCATTTCTTGTTAATATTTGGCAATGTTAGTGCAAGTGTGAAATATTTTACACGTGCTCCCATTGCTGCTAAATCACTTAAATTAACTGCCAAAGATTTATAGGCAATATCACTTGCACTAGTATTTAAAGGAAAATGCACGCCTTCAATCAAAGTATCGACACTAGTTACTAATTGATAATTAGAATCTACATTAATCACAGCACAGTCATCACCAATCCCTAAATTAGTTAAACTCGAACTACCCCAATTAAAATAAGTTTCAATTAAAGAGAACTCATTCACTAACTTTTAGGATATTTTTGTACTAATTTTTGATTAATTTCACTACGACCCGCATTAAACATTGAACCAGAACCTAATACAACAGACAGTAAAATACAAAAAAATAATGGCACTATGCCTAATAAACTCAAAATTGAATCAATAATTCTTATGCCATCCATACTTACAGGCACATCTGTTGAAATAATCAACCCTAGTGAAGTAACTAAAAAATAAAAAACATAAGCACTAATAAGTAATTTGTAACGATTAAGTGAAAGCTGCCAATGTAAATAAACTAGATACGCATCATTACTTTTAGCTTTTTTAGTTCGAAAATAAGTATAGATGATAATGGTAAAGGAAATTAAAATAGATAAATAAATTGCACTATTCATGTCAATATTGAGCAATTTAATCAAACCCAAGGTAAAAAATAAATGGACAATAACCGTATTAATAGTAAATAATTCATGCGCTGCCTTAGCGTCTCTACGCTCTTTAATGCTAGCATTAATAACAGTAATCATAACCATTAAGTTTACACTACATTGTCAACCCAATAAAATATTACTTACATATAAGCATTATCAGTATTTGCATGGTCTGTAACATCACGTACAGATTTAATCTCTGGAAAACGTGCTTTAAGTTGAGCTTCAACACCTTGTTCTAAAGTAGATTTAACCGATGAACATCCCTGGCAACCACCCCCAAAATTAAGAATAACGTCTATTTGCTTAGTAATCTCAACTAATTCAACAAAACCACCATGAGAAGCAAGCCCAGGAGTGATATCAGCAGCAATAACGTATTTTATTTTTTCTTCAAGAGACGCATCTTCTTTTGGCTCTTCGCCTTTAGCATTAGGCGCTGTAATAATTAACTTCTTGCCAACACTTGAATCTTTTAATGCAACTTCTGAGTCTTTTAAATATACAAAATTTAGCTTATCAATATAAACATAAAACCCTTCATATTCAAATTTTTTATACGTTTTACTCAACTCTTTAGGAAAGCAAAAATTAAAAATAACTGTAGCAGCAGGTGTGCCTGCCTTTTCAACATCTACCTTTAAGCCTAGGTCTTTTTCATTTTGTTGAGCAAATAAATCAGCCATATAAACTTTTGCTTTATCAGTAATATTAAACATAGTTATCCCTTTTTAAAAAAATGATATTATCAATGAGTCGTACAGAACCTAGAAATACTGCAGATAATATAATAATTTGACATGTATTATCAGTAATTTGTTTAAGGGTATTTGCATCTAATACTTCAAGATAATCCAATTTAAAATGCTGTTTTAAGTCAAATTCTGCTATTTTCTTTAACACATCAATTTTTTTATTTTGTAATACCTCATGCTTAACATAGGTTAATATCCTATACAAATTAGCAGCGATTTTAGCATCATTTTCAGATAAATACTGATTTCTAGTACTCATTGCTAAGCCACTTTTTTCTCTAATGATTTCACCAGATTCTATACATACATCCAATGATAAATTTTTAACCATTTGTTTAATAACTAACAATTGTTGATAATCTTTTTGACCAAAAATTGCAATATTAGGTCGTACAATTTCAAACAATATTTCCACAACCTGTATCATCCCATTAAAAAAATGGGGTCTAGTTTTACCGCATAAAATGCGTCCAATCATGCCAACATCAATATATTTACTGATACCATTAGGATAAATTTGTTTAACATCTGGAATAAAAACACTATCAACATTTTCCTCTAATTCTACTAAATCAGCATTAAGCGAACGTGGGTACCTATCTAGGTCTTCATTTTTATCAAATTGAGCTGGATTAACAAAAATACTAACAACAACTTTATCAGCTTTTTGTTTAGCAATATTAATTAATGATAAATGTCCTTGATGTAAACCCCCCATCGTAGGAATAAATGCAATAGTTTTCTCTTGCTCGTGCCAATCGTTAACAAGCTCAGTTATTTGAATATTTTGATAGCACAACTTCATTAATAACTGTACTTCTTGCTTGGAAAAGACTCATCTTTTACAGCCTTGATAAAAGCATTAACAGCAGATTTTACATCGCCATTATCAGTTAAGAAATTTTTAACAAATTTTGGCACATGCCTTACATTAACACCTAACATATCATAACTTACTAATACTTGTCCATCACAATCTAAACCAGCGCCAATACCAATAATAGGGATACTTACAGATTGTGATACTTGTTTAGCCAATTCAGCAGGTACGCATTCTAACACTATTGCTTTAACACCCCAAGAAGCTAATGCTAAAGCATTTTTAATAATTTTATTAGCGTCTTGTGTTTCTCTACCTTGCACTCTATAGTCATCTATTTCTACTACTGATTGTGGTTGTAAACCTATATGTCCACAAACAGAAATACCATTATCTTGCAAGGTTCTAAAAGATGCTTCATGTTCACATCCACCTTCAAGTTTGACCATTTGTGCGCCTGCCGTTATTAGACGCTTAGCATTTACTAAAGTTTGTTTAGCATAAGTATAACTTTGATAAGGCATGTCTGCAATTCTTAATGCATTCTGTGTACCTTTAGCAACTGCTTGCATATGATAAATCATATCACTCATACTTACACCTAATGTATTTTTATCACCTTGAATAACATTGCCAAGTGAATCTCCCACTAAAATAATATCAATGCCACATGCATCAAAAACTGATGCAAATGAAGCATCATAAGCGGTTAAACAAGTAATTTTTTCTCCAGATTCTTTAAAAACCTTTAGTGTTTCAATATTCATAATTTAACCAATTCAGTAGTATCTAACTTATCAATCAAATTTTGAATAGGTCCTAAAACTGGTACCTTTAAATTAGGCTCTAATTCTGCTAACGGTACCAACACAAATGCTCTATTCATCATTTTCGGGTGTGGAATAATCAATTGTTTAGAAACAATTACTTGCACACCATAAATAATAATATCCAAATCAATAGTTCTTGCACTCCATTTTTTTTCGCGCACACGGTGCTGTTGGATTTCAATATCTTGACAAACATATAACAATTCTAATGCAGTTAAATATGTATCAACCTGACACATGGCATTAACATAATCAGGTTGCTTTGAACCATCAATCGGCTTAGATTGATACATATTTGATAAACCCCCCACCTTAATACCTTTAGTATAATTAAGCGCAATCAATGCATTTTTAATTTGTTTTTTAGGGTGATTAAGATTCGAACCTAATCCAATATATGTTAACAATAAATCAATGTCCCAATAGGTTCACCTGCGTACAGTTTAGACAAAACATTTGCTTGTCTACCTGAAGCAATAATAGTAATCACGTTTGATTTAGCAACTATTTGGGCTGCTAATACTTTAGTATACATACCCCCAGAGCCTAATGAACCACCTGCTCTATTAGCAACTTGTGTTAATTTTTCGTTATTCACATGAATTTTATCAATCAAATTAGCATTAGCATTTTGACGTGGATCAGCATCATAAACACCACCTTGATCTGTCAAAATAACCAATTGAGTTGCATTCACCAAATTTGCTACCAATGCCGCTAAAGTATCGTTGTCACCAAATTTAATTTCATCTGTAGCTACAGTATCATTTTCATTCACAATCGGAACTATATCCAAATTTAATAATGTATTTAAAGTAGCAGAAATATTATTACTTTGATTAGTATTAGCTAAATTAACATGTGTTAATAGCACTTGTGCAGTGTGAATATTATATTGAGAAAACAAAGTTTCATAAGTTTGTATCAAACCCATTTGACCTACTGCTGCTACTGCTTGTAATTTATGTATATTTTCAGGACGCTCATGCCAACCTAGACGCTTCATACCCTCAGCAATTGCACCACTTGAAACCAAAATAATATCAATATTTTGATACTTTAATTCTTTAATTTGCTTTACCAAAGAAGCAATAAAAGTTTTATCTAAGCCCTTACCGTCATTAGTTAAAAGCGAAGATCCAATTTTAATTACCCATCTTTGCTTATTCATTTTCTTATCATTAATTTAAATAATCCAGCCACTAAATCTTTACAGCCCAACCCATTCAAAGCAGAGATATTATAGACCTTTCCCTTATAACAAATATCTTTTAGTAAACTTTGAACAATAGTATTACTATCCTTCTCTGGCAATAAATCTATTTTGTTAATCACTAATAATTTTTCCTTATTGGCCAGTTCTTGATTATATTCTTTAAGCTCTTTTTCAATAGTTAAAAAATTCTTAACTGGATCAGATCCATCAACTGGCAAAATATCCACAACATGCAATAATACCTTTACACGTGACAAATGCTTTAAAAATTTAAAACCCAAACCTGCCCCTTTACTAGCATTCTTAATTAGTCCTGGAATATCTGCTATAACAATATGCTTATCATAGCAAGATACCACACTTAACGAGGGATATAACGTAGTAAATGGATAGTCAGCAACTTTAGGTCTTGCACTTGAAATTTGTCTAACCAGACTTGATTTACCGGCATTAGGTATACCCAAAAGACCAATATCAGCCATAACGTTTAATTCTAGACCAATCTCACGAACTTCACCTGGAAACCCTAGAGTAGTTTCTCTAGGAGCTCGATTAATGCTGGATTTAAAGCGTGTATTGCCTAAACCATGAAAACCACCTTTGGCAACTAAAATAGTTTGTTCATGTTTAGTCATTTCTCCAATTAATTCATCAGTTGCAAGATCATAAACCTTAGTACCCAATGGAATCCCTACTGTTAAATGTTGTGCTGATTTTCCGCGTTTATTTTGGCCTGATCCAGGTTGTCCATTCTTTGCCCTAAACAAACGCTTAAAACGAAACTCACTAAGTGTATTTAATCCATCTTGTCCTTGAAAATATACATGACCACCATCACCACCATCACCACCATCAGGTCCGCCATCAGAGATATATCTTTCTCTACGAAAGCCCAAACACCCTGCTCCACCTTTACCAGCTTCAATACGAACACTAGCAGAATCAACAAATTTCATAAAGGACTTCAAAACCGCTAAAATATAATGAACCATATTATACCACTTCCAAAATGGACCAAAGTCTCTACAACATAATAGGATATATTTTATTACCATTTATAATACTAAAGTTAATAATCAAAGGTATAAAAACACCTAAATTTAGACAAAGAATTAATGAACGACTCGGCTTAATTACTAGAGTACAAGAACCTATCATTTGGGTACATTGTGTTTCTATAGGGGAATTTAAAGCAGCTATTATTATTATCGATCAACTTATCAAAAAACACCCTAATCATAAATTATTAGTCACCACAACTACACCTACAGGTTCTGATGCAGTAATCAGTTATTATAAAAATAAGGTAGTTAATCTTTATTTTCCTTATGATTTACCATTGATTATTAGGCATTATATTAAGCAAATTAATCCAAAAATATGCCTACTATTAGAAACAGAAATTTGGCCTAATCTAATTCACGAACTCAACAAAAAACACATCCCAGTACTACTTATCAATGCCAGATTATCACAACAATCAAAAGAAAAATACCAAAAATTTACCTCTAATCTAGTCAAACAAACCTTAAATAAGCTCAGCTTAATCGCTGCTCAAAATCAAAATTCTGCTAACAATTTTATTGAATTAGGGGCTAAAAATGATTATGTCGTAATAACTAATAATATTAAATTTGATCAAAACACAACACCTGACAAAATAACAAGTAATGCATTACAAAAAATCATTGGTAAACGTAAAACTATTATTTTTGCCAGCACTCATAAAAATGAAGAGGTACAAATTATTAACGAATACTCAAAAAATAAACACGCTATCAATGCCTTACTTATTATCATTCCAAGACATCCAGAACGTTTTGATATAGTCTATAAATTAGCTAAAGATGCTAATCTGAATATTGCTCGTCGTTCAGGAAACCAACCTGCCCAAGATATTCAAATTCTTTTAGGCGATTCTATGGGTGAAATGATGTCCTACTTTGATATTGCTAATATTGTTTTCATGGGAGGTAGTTTAAGCAATACTGGTGGACATAATATGCTTGAACCTGCTGCTTTTGCTAAACCTATTATATTTGGTTCTAACATATTTAACTTTACTGAAATATCATTAGATTTATTAGAACAAAATGCTGCTATTCTAATTCAAAATGTGAGTGATTTATTTAAAATAATAATAATGCTATTAAATGATGAAAAACAATGCAAAGTATTAGGATATAACGCCCAACAATACTTGTACAGTAAACAAGGTGCAGTAAAAAATACATTACAATTAATCAATAAATTTATATAATCTACAGTGTAGAAAAATATAATACTTAAAAAACTACTATAAATATAATATTACTTCAATAAACAAAAATCTGAATCCTTCAACTCAATGCTGTTTAAAAACTTTAAACTTTAAACTTTAAACTTTAAACTTTAAACTTTAAAAAAATAATCGATCATTTTTTAATTAAGTTAATAAAAATTTTAAGTATTTTTTTTCATGTAAATTTCACTGTTATTTTCTAAAAATTCTGCAGATTTTTTATCCATTTCTATTTGGATAGAATTAATCTTAGTAATCTCATCTACATTCATAGTTTTAATCTCTTGAGTGATCTTCATAGAACAAAATTTAGGGCCACACATAGAACAAAAATGCGAGGTTTTTGCAGCTTGTTTAGGCATAGTTTCATCATGATATTTACGTGCTGTATCTGGGTCTAAACCTAAATTAAACTGATCTTCCCATCTGAATTCAAAACGCGCTTTAGAAAGAGCATTATCTCGAATTTGTGCACCTGGATGTCCTTTAGCTAAATCAGCTGCATGAGCTGCAATTTTATAAGCAATAATACCTTGTTTAACATCATCCTTATTAGGTAACCCTAGATGCTCTTTTGGGGTAACATAACATAGCATAGCACAACCGTACCAACCAATTTGCGCAGCGCCTATAGCACTAGTGATATGATCATAGCCTGGCGCAATATCAGTTGTTAACGGACCAAGTGTATAAAATGGCGCTTCACCACACTCTTCTAGCTGTTTATCCATATTTTCTTTAATCATTTGCATTGGTACATGACCAGGACCTTCAATAAAAGTTTGCACATCATGTTTCCAAGCAATCTTAACAAGCCATCCCAGGGTTTCTAACTCACCAAATTGCGCTATATCATTAGCATCAGCAATACAGCCAGGACGCAAACCATCACCTAATGAGAAGGTAACGTCATATTGCTTCATAATTTCACAAATATCTTCAAAATGTGTGTAAATAAAACTCTCTGTATGATGTGCTAAACACCACTTTGCCATAATGGAACCACCACGAGAAACAATACCTGTTACCCTGTCAATAGTCAGGGGTACGTGTTTAAGACGCACACCTGCATGAATGGTAAAATAGTCCACACCTTGCTCAGCCTGTTCGATGAGTGTATCACGAAATATCTCCCAATTTAAATTCTCAACAATGCCATTAACCTTCTCTAACGCTTGATAAATAGGTACAGTTCCAATAGGTACAGGTGAATTACGAATAATCCATTCACGAGTTTCGTGAATATTTTTACCAGTTGAAAGATCCATAATAGTATCTGCACCCCAACGAATACCCCATATCATCTTACTAACTTCTTCTTCAATACTCGACCCTAATGCAGAATTGCCAATATTACCATTAATTTTAATCATAAAATTACGACCAATAATCATCGGTTCTGTTTCTGGATGGTTAATATTAGCAGGAATTACTGCACGTCCTTTAGCAACTTCAGAACAAATAAACTCAGATGTAATTAAATCTGGAATGTTAGCACCAAAACTCTCGCCTTTTTTCTGACCAATTTGGTCTTTATATTCTTGCCATTTGCAATTTTCACGAATGGCAATATATTCCATTTCAGGTGTGATAATACCTTGTTTAGCATAATGCATTTGTGACACATTTTTAGAATCTTTAGCACGACGTGGTACTTGTAGATGTTCAAAACGTAAGGCATTTAACTGCACATCATCTCGGCATTCATTGGAAAAATTGGAACTAAATCCGGTTAATATTTCAGTATCATTTCGTTCTTTAATCCAAGAAACTCTAATATTCCCAAGACCTTTTCGCAAATCAATCTTAACATTAGGATCGGTATAAACACCTGACGTATCATAAACATGAATAGGCGCATTTTTTTCTGCCAATTCACCAATTGTATCTGTAAGTGTAATTTCACGCATAGGCACCTGAATATCTTTACGTGTCCCTTGTACATAAATTTTATTAGAATTTGGAAATGGTTTGATTAACGCTTCATTAACATTCGACATATTTTTGAAAGTTGGGTTTGATTGATTCATTAAAGTATAATATACTAAAGATAAATATATAAATATATAAATATTATGACAATTTTAACCCATAGGCCACGCCGTATGAGAAAACACGCATATACTCGTGAATTAATGCGTGAGAACCACTTATTAACTAGTGATTTAATATTTCCAATTTTTATTATTAAAGGTGAAAATAAACGACAAAATATTAACTCAATGCCAGGTATTGAACGCTTGAGTATTGATCAATTATTAATTGAAGTAGCAGAATTAATTGAATTAGGCATTCAGGCAATTGCACTTTTTCCTGTTGTTCCGCCTATCAAAAAATCATTAGATGCTAAAGAGGCATTTAATCCAGACGGTTTAATACAACGTGCCATATACACTGTTAAACAAAAATATTCAAACTTAGCAGTAATTACTGATGTAGCACTTGATTCATTTACCACACATGGTCAAGATGGATTAATTGATAATAATGGTTATGTACTTAACGATGAAACAAATGAAGTCTTAGTGAAACAAGCTCTTTCCCATGCACAAGCTGGTACCGATATTGTAGCGCCAAGCGACATGATGGATGGGCGTATAGATGCTATTCGTAAAGCGCTTGAAAAAAATGGATTTATTCACATAAATATTTTAGCTTATTCTGCAAAGTATGCTTCTCATTATTATGATCCCTTTAGAGACGCGATTAATTCATCAACTAATTTAGGTGAATCTAACAAGAAAACATACCAAATGGACCCAGCTAACTCTAATGAAGCTATTCGTGAGGTAAGTCTAGATATTGATGAAGGTGCAGATATAATTATGATTAAACCTGGATTACCATACTTGGATATTGTTTATCGAATCAAGCAAAATTTTAATATTCCTATCTTTGCTTATCACGTCAGTGGCGAATATGCTATGTTAAAAGCAGCTGCACAAAACAACTGGCTAAAAGAAGAGCAGGTGGTATTAGAAACTTTATTGGCATTCAAACGTGCTGGTGCTGATGGTATTTTAACCTATTATGCTAAACAAGCTGCTAAGTGGCTAATCTAATGATACTTACATTAAAGTATAAATATATTAATTTTTTGAGAAATTATTATGGAAAATAAATCATTATTTATCTCAATCGCTCTAATAATAGCCATGATTATTGGTTATTTTATCCACAATAATCAAGTTATTCAACTTAACAATAAAATCAACAACCTTAAACAAGAATATAACATTAAACAAATTGCAAAACTTCCTATTACTATGAGAAATACCGATACACTAGGAAACCTCAATAAACAGTTAATCAAAGCACATTCAGAATTAAAAAGAGTACAAGATAAACTTTTACTAGAAACTAGCAAAGGTCATGTCTTAAATGATGAAATTTTACAAAAAAATAATGCTCGAATAAAAATAACAGACTTAGAATATTTATTAACTTCAGTCCAAAAAAAATTACAAGTCTCTAATGAAAAACTTAAATACTTAGAAGGTATTTTTGAAGAACAAAATAAAAACATAATCACAAAAAACATTGCCCATATTAAAAAATTAAAAGAAACATCAACAAATATTGTTGTAACAGGACTTATTGTACCTGCTGTTGGTATTGCCGCCTTAATCTCTTACACTTCTGAAGAAATACAAAACTACTGCAATAATATTAAAAATACCATGAACTTAGGATACAAGATATTTGGCAAGGTTATATCACTAAATAAGGATATGCAAATGAATTATCATCAACAATGCTTAAGAAAATAAAGGAAAATAAAGTTGGGTTATAACTAGCAATAGCAAATAAAATTTAAGTAAATAATGTAAATAATAATACAATTAGCATTAGAGAATTTCGTCCAAATCTTTTTTATAATATAGAAATTTTATCGCTCTTAATAAATTATTATTATCAATTGAATTTTGATACATTTATTCATAATTTACTTCATTATATATAAATGATTTGCTAGCTTGCTAGGTTTACTGATTAGATACATAATAAATTCAAAAACTACAATAATCTACAAATAACTTCCGATTATCATATATTTTTAATAAATAATAACAAATACCACATCATGAATTAAACATTAGTTACTCTTCAAACTCTGTTATCTTATCAATAACTTTATCAACAGCTGTTATTGATAATTCATCTTTAATCTCAGACATTTTTACACTATCTAATACTTTTTGTTGTGCTGATAATTGCTCATCTATTACATAAATTTCACTTAAAATTGAAGAGTCGATCAATCCTGCCTCAATTTCTCTTAACGCTACTACCGTTGGCTTATCTTTCCCTGCATTTAATAATGGTTTATAACCTCCAGAACTTAATTGATGTGCACGCTTTGACGCTATCAATACCAACTCAAATCGATTTTCTACATGGTCTAAACAATCTTCGACTGTTACTCTTGCCATAATTATTTAATAAAATTACTTATGATAAAATAAGGTAATTATACACGAAAAATAAGTTTAAAAAATATTCGATGGAAAGACTAATTGTACTAGATACTGAAACTACGGGGATTAATCCTTCTGAAGGTCATCGCATCATTGAAATTGGTTGTATAGAAATTATAAACAGGCAAATCACTAAAAATAATGAATATCATGAATACATACAACCAAATCGTAATGTTGGTGATTCAGTACGCATCCACGGCATTACTGATAAATTTTTAACAAAAAAGCCTAAATTTAAAGAGATTGTTGAAGAATTTTTAGCTTATATTAAAGAAACAACTCTCATTATCCATAACGCCCCATTTGACCTTGGATTTCTAAACCATGAACTTAAACTTATAGGTATTAATCAACGTATTGAAGATAAATGCACCATTATTGATTCATTAGAATTATCTAAACAACAACGACCTGGCACACTGCATAACCTTGATTCTTTATGTCGGAGATTTAAAATTGACTCAAGTGCAAGAACCGTGCATGGTGCACTGTTAGATGTACAAATTCTAGCACAAGTTTATCTTGCAATGACTGGTGGACAATCTACTTTATTTGGCAATGATCAAACCGTTAATAAACAGCCCATTAATCCTGATAATATTATTAGGATAGACAATGCTTTTAGCAAAATCAAAATTATTTATGCAAATAAAAAAGAACTCGCAGCGCATGCAAATTACTTTAAAAAACTTTAATTAATTTAAGATAATTATTAGATTTATCACTAAGTTAGAAAATAAAACGAGATTAACCATATTCCCTAAAAATTTATACTAAACAATAATTGTCTAAACAGATAGATTATTCCTTCAAGCCTGTTATTTTAAAAATGCTATACCACTATTTATTCGGTAATAACCATCAGTAAAGAGGTGTATAAAAAACGATAAAATTTAGGCATTTATTACTCCACTTATAATAGATTTCTATCTAAAAGATAGAAGCTTTCTCATATCAAAATAGCAATTATACCAAATTTATAATTATTTTTGATTTTTACACTAAAAATTGTAAAAGTTGTATATTAAGCATGTACATTGCTCTAAACTATAACACTACTCTGATTAATAACACGCCAATTAATCACCTTGACCTGGTTTCGTAAATTTATAATCTTGACTCAAAAATAGGAATTAGTACCACTAATATAGCCTTACTGGAGCAAACCAATCACGAATAAAAAACCTAATTAAAATAGACAAAAGACCATACAAAAAAATTAATAGTATGTTAATATTTATTATTAATCAACTAACTTATAACACAATCACTATTTAACTATTTACATTCCAATTTAACAAAGTATAATCATTATTTTTTTCGGAGTGTAGCGCAGTTTGGTAGCGTATCTGGTTTGGGACCAGGTGGTCGGGGGTTCAAATCCCTCCACTCCGACCAAAAAAATACCTTGCATTTATAGAACGTAACAACCTTGGTATATGCGCCTATAGCTCAGCTGGATAGAGCAACGGCCTTCTAAGCCGTAGGTCACACGTTCGAATCGTGTTGGGCGTACCACTACTCTAAGGATAAAAACTTGAGGTATAATTTATGGCGGGAATAGCTCAGTTGGTAGAGCCCCGGATTGTGATTCCGGTTGTCGCGGGTTCAAATCCCGTTTCTCGCCCCATCCTACTGGTATTTATATTCTTAATTTGTGAATAATTATTATTTTATACTTTAACAACAGATTCCTATAATTTATAAAAACAAAAATTAAAATTAAAATTATATAAAAGTTATGAAAAAATAAACTTAATCATCACTATAAATAAATAATAAGCAACAAAAAAGTATTTAAGTGGTTATGGTTATCCAATCGTTAGTGATAGAATCTAAACAAAACTGAAAAAGTATACGCTGAATATTTACAAATTTAATCGATCTCCACTTGAATTTAAATGATAATACCGTATATAATTAACATCTTAAAAATTAATATTTGATTAACTTTTTATAGGAGTTTAAAAATGGAATTTTTAATACAAAACTGGTTACTGATCGCAATTATTATTGTTATACTTATTTGGATTGCTAGTATTTATAACAACTTGGTTTCTTATAAAACTCAGTATCAGAATGGTTTTGAACAGATTTCAGTACAACTTAAACGACGCTTAGACTTAATTGGTAATTTAGTTGATATTGCCAAAAAATACATGGAACATGAAAGAGAAACATTGACTACTGTTACTGAAGCTAGAACAGAATTAATACAAGCCAACAAGGTAGCACAAAAAAATCCAGATAAAGTAAATGCCATGACAAATTTAGCAAGCTCTCAAGTAGCTTTGGAAAGTGCAATGAATGGCTTTAACTTAAAAATGGAAGCCTACCCTGATTTAAAAGCAAATAACAATATGATACAACTAAGCGAAGAAATGATCGCAACAGAAAATCGTATTGCTAGTGCTAGACAAGGGTATAACGACTTGGTTCAAAAGTTTAATGAGTACAAAAAATCATTTCCAAATATATTATTTACCAGTATATTTGGATTTAGTATAGATGCACAAAACTTAGAATTTAACGAAAGTATAGAACAATTAAAGCAAGCACCTAAAGACTTATTTTCTTAAGAATAGAGACATTATTTATATCCAATGGCGGTAGTTCGTACTAAAATATATAAAACTAAAGTTTTTTCCATCACTCAAAAAGGTGCTGAAAAGAATTTAGTTCCTAAATCACACTATGATTTCTGGAGGATCTTCTAACAATGGATTTTAGGAAACATCAAGACAAAGCTAAAAAAAACACTCTAATCATTTGGTCTTTATACCTTATTTTATTACTAATTTCATCTATATTAATATCTTACACTTTGTTTGTTGGACTAAATTTAGCACAGTTTTATCAACCTGAATATCAACAATACAATCTTAGTGAAAAGTTCATTGCTGCTAATCAAATTGTCTTTCAAAATCAAGAACAATTACTCAATTTTTTAAAATTTTCATTAATGGTATTATTAGCAATGATAAGTGCTACGGTATTTGGTTTTTTTCAAAAATCAAATGGACATAAAGTCGCACTTGCTTTTGATGGTAAATTAATTAGTAATAAAGACGACGAACTGTCAATTGAAGAAAAACAAGCACTTAATATCGTTGCTGAGCAATCCTTAGCAGCTAACATTCCTACTCCTACCTTATATATAATTCCAGATAATGCTATTAACGCCTTTGCTGCAGGAAAAACTACTCAAGAAGCAATTATTGCCATTACCCAAGGTTCAATGAAAAGTTTTAATCGTACACAATTATCTGGCATAATTGCTCATGAAATTGGGCATATTGTTAACCATGACATTAAACTTAATATCCAAATTAGTGCATTTGTATTTAGCTTTACTGTGCTATTTTTTCTCTCTAGAGTGATATTTTACCAAGCTGCTTATAATCGTCGTATGGATGGTCGCGCAAAATTGTTATTACTGGCAATCGCTGCTATTATTGCGTTAATTGGAATGATGACAGTTTGGTTTGGACGTATCTTGCAAGCAGCAATGTCACGTCAACGTGAATACTTAGCTGATGCCTCTGCTATCCAATTTACTCGTTACCCTCAGGGGTTGGTGGAGGCCTTTGAAATCATAAAAGGTGATGCTACAACCACACTTAAAAATCCTAATGCTAAAGAATATGCCCATGCCATGCTATTTAGCATGGGTAGTAAATTATTCGCCACACATCCACCACTAGATAAACGCATTCAAAGAATTCAAAATAAAGTCTCATGTCAATAATAATCAAATCAAAAAACGAAATAGAAAAGATGCGCATGGCTGGACGTTTAGCAGCCAATGTTATTGATATGATATCGCCCTATGTTAAGGCTGGCATTAGTACCAATGAATTAGACAAAATTTGTCACAATTACATTGTTAATCAACAAGAAGCTATTGCTGCTCCACTTAATTATCACGGCTTTCCAAAATCTATTTGTACTAGTATTAATCATGTAGTTTGCCACGGCATTCCTGGAAATAGAAAACTTAGGACAGGTGATATTATTAATATTGATATTACTATTATTAAAAATGGTTTTCATGGTGATACATCAAAAATGTTCATCATTGGTAAATCTAGTATCAAAGCACAACGCATTTGCAAAATTGCACAAGAATGTTTATATATCGGTATTAAACAAGTAAGACCTGGAGTTCATTTAGGTAAAATTGGCAAAACAATTGGCGCTCATGCAAGCAAAAATAATTGCGCCGTGGTACGTGATTATTGTGGACATGGTATTGGAACTGAATTCCATGCTGAGCCTCAAGTAATTCATTATGATGACGGAAGATTAAATATCAGTCCAATCCTTGAAGCAGGTATGACATTTACAATTGAACCTATGATAAATTTAGGTGGATTTGAAGTCATAACCTCCAAAATCGATAATTGGACAGTAACCACAAAAGATCACACACTTTCTGCACAATGGGAACATACTATTTTAGTTACAGAAAATGGATTCGAAATTTTAACACTCAGAGATGAAGAGCCAGTATAAAAATAATACAATGCTTATGCTAAAATAGCCTTCTTTATTGCTATTATTTTAAATCATTGAAACGCTTACGAAATTATTTTATCTCTGGTCTCTTGTTTTGGATACCATTAGGCTTAAGTATTGTTGTTATTAAATTCTTCTTAGAAATAATTAATAATATTGTCCCTTTTCAATACCTGCCAAAAGCTTTATTTGATTTAAACGGAACTGTTCCTGGATCTGGTATTATTTGGGTTATTTTAATCCTGTTGATAACAGGTGCATTAGTTAATAACTTCATTGGTCGTAAACTAATCCAACTTTGGGAAAAATTACTCAATAAAATTCCAGGTTTTAGAAGCATTTATAGTGCGCTTAAACAACTTTCGGATACGGTACTTAGTCCTTCTGGTAAAAGCTTCAAAAAAGCAGTATTGGTCGAATACCCACGCAAAGGTATGTGGACTATCGCCTTTCAAACAAGCAACTATAACGGCGAAGTGGCAAAAAAAATTGGACAAGAAGTGATTAATATTTACGTACCTACCACACCTAATCCTACTTCTGGTTTTTTCATTATGCTAGCAAAAAATGATGTAATTGAACTTGACATGAGTGTTGATGAAGCGTTTAAACTGGTTATTTCTACTGGCGTGATAACACCAATACAAGAAGGACAAATAAAATGATAAGAACACATTATTGTGGTAAAGTAAATCTGTCTGATATAGGACAGGTAGTAGAAATTTGTGGCTGGGTCAATCGCAAACGTAATCATGGCGGTGTTATCTTTTTAGACATACGAGACATACAAGGTATTGTTCAAGTAGTTATAAATCCTAATAATAAAGATTTTTCTTTGGCTGAAACTATTCGTAATGAATTTGTATTGAAAATTTCAGGTCTAGTTATCGCTAGAGGCAAAGGTTTAAGCAATACTAAACTGATCAGTGGTGAAATTGAGATTAAAGCACAAAATATTGAAATTCTTAATACTTCTAAACCAACCCCATTCCAAATTAATACAATCAACACCTCAGAAGAGATACGACTAAGATATAGATATTTAGACTTACGTAATAATGTTATGCAAAAACGCTTACACTTGCGTTCTCGTGTTACTCATTACATTCGTAAATTTATGGATAAACATAATTTTTTAGACATTGAAACTCCTTTCTTAACTAAAGCCACTCCAGAAGGTGCGCGTGATTATTTAGTACCTTCACGCACTCATCCAGGTAAGTTTTTTGCCTTGCCACAATCACCCCAATTATTTAAACAACTCTTAATGATGTCAGGATTTGATCGTTATTATCAAATTGTTAAATGTTTCAGAGATGAAGATTTACGTGCTGATCGCCAACCTGAATTCACTCAACTAGATATTGAAACATCATTTATGAATGAAAATGAAATCATGACAATGATGGAAAGAATGACTAGAAACTTATTTAAATCAGTTATTAATGTCGACTTAGACAATAAATTCCCTACCATTACCTATGAAGATGCCATAGAAAAATACGGACTCGACTGCCCAGATATACGAATCCCAATACAAATAATAAGCATAGATAAACTAATGAAAAATGTTGATTTTAAAGTATTTTCAGAACCTGCTAATAATAGTAATTCTCGTGTTGCTGCTTTAAAAATATCAGATGGTGCTAGTATTAGCCGTAAAAATATTGATAAATATACTAAATACGTTAGCATTTATGGTGCAAAAGGTTTAGCTTATATCAAACTTAATAAGAATGGTCCAACTTCTCCCATTTTAAAATTCTTAGATAATAAAATTACTAGTAAAATCATAGAAATAACAGGTGCAAAAACAGGGGATATTATTTTCTTTGGGGCTGATAAAACCAAAATTGTTAATGAATCTTTAGGTAATTTACGTGAAAAAATTGCTAAAGATTTAAATTTATTTGATACGCAATGGGCACCTATTTGGGTAGTCGATTTTCCAATGTTTAAAATAAATGATAACGGCTCATTAGATGCTACCCACCATCCATTTACTGCACCTATAGTTGACAAAGAAACATTAAAACAAACTTCTAAAACCGCCCTTTCTCGTGCCTATGATTTGGTTATTAATGGCTCCGAAGTAGGTGGTGGTTCTATCCGTATTCACCAAGTTGAGATGCAAAAAACAGTGTTAAAATTATTAGGCATTTCCAACCAAGAAGCCCAAGATAAGTTTGGATTTTTACTAAATGCACTGGAATATGGTTGCCCACCTCATGGCGGTATGGCGTTTGGGCTTGACCGCTTAATAATGATTATGATAGGTACAGATAACATTCGTGATGTAATTGCTTTCCCTAAAACTCAAACTGCCACATGTTTACTAACCGATGCACCTGCAAACGTACCAAAAAAATTATTGCGCGAATTAAATGTTAAGATTAGCCTGCCAGAAAAAGACTAATTATCCGTGTTATCAATTCAAGAAAAAATTAAAACAGCACTAAAAGCTCATAATGCAATCTTAGTTGCACATTACTATGTGGATGCTAAACTGCAAACCTTAGCAGAAGAAACTGGCGGCATCGTCTCTGATTCATTAGAAATGGCACGTTTTAGCCAAAACTGTGATGCAGATATAATTATTGTTGCAGGAGTTAAGTTTATGGGGGAAACTGCTAAAATCCTTTCTCCTGAAAAAACAGTACTCATTTTGGATGACAACGCCACTTGTTCGTTAGATGAAGACTGCCCAATTGACGCATTTTCCAAATTTTGCGATGAGCATTCTAATAGAACAGTTGTTGTCTACGCTAACACCTCAGCACAAGTCAAAGCAAAAGCTGATTGGGTAGTTACCTCAGGTAGTGCGCTTAATGTTGTCAAATATCTTAAAGATAAAGGTAAAAAAATCTTATGGGCGCCTGATAAACATTTAGGTAATTATGTCAAAAATAAAACAGGAGTTGACATGCTACTTTGGCAAGGCGCCTGCTTGGTACATGAGCGTTTCAAAGCTAAAGCACTCATTCAATTACAAAATATATATCCAGAAGCCGCAACATTAGTTCATCCAGAATCACCACAAGAGGTGGTAGATTTAGCAGATGTAATCGGCTCAACTACAACACTAATTAATGCAGTCAAAAATAGAAAAGAACAAACTTTTATTGTCGCAACTGATAATGGTATTTTCCATAAAATGCATGAAGTTGCACCGAATAAGAAACTTATAGAAGCACCTACTATGGGTGAAAGTGCAGATTGTGAATCATGCGCACATTGTCAGTGGATGGCAATGAATACCCTAGATAATTGCCTTGATGCTATTCAAAACAAAACACATGAAATAATAATTGATAAATCAATCGCAATTCAAGCAAAAAAATCAATACACAAACTACTCAATTTTACTATATAAGATAAAATTACAAGCTGGAAAAATTTAATGGCAGGACATAGTAAATGGCATAATATTCGACACAGAAAGGGCGTACAAGATGTTAAACGTGGCAAAATATTCGCTAAATTCATTAAAGAAATTATCATCGCTACTAAAACAGGCGGGAGTCTGATTGAAAATAATCCTTCCCTTAGAATGATAATTGATAGAGCCTTAACAGCCAACATGAAACGAGATACAATCGAAAATGCAGTTAAACGTGGTAGTGTCGATTTAGATAATAAGAACTATAATGAAGTGCGTTACGAAGGTTATGGTTTAGCTGGTACTGCCATTATAGTTGAAACACTAACAGATAATCGCAATCGAACAGTTGCCGATGTACGTCATGTTTTCTCAAAATACGGTGGTAATTTAAGCATAGAAGGTTCAGTATCTTATCTATTTATCAAACAAGGATTTATCAATTTTGAGACAGGCGATGAAGAACAAATTATGGAAGTAGCTCTTGATGCAGGTGCAAAAGATATTATCACCAATGATAATGGTTCTATTTATGTCATCACTACAACTGAAGATTTTTTCTCCATTAGAAATACACTCATCACAGCAAGATTGGAACCAAGTCACTCTGAAGTAACAATAGAGCCTATAAACTATATTAAACTTAATCTACATGATGCAGAAAAATTCATAAAACTAATTGATAGTCTAGAAGGTTTAGACGATACTCGAGAGGTGTATCACAACGCGGATATTTCTGATGAAATAGTAACACAATTCTAAAATAATTCGTACAATATAAAGACAAATATATCCATATATAAAAGTAAAAATACTTATACAAAAAACTACAAACCCAGTCAAACGATATCAAAATAAACTTACAAAGAACTCAAAGCTACAAAAAATAAAAATTAATTATGATTAAAACCATTCAACACATTCAAGCTCTAAGCGCTTTCAAAAAAGATACACTCAATACAAAAATAGCTTTCCTTGGGGTAAATCTAATTGGTACAGAATATATACATTTTGCCGATTGTGAGAATGCACTTAGCAATAGTGAAGTACTTACACTTGAACAATTATTAAGTTATGAAGCGCATATTAAAATAAATAACAGTGTACAAATTATTATCATACCACGTATTGGCACAATCTCACCTTGGTCGTCAAAAGTAAGTAATATTTTACACTTGTGTGGACTTGAAAAAATACGTCGCATTGAGCGTGGAATAATTTATCATTTTGACAAAATATCAGATAATAAGACTAATATTCTAGCAATGATTATGGATAAAATGACAGAATCAGAACTTGACTCAATTGATAATATGTATTTAATTTTTAATAAACTCAAAGCAAAATCACTATCTAGTATTGATATTATAAATGAAGGAAAGGCTGCATTAGAGCGTAGCAATATTGAGTTGAACTTATCTTTATCTGATAGTGAAATTAATTATCTGAACGAGAATTTCACAAAACTTAAACGAAATCCAAACGATATTGAACTAATGATGTTCACACAAATAAACTCAGAACATTGCCGACATAAAATATTTAATGCTGATTGGATAATTGACGATATAGCTCAAAAAAAAAGTTTATTTTCTATGATTCGAAACACTTATCATCAAAACCCAAAAGGTTTATTAAGCGTTTATTCAGACAATTCAGCAGTAATGGCAGGTTATCAAGGTGAGCGTTTTTACGCAAATGAAAATAATGAATATGTAAGCACTCAAGAACACCGTGCAATTTTAATAAAAGTTGAAACACATAACCACCCTACTGCTATTGCTCCGTATCAAGGTGCTGCAACCGGATCTGGTGGTGAAATTCGTGATGAAGGTTCAACAGGTCAGGGTTCAAAACCTAAAGTTGGTTTATGTGGTTTTAGTGTATCTAATCTTAAAATTAAAAATGCTAAACAACCATGGGAGATTGAACATGGAAAGCCAAATCAAATTCAATCAGCCCTTGATATTATTCTAGAAGCCCCCATTGGGGTAGCGAGTTTCAATAATGAATTTGGCAGACCAAATATATTAGGATATTTTAGAACTTTTGAACAACAAATGCCTAATGGAGATATAAGAGGTTACCATAAGCCTATTATGATTACTGGTGGATTGGGACATATTCAACAAAGACATATTAAAAAAAGCACTATTCCAGTTGGAAGTAAAATTATTGTTCTAGGCGGGCCTTCAATGCTAATTGGATTAGGGGGTAGCGTAGCATCAAGTATTAAAAGTGACAAACAAAATGAAGACCTCAACTTTGCCTCAGTACAACGTGCCAATCCTGAAATGCAAAGACGCGCCCAAGAAGTTATTGATAAATGTACCAATCTAGCAGAAGACAACCCAATTATTTCTATTCATGATATTGGTGCAGGTGGCTTATCAAATGGTTTACCTGAACTAATCAATAATTCTAGCAGAGGCGGAAAATTTCAATTACGCGCCATTCCAAATGATGATAACCAAATGTCACCACTTGAAATTTGGTGTAACGAATCACAAGAACGCTACGTACTTGCCATTAGTAAAAAAAACTTAAACGTATTTAAAGATATTTGCAAACGTGAGCGCTCTCCATTTGCTGTACTTGGCGAAACAACTGAAGAACAAATATTAGTTCTAAATGATAAATTATTTAATAATACTCCTATTAATATACCAATGACTGTTTTATTAGGCAGTCCGCCTAAAATTAGTATTAATGCCAAATCATCTACTGATATACTCAATATTTTAGATACTAGTAATATTAAACTGGATGATGCGATCACTAGAATTGTACAACTGCCAAGCGTCGCGAGTAAAAATTTCTTAATCACAATTGGCGATAGAAGCGTTACTGGTATGGTTGCTCGTGATCAATTTATTGGCCCATGGCAAGTTCCAGTTGCTGATTGTGCAATTTCAATTGCAGACTACGTTGGTTTTAAGGGCGAAATTATATCGCTTGGAGAACGTGCACCTTTGGCGCTTTGTGACGCACGCTGTGCAGCTAGAATGACAATTGGAGAAGCGCTCACTAATATGCTTGGTGGTTATGTTGAAGATATTCATCATATCAACCTTAGTGCAAACTGGATGAGTGCAAGCGGACATGAAAATGAAGATGTTAAGCTTTTTCAAGCGGTGAAAGCCGTAGGCATGGAGTTATGTCCTAAATTAGGCTTAACTATACCAGTTGGAAAAGATTCAATGAACATGAAAAGCACATGGAAAGATAATGATATAAACAAATCAGTCACCGCACCACTCTCTCTTATAATTACCGCCTTTTCTAAAACATCCGATGTAAGATTGCAACTCACACCACTACTTGAAAACACACAAGAAAGTGAATTATTGCTTATTGACTTAGGATTTGGTCAAAATAGAATGGGTGGATCATGTATCGCACAGGTTTATAACCAAATAGGAAATATTGCACCTAATTTAGACAAAGAAACTACATTTAAAAAATTCTTCACTGTCATTAACCAATTTAATAAGGGTGGGTTGATTAGTGCCTATCATGATCGTAGTGATGGTGGTGTAATTGTAACTTTATTAGAGATAGCATTTGCTTCACATTGTGGTCTAGATATTACTTTTAATGGTGAAATTGAAGAGTTATTTAATGAAGAGTTAGGTTGTGTTATTCAAGTTAAAAATAAGAACAAACAAACAGTGATGAAGGCTCTTGATAAAATAGGACTCTCTAATTTCACACGGACTATTGCTTTAATTAACAATACTGACATGATCCAAATTAGTTCAAATAATAATTTAATTTACAACAAATCAAGAGCTGAATTACAAAAACTTTGGTCATCAACTTCTTATAAAATTGCTAAATTAAGAGACAATCCAAATTGTGCTAAAGAAGAATTTAGCAGTATTAGTGAGCACACATCAGGAATTAAAATTGATTTAAATTTTAATATTAACAAATCCATATCAGCACCTTATATCAAAATCCCAACAAAGCCAAAAATTGCCATCTTAAGAGAACAAGGCATTCATGGTCAAATTGAAATGGGTGCAGCATTTACCAAAGCACAATTCAGTGCGATTGATGTACACATGAATGATATTTTATCTGGAAAAGTCTCCCTAATTGATTTTAAAGGCTTAGTAGCTTGTGGTGGTTTTTCCTATGGCGATGTGCTTGGTGCAGGACGTGGTTGGGCAGGTTCTATTCTGTATAATGAACGTGCTAAAGACGAATTTGAAACTTTTTTCAATCGAAATGATAGTTTTGCACTCGGTGTTTGTAACGGCTGTCAAATGATGTCTAATTTAACACAGATTATCCCTGATAGTAAACATTTCCCAACTTTTAAGCGTAACACTTCTGAACAATTTGAAGCACGTTTTTCCTCGGTTCAAATCAAACCATCAAACTCAATTTTCTTCAAAGAAATGGAAGGCTCAATTATACCAATTAGCATTGCTCATGGTGAAGGTCGTGCAAGCTTTGCACTTCAAATGAATAAAAACTATTCAATTATGCAATATGTTGACCATGATGGCAAACCAACACAAAATTATCCGCATAATCCAAATGGTTCAGATTTTGCTACAGCAGGTGTTACAAATAAATCTGGGCAAGTCACTATTATGATGCCCCACCCAGAGCGTGTTATTAGAAGCGTACAAAATTCTTATTATCCAAAATATTGGCGTGAACGTGGCCCATGGATAAGAATGTTTGAAAACGCTAGAGCTTGGGTTGATTAATACAAACTATGGTATTTAATAAGCCAAGATAAACTTGACTATTCTGATTATATTAACACATATAACCCCATTATTTAACATCAAATTTTTCAGAGGCTTTTTTCATCTCATCTTTCAAAGTACCCATTTCAGCCATTTCAACAATAATATCTCCACCTCCAACTAATTCTGAATTAAAATAAATTTGAGGGAAAGTTGGCCAATTTGCAAAAGTTGGTAAACTTTGAAATACTTCTTGATCTTCAAAAATATTCACATAAGCAAACTCAACACCTGTTGAAGTGAGCGTTTGTGCTGCTTTAGCAGAAAATCCACACTGAGGAAATTGTGGCGTACCTTTCATATAAAGTACAACTGCTGCGCTATCTACTTGCTGTTGAATTCTATCCATTACATCCATTCTATTACTCCTGTTTCATGTTTAATTACTAAGTATTTTACTCATATATTATTTTTTTACAAAAATTTTCTATTTTATTGCCTGAGAAACTGTATAATTTTTCCCCTGTTTGATTTTTTTATAATTGCCAAATACAAATTTGAAATTATTTTTAATAAAATGTCTTAGGCCATTAATGGATACAAATGTTATTTTACCACCTAGTTTTAACACATCATAAGCATCATATAGAATAATACTTAGCTGTTCTCTACCTACTTTAGCAGGCACATTTGACAATACTTGATCAAAATAGTTTGTTTTATTAACACTTAAAAATGCATCTGACAAATAAGCCTGTATATTATCGATATGATTAAGTTTAGCATTGATGTTTGATAATTCAACAGCAATAAAATCTTTATCCACCATATGCACCTCTGTTTTTGGATAAGACTTAGCAACTGCTAAACCAATAGGGCCATAACCACAGCCTAAATCAAGGCACTTGTCATCATTAATAATTTTCAAATGCTTCATGAATAATTTAGTACCGTCATCAATAGAACGAGGACTAAATACACCCCAACGCGTTTTTAGAGTTAAGTTAACTCCAAGTAAATTTGTTTGAATAGTTAAATCTTGCTTTAACCTTGGAATATCTTTTTTTGTAAACATATCGCTCCTTATTATACAATAAGGGTTTTTAATAAACTGTTAATGATAAAATGAACATATGAATAGACCAGAATTACTTTCCCCTGCTGGTAGTCTTAAACACATGCGCTATGCTTATGCTTATGGTGCAGATGCTGTCTATGCAGGACAACCAAGATACAGTCTTAGAGTACGTAATAACTTATTTGATACTAAAACTTTAGAGCAAGGTATACTTGAAGCACATGCCAATAATAAAAAATTCTTTGTTGCCTCGAACATCATTCCACATAATAGTAAAATTAAAACGTATATGAAGGATATTGAACCTATTATTAATCTTGGTCCTGACGCCTTAATTATGGCAGACCCTGGTTTAATTATGATGGTAAAAGAAAAGTTTCCAAATCAAGTTATCCATCTATCAGTTCAAGCAAATTCAATTAACTACGCAACGGTAAAATTTTGGAAAAATACAGGCATTAGTCGTATTATTCTTTCACGAGAGTTATCATTAGATGAAATAAAAGATATTCGCCAAGAATGCCCAGACGTTGAACTAGAAGTATTTGTACATGGTTCATTATGTATTGCCTATTCTGGTCGCTGTTTATTGTCAGGATATTTTAATCATCGCGATCCAAACCAAGGTTCATGTACTAATTCTTGTCGCTGGAAATATGACGTTAAAAAAGCTAAGGAAACTTTTGAGGGTGATGTTAAAGAAGTTAAAATTAAAACTCCTGAAAATCAAATTGTATTACTTGAAGAACAAACTCGACTTGGTGAATTAATGCCCACTTTCGAGGATGAACATGGTACTTATATCATGAATTCCAAAGATTTACGCGCTATTGAACATGTCCACAAACTCACAACTATAGGCATTGATTCATTCAAAATAGAAGGTAGAACTAAATCACATTACTACGTTGCACGTACAACACAAGTGTATCGGCAAGCTATTGATGATGCTGTTGCTGGGCGTGAATTTAATAAAGACGCTTTTGGTGTGCTAGAAAACCTTGCCAATCGAGGTTATACTGATGGATTCTATCAAAGACATCAACCGGAAGAGTTACAAACTTATTTTGATAATTATTCACGTTCAAATAAACAACAAGTGGTAGGAGAGATTCTAGATTATAAAGATGGAAAAGCTTTTATTAAAGTTAAAAATAAATTTAACATAGGAAATTCTATTGAGGTTATCCTACCTGATCGCTGTTTTAATACCACAATTGAATATATACTAACTGAACATAACGAAAAGCTAGATGTTGCAAAAGGTAGCGGTTATCAAGTATGGATTCCAATGCGAAAAATCAAACCAGAACTTGGCTTTATCGCTAAAAATTTTAATGAAAAAATTAAAATTAAAAACAAAAACATTAAAAAAGACCATTCTCTCAAAATTCGCCGTCCTTCTTGGTAGTTTTAAAATAACCTTACTATTACAAGTATATAATGTCTTCTTTAAGTTGAACCTTTATTTTAGTGTTAAATTCAATAACGTCACCTACAGATATTAAACAACTTAATATTGTACAATTACAGTCTTTAGCTGAAAAAATACGTACATTTTTAATTGAAAACATCCAAAGAACAGGTGGTCACCTAGCTCCCAATCTTGGCATAATTGAAATGACCATTGCTATACATTATATATTTGATACTCCTTATGATAGCCTTGTCTTTGATGTTGGACATCAGGCTTATACCCACAAAATCCTCACAGGTCGTTTCGATAAAATGCATACATTACGTCAAAAAGGTGGATTATCTGGTTTTACAAAATACAGTGAAAGTAAACATGATAGTTTTGGAGCTGGTCATTCATCAACCTCAATCAGTGCCGCTTTAGGCATTGCTATTGGTAATAGTATTAATAATAGTAAAGGTAAATCTATTGCTGTAATTGGAGATGGTGCACTAACAGGTGGCATGTCATTTGAAGCACTTAACCATGCAGGTGATAGCGATGCAGACTTACTTATTATTCTAAATGACAATGATATGTCAATATCAAAAAATGTTGGTGCCATGAATAAATACCTTACTAGGCTTATCTCTGGTAAGGTTTATTCGACAATGAAATCAAAATCATTAGGGTTTTTAGAAAAAATTCCTCAAATACATAAATTTGCTAAACGCTCAGAAGAGCACCTTAAAGGCATGGTTCTACCTAGTACTTTATTTGAAGAGCTAGGACTTGATTATTTTGGACCTATTGATGGACATGACTTGCCTACTTTAATCCAGACTCTACAAAATCTAAAAAAACAAACAAAACCAAGGCTCTTGCATATTATTACTAAAAAAGGTTACGGACTTAAAATAGCAGAAAATGATCCATGTAAATTTCATGGTGTAACACCTGCTTCATCAAATACCTCTAGTTTTCCTAGTTATAGTACTGTATTTGGTACTTGGCTAAATAACACAGCACTTAATAATAAAAACTTAGTTGCTATTACGCCAGCCATGTGTGCTGGATCTGGAATGAGCGAATTTGAAAAAAATTATCCCAAACAGTATTTTGATGTAGGTATTGCAGAACAGCACGCTATTACTTTTGCAGGGGGGCTTGCTACGCAAGGCTTAAAACCAATAGTAGCTATTTATTCTACTTTTTTACAACGTGGTTATGATCAACTCATTCACGATATCGCACTACAGAACTTAAACGTTATCTTTGCAATTGATCGAGCTGGATTGGTAGGTGCTGATGGCGCAACTCATGCAGGTAGTTTTGATTTGAGTTTCTTAAGATGTATCCCTAATTTAATCATTATGACACCAAGCAATGCAATGCAAATGTATCAAATGTTCAATACTGCATTTAAAAATAATAGCACTATTTGCATACGTTACCCTAGAGGTGTGTCAAATACCCAAGATTATGTGACTGATAAGCAAATTTCATTAGGTAAAGCTAAAATTATACTTAAAGGCTCTGATGTAGCAATCTTTGCTTTTGGCACAACTGTTGAAAGCGCGCTTAGTGCAGGCAAGAAGCTAAATGCAACTGTAGTTGATATGCGTTTTGTTAAGCCACTTGACAAAAATTTGATTACTGAATTAGCCAATTCACATATCAAACTTATCTCTATTGAAGACAATGCCGCAATGGGTGGTGCAGGCAGTGCAATTAGTGAACTTTTGCATCAAAGAAATATAAGCACATCTTTAAGTATCTTAGGATTACCAGATAAATTCAGTGAACAAGGTGAACAACAAGAATTATATGATTTATATGGATTAAATGAAGCAGGTATTCTTAATGCTGCACGTCCATGAAAAAACTGTTGAAACGCTACAGTCCTAATCTAGATGAATTAAAAAATCATAAACACTTAAGTTGGCTTGGAAAACGCTTATACCACTCAAGTTTGTGGAATTTTAATAGAAAATCTATCTCTAAAGCATTTGCAATCGGGCTATTTTGTGCTTTTATTCCCATACCCTTCCAAATGCTATTAGCCGCACCAATTTCAATTATATTTAGTGCAAACTTACCACTATCTGTTGCGCTCGTTTGGATTACCAATCCTATTACTATGCCAGCTATTTTTTATGTCTGTTATAAACTTGGTGCGTGGCTTTTAGGGGTTAATATAAAACAAGACTTTACTATGTCATTAGAATATATTTGGCAGGTATTTGATATTATTTGGCAACCCTTCTTACTTGGTTGTTTAGTTATTTCTATCACTAGTTCAGTATTTGGTTACTTCGCTATACAATTTATTTATCGCTATAAAGTTTACAAAAGGGTTAAAGGTTTTTAAGACTACTCCTAACCTGATCTTCAAGCTCATTTACCAAGTTTTCATTGATTATTTTAGAATGAACTTTACCATCAAGATACAAAAGATTAGGATCTCCGCCCGTTAAACCAACCGACACTGATTTTGCTTCACCAGGTCCATTAACCACACAACCAATTACTGACACATCAATTGGTGTAATAATATCTTCAAAGCGAGACTCCAACTCACTAACCACTTTAATTACGTCAAATTTTTGCCTAGAACAGGATGGACAAGCAATTAAATTAACTCCTTTTTGGCGTAAATTTAAAGATTTTAAAATATTAAAAGCAACATGAACTTCATTAACTGGATCAGAAGCTAAAGAAACTCTAATCGTATCACCAATGCCTTTTGACAATAATAAACCCAAGCCAATCGAAGACTTAACCGTACCAAAAGATAATGATCCTGCTTCTGTAATACCCAAATGTAACGGATTATCAATTTGAGAGGATAATTGTTGGTAGGCAAACACAGTCATAAAAATTTCACTGGCCTTGAGTGAAATCTTAAAATTATCAAAATTTAATTTATCTAAAATATCAATTTGTCTCAAAGCAGATTCAACCATCGCTTCAGGGGTTGGCTTTGTGTATTTCTTTTGTAAATATTTTTCTAATGAGCCCGCGTTAATACCAATACGAATAGGAATATTATGATCTTTAGCAGATGCTACTACTTCACGAATATAATCTACTCTACCAATATTACCAGGGTTAATACGTAAACAATCAGCACCATATTTTGCAACCTCTAAGGCGATCTTATAATCAAAATGAATGTCAGCAATCAAAGGGATAGTAGCTTGTTGTTTAATAACTTTAAACGCTCGTGCTGCTTCCATAGTTGGAATTGAAACACGCACTAAATCTGCACCTGCTTCTTTAATTGCACTAATTTGTTTAAGTGTCGCCTTGATATCAGTTGTTTCAGTATTAGTCATACTTTGTACTGAAATAGGAGCATTACCACCAATAGCAACATTACCTACAAATATTTGCTTAGATTCTCTTCTCTGAATAGTATGTATTGGTTTCATTAAAGTTTATTAGTATAATTATAAATTATTTCATCTAATTCTTTTGAAATAATAATGTTTTTATTAAAACCGGAATTAAGCAATAGATGATCATTGATTATAACGGTGCTTACAACCTTTTTCTGTTCTTTTTCACCTTGATTAATAATAATTAAAGCAGGTACTTCTTTTGCTTTTTTAATATTGTCTTTTTGATTTAAATACCAAAAAATACCTACATTAGAAACTAAAATAAGTAGCAACCAGAATTTTAATTTAAGCTTTTTCTTACTCTTTTTTGGGTAGTAATCAATGCTTTCTAGCATGGATTTTTTTGGTTTTATTTAGTACTCTTCCGGACAATTGCCCACAGGCACCATCAATATCTTCACCACGAGTGCGACGCATCATAGTGCGAATACCTTGCTGACATAAAATATCTTGAAACTTCTTAATAGTCTGAATATTTGATGATTTATATTGAGTTCTTTCAAAAGAATTAAAAGGAATTAAATTTACTTTAGCAGAGATAGTCTTTAATAATTTTGCTAATTTATTAGCACATTCGGTAGAGTCATTCACATCTTCAAGCATAACATATTCAAACAAAATATGACGCTCCTGAGTACCAGCGTTTAAATATACTTTACAAGCTTTTAACAATTCTTCAATCGAATACTTTTGATTAACAGGTACTAATTTATCTCGTAATTTATTATTAGGTGCATGCAAAGAAATAGCTAAACTCACTGGCGTTCGCTTACTCATACGCAATATAGCTGGCACTATACCAGAAGTAGAAATAGTCACTTTGCGTCTAGACAAACCAAATGCCAAATCATCAAGTAATAAATCACAAGCGTTATACACTGCTTGCTCATTTAACAAAGGCTCGCCCATACCCATAAACACAACATTAGAAATACACTTGACTTTAGAGTTAAGATACTTATTGGCGATTAATACTTGTGCAATAATCTCAGCTGTTCTGAGATTTTTGTTAAACCCTTGCATACCAGTTGAACAAAAAGAACAAGCTAAAGAACAACCAACCTGTGAAGATATACAAAGCGTACCACGATCTTTATCAGGAATATAAACCATTTCAATATAGTTGTCTTTACTCAATGCTAGCACCCATTTAATTACTTTATCTAAAGCAAACTGTTGTTTAACAACCCTAGGAAATTCAATACAAGCTATTTTATTTAACTCTTCTCTCAAAGGCTTGCTAAAATTAAACATTTTATTAAAATCAAACTCATGAACTTTGTAAATCCACTGCATCATTTGTTTGGTTCGATAATGCTTCTCACCTAAACACACAAAGAAATCATTTAGTGCATCTTGATTAAGACTTAAAAGATTTTGTTTATTCATACACTTTTTACATCAAACCTTGCTTAACATAAGAAGACATTATTAATCCTAACGAGTTCTTGGACAAACATCATCTTTACCAAAAAAATATTTGATTTCAATAACAGCATTTTCCAAAGAATCAGAACCATGTACTGCATTTTCATCTAAAGACCTTGCAAAATCAGCACGAATAGTACCAGAATTAGCCTCTTTAGGATTGGTGTCACCCATAATTTCTCGATGTTTAGCAACAACATCCTCTCCCTCCAAAACCTGAACCATAATCGGACCAGAAGTCATAAACTCAAGCAGCTCACCATAAAATGGACGATCTTTATGTACTACATAAAAACCACCTGCCCTATCATTGTCAAGATGAATCATTTTACTAGCAATAATTCTAAAACCAGCCTCTTCAAAACGAGAATAAATTTGACCAATGATATTTTTTGCAACCGCATCTGGCTTGATAATTGATAAAGTACGTTCCATGACATCTCCTCTAATCATAAATAGAGTTAAAATTTTACCAAATTTAAGACATAGAAAGCACTATAAGATACTCTGTTTAAAGTTTATAAATAAATATTTTTCTTATAAACCCTTACTTACTTTAAAGTCAACCACTTTTGATTTCTTTAATTTAAATCATTACTTCTATTGATAAATTCACAACTTATACGCATCTGTGATTTCTAGCAATAAAGCTACCAAATCCAATAACAGCATCTATTGTTGCGTTTAATACACAATCTATAAACGTCTACTTTAAATAAATTTACCATTGATGTAATTGCATCGATTCATTCTAATTTGTTCATTTTTTCTCTTCAAAAAATTAATCATATAAAAAGAATAGGAATTAAAAATAAACTATTTAGTTACTCCTTTACTATAAAAGAATTTTTCTTAGTAAATTAAAATTTTACAAGAAATAAATAATCATCAATCAAAGCTATAACCTATAATTAATTTGTTTTAACGCCCTTTGTTTATCTCTTTGCCAATCTCTTAATTTATTATCTTGACGCTTATCATAAGATTTTTTACCTTTAGCTAAGCCAATTTCTAACTTCACCCTACCTCTAATCCAATAAAGCTTAAGTGGTACAATAGTAGCACCTTTCTGATTGATCTTCTCCTTAATACGATGAATCTCTAAACGATTAAGTAATAATTTTCGTGTACGTATAGGATCAGAATTAACATGCGTTGATGCGCTTTTCAGTGGTGAAATATGCGCACCATATAAAAATATTTCATTACTTCTTAAAATAACATAACTTTCCTTAATTTGAACTTTAGAATCTCTTAAACTTTTTACTTCCCAACCTTCTAAACTTAAACCAGCTTCCAAGGTTTGTTCGATAAAATAGACATGCCTTGCTTTTCTATTAAATGCAATGGTGTTTAAACTTATTTTTTTATTTTTTTTAGCCATTATTATTGTTATCCATGCATCATATTTCTAAAAATGCCATTGTTTCCTATTCTTGTAAACAAATGTATCAATTAATTAATCAAGTTAATCAATACCCTGAATTTCTTAATTGGTGTTCAAATTCTTCTATTTTAAAGCAATCTGATAATCAAATCGTAGCCTCAATCAAGATTAACAAGGGAGGTTTTAATCAAACTTTTACAACAACAAATACCTTAACTCCATATCAAAGAATTGACATGCAACTTAAAGAAGGACTATTTAAACAACTAAATGGATCATGGGTATTTGTTGCTTTAAATAGCACTGCCTGTAAGATTGAGCTAAATTTAGCATTTAGTTTTTCATCAAAACTTGTAGATATTTCTATATCACATATTTTTACCTCAATTGCCAATTCTCAACTAGACGCATTTATAGTAAGAGCTAAAACAATATACGGTTAAAAATATGTTTATTCAACAAACTATATAATATATTAGTAATTATAAGTCAAATATAATATTTAAAAAGTTAAAACTTTAAAGCCATGATAAAAATTTTAGATGCTACTTCTACCAACAAAATTAATCACCGCTTCATATACATTTATATACATACAAAAAATAGGAGCTTAATCATAATATCTTGATTTTCTTATTCAGAACTAATATTTCATTCAGGCTGGGATCTTATATCCATGGCTAAATTTGCCAATCTATCCGCAATATCATTGCCATTATTACCACTATGACTCTTGACCCAATACCAAATAATATCATACTGCTTATTCAGCACATCTAAGCGTTGCCATAAGTCTACATTTTTAACTGGTCTTTTTTTAGAAGTTTTCCAATTTTTGGCTTTCCAGTTCTTTATCCACTCATTAATACCCGTTATTACATATTTAGAATCTGTAAATAAATCAATACCAATTTGATTAGATTTAATCACTTCTAATGCTTTAATAGTTGCAATTAACTCCATACGATTGTTAGTGGTTTTTTTTTCACTGCCTTTAAGTTTTTTATCATAATCACCATATTTCAACAATACACCCCAGCCACCAATACCAGGATTACCACGACAACCACCATCTGTATAAATAACTATTCTATTCATCAATATTAATTTGTAACCAAAATTCTAATAACGCCAAATGCCATAAGCGTGAACCATTAAGTGGAGTCATATAATTCTGGGGTTTATTAATTACTTTAGCAATAAACATCTGACTAAAAATACCACGATTAATACATTTACTTGAAGTTAGTATATCTGACATAAAATCTAAGAATTCACCTTGAATGTATTTGAGTGCCGGCATTGGAAAATAGTTTTTCTTACGATCAATCACACTATCAGGTAACAAACCCCTAGCAATTTGCTTAAGTGGATATTTGCCTTTATTAAGCATTTTAAAACTTGGTGACATGCTCAAAGCATATTCCACAAGCTTATAATCCATAAACGGCATACGTGCCTCCAAACCCCAAGCCATAGTCATGTTATCCACCCTTTTTACAGGATCATCTACTACTAAACGGGTAACATCAGTACGAAAGACTTTATCCATAAACGTATCTGTATTTTCCTTAGTAAATTCGTGATGAAGCCAAGTTTCGGTATGGTTTCCGCTGTGATATTTCAGATCAACTGTTTGTAAATATTCTTCATACGGCCTATCCACATAATGCTTGGTAAAACGTTCAATATCAGAACCTGTCTGAGCTTTCATACGTTCATACCAAAAATAACCTGCAAAAACCTCATCTGCACCTTGTCCAGAAAGAACCACCTTAATATGTTTAGATACTTGTTCAGATAATAAGTAAAATGCCACTGCATCTTGAGCTACCATAGGCTCGCTCATATTTGCAACTGCTTCACTAAGACGTGTTAGTACTTGTGAATTACTAACCATATATTTTTTATGTTGAGTTTTAAACCGAGTAACAATTTGATCAGAATATTCAAACTCAGATCCATTTTCACCGTTAATATCTTCAAAACCAATTGAAAATGTACGTATATCGTTATACCCTATATCTCTAATCAATGCCACTAAAAGTGATGAATCTAACCCACCAGAAAGCAATACGCCAATTGGTACATCTGTAGCATTCATACGTTTTAAAACACTATCTCTCAAAAGTTCATGCGTACGCTGAATAGATTGCTCATCTGTACATGCTTCTTTTAGACGAATAGACTTTGGATGCCAATAAGTTTTTTCAACAACCTTGCCTTTAACACTAATGGTTAACGTGGTTGCTGGTTTGATTTTATTAATTCCATTAATAATAGTATTAGGCGCTGGCACAACCCCATGCAATGAAAGTTGCTGCTGCAAGGCAACAGGATTGATGCTTTTATCCACTTCTTGTGTTACCAATGCTTGAATATTAGAAGCAAAGCTAAATGCCTTATCTGTCAAATTAAAATAAAATGGTTTAATACCCATTCGATCACGAGCAACAAATAACTGATTTTGAACTTTATCCCAAACACAAAAAGCAAACATACCATCTAAATGCATAACACAGTCATCGCCCCAATGGTGATAGGCCTTGATAATTACTTCAGTGTCAGAATGTGAAAAAAAATGATAACCTTGCTTAATTAAATCCTTGCGCAAAGTTTTATAATTATAAATTGTACCATTAAAAACCAAAACCAAACCAAGATTCTTATCAATCATTGGCTGATAGGCTTGATTAGATAAATCAATAATAGCAAGTCTTTGATGTCCCAAACCAATATGACCATCAATCCAAAAACCACTAGAATCAGGACCACGATGTACCATCTTTTTCATCATTTTCTTAAGTCTACCGTCACTCACTACTTGACTATCAAATCTTAATTGTCCACAAAGTCCACACATAAAATTTATTAAAGAAGTAAAATAAGTAATTTTACCAAGTATTGTGTATCAATAATGGCTAAAACACTCTACAACAAACTAATGGATGCACATATCATACGTGAAAATATTTCAACTGCATTGATTTATATTGACAGACATCTTATTCACGAAGTAACTTCTCCTCAAGCATTTGAAGGGTTGTCAATAGCAGGCAGAAAACTTTGGCGTAAAAGTACCAATTTAGCAGTACCTGACCATAATGTACCAACAACTAATCGCTCATCAGGTATTAATAGCATCAGTGACCCTATTTCAAGAATACAAATTGAAACCTTAGAACAGAACTGCGAGCTTTTTGGTATTGATAAAATATCTATGAACGACATCCGTCAAGGTATTGTACATGTAATTGGTCCTGAACAAGGTGCTACCTTACCAGGCATGAGTATTGTCTGTGGTGATTCACATACCTCAACTCATGGTGCGCTTGGTGCATTAGCCTTTGGTATTGGCACCAGCGAGGTTGAACATGTCTTAGCCACTAACTGTTTATGGCAATCTAAATCTAAAAATTTTAATATTGAAGTTAATGGCTCACTTAACCAACATGTTAGTGCAAAAGATGTTGCTCTTTATATTATAGGTCAACTTGGCACTGCAGGAGGTATGGGTTTTGCAATTGAATTTAGCGGGGATACCATTCAAAATATGTCAATTGAAGCTAGAATGACACTATGCAATATGGCAATTGAAGCAGGTGCACGTATTGGTATGGTTGCTGTTGATGAAAAAACCATTGACTATGTCAAAGATCGCCCATTAGCACCTTCAGGAATTAAATGGAGAAAAGCAGTAGAATATTGGAAAACACTACATTCTGACAAAAACGCATACTTTGATAAAACAATACATTTTGATGCAAAAGATATTAAGCCGCAAGTTACTTGGGGAACATCTCCAGATATGGTGGTGGCAACTGATGGGTATATACCAGATCCTGCTAACGCAAAAAATCAAACTGAAAAAATCAACTGGAAAAATGCACTTAATTATATGCATCTCAATGCTAATACAAAAATATCAGATATTAAAATCGATAAAATTTTTATTGGATCATGTACTAACTCACGAATTGAAGATTTACGTATTGCAGCTAGCATCTTAAAAAATAAGAAAATTGCCAATAATATCAAACTAGCTTTAGTTGTACCTGGTTCAGGAATTATTAAAAAACAAGCCGAAGAAGAGGAGTTGGATAAAATTTTTATAAATAGTGGATTTGAATGGAGAGAAGCAGGTTGCTCAATGTGTCTAGCCATGAACGCTGATAAGTTAGAAACAGGTGAAAGATGTGCAAGTACCTCAAATCGCAACTTTGAAGGTCGTCAAGGTCAAGGCTCATTTACTCACTTAGTTAGTCCTGCTATTGCAGCTTCAAGCGCTATTGCTGGTTATTTGTCAGAAGTTAAATAAATGCAAAAATTTACTACATTTACTTCAATAGCAATGCCACTTAAACGTGCTAATATCGATACTGATGCGATTATTCCTAAGCAGTTTTTAAAATCTATTAAACGTTCTGGTTTTGGTGTTAATTTATTTGATGAATGGCGTTATTTAGATCACGGTGAAATTGGCATGGACAATTCTAAACGTCCTCTTAATATGAATTTTGTGTTAAATCAACCAAAATATCAAGATGCAAAAATACTATTAGTACTGAAGAATTTTGGCTGTGGATCAAGTCGAGAACATGCGCCTTGGGCATTAAAAGATTATGGTTTTAAAACAATCATTGCACCTAGTTTTGCAGATATTTTTTATAATAATTGTTTTAAAAATGGCATCCTACCTATTGTACAAAATAATAATGTAATGGATGAATTATTTTCCTCAACTGATAAAATAACCATTAATCTTGACACTCAAAGTATCAATGTAAATAACAAAACTTACCCTTTTAAAATAGACATAGAACGAAAAATAAGCCTAATCAATGGGCTTGATGATATTAGTTTAACTTTACAATATGTAAATGATATTAAAGCATTTGAAAAACACTATTTTAATAAATATAATTGGTTATGATTGGTAAACTTTCAGGCACTATTTTAGAAAAAAACCCACCTGAAATATTACTTGAAGTAGATAAAATTGGCTATGAGATTTTATGCTCAATGTCAAGTTTTTATGCCATGGGTGATGAAGAACAACTCTCGTTATACACCCACTTATCAATCAAAGAAAACGCACATGTTTTATACGGTTTTGTTTCTAAAGATGAAAAAACCTTATTTAGAGAGTTGATTAGAATAAATGGTATTGGACCTAAAGCGGCACTAGCTATTTTATCTCATCTTGACATTCATTCACTAATAAAAGTTATTACAGATGGAAATGATGCTTTACTAGCAAAAACCCCAGGAATTGGCATAAAAACAGCACAAAAACTCATTGTAGAACTTAAAGACCGTTTAGAAAAAATAAAATTAAACAGTGAAAATCATAAAAATATTCATATAAAATTCAATAAAAATCCTAACATCAAACAAGCATCAGCTGCTTTACAAGCACTTGGATTTAAAGCTAGAGAATCTGAAAAAATGTTGTCTGTCATTAAAGACAACTCACTTTCAACTAAGGCATTAATTCGACAAGCACTACAAAACAAATAATACTTAATTTATAAACACTCATAAAGTACAAGCTTACTATAGTCAAAGCATATTTACAATGTTTATATCTTTGATATTTATACCCATACTAACATGGGCTCATCCTATGAATAAATTGGATCAAAATTATATTGATAAAGGTAAAAATTATATACCCAGAACACAACATCTTGACAAGCAAGGGCATGCTAAATTTGTTAATCATCTAATTCTAACATCTTCGCCTTATTTATTACAACATGCTCATAATCCTGTTAATTGGTATGAATTTTCAGATAAAGCCTTTGACAAAGCAAAACATGAAAATAAACCTATTTTTATCTCTATTGGCTACGCTACTTGTCATTGGTGTCATATAATGGAAAAAGAAAGTTTTGATAATATTGAAGTAGCAACATTTCTTAATCAATATTTTATTGCCATTAAGGTTGATCGTGAAATTCGCCCTGATATTGATAATGCCTATATGAATGTATCGCAATTATTAAACAGCTCTGGCGGATGGCCACTTAATGCAATTTTACTACCTAATGGTAAAGCGTTTTTTGCAGGTACTTATTTTACTAGAAAGAAACTGTTAGATATATTAGCACAAGTACAAAATTTATGGGAGAATAAAGCAGATGAGTTAAACAAACAAGCGAATAAAATTAGTCAAGCGATAAATCAAACAAAAGAAATATCTAAACAGATCGTTAATGATAATATTATTATTAAGTCGAAGCTATACTAAATAACTTTGATGAGCTGGAAGGGGGGTTTTGGACAAGCCCCTAAATTTCCACATGAATCTATATTACTATTACTCATCAACGAACAAAGACGAAATCCTAGTGAAAATAAATTAAATGCTATCACAACAACACTAGATACAATGGCAAGTGGAGGTTTATATGATGTTATCGGTGGTGGATTTCATCGCTACTCAACAGATAACTCTTGGCTTGTACCGCACTTTGAAAAGATGTTGTACAATCAAGCACAACTTTCTCTCGTATATACTCGTGCTTATACATTAACAAAGAAACCTTTATATAAACGCATCTCTAAAAAAACTTTAGATTACACATTGACAGAAATGCAAGATACTAGTAACGGGTTTTTCTCTGCTACTGATGCTGACTCTCAAAGCGAAGAAGGCATATTCTTTATTTGGTCAATTTATGAATTAAGTACTATTTTTAATCAACAAGAGTTAAAACAATTCAAACAATGGTTTGATTTATCAAGTAATACCAATTTTAAGAAGGGTCATATTATCCGTTTTAAAAATATAAACAATATTAGTCCAAAAGACAACAAAATGATTAATATTTTATTAGATAAATTATACCAAATTAGAAATAAGAGACTTTCACCTCTTACGGATAACAAAATATTATTATCATGGAATGCATTAATGGTTCAAAGCTTGCTTGAAGCAGGCGAAGCTTTTAATGAAGAGAAATACACTAAATTAGGAATAAACTTAGCCAATTACTTACATATTCATTTTAATAAGAATAACCAGCTTTACAGAGTATCAATTGACTCTAAACTTGGAACATTAGCACTATTCGAAGACTATGCTTATTTATCTGTATTTGACCAAACTAATGATAGAAAATGGCTTGATAGAGTTATTACTCTTGTTAATGTGATGAATCAAAAATTTTGGGATAAACAATACCATGGCTTTAATATAAATCACAACACAAAATATTTAACCACAAACCAAAAAGAAGGTTTTGATGGTGCGATCCCATCTACAAACGCTATAGCCTATAAAGTTTTGACAAAACTAAGCAACAGAACTCATATTAATAATTTTAGTAGCAATTCAATTATTAAACTCCTTTGCTAAACAAATTAATCAAAATCCAAGTAGCTATACTTCATTTATATTAGGTGTTAATAACCAATTAAATGGAGAAATGAATCCTATTAAAACAATCTATAAAGGGTATATTCGTACATATTCTCACTTTCATAATAATCAATTGTTAATCAACCTTGAACTACAACCACTTTGGCATATAAATTCTAATAAACCACTGCAAGATTCTTTAATTGCTACTAAAATTATCAATACTGATACTGATTATTGGACAATAAATCATATCATTTATCCACAAGGTGAACTAATTAATTTAGACTTTTCAAAAGAAAAAATTTCTATTTATAGAGATAAAATACAAATTCAAGTCGCCCTTATAAACAACACACAAAAATACCGCCCCCCCACTTTACAACTAACCTTGCAAGGTTGCAATAACAATGAATGTCTGGCACCAAAGACTATTACCATACAACCTTAACTAGAATAGTCTTTATTATTAACATAACCATCCAAATAGTAAGCAAAATTAACATTTATATATTGATATAATATATCATAGATATTTCTTTTATCTATTTGTACTCCATATAAAATATTAACCAAACCTCTTTATATGCCTTTCACCATATTCGTCAATTATTTTCTTTTCGACAAAAATAACTTTTTTAAACTTAAAATAAACCATTTATTACTAGTACTATGATTGAATATATTAACAACCCATAATAACACCGAAACACCATAAAATATTATAAAATTTTATAAAAAACAATTTAATTGTTATCATTTTTACCACTACAGAGTATTTGTTTATAAACAAACGAGATCTATATTGTGATAGTCGAAAAATATTTAATACGCCTACTTCTATTTAATAAATAAAAAATACTGAAAACTATACTAAACCATAATCTTTTATTAATATTAGTCCCTATTGAGGTTTATGAAGCTAGAAGCTACTTTACGTTTATTTTTTTTCTAATTACAGAACAATTTGAAAAAAAATAACACAAAATGCTAATTAAACAAGTAAAATATTTAGTACATAGCGCTTTTTTAATAAATTTTAGTTATTTACTCAAAAGTTTTTTTAACCAAATAACTAACTCATGATTAATTAAATACAAGCAAGGTAATAGAACAAGTGTCATCAACGTTCCAAATAACAAACCATAACCCAATGAAAGTGCCATAGGTTGTAAAATAAAATCTGTACCGCCAATGCCATAAGCAAGTGGCATTACACCTGCTAAGGTGGTTAATGTTGTTAACACAACAGCACGCAATCGGTCTTTTGCACCTTGAACAACCCATTTATGAATACTCATGGTAGATGTAAGTTTTGCCTTTAAATAGTTCAGATGAGCAACCATTATTAAAGAATCGTTCACAATAACTCCTACTAATGCCAATGTACCCAATATTGCAAAAAAACTAAGTGTTTCTCCATGAAGAAAAAAGGCCCAGATAACACCAATAATAGAAAAAGGCACAGCAATTAAAACTAATATCGGTTGTGAATAAGAATTAAACAATAAAATTAATAATAAAAATATAGAAAAAATTGCCATGATAAATGCCTCTTTAAAACTATCCATTGCCTCTTTTGTATCTTTATTTCCTCCTTCGCTAGTCATCTGAATTGCAGGATACTTACTAACTAAATCTAACTGTTTAAGCGCTTGACTGATAACTTCACCAGAAGTAGTTATTTCATCATCAACACTACCACTAAGCATGACTGAACGCTGACCATTAAAATGATTAAAGTTCGGCTCTCCTTTAATTTTTTTCAATGAAGCAAATTGCTTAAATGGTATGGGACGACCTTGGCGGTTGTTTATTTTTAGTAATGTTAGAAAATTATTTGACTGTTTATCACTACCTAAATAAATTCTAAAATAAACATTATTATTGCCATAACGTACGCTAGTGACATTAGTACCTGTAAAAACTGCCTTTAAATAATCATCAACTACTGAAAAATCAACATCAAATCTAGACATTTTTTCAAAATCAATCACAACTTCAATGCGTATTTTTCCTGATTCATCATCTCGCTCAATGTTATCTATTCCATCAATACCTAATAATATTCTCTCTAAAGCATCAGCAGCATTCTGACGTTGGATATTATCACTACCTACTAAATTTATTTCCACATCTTCGCTTTGTGATGGACCTGGTCTACTTATTGAGAACTTTAGTTCTTGTGCAAATTTTATATCCTTAACACGTTCTTTTAACTTAGCAAGTAAAGATTTAGATGTTTCTACTCTTGTACTAGAAGGTACTAGTTCAATACTAAACTTAGCTACATTAGTAAAATAATGACCAATATTATTGGTTAATGAATCTAAATCCTCGCCCACAACTTCTATAATAATTTTCTCTACTTGTTTAGAAATAGACTCTGTTCGTTGTAAAGAAGTACCAATAGGCATATCTAATCTTGCATCAATACTATCTGCCCCCACTGTAGGAAATTGTACATACTTCATCTGAGTTTTGGCAAAATACAAAGAACCTATAAGAACAATACTAAAAATAAAAACAACACTATAACGCCATTTCAATACTTCTGTTAAAAAACCTTCAAACCAATCTTCAATACGTATAAACCATATTTTTCCTTTGGTTTTCTCATCACTACTGGCAAGATGTGCTGGTAATGCCAAACTAATCTCTAAAAAAGAAAGAGTCAAAGAAAAAATAACTACTAAAGGAATGACATAAATAAATTTACCCATTGTTCCGCCCATAAAAAACATCGAAGAGAAAGCCAAAATAGTGGTCAAAATTGTTGTTATCACAGGCGCAATAACACGCTTAAATCCTAGTACAGTAGACTCATATCTATCTTTTCCTAACTGCTTATAATGATGTATACTTTCTGCCACTACAATACTATCATCTACTACAATACCAAGTATTAAAATCATTGCAGCTAGCGAAACAAGATTAATAGTCTCACCTGTTACACCTAATAAAGACACCGTGCCTAAAAGAGATACTGGTAAACCAATTGATACCCAAAAAGCCGTTTTAAACGATAAAAATAAAGCCAAAATGATTAGCACTAACAGTAAACCAATTAAACCGTTATTGGTTACAATATTAAGTCTATTACGAACATGCTTAGATTCATCTGATGAATAAAAAAATTTCAAACTAGTTGGATATTTAGCTTTTAACTCCAATACTTTGTCTTTGACTAAATCAACCGTAGTAATTACATCCGCATGTTCTTGTTTACGGATTCTCAAAATAAAACCTTTGGTACCATTAACACGAATAATAGAAGTCTCTTTTTTGTTTCCACTAGTAATTTTTGCAATATCTTTTAAACGAATAACAGGTCCATCAAAAGTTGATTTAATAATCACATTACTAACAGCTTCAATCTCATTAAACTTAGCTAAAACAACAATAGTTTTTTCATTAATATCATTATTATTACCAACAGTGTAACGTTTGTTACGATTTTTAATCGCTTTGATTACTTGAGGCAAAGATAATTTATGTTGATATAAGCTATCAGGATTAACTTTAATTTGAATTTCACGATCAAGATAACCCTCTTTAATAACTTTTGAAACACCTTTAACTAACGCCAAAGATTCACTCATATCATCAACAATATCCCTTAATACTTGGTAGGACAGGTTATCACTACTAATATTAATTTTTAAAATACTTTTAAGTGAATTTTTCTGGTCAACTATCCAGGGGAAACCATTAACCTCTTCAGGTAATGACTTAATACGATTAACTACATTTCTAATTTCTTGTTTTAATGGCTCAATATCATCTACATCTTGGGAAAGTGTTATGATAATACTAGACTCCCCCTCTTTAGAAGTTGAACTAAATTTATCAATCCCTGAAATGCTTCTCAACTCGTCTTCAATTAGATTAGTGACATTCTGCTCAACATCTTCAGGAGAAGCGCCAGGATATGTGGTTACAATAGTCATTACTTCAAAATCTACAGCTGGAAATTTATCCCTTTGAATACTATTTAAAGTAAAAAGACCAAGCACAATAATGGAGATTGTCAAAACCAATGCTAGCTTCTTCTGTTTAACAAAAAAGATAAGAATGTTGTCCATAAACGTTTAATGAAAGAAATAACAGCAGTATACCATTAGCACTAATACTAATAATAAACAAGCAAAGTTACATTTTATTTAGATTTTTCATGTACCTTTTCGTTCATTTGCTGTTAATAAACGCTTGCGAATACGGATATTATGAGGTGTTACTTCTACTAATTCATCATTATCAATAAATTCTAGTGCTTTTTCTAGATCAAGTTTAATAGCAGGAATTAATGATACAGCTTCATCAGTACCTGATGCACGTACATTAGTCAAATGCTTTCCTTTCATGACATTAATCATTAAATCTTTATCACGTGTATGAATACCAACCACCATACCTTCGTAAATATTAGTATTATGTTCTATAAAAAATTTCCCACTTTTCTGTAAATTAAAAATAGCGTAAGCGACTGCTTGTCCTTGATTCATAGAGATCAAAGAGCCATTAGAACGCTGACCAATTTCTCCTGGTTCTTGAGATTTGTAAGTATCAAAAATTGCATTCATTAAACCTGTGCCTGTCGTTGCTATTAAGAATTCTGTTCTAAAACCAATCAAACCCCGTGCAGGAATATTAAAGTCTAACCTTACTCTGCCATTACCATCTGGTATCATATTGGTTAGTTTAGCCCTTCGTTCACCTAATTTTTTCATCATAGTACCTTGATGTTGGATTTCTACATCAAGGCTTAAATCTTCGAATGGTTCACAAATAACGCCATCAATCTTTCTTAGAATAACTTGTGGACGACCTACTGCTAACTCAAAGCCCTCTCTACGCATAGTTTCAATTAAAATTGACAAGTGTAATACACCACGACCTAAAACAACAAATTCAGATGGATCTGATGTATTTTCAACCCGAAGTGAAATATTATAAATTAACTCTTTATCTAGACGATCACGAATATTTCGTGAGGTGATAAATTTACCATCTTGTCCAGCAAATGGCGAATCATTCACACGAAATGCCATAGAAACAGTTGGTTCATCCACACTCAAAGGAGGTAACGATTCAACAGTTCCAGGGTCACAAATAGTATCTGAAATTGAAATGTCTTTAATGCCTGTAATACATACAATATTACCTGCTTGTGCAGAATTAGTATCAATTTTATTCAACCCTAAAAATCCTTGCAAACTGGCAATTTTTGCCTTACGCTCAACACCATCAACACCCACAACAACAACTTGCATATTCTTTTTAATCGTACCACGAGTAATACGACCTATACTAATAGAACCTAAAAATGAAGAATAATCAAGAGCAGTGATTTGCATTTGCAGTGGCGCATCAATATCAACTTCTGGTGCTTTAACCTGTTTCACAATAGTTTCAAACATAGGTGTCATATCACCTGAACGCACATCATCTTCTAATGAAGCATAACCATTAATACTTGAGGCATAAATAATTGGAAAGTCTAATTGCTTATCAGTCGCTCCAAGCTGATCAAATAAATCAAATACTTGACCAATTACCCAGTCAGGACGTGCTGCATCTTTGTCAATTTTATTAATAACGACAATCGGGTTCAAACCTTGCTCAAAAGCTTTCCTCGTCACAAAGCGTGTTTGTGGCATTGGACCTTCTTGTGCATCTACAAGTAAAAGTACACTATCAACCATAGACAAAATACGTTCTACCTCACCACCAAAATCAGCATGACCCGGTGTATCTACAATATTAATATGATAATCATACCATTTAATTGCAGTATTTTTACTAGAAATAGTAATACCACGTTCTTTTTCAAGATCATCTGAATCCATCATTCGATCACTTGACTCAAAACGAGCGTCAAATGTTTGAGATTGCTCAAGTAATTTATCAACCAAAGTTGTCTTACCGTGGTCAACATGAGCAATAATAGCAATATTCCTTAATTTAGTATTCATGTATAGTAGGTTACTGTAAAAAAGATATTATTATCTCGTAAAATACTCTTCAATATTAGGAATTATTAATATGTCGAAAAAAGGCAGTTCAAAACGTTGGATGAGAGAGCATATAAACGACAAATTTGTTAAAAATGCAAAAAAAGCAGGCTATCGTTCTCGTGCTGTTTATAAACTTATAGAGGTAATTAATAAAGAGAAATTTATCAAACCAGGAAATAAGGTAATTGACCTTGGTGCCGCTCCTGGCAGCTGGAGCCAAATGGCAATAAAAGCTGTAGGCAAATCTGGCCAAGTTATTGCCAACGATATATTGAACATAAAACCCATTGATGGAATTGATTTTTTACAAGGTGATTTCACTGACAATAGTGTTTATGAAGCACTTTTAAATCTCACTATAAATCAAAAAGTTAATGTTGTCTTAAGTGATATAGCACCAAATATGAGTGGTCAACCATCAGTTGATATTCCTAAATCTATGTACTTATGTGAACTAGCATTAGACATTGCAATTAAAAGCTTAATACCTTCAGGTTATTTTTTTGTCAAAGTTTTCCAAGGAGATGGATTTGATAGGTTTGTTAAATCTTGCAGGACTTCTTTCTCTCATGTCACCATTCACAAGCCAAAAGCTTCACGGGCAAGATCTAAAGAAGTCTACTTGCTTGCAAATAAATTAAAGCCAGCTAAGTTGATGTAAGTATTGGTTTTGCCAATAACCCATAACTACGCATGTGTAAAATAACTACTATGAAAAATTTAAGTGATATTCAATCCCTTATAAAATCAGATTTACAAAAAACAGACGAAATACTCATTAATCGTTTAAGTTCAAATGTTGCTTTGATTAATCAAATGAGCCATTATATTATCCATGCTGGAGGTAAACGCTTACGTCCACTACTCTTATTACTTTGTGCACGCGCAACTGGATATCAAGGAACACATCATTACCTTATGGCAGTAGTGATAGAATTAATTCATACTGCTACTTTACTACACGATGATATTGTTGATGAATCTAGCACACGCCGGGGAAAAGATACTGTCAATAAAGTATGGGGTAACGCACCCAGTATTTTAGTAGGTGACTTTCTATATTCTCGTGCTTTTGAAATAATGATTGAGCCTAATTTAATGTCCATTATGTATATTCTTTCTAAAACCACCAATAATATTGCTGAAGGTGAAGTGTTACAATTATTAAATTGTCAAAATGCTGAACTAACCGAGATTGAATATTATGCAGTGATCAAACAAAAAACAGCATGTTTATTCCAAGCAGCAACCCAAATTGGCGGGCTATTATCAGATGTTAATAAAACCCAAGAAACTGCATTAAAAAACTACGGCTTGCATCTTGGAAACGCTTTTCAGATTATTGATGATGTACTTGATTATGAGTCAGATGCGAAGACTATAGGTAAAGAAGTGGGTGATGATTTGAGTGAAGGGAAAACTACATTACCTATGATTTACGCACTTTCTCATACTTCTGGTAATGATAAACAACTTCTAAAAAACGCCATTAATCAAGCAGATAATTCTAAAATAGTACAAGTGATTAAAATCTTACAATCGGTTAAAGCCTTCGATTATACTCGCAATCAAGCGTATAAATCAGCGCAACTTGCTAAACAATCACTCAATCTAATACCTAACTCAGACTATAAGGATGCATTAATCTTATTGTGTGATCTTTCCTTACAACGTCAGTCATAAATTCATGCTTTCAAATGAGTTAAAAACTCAAATCCATCAGTCATTTAAAAACTTAAAAGAAAACATGAATGGTTTTATTATACGTCAAGCACAAAACAAAATGATTGCTGAAATCTCTAAAACTTTATCAGGAGAATATAAAAGTAGCCATAACATTTTATGTGTTGAAGCGCCAACAGGAACTGGAAAAACATTTGCTTACTTGCTTGGTAGCATCCCTATAGCTAAAGCTAATAAAAAGAAATTAATTATCTCTAGTGCTAATGTTGCATTGCAAGAACAACTGTTCTTTAGAGACATACCTCAGGCACAAAAATACTGCTGCGTTGATTTTGAATATACCTTAATCAAAGGGCGTTCACGTTACGTTTGTATTCGTAATTTAATCAATATATGTGAAAATAATAAAAATGATAACCCTTTATTTGAATCAATGTCGTTGTTTGACAAACCACCAGGAGAATATCAATTAGAACAACTTAGTAAAATGCTATATAACTATTTAACTAAGAAATGGAATGGAGAAATTGACGATTTAATACCAACACCAAGTCATTCTATTTGGCGACAAATAGCTTGCAACCGATTTACTTGCACGGTAAAAAATTGTGAGTTCTATAAAGATTGTGCTTTCTTTAAAACTAGACAAAAAATTACAAAAGCAGATGTCATTATCGCTAATCATGATTTAGTTTTAGCTGATCTTAGTACTGGTAATAGCGTATTACCAGATGTTAGTAAATCAATTTTTATATTTGATGAAGCGCATCACTTAAACTCAAAAGCATTATCACACTTTTCATTAACAACTAGTACTGAGTTTATTAAAACTAGCGTTAGGCAAACTAAAGAAGTTAGTGAAAAATTATGTAAAATTAGCAAACAAAATATACCTAATATTAATATCAAACAAATTGATGATTATATAACAGATTTAATTCAATTATTAGAACAACTAAAATTTAATGAAAACATTTACTTATTCAACCAAGGTATTATTGATGAGTCTATCAAACAAATAAGTAGAAATATTCTAACACTCATTAATATTATTCAAACTAAATTCACACTTTTAAAAAAATTTTGGAGTGATTATTTAAAAAAAACAGTCATAAACAAAAGTATCCGTGACCCTATTAACAATATGGCTGGACAGTGCGAACAGCACTTATTCAATATTATTGATTTATTTTCATCCTTTTTGCAAATAGATGAACCAAATAAAGTACCAAATTCACGTTGGATCAAAAAAAGTATACTCACAACAAATAAAAAAACTAACTACTTACTTAATAGCGCACAAACTGATATTTCAAAAAATCTAGATCACCTTATTTGGTCAAAAGCTTCAGGTGCTATTCTTACTTCAGCTACTTTAACATCACTAGGTAGTTTTGAACGCTTGAATAAACAATTAGGTTTACTAAGAAATGAAAACCAATATTTACGCTTGCCCTCGCCTTTTATGTTCAACCAAGTAGATCTTATTATTGCTAAACTTAAAGCTAGTCCAACTCAAGTATATGAGCATGCACAAGAAACAACATTACAACTACTTAAACGGCTCGATAATGATGAGGGTTCACTAGTAATATTTACCTCTAACAAACAAATGCAAACAGTAGCAAACTTGATAGATAAAAGACTAAATTGTACTTTACTTATACAAGGGGAATATCCTAAAAAAAACATATTAAAAAAACATATTGACCTGCGAAAACAAGGTAAGGGAAGTATTATTTTTGGACTAGATAGTTTTTCCGAGGGAATAGATTTAAAAGGCAAAAACCTTACTCATGTTATCATTACTAAGTTACGCTTTAGTGTTCCTACTTCACCCATTGATAGGACGCTAGCTACCTATCTTAAATCACAAAATAGAAACCCTTTTATGGAAATATCTCTACCTGATGCGTCACTTAAACTAATTCAAACCTGTGGTCGCCTAATTAGATCAGAAACTGATGTAGGGAAAATCACCATCTTTGACAACCGTCTAATCTCTAAATTTTATGGAAAAATACTACTCAATGCCTTGCCAAACTATAATATAGTCGTAGAATAGTTCATGTGTTTAAAAACGCCAAAAAGCTTTGTGTAACAACGCTATTAAGGTTAATACTTCTAAACGTCCTAACAACATTGAAAAACTTAGAATCCACTTTGCTGTATCGCTAATACCACCATAATTAGAAGAAACATCACCCAAACCTGGGCCTAAATTGTTAATGGAAGCTGCTGCTGCTGAAAACGCACTAACTTGTTCAAGGCCAGAAAACATAAGCATTAACATAATCACAACAAAGGCAATCACATATAAAGAGAGAAACCCCCAAACCGATACTAAAGTATTCTCAGAAACACTTTTTTGATTAAGTTTAATATTAATTTGTGCATTAGGGTGTATAAATTTTTTAATTTCCTGCATGGCTAATTTAAACATTAGTAATATTCTAACAACTTTAATACCACCTCCAGTAGAACCAACGCAGGCACCAATACAACTAACAAAGATTAAAAATACTGGTAACACAAATGGCCATAATGAAAAATCTGTAATAACAAACCCTGTCGTAGTTACCATAGAAATACTCTGAAATACGCCATATCTAATTGATTCTTCAATGGTTTGATAATAACCTGTACTAAACAAATAACTTGATACTAAAATAATTGATACGCCTAAAATTAACAAATAAGTTTTAAACTCAGAATCTTTCAAATAAATAAAAATATTATTTTTACGCCAAACAAGAAAATGCAGTGAAAAATTAATACCTGATAACAACATAAATATTATTGCCACTAATTCAATTGCATAAGAATTAAAATAACCAATTGACACATCATGAGTAGAAAAACCACCAATAGCAATAGTCGAATAACTGTACCCAATCGCATTAAACACATCCATACCTGCAAAATAATAACTCAATGCACAAGCAACAGTAAGACTGATATAAATTTTCCATAATGCTTTAGCTGTTTGAGTTAACTTTGGCATAAGTCTTTCTTTAGAGATACCGCTTGATTCTGCATGATAAAGCTCCATACCACCAACGCCTAACATTGGCAAAATTGCAACCGCTAAAACAATAATACCCATACCGCCAAGCCATTGCAGCTGTTGACGATAATACAAAAGTGCTTTAGGTAAACCATCTAATCCAGAAATCACCGTTGCACCTGTAGTTGTTAGCCCTGACATAGATTCAAAAAATGCATCACTAAAGGACATTTCTAAAGACGTTGATAATAAAAATGGCGTGGTAGCAAATAAAGATAAGACCAACCAAAAACTCACTACTACTAACACACCTTCACGAATTCTGAAATCTTTGGTTGAATTTTTAAAAGGCAGCCATAAAACAAAACCACTTAATAGTGTTAAAGAAAAAGCAGCCATAAAATATGAGGCTTCATTCTGAGCGTAAATAAAATCAACAACAATAGGTGGTAATTGAGTTAAACTAAACAACATTAGTAACAAACCAACAGTTTTAAAAACAATACTAAATTGCATTTTTAACAATCATTAATCAAAATACCCTTCAAATAACTTTTCAACTTCATGAATTTTACTCACATCAGTTAGTACTAGTAATACATGATCACCTTCTTTAATGATCAATCTCTGTGACCCCATAATTACTTCATGGTTTCTAACCACTGAGCCTACAACCACGCCATTTGGTAAATTAATTTGTTTAATTGTTTTACCTACAACATCTGAATGATACTTATCACCATGCACAATAATCTCAATTGCCTCCGCTTTACCTTGGCGTAATAAATACGCCGTCATAGTATCACCTTTACGAATATGCGCCAAAATACCGCCAACAGTAATTTGATCAGGTGATATAACCATATCCACATCTTCACTTTGTTCGGCTAAATCTTCATAAACATTACGCTTAACTAAAGCAACTGTTTTATACGCTCCTAAACGCTTAGCTAAAATTGAAACAATAACGTTAATTTCATCAGAGTCTGTTAAAGCTAAAAATAAATCTGTATTTTCAATGCCTTCTTCCAACAATAATTCTTCATCAGAAGCATTACCTAAAAGCACTAATGCATTTTCAAGCTCATCAGCAATTTCATTAACACGCTGCTTATTCATCTCAATAACACGAATACGATGATCTTTTTCTAAAAACTTTGCTAAATTAAGACCGATACGTCCACCACCTGCAATAATAATATTTTTATAAGCTCTATCTTCACGTCTAAATTGTTTAATCACTTTAGAAATACTAGCTTTTTTAGTCATAAAATAAACTCGATCTCCATCACGAATGACCGTCTCACCTGATGCTGGAATTGCCCTACTATTACGATACAAACTCACAATTCGTACCCATGTTTTTGGTAAATGCTCATGTAAATCCTTAATCGGATGTCCTACAATTGGAGTTCCTTTATAAGCTCTAGTTTCTACCAATTGAACCAAACCATTTTCAAACTCAAATACTTGATCAGCACCAGGTTCCTCAACCATACGTTTAATATAATTAGTTACCAACTCTTCAGGGGTAATAACAAAATCAATTGGAATAGCATTAGATGAAAATAACTCTTTTCTATGCAAATATTCAGCAGTACGTACACGTGCAACTTTCTTCTCGACTTGATATAAAGTATGTGCCATCTGGCAAGCTAGCATATTATCCTCATCAGAACGAGTAACTGCAATAACCATATCCATATTTTTAATATCTGCCTCTTCTAGAATATTAGGGTACGAAGCATGACCGCATACAGTTTTAATGTCCAAATGACGTTGTAAATTAAATAAATTAGACTCATCCTTGTCAATAATAGAAATATCATTATCATTATCTAAACCTAAATATTTAGCCAATGTTGTTCCAACTTGCCCTGCACCTAAAATTAAGATTTTCATATTATTTTATTTTTTATCAATACCTAAATCTTTTAACTTACGATATAAGGTAGTTCTTTCTAACCCTGCAAATGCTGCAACCTTAGCAATATTATGATTATTCTCTTTTAAATGGTGATTGAAATACTGTACTTCAAAAATATTTCTTGCCTCTTTAAGTGGTACATCAAACTCAATGTTATTAACATTATATCTAGATTTTGCTAGTACTTGCTCAGATAGAATCTTACGTATTAATGGTAAAAAATCATGCAATGGTTTTTTCAAAAAATCAACTGCTCCAAATTTAATTGCTTTAACCACATCTTGATGCTCTGCATGCCCAGACATCATCACAATCGGTGTAGAAAAATTAGCTTGAGTCCATTCTTCTAATAATGACATACCATCCTGACCAGGCATCCAAACATCCATCATAACCAAGTCAAAAGATTGGTCTTTTATAATAGTTTTAGCTTGATTAGCATTAGCTGCAAGAACCACGTGATAATTAACATCTTCCAATATATCCATCATTGTTTCAGCATTAATATTTTCATCATCAATGATAAGAATACTACCAATGACTAATACATTATCCATAATTCTTCCTTTTTATTTATCTATTGCAATCAAATTCAATGGTAATCATAGCACCGTGTGGATTAATATTACTAGCAAATATTTTTGCTTTATGTTGTTTAATGATATTTTGCACAATCGTCATCCCAAGACCACCACCTTGAGCTTTAGTCGTCACATAAGGTTCAAATACTCTGTCAAGTACATGTTTATCAAAACCATCACCATTATCTATGATACTTAAACGCACAATACCCTGTTTTAGTAAATACTCTGTTACAATTTTAACGTTTAAATTACGTCCGTCAATCATAGCTTCACTGGCATTTTTCACTAAATTAATCAATACCCTAGAAATACTGTTACTATCTAAGAACAATAGTGGGATATTAACAGCCAAGTCTAAATCAATATTCATTTTACTTATGTCATCATAAAGTGAAATAGATTGATTAATTAATGCATTGAGATTACAAGGCATTCTTTCAACCTGTGGTGTATTAGCATAATCAGCAAATGCACTCAACATGGCATCCATAGACTGAACTTGATGAATAATAGTATTTGTAGTCTTATCAATAACATCTAAATCTTTACCTTCTAAAGAAATTAGAAATCGATTCCTAAGACGTTGGGCAGATAATAAAATTGGTGTTAATGGATTCTTAATCTCGTGCGCCATACGCTTCGCCACCTCTCCCCAAGCAGCTTTTTTTTGAGCTCTATTTAATTTCGAAATATCCTTAATTATAATCACAAAACCCAAAGTTTCATTATCATTTTTAAGTGCCGCTCCTTGACACGATAATAACAAATGTCGATCAACTAAAGTAATTTCAATTTCTTCACTCCACTCGCTTTCATCTTGTTTAAACTTATCTTGTGTCATTAAAAACAAAGGTTCTAAATTTGAACAACACTCAACAATAATATTACATTTTTTACCTATAAATAGCTTCTCATCTTTAATACCTAACATTGTGCCAACCACTGGATTAATAAGGCGTATTTTCCTATTCTGATCAAGCGCAATTACACCATAAGAATATTTAAGAATTGTCTCTAAATACAAATTATGCGTATCCAAGTCTTCACGAGAAGCTTTGATTTGTCTAGACATAGTATTAAATTGTTCAATTAAACTACGTACATCTTCACTTTCTTCTTGTTTAACAATACGTACATCATAATTGCCTTTGGCAATTTCTTGCGCAGCAATGGATAAATTATTCAATGGCTTCATCAACCGTTCAATCATGCGGAAAACTACCATAATCGCACTAAGTATTGCCAACAATATTGTAGATGAAAAATCAATCATAAAACGTTTTTGAGTAATTGAAGTGTTAATTTCAAACTTAATATTTTGTGCTGCACTAGCAAATCCTCTAACTTGAGACAAAAATCCCAAAAGTCCTGGATCAGTCGCATACACCACATCAATCACAAATATATCTTGACTTGATACATTGAAGAGATAACGTGTTGACATTTTTACTTGAATAACATTTGCAGTTTCATCTTCATTAATCATACGGGGTTGTGCACCTAACAACGGCTGCTCTTTAATCACCATACAATTAGTCACATTTGCTGTTTTAGCAACCATTTCTTCTTGAGCATTTAACAATGTAATTTGACAGGCCCAACCTTTATCAATCAAACCATCAAGAAATATTTGCATACTTTGTGCATAATTTTTAACATCTTTTTGGAAGCTGCCAAAGGAAGTAATTAAAGTTAGTAATCTTTTTGTTTGTTCAGTATAACGCTCATCTCTAATTTTTTGCACACCACTATACAAACCATTAACCTGTTGAATAAAATTTTGACTGAAAACATTAAAAGCTTTCTCTGAATCTTTCACATTATTTTGAATCGTTTGAAATGAGAACATATAAAAAGATAAGACTGGCACAATCACCAAAACTGGAACAATTTTAACAAATGACCAAGTAAACTTAGAGCCCACAACATCGCCTTTAACATCATGTTTAAGACGTAATACATCTACATAAACATAATAAACAGCAACCAAACTCATGACGATATTAAATCCAACTAAATATCCCCACCAGTGTGCAATAAAATCAGGATTAAGCCCTAAATAAAAAGTGCCAGAAATAGACAGTAAAAAAATAAGCACCCAAATCCATGCTGGCGGTGTCTTTTTTAAACTCAAATATTGGTTAAGAACCATATAAAATAGTGAAGACAATCATTTTTTTTAAATAATTATCGCATACATCTACAAAAGTTATTCATTAAAAATGATTCAAATAACTCGACTTATTATCTATGTATCCAAGTTTATCAAATCACTACTGTAGTGCATTTATAATGAATGCTTATTTTATTCTAAATAAATTCTCTTTAATAGTAGTCAAGAAACAATGCAAAGTGTTAAAAACTTATTTTTAACAAAATAAAATAAAATAAAATATTCAGCTTGTTGCTTATAAGCACGTCAAAAATATTTTCAAAAATACTAAAAAACGTGTTATTAAATTAGAATTAGCTAAAATAGTAACAAAGGTTATCAATATAATTCAAGTTAAAACACATTTTTATCTGAATATTCACAACTAAATAAAATTAACTTTGCTATTGATAACCATATATTACTAATAAAACTGATATAAAATCATTATAATATAGATAATAAACTTTTTACTAAATGAGAAATTATTATCGATTTTTATTCATGGTGACTGATCAGTTATTTTCTTAACAGACTAGCACTCTAATCTTACTATAAAGACAAATTAAAAAATGCAAAATAGTTTAAAACCAGTTTCAGCAGGTAATATTCCTGATGAAGTAAATGTTATTATTGAGATTCCAGCAAATTCATCACCCATTAAATATGAAATTGACAAAGAAACAGGTGCAATGTTTGTAGATCGTTTCATTTCAACACCTATGTTTTACCCTTGTAATTATGGTTTTGTACCAGAAACATTATCAGATGATGGTGACCCAACTGATATTTTAGTGATTACACCTTATCCATTAATTCATGATAGTGTCATTACAGCACGCCCAATTGGAATTTTATACATGACTGATGAAGCAGGAAAAGATTCAAAAATATTAGCCGTACCTATTGATAAATTATGTAAATCTTATCATAATATTAAATGTATTGATGATATAGGTATTACTCTTAAAAAACAAATTGAACATTTCTTTACTTACTACAAAGATCTTGAAGAAGGAAAATGGGTGAAAATTGATGGTTGGGGTAATTCTATTAAAGCCAAAAAAGAACTTCAAGCTTCTTCTAACTATTACTATCAATAATTTTTTCCAAATTGGATCAGGTGAATATAGGGGTAAAAAATTTAATTTTCCTTATACACCTGCTTTAAGACCTACATCAGGAAGAATACGAAAAACTTTATTTAATTGGATTCAATTCGAGTCATACAACAAAACCTATTTAGACTTATTTACTGGCAGTGGTGCGTTAAGTTTTGAAGCATTATCACGTGGTGCTAAACAAGTTATTAGTTTTGAAAAAGACTACAACACCTATCAAAATTTACAGAAAAATAAAGCACTGTTAAAAACAAACAAAATAAATATTTTTAATCAAGACGCACTAAACTTCTTATCCCATAAAAGCACACAAACCTTTGATTTTATTTTTTTAGACCCTCCTTTTAATAAGAATTATCTACCAAAAACCTTAAAAGCACTTATAGATGGTAATTATATTACTTTAAATACGAAAATCTATATAGAATCTGAATTTAAAATTTCAGAAAACATAGTGACTAAATGGTTATCAACAAATATTCAAATCAATAAACAAAAACACACAGGTAAAGTACACTATTGCTTAATAACTTTATTATAAAACTTTGATTAAATTTACATTATTATGAAAAAAATCGCAATTTATCCAGGTTCATTCGATCCAATCACTAATGGCCATGTTGATTTAATTAAACGAGCTAGTAAATTATTCGACGAGATTATCATTGGCATTGCTCAAAATAGTAAAAAAAAAGCTTTTTTAAGTATTAATGATAGAATTGATACAATCAATACTGCACTTGAAGATATTAATAATATTAGAATATTAAGTTTTGACACATTATTAGTTGACTTTGCAAGTTTGCAAAATGCACAAGTGGTCTTACGCGGATTACGTACTATTAGCGATTTTGAATACGAATATCAACTCTCAGGTATGAATAAACATCTCAATCCTAACATTGAAACTCTATTTATGACCCCTACCGAACAATACGCCAATATTTCCTCTTCTTTAATAAAAGAAATTATAGCATTAGAAGGCGATATTAGTGTTTTTGTGCCTGCATCAGTAAAAACACTACTTAAACATCGCTTATAATTTTTTTAACCTTAATCCTTGAAAAAAAAAATGCCCATCCCTATATAGGACGTATATTAAACTTAAGGAGTAAAAAATGTCAAAGATTATCGGTATTGACTTAGGTACAACTAATTCATGTGTAGCCATTATGGATAGTGGAAGCGTTAAAATTATTGAAAATTCTGAGGGTGATCGTACCACTCCATCTATTATTGCCTATCCTAAAGATTCTGAGGAGGTTCTAGTTGGTCAAGCAGCAAAACGTCAAGCAGTTACCAATCCTGAGAATACGCTATACGCAATTAAGCGTTTAATTGGTCGTCGTTTTGAAGAAGATGCTGTACAAAAAGACATTGATCTCGTACCTTATAAAATTGTTAAAGCTGACAACGGTGATGCTTGGGTCAAAGTTAAAAACAAAAAAATGGCTGCTCCTGAAATTTCAGCAAAAGTCATTGGTAAAATGAAAAAGACTGCTGAAGATTATTTAGGAGAAGAAGTGACCGAAGCAGTTATCACAGTTCCTGCTTACTTTAACGACTCACAACGTCAAGCAACCAAAGATGCTGGTAAGATTGCAGGTCTTAATGTTAAACGCATCATCAATGAACCAACTGCAGCAGCTTTAGCTTATGGTGTTGACAAAGTAAAGGGTGATAAAACCGTTGTTGTGTATGACTTAGGTGGTGGTACATTTGATGTTTCCATCATTGAAATGGAAGATATTGATGGTGAAAAGCACTTTGAAGTACTTTCTACCAATGGTGATACTTTCTTAGGTGGTGAAGATTTTGATCAACGCTTGATTGGCTATTTGGTAGATGAGTTTAAAAAAGACCAAGGCGTTGACCTAACCAATGATCCTATGGCACTACAACGTCTAAAAGAAGCAGCTGAAAAAGCTAAAATTGAGCTATCTTCTTCCGAACAAACCGAGGTCAATTTACCTTACGTAACTGCAGATGCTTCAGGCCCTAAACATCTTAATATTAAAATCACTCGTGCTAAATTAGAATCATTGGTTGAAGACTTGCTTAAACGTACTATTGAACCATGTAAAATTGCACTTAAAGATGCAGATTTATCTACAGGTGATATTGACGAAGTTATCTTAGTAGGTGGTCAAACACGTATGCCTAAAGTCACAAAAATGGTACAAAACTTCTTTGATAAAGAACCTAAAAAAGATGTTAATCCTGATGAAGCAGTGGCTATGGGTGCTGCCATTCAAGCAGGCGTATTAGGAGGTGATGTTAAAGATGTATTATTGCTAGACGTAACACCATTATCTTTAGGCATTGAGACAATGGGCGGAGTTATGACTAAATTAATTGAAAAAAATACAACCATTCCTACTAATGCATCACAAATCTTCTCAACAGCAGCTGATAATCAATCTGCAGTAACCGTACATGTATTACAAGGTGAACGTGAAGTATCAAGTGCCAATAAATCATTAGGTCAATTTAATTTAGAAGGAATTAATTCAGCCCCTAAAGGCCAGCCTCAAATTGAAGTAACACTTGATATTGATTCTGATGGTATTTTAAATGTATCTGCAAAAGATAAAAATACCGGTAAAAAGCAATCAATTACGATTAAAGCATCATCTGGATTAAGCGATGAAGAAGTCGAAAAAATGGTTAAAGACGCTGAAGCACATGCTGATGAGGATCAAAAATTCCAAAAACTAGTAACCAGCAAGAACATGGCAGATGCCTTGATACATTCAACCAAACAAACTTTAGATGAACTCAAAAATGAGATCTCTATTGATGAAAAATCAGTAATTGAAACATCTATTATCGATCTTGAAAAAGTCATTAAAGGAGATGATAAAGAAGCTATTGATACTAAAGTTAAAACATTAAGTGAAAAAGCACAGCTATTAGCTGAAAAAGCACAAGCTAAAGCAGGTGTTAAAAATACTTCTCAAGAAGAGAAAAATGCTGACGATGTAGTTGATGCTGATTTTGAAGAGGTTAAAGACGATAAATAAAAAGTTTAACACCTAAAAAAACCTTCGCTAATAAACAATACTTGAATAAGATTATTTTAATAATAAGGCAAATATGTCACAAAGAGATTTTTACGAAATACTAGGTATTGCAAAGAATACAGACGTTAAGCAAATTAAAAAAGCTTATAAACGCTTAGCAATGAAGCACCACCCTGACAGAGTTAAAGATAACAAAGAGTTAGCTGAAAAAAAATTTAAAGAAATTCAAAAAGCATACGCTATTTTATCTGATACCCAAAAACGTCAAGCATATGATCAATTTGGACATGCTGGTATCAATGGTAATGTAGGAGGTGCCGCTAGTGGCACCTCATTCAGTAGCAGCGGATTTGGAGATATTTTTGGGGATATTTTTGGTGGTGGTTCTCAACAATCAAATAATCGTGGATCAGATTTGCGTTATGATTTAGAAATTGATTTAAAAGAAGCAGCACAAGGCACTACCGTTAAAATTCGTATCCCAAAAAATGAAACTTGCGATACTTGTTCAGGTACTGGTGCAAAACCTGGCACCAATGTTAAAACCTGCTTAACTTGTGGTGGTGCAGGACAAATACAAATACAACAAGGATTTTTTGCCGTTCAACGTCCTTGTAGTGCTTGTTCTGGTACAGGTCAAAGAATCGAATCAACTTGTAGTAATTGCCATGGAAAAGGTGTAGTACACAAACAAAAAACACTATCTGTCAAGATACCTGCAGGGGTAGATACAGGTAATCGGATTCGTTTAAGTGGCGAAGGTGAAGCAGGTATTAGAGGTGCTCTTAGTGGTGATTTATACGTACAAATTCATGTTAAAAAACACGCTATTTTTGAACGTCAAGATAGCGATTTATATTGCGAAGTACCCATTGACTTTGCAACTGCAGTATTAGGAGGACAAGTTGAGGTTCCTACACTTGACAATAAATTAAACATAAAAGTCCCAGCAGGTACACAAACTGGAAAACTATTTCGCTTACGTAGTAAAGGAATTACCCACCTTCAACATGGCGGTTCTGGCGATGTTATCTGTAAAGTCAAGCTTGAGACACCTATCAATCTTAGCAAAAAACAACAAGACTTACTACAAAAATTTTCAAACTCATGTGGTAAAAAACATCACCCTGAATCAAACTCTTTCTTTGGTAAAATGAAATCATTTTTTGAATAAATTAGACAATTCAATATCTTTATTTTTTAAATAATACTTTATTACAGAATTATTTTCCGACAAAAGTCTGATTTATATAATAACCAAAGTTGTCTAGTTCTAAAATAAACAACAAAAAGAGAATTAACCTAATTTTAAAAATACTAAAGACAAATAACAAGAGAATACTTTAAAATTAACAATATAAACAGTGACTAAATTACTAGCATTAAAAAATCAATCATTTTGAATGAGATTAAACACACTTTTAACCATATAAACGATTATATTAATACACACAAAATTATGGAAATTAAACAAATTAAAGCAAGAGAAGTTATCGATTCTAGAGGCAATCCAACCGTTGAAGCGGATGTTATTCTTATTGACGATACAATAGGTAGCGCAATGGTTCCATCTGGTGCATCAACAGGTCAAAAAGAAGCACTAGAATTACGTGATAGTGATAAATCACGTTATCTAGGTAAAGGAGTTTTAAAGGCTGTTGAATTTGTCAATACAGAGATTTGTGATACTTTAATTGGTTTTGATATTAATAATTTAAGCAAGATTGACCAAGCAATGATTGATTTAGATGGCACTAAAACTAAATCAAGATTAGGTGCAAATACTATTTTATCGGTCTCGTTAGCAGCCGCTCATGCTAACGCTAATAGACAACACAAACCATTATATGCATCACTAAACCAAGAAGGAAACTACAAACTTCCTGTACCTATGATGAATATTATCAACGGCGGAGAACATGCTAATAATAACATTGATATCCAAGAATTTATGATTATCCCTGTAGGTGCACCAAGCTTTAAGGAAGCACTGCGCTATGGTATTGAGGTGTTCCATCATTTAAAATCAATATTAGAAATTAAAGGTATGAGCACCTCTGTAGGTGATGAAGGTGGTTTTGCCCCTAATTTAGCTTCAAATGAAGATGCTATTAAAATTATTTTAAAAGCAATTAATAACGCAGGCTATAAAGCAGGTAAAGATATTTTTATCGGTATTGATGCAGCAAGTTCAGAATTTTATAATAATGACAACAAAACTTACAATTTAATATCTGAAAATAAATCATTCAGCTCTGAAGAATTTGTTAATTATTTAGCAAAATTGGTAGAAAACTATCCAATTATTTCAATTGAAGACGGTATGGATGAAAATGATTGGAATGGCTGGAACTTGTTAACTAAGAAACTCGGTGATAAAGTTCAATTAGTTGGTGATGACTTATATGTAACTAACAGTAAGATCTTAAAACAAGGTATTGAAAGAAATATTGCCAATTCTATTTTAATTAAAGTAAATCAAATTGGCACACTAACTGAAACATTTGCAACCATAAAAGTAGCAATGAATGCTCACTACACCTCAGTTATGTCACACAGATCTGGTGAAACTGAAGATACCACCATTGCTGACTTAGCGGTAGCTTGTACTTGCAGTCAAATTAAAACCGGATCCCTTTCTCGGTCAGATCGTTTAGCAAAATACAACCGACTGCTTCGTATTGAAGAAGAATTAGGCACACAGGCAATTTATCCAGGACTTAATGCTTTTAATCATTTAAATTAAACTTGTTACTATATATAGCAAGTTAGTACAATTGAATTGGAATCACTTCCAACTTTCTGGCTTAGTATTATACTTTTTGGATTGATACTAAGTTCTGCATTTTTCTCTAGTACTGAAACATCAATGATGGCAATTAATCGCTATCGTCTTAAAGTCTTAAGCAGAAACAACAAAAATGCAGAACGTACCGAACATTTACTTAATAACTTGGACAGTCTAATTGGAACAATCCTATTAGGAAATAACTTAGTTAATATTTTTGCCTCTAGTATTACTACAATACTAGCCATTAAGCTATGGGGCGAAGGTTCAATTGTATTAGCCTCTTTAACATTAACCTTTATTATCTTAGTTTTTGCAGAAACAACACCAAAAACATTCGCCGCTAAAAACCCTGAAAAAATTGCTTTACCAGTCTCCATTATCATTGAGTTCTTAATCAAAATATTTAAACCTTTTGTTTGGATAATTGCTCAATTATCAAAAATAATATTGACAATATTTAGTATAAAAAGTGAAATAAACAATAACCTTGTTAGCTCAGAAGAGTTAAAAATGGTAGTTAGCGATGCCAAACCTGTTATTGCCTCTAATTATCAAAAAATGTTACTCAATATTATTGACCTAGAAAAAGTCAAAGTCGAAGATATTATGATTCCTAGACACGAGTTAATTAGTATCGATATTAACAAACCTGATAAGATTTTAAAACAATTACAACGTATACAACATACTAGACTTATCACTTACGACACATCAAGTGACAATATTACTGGCGTATTACATATGCGTGATATTGTAAATCTATATGCCAAAGGCAATTTCAGTATTGACAATGCGTTAGCGTTGATTCACAAGCCTTATTTTGTACCAGAAGGTACTAGCCTTGCTCACCAATTAGCACATTTTCAACAACAAAAAAGACGACTAGGTTTAATTGTAGATGAATACGGAGAGGTACGTGGCATGATCGTATTGGAAGATATTTTAGAAGAAATTGTAGGACAGTTTACTTCAAACCAAAATGAGAGTATTGATGAAATTACCAAACAGAAAGATGGTAGTTACTTAGTTGATCCTAGAATTAATATACGAGAGTTAAATAATTTATTACGATTAAACTTATCCGTTACTAACGCAAAAACCTTAAATGGCTTAATTTTAGAAACATTACAAAGCATTCCGAAACGTGATGTTAGTTTAAAAATTAACAACATACTAATAGAAATTATGCAAATTTCTAACCAAACTATTAAATTAGTCAAAATAACTAAATTAGAGCCTGCCCCATTCTAACTATTTCAGTATCTTTTAAAATAAATTTATTAATTTGGTCTGACATTAACATAATCACAGTTGAACCCATATTAAACCGACCCATTTCTTCGCCTTTTTTAAGTTCAATAGCTTGATTTAAATAAGAAAAATGCTGTATCCGATTTTGAAAAGGCGGATTAATTTGACCATACCAAACAGTTTCCATTGAACCTACAAAAATAGCGCCTACTAAAATAAATGCACACAAACCAAATTCAGTCTCAAAATAACATACAACACGTTCATTCCTAGCGAATAATCCATCTATATTTTCAGTAGTAACTTGATTCACTGAAAACAAATCACCTAAAATATAGCTCATTGAAATTAATTTACCATCATAAGGCATATGAATACGATGATAATCTTTGGGTGATAAATAAATAGTAGCAAAAAACCCTGCTTTAAACTCAGCACTTCTAATATCATTACCCAATAATTGTTCAACATCATATCTATGATTTTTAGCCTGTATAATCTGAGTACTATTGATATTACCAACTTTCGATACTCTACCATCAACAGGACAAACAATCAAACTTTCAGCAATCTTTCTAGCATCTGGTTTTAATTCTCTGGTAAAAAAATCATTAAAACTCTGATAATCTTTAATATTTTCGCGTACTGCCTCTGATAGATTAACCTGATAAGACTTAACAAACCAAGTAATAAACCTATTTTTAAACCAAACATTTTTAATACGTGCAAAACGAAACATTAACTTTGATAGCCAATGCTGAGGAATAATGTATTGCCACCAGATCATAATTTTTTATATAATCTTAGATTTAATAAATGACAAAGCGTCATCAAATTTTACCTCTATTTTATTTGTCTTATTTCTAGCTTTATATTCCACATTTCCATTATCAGCATGAGTATCACTAATCACCATTCTATGTGGAATACCAAGTAGTTCAGAATCAGCAAACATAATGCCAACATGCTCTTTTCTATCATCCAGTAAAACATCAATACTTGCCTTAACAAATTGTTGATAAAGCTTATCAGCCAATGCTTTTACACGAGTAGATTTATTATAATTAATTGGCACAATAACAATTTGAAAAGGCGAAATCGCTTGAGAAAAAATAATCCCTTTATCGTCATGATTTTGTTCAATAAAAGCTGCAATAATACGAGTTACGCCAATACCATAACATCCCATTGTAGTTGTAACTGCTTTACCAGACTCCCCAATAACATTAGCTTTCATAACACTAGAATACTTAGTACCCAGCTGAAAAATATGCCCTACCTCAATACCACGCCTAATAATCAACTTTCCTTTTCCATCTGGAGAATAATCCCCATCTACAGCATTACGTAAATCAGCATTAATAAATTTAATACCTTGCCAATTAGCACCTATTAGGTGATAATCACACTCGTTAGCACCACAAACAAAATCACACAACACACTAGCTGAATAATCAACAATCAAATCAATATCTAAATTTTTAATACCTATAAAGCCTTTCTTTAAACCTAAACTCTTAATTTCATTATTTGTTGAAAACTCAAAATCGCCAAATAAATTATGTATTTTGATCTCATTTAACTCATGATCACCACGTAACGCTAAGGCCTTAAAGCCATCTTTAGTTTTAATAATCAAAATTTTAACGCAATTTACCTCTTTAACATTCAAAAACTTAGAAACATCTTCAATACTAGTTTTTTCCTTAGTTAGAACTTTTGATTCAACCGTTGTAGACTGACAAGTTTTTTCTTGGGGAGAAAAAGTAACTTTTTCGATATTAGCTGCATAATCTGACTCATCCGAAAAACAAATAGTATCCTCTCCACTGTCTGCCAACACATGAAATTCATGTGAAATATTCCCTCCAATTGAGCCAGAATCTGCCAAAACTATACGATAATTAAGACCTAATCGATCAAAGATATTACAATAAGTTTTATACATCACCTCATAAGTTTCTTGTAAAGAGTCCTCGTCAAGATGAAATGAATACGCATCTTTCATGATAAACTCACGCATGCGAATTACTCCAAAACGAGGACGAATTTCATCTCTAAATTTAGTTTGAATTTGATAAAAATTCATTGGTAATTGCTTATAACTACGCAAATGTTGCATTGCCAAATGTGTAATCACTTCTTCGTGCGTTGGTCCCAAACAAAATTCACGTTGGTGACGATCAGTAAAACGAAATAACTCAGCACCATATTTATCCCATCTACCAGATTCTTGCCAAAGCTCTGCAGGTTGAACAATTGGCATTAACACCTCTTGAGCGCCTGATTTATTCATTTCTTGTCGAATAATATTCTCAACTTTTTGTAATACTCTTATCCCTATTGGCAAGTATGAATACAGTCCCAATGCTAATTTAGAAATAAGTCCTGCACGAATCATTAATTGATGCGAGATAATTTTTGCATCATTAGGCGCTTCTTTTTGAGTCGGGATTAAAAGCTTCGTTGTTTTCATCTATAATAACAAGAAAAAACATTTAATTTTACATATGATCGATATTCAAACACTTTTAATTTGGGCAATTCCCATACTATTTGCAATTACTGTACATGAAATAGCGCATGGTTGGATTGCCTCAAGACTAGGGGATCATAGCGCTAAAATGATGGGCAGACTCACACTTAATCCTATCAAACATGTTTCCCTAATTGGCACTATTTTAATACCTGCTTTTTTATATGTCACTTCAGGATTTATTTTTGGATGGGCTAAACCTATACCTATTAATTTTAATGCACTTAGATCACCTAAAAAAGACATGTTTTGGGTAGCAATTGCTGGGCCTGTATCAAATTTAATAATGGCAATTATATGGCTAATGATAATTTTACTAGCAATAACAATTAGCTATCAATCTCTAATTAAAATGGGACAGGTTGGCATTCAAATTAACTTGATATTAGCAGTCTTTAATCTATTACCATTGCCACCACTCGATGGCGCTCGTATAGTAAGCTCATTACTACCAAGTAAATTATCTTATCAATACAATCAGTTAGAACCTTATGGTTTATATATTTTATTAGGCTTATTATTCTTAGGTATATTTCAATGGATTATTTTTCCCATTGTGAAAATTATTCAACAATTTATGTTTAATATAACTGGTCTTATTTAAGAAAAACAACTTATTTCAAACTATTACAACCAACCTGGTATTTCATAAATATAAAACTCCATACCCTAGTTAATTTCAAAATCTTACTTAATATATCAAAATCTTCTGATTTACTGATTAATACTTATACTAAATAATTATATAAGATATAGTTAAAATTTAATGTCAATAAATTGTGTAATTAATACATTATCTTGCCTATCTTTTCACACAAACTAAATTTCTCTTCATCAATTCAAAATACAACTCAACCAACAAACTGTAGGTTGTAAACTTCTAAAAAAAATTAACCAGGATAATGAGAAATAATTATTATCATTTATTGAACCACTTCATTAAAAAATCAACATCTTAATATCTTAATCTTAGAAAAACTAATGATAATACTCAATCATAAAATTAGCCAGTTACTTCTTTACCTTATTTGAAAAATTTAACCACATACAACAAACAATCCAAAATAACCAAAATAAATATTACTAGGCGTGGTATTGAATATAAATCACCCTTATTTCAATACTTTATCTAAAAACAATTAATGTTAACCTCTTCTATAGATAAGTACAATATCGAACAACCATTCACACTATTTTGAATAAAGTATTTATCCATGCACCGCCTCTAAACAACTATTTAATATCTTAAACCTTTACCCAGTCTATTGTTTAATTAAAGAGAGCAATAAATAAATTTATATCCTGCATGAATACTAATAATAGATCTGTTGAGGTTTTTTCGTTTTGATCTTGATTTGTATTAACAAAAATAAGTTGTTTAACTATTGAAACAATGCGGTAAGATATATCTTTTTAAAGTAACTTCTTCCTAAGTAATTCATTAACTTGTTTAGGATTAACCTTACCACTCGCAAGCTTCATAATTTTACCTATAAAAAATCCTAAAATTTTGTTATTACCCAATTTAAATTGGGATACTTGTAATGTATTATTAGCAATAACTTGTTCTATAATTACCTCAATTTCGCTTATATTAGTCATCTGTTTTAAACCTTTGACTCGAATAATCTCATCTGCACTATTTTTACTATCCCACATATATTTAAAAACATCTTTAGCAGTCTTTACAGAAATAGTATCATCACTAATACGGCTTATTAATAACAATAAAGCTTGTGCAGTAATAGGTGAATTTTGTATATCAATTTGATGCTTATTTAAAGCAGCTGATAATTCACCCATAACCCAATTAGCACAAAGTTTAGTATTAACAATATTATTTTCAAGCATAACTTCAAAATAATCAGCCAAAGATTTTTGTGAAGTAAGTACATCTGCATCATATTCACTTAAACCTAATTCTGCAACAAACCTTATTTTTTTCTGATCAGGCAATTCTGGTAAAGTTTGTTTAACTTTTTCTAATAATTCATTAGAAATCTCAACAGGTAGTAAATCTGGATCTGGAAAATAACGATAATCATTTGTTTCTTCTTTTAAGCGCATAGAACGAGTTTCATTTTTTACCGAGTCATACAAACGAGTTTCTTGCACAACTTTCTCACCCTCTTCAAGAATATCCTTCTGGCGCCTAACTTCAAAATTAATTGCACGTTCTAAAAATTTAAATGAATTGATATTTTTTAACTCTGCACGTGTGCTAAGTTCTTTTTGTCCCTTAGGACGAATAGAAATATTTGCATCACAACGAAATGAACCTTCTTGCATATTGCCATCACAAATATCAATATACTGAACTAGAGTATGAATTTTTTTAGTATAGGCCACTGCCTCTTTAGCACTACGCATATCAGGCTCAGAAACAATTTCAAGTAGTGGTATTCCTGCACGATTTAAATCAATCGCAGTATTATTATCAAACATATCATGTATGGATTTTCCCGCATCTTCCTCTAAATGTGCTCGCGTGATACCGATTACTTTGGTTTGACTACCAAGAATAATTTCAATCTTACCTTTGCCTACAATAGGCCAGTCCATTTGTGAGATTTGATAGCCTTTAGGTAAATCTGGATAGAAATAATTTTTTCTATCAAATACATTACGCTTATTAATATGTGCATTAATCGCCACACCAAATCTAATTGCCTTATTAACAGCCTCAACATTAAGAACAGGCAAAACACCTGGTAACCCCAAATCAACAGCACAAGCCTGTGAATTAGGCCTTTTACCATACTTAGTTAAAGCAGATGAAAAAATCTTAGATTTAGTATTTAATTGCACATGAATTTCTAAACCAATAATTGTTTCCCATTCCATACTAACACTCCTGTGGTATTCTTAAGTGCCAGTCAGTTTGTAATTGAAATTGGTGCGCTATATTAAGTAGTTTAGATTCTGACCAATAATTACCAATTAATTGCAATCCTACTGGTAAATTTTGTGCAAAACCTACTGGAATACTCATACCTGGTAAACCTGCTAAATTAACACTAAGTGTATAAATATCTGCTAGATACATAGAAACGGGGTCTTTCACTGAGCCTAAATCAAATGCAATTGTAGGAGAAACTGGTCCCATAATTACATCAACTTTTTCAAATACTTTTTTAAAATCATTACTAATTAAACGACGTACTTTCTGTGCTTTCAGATAATAAGCATCATAATAACCTGTTGATAAAGCATAAGTACCGATCATAATACGACGCTTAACTTCTTCTCCAAATCCTTCTGAGCGAGAACTCAAATATAAATCTTCTAAGTTTTTCGACTCCTTAGAGCGATATCCGTACCTAACGCCGTCTAAACGTGATAAATTTGATGAACATTCACAAGATGCAATAATATAATAAGTAGGAATAGCATAGACTGAATTGGGTAACGATACTTCTTTAACAGTCGCACCCATAGACTCAAACTCTTTAACAGCAAACATAATATTATTAGCCACTTCATTATCCAGGCCAGATAAAAAGAATTCTTTTGGTAATCCGATAGTTAACCCTTGAAGCGAATTATTAAGATTAGTTGTATAATCTGGCACTTTTTGTTCAGAACTGGTTGAATCTTTTTCGTCAAATCCAGCCATAACATTTAATACAATAGCTGCATCTTGTGATGTTTTAGTCATTACCCCTGCTTGATCAAAACTTGATGCATAAGCAATTATGCCATATCTTGATATCCGGCCATAAGTAGGTTTTAATCCTGTGATACCGCATAAACTTGCAGGTTGTCGAATAGAACCGCCTGTATCTGTCCCTGTAGCAAAACAACTTAACCCGCCTGCAACACTAGCCGCTGAACCACCTGATGAACCACCTGGTATTTTTGAATAATTCCACGGATTTTTAACCGCGTTATAAAACGAATTCTCATTGCTAGAACCCATTGCAAACTCATCCATATTAGTCTTGCCTAACATGACTAAATTCACTTGGTTAAGCTTCTGACTCACAGTTGCATTATAAGGAGCTATAAAGGTATCTAACATTTTAGAGCCAGCTGAGGTTTTAACTCCCTTAGTGCAAAAAATATCCTTGTGAGCATATGGAATACCTGTTAATATACTTGCATTACCTAATGCAATTTTATCATCTGCTACTTGAGCTTGTACTAATGCCAATTCATCAGTTACTGTAATAAAAGCATTCAACCTTGATTGGTTAATACGACTTAAATAGTATTGTGTTAATTCAACACAAGAGAAATCTTTATTTTTAAGACCTTTATACAGTTCGACAATAGTTTTTGTATGCATGCTATTTAATAACAGTAGGCACTAAATAATAGCCATTTCTAATTTCTGGCGCAATGGATTGAAACAATGCTAACTGCTCTTTCTCAGAAACAACATCTTCTCTAAGACGTTGTAACATATGTAACGGATGAAACATTGGTTCAACACCATCAGTATCAATATTAGCCAATTGTTCAACTAAACTAAAAATAGCATTTAAATTTTGTGTGTTATCCTTAAGTTGTGCTTCATTTAATGATAAACATGCTAGATGAGCAATTTGACTTACCTGATTTTCAGATAATGACACAACTACAACATTGGAATACTATTAAAAATTCTAAGCGGTTTAGAAAATGAGGAGCGTAAAATATTTAAATCACGCCGCATCCATTGCATAGAATTTTGCATGATTGCCATATTTTTGTTCATCTTCTCCATATTGATAAGCATTGGCTCTAAAGTATCCATCTTCAAACTTACTTGCGTTAAATCTGCTGCAATAGAATCTAAATTATCAAGCTTACTAGCAATAATATTCATATTTTTATTGACTTGTTGAAAATCTTTTTGCATATAAGCTACAGAAGTAGTCATTTTTCCAACAGTATATGACAGGCTATCGATACTTTTAACCATAGATGACATATTATCGCCCATATCTGGATCCATTGAGTTGGCTAAACGTGTCATATCAGAAGTAATTGAATAAATCACAACAAAGAATCCCATAATAATAGCACCAAATACTGCAAGTGCTGGCAAAAAAAACTTTTCAAACTTAGTGTCAGTGCGTTGATCTGCATGTTTTTCAACACTTTCAAGCATCTTTTCTAAATCTGAAATACTAGAAGTAATCATTACTTCATCATCTCCAACCTTTAGTTTATTTTTATCCGTCATATTATCCTACTGGCAAAATTCATTAACCACTTGATCTAAGAGATGATTATTATAGTTATCACAGATAAATGCTTGACCTAATCTTTTTAATAAAATCAGACGAATATTGCCATTAATCACCTTCTTATCAACTAGCATTGCTTTCATAAAAGCAGAAGTATCTATTTTACCAACAATAGAGATAGGCAAATTAGCTTTTTCTAATAAATCTTGAATCTTAGCAACTTGCTTGCTAGACAAATATCCTTCAAGCTGAGACAGCTTTGTTGCCATTAATATACCAACTGAAATAGCCTCTCCATGTAAAAAAGTACCATAACCAAGAGTATTTTCAATTGCATGACCGAAAGTATGTCCAAGATTTAATAAAGTACGTTTACCCATTTCTAACTCATCTTGAGCAACGATTTTGATTTTATGTTGACATGACTGATAAATCATTTCAATTATTAAAGACTTTTTTCTATCCATTAAATCTTTAATATTTTCTTGTAAAAAGTTAAAAAAATTTAAGTATTCTACTAATAATCCATACTTAATTACTTCAGCCATACCTGATGAGTATTGTTGATTATCCAAAGTATCAAGCGTATCTATATCAATCAGTACGCATTTTGGCTGATGAAAAGCTCCAATCATATTTTTGCCAAGTCTGTGATTAACACCTGTTTTTCCACCTACACTAGAATCTACTTGGGATAATAACGTGGTTGGGATTTGGATAAAATTGACACCACGTTGATAGCTAGCCGCTACAAATCCAGTCATATCACCTACTACACCACCGCCAAGAGCAATTAATGTACAACTACGGTCAAATCTCTTTTCAAGTAATGCACTGAAAATGCAATTAATCGTATCAAGTGTCTTATATTTTTCACCATCTGGCAAAATTACTTGTGTAAATTCAAACGATGAAAGTAAATTTTGTACCTTTTTAAGATACAAAGGCGCTACTGTCGTATTAGTAACAATCATGACTTGCTCACCACTAATATGTTTTGTCAATAACCCACCTTTAAACAATAAGTTCTGACCAATATATATTGGATAGGATTTATCTCCCAAATCAAGGTTGAGTATTTTCATTTAAGCAAATTTCCTTACTTCACCATCTCCATCTACATTCTCAACACAACGACAACAAAGTTCTGAATGCTTAGTATTGCTACCTACATCTTTTCTATGATGCCAACAACGCACACACTTAGAATGCTCACTTTTTACAACAACAATAGCCACTTGTTTCAACACATCGCTATTTACTTCAATAGCATTATTAGGCTTTTCTTCAAAAAAATGTAAACGAACATCAGAAGTAATAAACATAAATCTAAGCTCTTCACCAAACTTTGATAATTTTTCTTTAATCTTAAGATTGCAATAAATATCCACCTCTGCTTCTAATGATGAGCCTAAAACTTTATCTTTTCTAAGTTTTTCAATTGCTTGACAAATAGTCGGAGAAATTACCCTTGCTATATTAATACTTGTAAAAATATCATCAGATTTCTCAAGTCCTTCACATTGTTCTTGAGAAATATGTGAGCTAATTATAGTTCCATGAATAATACAATCATCAAATACAATATTATCAATAGTATTTCCTTGTAGATACCACTCTTGCAAAAAAATACTCTTCTTATTGGGTGCTAATTCTTGCCAAATTTCCTCAGAAGTAAAACTTAAAATAGGACTCAACCAGCGTACCATCATTTGAGTAATATGATATAAAGCAGTTTGAGCACTACGCCTTGCTGGCGAATCTTTTTGTGTAGTATATTGACGATCTTTAATAACATCTAAGTAAAAACCACCCAAATCGTTAGAACAAAAATTATTAATAGACTTAACAATATAATGAAATTGATAAGTATCGTAATTTTCAAGAATTGCTTCTTGTATTTTTTGCGTTTTGGCAACAATCCACCGGTCCAAGTCCAACATTGCTTTCGTATCTACTAAATTCTTTTGAGTAAACCCATTCATATTTGCTAGCATAAAACGCATCGTATTACGAATACGGCGATATGAATCAGCAGAACGTTTTAAAATTTCATCGGATACAGTCATTTCTCCCGTATAATCGGTGCTAGCAATCCACAAGCGTAAAATATCCGCCCCTACGTTATTAACTATTTTTTGTGGACTCATGATATTACCAAGAGACTTAGACATTTTCTTACCGTCTTTATCAACAACAAAACCATGGGTTAATACGTTTTTATAAGGTGCTTTTTTATTAATAGCAACTGAAGATATTAGCGATGATTGAAACCAACCTCGATGCTGATCTGAACCTTCTAAATATAAATCGGCCACATTAGATAATTCCTTTCTTAATTTTAATACTGAAAAATGACTCATACCTGAATCAAACCAGACATCAAGTATGTCTGTAATTTTGTCATAATCATTCACATCATCACTAATAAAATCTTTAGCATCAGATTTAAACCAAGCTTCAATACCTTCTTGTTCAATTCTATTTGCAATACAAACAAACAACATTTGGGTATTTGGATGTAACTCTCCTGTTTTTTTATGTACAAATAAAGTAATTGGAACCCCCCAAAATCTTTGACGAGAAATACACCAATCGGGACGATTATCCACCATTAGTTCAATACGTTTCTTACTCCAATGTGGTATCCACTGTACTTTTTGAATTTCACTATTAACAACATCTCTAAGACCATTTTGTTGCATAGAGATAAACCACTGAGACGTTACTCTAAAAATAATAGGAGTTTTGTGTCGCCAACAATGTGGATAAGAATGAATTAATGATTCATGCTTAACTAATGTGTTAGTCTGTTTAAGAATTCTAATCACACTAGCATTGGCTTTAAAAATAAACTGACCACCTAGAAGTAAAACTTCTTTAAAAAATACCCCTTTAGCATCTACTGGGCAATCAACAGGTAAATTATATTTTAACCCCGCAATAAAATCTTCTTGACCATGTGCAGGTGCAATATGCACTGCACCTGTACCAGAATCAACGGTTACATGATCACCTAAAATAATAGGTACTTGCTTATCGTAGAAAGGATGTTGTACTTTTAATCCTTCTAATTCATTACTAGAAAACATCCGTTCACCGATAGTAACTTCAATATCATAACGACTAATTGAATCCACTACTAAGGATTGAGAAAGTAACAAGTATTCACTTCCAACATCAACCAACACATAATTCAACTCTGAATGAAGCGCTACGGCTTCATTAGCAGATAACGTCCAAGGCGTTGTTGTCCAAATCACAACTGAAACTGGTTTTTTTACATTAAAGACCGAATCCTCAATGATTCTAAATTTAACATCAATTGCTTCTGATTGTTTATTTTTGTACTCAACTTCTGCCTCTGCCAAAGCAGAACCGCATTCGGTACACCAATGTAAAGGCTTATGCCCTTTATACACATGTCCATTTTTAACAACTTGGCCTAAAGCACGGACAATATCAGCCTCATATTTAAAATCTTTGGTTAAATACGGATTATCCCAATCACCTAGAATACCTAAACGTTGAAAATCTTGACTTTGCCTAGTTACTTGTTGATCAGCATATTCTCTACATTTGTATCTGAAAGTATCGACATCAATCTTAATACCTACTTTACCATATTTTTTTTCAACATTAAGCTCAATCGGCAATCCATGGCAATCCCAACCTGGAATATATGGCGCATCAAAACCTGATAAAGATTTTGATTTAACAATCATATCTTTCAAAACCTTATTCACCGCATGACCAATATGAATATCTCCATTTGCATAAATAGGACCATCATGTAAAACAAATTTTGGCTTACCCTGATTTTGTTTACGAATTTGATCATAAAGCCTATTATTTTGCCATTTTTTTAAAAACTTACCTTCTCGATTAGTAAGATTTGCCTTCATAGAAAACTGGGTGAAGGGAAGATTTAAACTAGATTTATAATCAGCCATTAACGCTTAAAAAATAAAGATTAGAAGTACAATTATACGTGATAGTACTAAATTGTGAAAACAGATAATCCACTACTAAAATAATAGAGATTATTTACAAACCTATAAAAATTCAAGTAATATTAAGAATTAAATATCACTCCACAGCATTAAACAATAACTTTATTTGTACAGGTTTTAAGTAATCATATCGATTAGCCTTAAGATTATCAGGCAAACGAATTTCTCCAAAACGAATACGAATAAGACGTGATACCTTAAATCCTAAAACCTCCCATAAACGCCTCACCTCACGTTTCTTACCTTCTCTAAGTACAACTTTATACCAGCGATTAGCACCTTTTCCCCCTCCAAGTGTTATTTGGTTAAATTTAGCAAAGCCATCATCAAGCACAATACCTTGAGTGAGTTTTTTTAAATCCTTATTCTTAACTCGACCCAAGACCCTAACAGCATACTCTCTGTCAATTTCTGAACTAGGATGCATAAGTTTATTAGCTAAATTACCATTATTAGTAACAAGTAACAAACCAGATGTATTTAAATCAAGACGTCCTACCATAATCCAGCGTGACTCTTTAGGTAAAAAACTATAAACACTCTTACGTCCTTTATCGTCTCTATTTGAACAAATAACCCCTGCTTGCTTATTAAAAATAATAACTTTTGTTTCTTGTTCAACATAGCGACCTAAATCAATTTTCCGTCCATCAATTTTAACAAGACTGGTTATTTCAGTCTTATCACCAATAATGGCAATTTTATTATTAACCTCAATACGTCCTTGCTCAATTAAACGTTCCACCCAACGACGAGAACCATAACCGGCATTTGCAATAAGTTTTTGTATTCTATTAACCATGGTTAGTAATTAATACCCATGGCTTCCCGCACTTCTATCATAGTTTCCTTAGCAATACTTCTAGCTTTTTCAGAACCTTCAAAAATAATTTGTTTAATAAGTTCTGGATCTGACTGATACTTAGCAATACGTTCTTGCATAGGAATTAACTCTTCTTCAATAGCATTAATAATAGGCTGTTTACATTCTATACAACCAAATTTGGCTTTAGTGCAACCTTCAACTACCCAGTCACAGGTTGATTCATTTGAATACACTTCATGTAGTTTCCACACTGGACACTTTTTTGGGTTGCCTGTATTAATTATTTTAATTCTAGCAGGGTCAGTTGGCATACGTTTAATTTTAACTTGTATTTGTTTAGGAGTATCTCGCAAGGAAATTGTATTACAATAAGATTTACTCATTTTTTGACCATCTAATCCAGGCATTTTTGATGCTTTAGTTAATAATAATTCAGGCTCAGGTAAAATAATTCTACCTACACCTTCAATATAACCTGAAAGTCTTTCTCTATCGCCCAGAGTAATATTTTGTTGTTGTAATAAAGCATGCGCTTTGATTAAAGCCTCATCATCACCTGTTTCTTGATAGGTTTTACGTAGTAAACGGTACATTTTAGCTTGTTTTTTACCCATTTTATTAATACTAATTTCAGCTTTTTTTTCAAAATCAACTTCACGACCATAAAGATGATTAAAACGTCTAGCTACCTCACGTGTGAATTCAACATGAGCTACTTGATCTTCACCAACTGGTACAAGTCCAGCTTTATAAATTAAAATATCTGCGCTTTGCAATAATGGATAACCCAAAAATCCATAAGTTGCTAAATCTTTAATGTGTAATTTTAGTTGCTGGTCCTTATATGAAGGCACTCGTTCCAACCAACTCAAAGGTGTTGACATAGAAAGCAACAAATGTAGTTCTGAATGTTCAGGCACCTTGGATTGTACAAAAATTGTTGAAGTATTTGGGTTAATACCAGTAGCAAGCCAATCAACTACCATTTCTATAACATTGACATTTAAATTCATCTTGTCTGCATAATGCGTGGTAAATGCATGCCAATCAGCCACAAAAAAGTAAGAATCATATTCATTTTGAAGCACTAGCCAATTTTTCAAAACGCCATGATAATGACCTAAATGAAGCTGACCTGTAGGGCGCATACCTGATAAAACCCGTCTGTCTTGCATTATTTATCTTTACTTAAATTAAATAAGTAAATTATACCAAGACTGAGTGCAACGTTTTATATGCTTGCACATAGCTAGACAAACCTTCTAATACTAAATTTTGATGAAGTTTAACTTGACGATGAAGCTTTAATGCAATTATCTTAGCATCACCACCTGTCAAAACAACAACTAAATTACTATAATTATTCAAATGTTGTTCAATTTGCGTGTTAATAACACACATCAACATCTGACTAGTACCAATCAACCAGCCTTCTTGAGTGTTATTTGCAGTAAGACCTAAAGACAACTGTTGAATATTATTAGAAAATTGAGTAAAGCTACGTCTTAATACACTCAAACCAGGCATAATAAGCCCTCCTTGGTGTTTACCATTGGCTAATACTAAGTCAAAAGTGAGTGCGCTACCCGCATCAATAATAAGCAAATTTTGTTTAGGATAATGTTCAATACTAGCTAACATTGCCAACCAACGATCAGAGCCTAATGTAGATGGAGTTTGATAACCACATTCTACAGATTTAAATATACGTTCAGTTTTAACAAAATGAGTATTATTCAGATCGTCTAATATATAACAATCACCCACACAACTAGCAAAAATTTTATCTACTTTTGGTAATTGAGTTATGTTAAATTTTGTAATAAAAGCTGAATTAATTTTACCATTCAAACACCACTTAATACTAGTATTACCAATATCAACCAATAAATAAGATTCAAACTGGTACATCAAATAAAGAAGCATTCATTAATATATGTGCACCAATACTTGAACCATAACCTAGTACAATCACACCTGTCCACCTAAGATGAGATACAAATGTATAAAGCCCGTTTGATTGACCCATTAATGCCACACCTGCAGCAGAACCAATTGAAAATAAGCTACCACCCACCCCTGTTGTAAGAGTTACTAATAACCACTGACCTAATGACATATCAGGATTCATGGTTAATACTGCAAACATAACTGGAATATTATCTACAATAGCAGACAAAACACCTATTAAAATATTAGCATAGGTTGCTCCTAAAGATAAATACATCGCTTCAGAAGCTAATGTTAAATAACCTATAAACCCTAATCCACCAACACTTACAATTACTCCAAAGAAAAACAATAGGGTATCCCATTCTGCATTTGCAATCTTTCTAAATACATCAAACCCTTCTTGTTGTGACTTGCACTCAGATTGACGAATAAAATAAGCAGCAATCATAAGATAACTCAAACCTGTCATCATTCCCATTGCTGGTGGTAAATGTAAAAAATTATGAAAACTAACTGCTGTAATAATAGTAATAATAAAAAGAATAATAATAATAATACCGCCTAATTTAATATTAACTTTACTTTGATTACTTGTAGTTATTTCATTTTTAATAGAAAAATGCATAATAGATGCAGGTACAACAAAGTTAATCAGAGACGGTACAAACAAACTAAAAAATTGAGAGAACCCAACAATGCCATTTTGCCATACCATTAGCGTAGTAATATCGCCAAATGGACTAAATACACCGCCTGCATTAGCAGCTACAACAATATTAATAAAAGAAATAGCAACAAAACGAGGATTACCTGCACCTACTGCTAATACCACAGCGCCCATAATAAGTGCTGTAGTCAAATTATCAGCAATTGGAGAAATAAAAAAGGCTAAAAATCCTGTTAACCAGAAAAGTTGTCTAAAAGTTAAACCTTTATTAATTAACCAAACTTTAAGCGCTTCGAATACATGCCTTTCTCGCATGGCTTCAATATAAGTCATTGCCACTAATAAGAATAAGAATAATTCTGCATATTCTAATATATTATGCCTAAGCGCTACTTCAGCAAAGTATGGTAATCCTTGGCTAGCATACATCCAACCAATTAAACCCCAAATAACACCTGCCACTAGAATAACAGGTTTAGATTTTCTAAAATGAGTAAATTCCTCTATCATTACCAAAATATAAGCCAATACAAATAAAATAAGTGACGTATAACCTACCCAATGAATAGTTAGATCTAACGGCGGCTCGATAGTTGCAAAAGCGTCCATAGATAATAGCATGAACAAAAATATACATAATTTAATCATTTTTAATCCTTGTGAATTTAGCATCATTATGGTTATTCGATATAATATCGCTATCTTGATATTTAACCTCAATCGTTGCCAAATACAGTAATTTACCAGATGATTTTATACAACGCACTACTATGCCTGATGCTTTTACTGATTTTGAATCAAGTGCAATTAATTTATCTCCTACTTTCAGTATTTGTTCACATCCAAATAGCCGCATACGACGCTTTGGTTTACCTAAATAATGCAAACGTGCAACTACTTCTTGTCCAGGATAACAGCCTTTAGAAAAATTAACCCCAAACTCATTAATATCTAAATTTAACTCTTGTGGTACAAATTTTTCACTGGTTATTAAATACACTTCAGGATGTTTCATTACATCAATAGGTGGGTCAGTATTAAAAGAGGTTTGCACTATTTTAACATCTGACATTAATACAAACATATGCAGATGTTTGGAGACTTTATCTTGCAAACTTTTAGGAAAATTTAAGTAAAAATCATTTTTATATTTAGTAACCCAAAACAAAGCAATCACTTTTCCCTGATGCTGACAATACGCATTTAATTGCCACTCATTTTCTCCAATGGCAACAATATCATTGCTTAATTGTCCCTGTAAAAAATCTTGTGCATCTATACCACTTACTTTTAGAGTTATTCTAACTTTCATATTTTTATATGTTTTAAATTGAAAACCTTTTTATTGAATTTTATCAGACAGAAAGGTTTTCAATTTAAAACAAATACAAGAAATAAAAACCCCTAGCCTTAAAATAAAGACTAGGGGTTTGAGAACTAACTAGATTAAACTTTTAAAAATTAAATCTAGTTTTTGTACCACTATAAAATCTAGAACTTAACATCAAGTCTAAGACCTGTGTTAGTAGCATTACCATTCACAATAGTATTCACATCAGAAAGTTTAGCAATATTAGCTGTTAAAGTAGTGCCACCTAAAGGACGACTAACTATTAACTCTGTACCTGTTACTTTATCATTACCAAACATAGTATTTTTAGTATAGATAGCTTTAACTATATTACCTGCTAATTTAGTACTAACCGCAACACCTAAGATTTCACTAAAATGACTAACATCAGCAACAGCAGTTGCTGTACCGCCACGAGCAGATCTACCTATCAACATAGAACCTAATGGTGCAAAATTACCATTAGTAACGATGTTGGAATCAGTTATATCAGAAGCTTGATCATTTTTTATCTGTGCTAGATCCCACGTAAAGTGATTAACTTTACCGCCAATGTGAATAAGAGTTGTATCGTTATGAACAATATTTCTTCTTTTATCATTCCATTTGTCAACAGCAAACAAAATACCATTAAATGTAGTTTTAGCAGTAAAATTTGTAAATCCACCAGGATTATGTACTAATCCAACAGAAACTGGACCTAATAGACCCGAAGCACTTACATTAGTTGTATCAGAACCATTGTCACTAGAACCATCAGCAGTAAATAAACCTAACTTCCAATCACCTACTTTAGTTGATGCAGATAATGCATTTGATCTAGCAGCATCTAAAGAACGAGCACCTAAACCAATTGTACTCCAATAATCCCCTACTTTAACATTAACAGGACCTACTTTGGTAGTTAAATATAGACTATCCATATGAAGACCTTTTTTACTACTATTAATATCAATATCATTTGCACGAGTTGCACCATCATTACGTACGACGGCAGTCACCTCAGCATCACCTGCAGAACCAACTACTTTTAGACGAATACGCTGACTATCATGATTGGTATTCGCAGTATCATCTGCCCCAATTTTTTGTTTAGCAAAATTTATATAAGCATCACCCGTAATCGAAATGTCCGCTGTAGCAGCTACTGACATTGTTGCTGCAACAGCAGCAATTAATAACTGTTTTCTCATATTTTATCTCCAAAAATTTAAAAAAGTATGCCAAAAGAAATCTTTAATCTATGGCATTAACTACTTTGCAAGTAACACAAAGATGTTGTAAATTATACACATATGTTTTAAGTAATAAATATTTTTCTACAAAAAAGATACAAAATATACAAATTTACTACAAAAATCTAAAATATATGAAAATCTAAAAACCACCTTCGATGCTAAAGTTAGAATATATTATATGAACATAAAACAAATATATGCATTATTAAAATAGCAATAAAGTTCCTATGAAAGCCAAATACTTTTAAACTACAAACTTTTACTTTAGTGCCATGCAAGCATAGTTAATAACATTGGAATAGACAAAATCACATTGACGCTTGATGCTAATGCTGCATTTTTTTTTGCTACTACAATTGCTGTATCACTTGCAGATTTCATACCTAAAATCTTTTGCTGATTTGGCCAAATGATAAACCAAACATTAAATACCATAATAGTTCCCATCCATGCACCAATACCAATAATTTGAAAAGTAGGTTCTAACATAAATGCACTAAGAATAGCATCTTTTGTTGCTAACAATACTAAACCTAAAATCCAAGTAGTTATTGCCGCCATACGAAACCATAATAAAGCACGAGGAGCAATATACTTGCCAATAGCTGCTGGACCAGGGCCGTCAGTATCTGATAATGCTTGACCCATAGCTGGAACTTGAACAAAATTAAAGTAATAAAGCAAACCAATCCAAACAATACCTGCTAGAACGTGTAGCCATACTATTAAGCCATAATGTGTTAAGTTCTGGGCCTCTACTATTTTATAATTAAAACTAAAAAATACAATAACTGATAGAATAAAACCTAAAAGGATTTTGCACTGAACTAAATTGATACGATCAAACATATTTTTCTCCATAGTTGTTAAAGTTGATAATTATAATAGGTTATTTTATTTAATTTAAAATTATTTTATGCCAGAACTTCCTGAAATTGAAACCATTAAACGTGGGCTTACATCTTTGATTATCAATCAAAGAGTAAACAAAGTGATACTACATCGAGAAAATTTACGTTGGGTTATTCCTAAACATTTATCAACAACGCTCACTAATCAATTAATCAACGCAATTGATCGTCGTGGTAAATACTTATTAATTAGGTTTAAAGTAGGTACCTTAATAATCCATTTAGGTATGAGCGGTTCAATTAAAGTGGTTGATATAAACACACCACTATTAAAACATGAACATTTTGAATTACAATTGAAAAATAAAACAAGTATGCGCTTAAAAGACCCGAGACGTTTTGGTGCAGTATTATTTTCAAAAGATGGCTCACATAAACTACTAGACTCATTAGGAGTTGAGCCATTAAAAACATCATTCCATGATGGGTATTTATATCAAAAATCAAAAAACAAACAACAAGCCATCAAAGCTTTTATTATGGATAACAAAATAGTAGTTGGGATAGGTAATATCTATGCTTGCGAAAGTTTATTTATGGCAGGTATTAATCCCAAACTCAAGGCTGGAAATATATCAAAAACTAGATATAATGTTTTAACACAATGTATTAAAAATATCCTAACTCAAGCTATTGAAGCAGGCGGTACAACTTTACAAGATTTTGTTCAAGTTAATGGTAATCCTGGATATTTCACACAAAATTTATCTGTATATGGCTGTAAAAATAAAAAATGTTATCGTTGCAAAGGTATAATAATTAGGTTTGTGCAAAATCAACGATCAACATTCTATTGTAAAAAATGTCAGACTTAGACACACCCCAAGAGATATTTAACACAAATTGTTCAACTAACTCTGAGCCATTTGCACTGCAAAATTTAGGTAAATACATGACACCAGAATTTAGTGAGAACTGTATTGTTATTATTGATCCTGGTATGCAAATTCATAATCATGCTTACGCTGTTATACGATATGATATGGAGATATATTTTCGCCAATATATTGAACGTGGTTCAAGAAAATTTTTGATCTGCTTAAATACACAATATGATGATATTGAACTTAAAGGTGAATTTACAGTTATAGGATGTATAGTACAACAAAAACAACGCAAACAAAAATCACTACATTATTACCATCTTAATACATCCACTAAAGAGATGAGCTTTAGTGCAAGTGGCACACTTAAAAATAATAAGTAAAAATACTATAACAAAAAATAATATGCTCAATATTTTATTTAGTTAATATCTGATTTAAAATTCTAATCAGCACGCATCAAATTCAGCCAATACTTGTAATAAATCTTGCATATCTTGTGGTAATGGTATTTTCCACGACATTAATTCACCAGATATTGGATGAATAAGCGTGAGCTTTTTAGCATGAAGAGTTTGACGATTGAAGTTTTTAAGTGCCTTTGTTAATTGTTTATCTGCTTTTTTTGGAAAATAAACTTTACCCCCATATATTGGATCAGCAATAAGTGGATGTCCAATAAATGATAAGTGTACTCTAATTTGATGAGTACGCCCTGTTTCTAAAATTGCCTTAACATGGGTATGGTGTGTGAAACGTTCAATAATACGATAATGAGTAAGAGCATCTTTACCATCTTTAACCACTGCTTGTTTAATTCTATCTTTAGGATCACGTCCTATTGGTGCATCAACACTACCACCAGAAATCATATAACCATATACAATGGCTGAATATTCTCGTGAAATACTATGAGTTTGTAACTGCTCAGTTAAATATTTTTGTGCATATTCACTACGTGCAACAACCATTAATCCTGAAGTATTTTTATCCAAGCGATGAACAATACCAGCTCGATCAAGATTAGCTAAAGATGAATCATAATGTAACAATGCATTAGCAAGTGTTCCTGTCCAATTACTTGCGCCAGGATGTGTTACTAAACCTACTGGCTTGTTAACAACAATAATCTCTGAATCTTCATATACCACATCAATGGTAGCATCTTCTGCTAGCCACGCATTAGCTTTTTTAGCTTTAATTGATAAATTAACCATCTCACCGCCTAGAACTTTTTCTTTAGGTTTAAACGTTTTACGATGAATTAAAGCATTACCAGATTTTATCCAGTGGGTGATTTTGGTACGTGAATAATTAGGTAACATTTGTGCCATTGCAACATCAAACCGCTGACTAATGAATCGATTTGGAATAATAATACTTAATAAGCCCATGTTGATACAACACTCACATAAATATAAAATGGCGTCGCGTAAGAGATTTGAACTCCTGTTACTAGGATGAAATCCTAGAGTCCTGGGCCAGGCTAGACGAACGCGACAGAGGTATTTTAATGGATAAATTTAAAGAAATAGAATAAATTTTTTACAAACAGACAAAAGAATCACACTTAGAAGAATCTAACTCCTCTTTTCATAAGATAAACACCTTGGATTCTAACCAATAGACAAAGGTAACGTGTACTTTCTTTACTTTGGATAAAGTAAAGCAGATACGAATATAAATTTAGTAATTATTCTCTATTGTATAATCTAATTTATTATCTGTCTAATAACAATTAATCTTGTTATAATCCATTTTTCTTATAAGAAAAATAAATAGAGTCTCTATAAATAACAGATATATCTCTGTAATACTATTGAACTTTTTATATTATTATTCTTAAATCAAATCTAGATATAGCAACAATTATCACTGTAATTTGACTTATATTATTAAGTTAAACTGCCTAATACTTTGTTACAATCTTGTAAAGTATTACAAAATTTAGTTTACAATTAAGTTTTATCAGCTGGAACAGCTATTTAATGAAATAATAGGAATTAATATATGGATAATATGCAAGAAATACAAAAAGTTTTTTTTAAGAAGTTAATTGATGGCGATTTTGGTCTAGCTAAAACATATTGGTTCTATGGTGTATTAGTAGGATTTATTGGGCAAATAGTAATGTTAGGAGTTGAGACATCCGAATCTATAGCACTAGTTATTATTACTATATTAGTGGCTTTAACATATAACGTATGTCAAATGATAGGTACGTGGAACGCTGCTAATCGTTACACGGGCTCAAAAATTTGGACTATATTAGCTAAAATAACAGTTGCCTTAGGTGTCATGGCTATCATATTTACAATAATAATACTAACAAACCTATAAATTTTATTTATAGACTATATACAAACAAACAAAGAGACTATATACAAAGGTTAGTATACTAGATTTTAGTATACTAGATTAATATCATCCATTGCCTTGTCCATTAATTTTTATATATGATCTCCTAAATATTATAATCTACTATCTTGCTAACTGTATTCATCAATATTGATGCTTGAGTGACTTGTTATAACACCCACATAATACTTCAGTAACTAAATGTTTAAAGTAATAAGGTTAAACTCTCAATGTCTATCAAATCAATGTCTATCAAAGTATGGATATTATAATCTTCTGTACTAGTCAGAATTTACTAGTATTACTTTAGTAATAATCCCTAATCTATCAAAACTTACTTAAAATATGGCATCGCCTAGGAGAATCGAACTCCTCTTACAAGGATGAAAACCTTGTGTCCTAACCGATAGACGAAGGCGACATAATATTTTTGCTTATGGTGGAGCTAAGCGGAATCGAACCGCTGACCCCGACACTGCCAGTATCGTGCTCTCCCAACTGAGCTATAGCCCCACAAAACATTATTAAATTACTAACCTATCAACAAAAAATTTAAATTATAATCTCTAAGTTAAAATAGTCAAGACATAATTGTTAAAATAATAACATGAATATACAAACCTTTAAAGAAAAAACTTATACACTAGAAATTCTCTATCATATTGGTGTTTTAGAAGACTCTATTCACTTTATCTTTGACCATAGTACAAAAACCTGTGCCATTGTTGATCCAGCATGGAATGCACCATTATTTCTTCAAAGAATACACGATAAAGACTACACACTCACTGATATTTGGCTAACTCATTGGCACTTTGACCATACCAATGCCGTTGATGAAATTGTAGAAGCAACTGGCGCTAAAATAACAGTAGGTGTTAATGAGATTCCTTATTTACAAATTAATAATTTACCTGAAACAGTTAAAAACAACGACATTATTCTTATCGGCAATACAACAGCTAAAATTATTAATACGCCAGGACACAGTGCTGGTGGTATTTGTTATTTATTAGATAGACATATTATTGCTGGCGATACTTTGTTTGTTTATGGAGCAGGGCATTGTTCATTACCTGGTGGTAATATTAAAGAATTATTCGACTCCATGCAAAAACTAAAATATATCGATAATGATGTTATGCTACATTGTGGACATGACTACGGCTCAAAAATTAACACAACAATGGGTGAGCAAAAACAAGGAAATGCTTTCTTATTACTTGACAATGAGGATGACTTTGTTAATTACGTAAATAGCATGCAACAAGGAAAAATTCCTTATCCTACAGGTCCATTAACCCAAGCAGAAATTAAGGATATATTATGAGTATTACGAAAAGTTTGCATTCTAAGTTGTTTAAAATAATTGGTTTTTTTGGTGGATCATTTGATCCAATTCATTACGGACATCTAAAAAATGCTACCCAACTTAAAGCTAAACTTAGATTATCTAAATTATTTTTAATGCCTTGTGCTAAACCCGTACATAAAAAAAAACTTAATTTTAGTATTAATCAACGTATGGATATGTTACATTTAGCTATTAAGGAATTTAACACACTCTCAATAGATACTATAGAAGTTAAGCAAAATAAAAACTCTTACACTATCAACTCACTCAAATACATACAATCAAAATATCAAAATAATTCTATTTGTTTAATCATGGGAATGGATAGTTTTAACACACTTAGTAGTTGGGAAGAATGTCAAAATTTTTATCAATACTGTCACCTAGTAATAATATCTAGACCTAATGTCTTAACGCATCAAAAAAAATATGGTTTTAGATTAACTAATACAATCAATGATTTAACAAAACAAAAGACAGGATTTATCTTTTTTGCAAATAATCAAATGCTTAATATTTCTTCAAGCACTATTCACGATAGAATAAATAGTCAAAAAAAATTATCTGGACTATTACCAGAATCTATCATTAATTATATTAGTGTCTTATGAATTTAAGACAACAATTAAAAGTTATTAATAACACTATTAAAGAACTAAAAGGCAAGTTATTTATTAAAGCTACAATAGACTCTAATTTAATAACTGATAGTGCTGAAAAAAATTATTACGCCTATTCATTACCCGTTAATCGCGCTTATCATAGGTAACAACACAATAACCCATTCGAGGAATTATGAAACTAGAACTGATTAGCTTTAAACTTTGTCCATTTGCACAGTGTGCTATTATTCTGTTAAACAAGCAAAAACTTACTTTTAAATTAAATTACATCAACTCAATAAATCCACCTAATTGGTTTAAACAACTCTCCCCAACTGGAAAAGTACCATTATTAAAAGCAAATGATAAAATTATCTTTGAATCCTCTGTAATTACTGAGTTTATTAATGATATTAGCAAAATCAATCTACATCCTAGTGACCCTATTCAAAAGGCTAAAAATCGTTCATGGATTCAATTCTCATCAGCTCTATTTGATGATCTATTTAATGTGATCACAGGTGATAAGGAAAAATTCTACACATCAAGAAAATCTTTATTTAATAAACTTAGCAAAATTGAAGCTGTTAAAAACAATACACACTTTTTTAATGGCGATGATTTTTCAATCATTGATGCTACCTTTGCACCAATATTTATGCGTCTAAGCTGGATTAATAAATTTACCAACAACACTTTATCATTTGACGGGCTTACAAACCTAAGTGCATGGAGTCAAAACTTATTACAAGTAGATATAGTTAAAAATTCAGTAGTTAAAAACTTAGACGATGTTTACTACTCCAATATTGAAGCACGTAAAGGTCATATATCGACCTTATTTATTGACTAAGGTTTTCTATAAATAAGTATTATTCGTTTCAGAGAATGGATAAAATATTTTCAGGTGGACGGCCAATCACGACCCCTTTACTTGTTCTTACAATAGGTCTTTCAATTAATTTCGGTGTTTTAACCATGGCACTAATTAATTGATCTTCAGTTAAATCCTTATCATCTAAACCATTTTCTTTATATTCAAGTTCACCTTTACGTATTAATAATCTAGCTTCAAGATTTAAATCAATTAATAATTGCTTGAGTTCACTTCTAGTTGGTGGATTTTCTAAATATTTAATTATTTCAAAATCAACATTTTTTTGTTCTAAAATAGCTAACGTTGTTCTTGATTTAGAACACTTTGGATTGTGATAAATTATTATACTCATAGCTAAATAAATATGACAAAAAATTACATTATACCTACAAGTTACCTATTTCAATTAAGCAATAAAATTATTAAATTTAGCTTTATATACTTACTATTTATAATTTTGAATATTGCTCAAGCAATCAATATTAATGACATTGTAAGATCTACTAATGATATATGGAGAGAAGAAAAAAAGATCAAAGTTCCTAATTTTTCTCTAACTGATCTTGATGACAACATATATACTAATAAATCCGCCCAAGGAAAATACTTAGTAATTAACTTTTGGGCAACTTGGTGCCCACCTTGTTTAAAAGAAATTCCAACTTTTGTTAAATTTTATGAAAAGAACAAAGATAGAATCCTTATTCTAGGACTTAACTATGAGCAAGCCGATAAAATAGCTATTATGGAGTTTACTGATACATTTATGATAAATTACCCTATTATCCTTTTTGATGATAAAAATAGAACTCAATTTAAAAAATTTAGCGAAATAGTTGGTATGCCAACAACCTATATTTATGAGCCAAATGGTAATTTAGTTGATTACCAAATAGGTGAAATGAACATGGAAGATTTAGAAAAAGCCATTTCAAAGTAGCCAATCTTTAGAATAACTACCGCCGCTATCACGCACTAACTTAGGGACTAGATATCCACTTAAGTTGCTCTTTAATTGCTGATGTAATTGAATAGCATAGTCATCTCTAACTAAGAAATCCTGTGCACCTTGAACTTTATCTAACATATGTAAATAATAGGGTAATATCCCTAAATCAAACAAACTCAAGCAAAGTTCAGTCAACACTTCTATTGAATCATTCACACCTCTTAATAATACTGATTGACTAAGTAAAGTAACACGAGTTAATTCTATAATTTTTTGTGAAAATTGAACAGATAATTCTTGTGCGTGATTTATATGTAACACTATCACAATATTTAATCTTGATTGATTAAATATTTCTACTAATTTTCTAGTTATTCTACTAGGTTCTACAACAGCGTTACGTGTATGAACACGTAGTGTTTTAATATGTGCAATATGTGCAATATTATCAATCAATGTCGCAAGTTTATCATCACTCAAACTCAACGGATCACCACCACTTAATATTACTTCATTAATTTTTACATCGTTAATAATATAGTTTTGGATCTCAACCCAATTACTAATAGCATCATGCTCAACATAATTGAAGTTTTGCCTAAAACAAAATTGACAATGAATCGCACACACTTGAGATGCAATTAATAACACTCTATTTGGATATTTGTGTATCAGTCCAGCCACAGGAGAGTATTTTTCATCTTCTAGTGGTGATAAACTAAAACTTGTACTTTTTAATAAAGTTTTCGGAGTTATGACTTGTTTTAGTAAAGGATCATTCTTATTTCTTTTATCAATTAATCGTGCAAATTCTAAGGGAATTTTAATAGGAAAAGCACGGTCTTTAAACATCTTTGTTTTAAAAAAAATGTTACTTTTATTAGCACCTTTAAGGGCATATCTAGCCATAATATTTGTCAGTTATTTTCCATATATTTAGCAAAAGTTTATAAAATTAACGTCTGTATGCTCTTTCCCATCTTCATAACCTGATTTCCACTCATTAGTAATTCTTTGCTCTTCAATTTCTGGATTATTTAAAAAACCAGATACCCAACCCTGTATATAGTTATCGTTTACACCCATTTCTTCCATTTTTTTAACTCCTGCATAGTAAGTCATTATTGACACTCCTTAAATAATGTTTATAATTTTGTTTACTTATGCCAACTCATTTCTCAATGACATAAGAGAAGGATAATATTATAACCATTTAACCCTATAAGACAAGAAAAAAATAATGAATTTATCTGAAATAACAAATGGTCTAAATAACAAACAATACCAATCAGTTACACTAAATAATGAAAAAAACGCTTTAATACTAGCGGGTGCGGGAAGTGGTAAAACTAAAGTTCTCATACATAGAATTGCTTACTTAATAACACAAAAAAATATTCACATTGATGCTATTCTAGCCGTTACTTTTACCAATAAAGCCGCTACTGAAATGTGTGAAAGATTAAGTATGCTATTAAGACGTCCTATTACAAGTATGTGGACTGGAACATTTCATAGCTTGGCACACCGATTATTACGCACTCATTATGAACAAGCTCAATTAACTTATAACTTTCAAATTCTAGATGCAAAAGACCAATTCCGCATCATCAAAAACCTCATGAAAGAAAATAATATTGATGAATCTAAGTTTCCTATTAAAAAGGTTCAGCAATTTATTAACAATCAAAAAAACAAAGGTATTCGCCTACAGGATATTGACTCTAGTTACAACTATTTTATTCAAAAAAGTCTTAAAGTATTTGAGCTTTATGAAATACACTGCAAAACAAATGACTTAATTGATTTTGCAGAACTCCTGATACGTAGTTATGAGTTATTAAAAAATAACGTAAACTTACTTAATCACTATAAAGATCGCTTTAAGCACATTTTAATTGATGAATTTCAAGACACTAACATGATCCAATACAAATGGATTAAATTAATATTTAGTGGTAACAATAAAATATTCTGTGTAGGTGATGATGACCAATCTATTTATGGCTGGCGCGGTGCAAATATTGAAAATATTACTAAATTATGCACAGATTTTGCTCCCATTAAAACCATTCGTTTAGAACAAAATTATCGTTCAACAAATAATATTCTAACGGCTTCTAACGCCTTAATTGCTCACAATACTAGTCGTATGGGTAAATCTCTTTGGACTAATGCTAGCAATGGTGAATTAATTGATATATATAAGGCGCAAACTGAAATAGATGAAGCAAACTATGTCGTCAGTAGTATCCAGAAATTAATCACTAATGGCTCATTACCCAATAATTGTGCCATTCTGTATCGCCTTAATACCCAATCTCGTGTCTTTGAAGAGGCGCTCATAAAATACAATATTCCTTATATTATTTATGGTGGTTTAAAATTTTTTGAACGTGCTGAAATTAAATACGCTTTAAGTTATTTGCGTTTGATAGAAAACTCAGATGATAATCTTGCCTTTGAACGTGTGGTTAATTTCCCAACTCGTGGTATTGGAAATACAACAGTTAACAAAATACGTACATTTGCACAAAACAACCATGTCAGTCTTTTTCAAGCAACCATACAAATATCATCTACACTATCAACTCGTACTGCGAATGCATTAAATGGATTTACCAACCTAATTAAGAAACTGAAAGATGATACAAAGAACTTAGATTTATCTGAAAAAATAGTAAACTTACTCAATATATCAGGATTAATGGCGCATTATTCTAATGATAAAAATAGTAATAAAAAAGAAAATCTAGAGGAGTTAATAACCACAGCTAAACAATATAAACAGAATAATGATATGAATGAAGTAATAGGATTTATTTCTTTAGCATCGATAGATTCTGGTGGTAATACTAATGCACTTATTAATCAAAGTGTACAACTTATGACTATGCATTCAGCTAAGGGCTTAGAATTTCCTTATGTATTCTTAAGCGGCATGGAAGAAGGTTTATTCCCCTCTAGGCAAAGCAAAGATGAGCCGCATTTAATAGATGAAGAAAGGCGATTATGCTACGTTGGCATGACCCGTGCCATGAAAAAACTGTCACTATCTTACACCATAAAAAGATTTTTACACGGACATCTTTTATACGCTGATCCTTCACGTTTCCTAAGCGAGATTCCAGATGAATATTTAAATAGGATTAAAGTTAAATTTGATTTAACAATAAAAAATTACAATAATAAAAATATTTTTAGTCAAAATATTACACCTAAATCTAATAATAAATTACATATTGGTGCTTTAGTTAACCACACCAAATTCGGATTAGGAACGGTATTAAATTTTGAAGGACAAGGGGATAGTTCTAGAATACAGATAAAATTTAAACAATCAGGAAGTATAAAATGGTTGATTAGTTCCTATGCAAATTTAGAATTTGTATAACTGAACAGCTCATCCTTCATCCTATTACACTATAACTTTTTTGATACTCATATTAAAGACAAACCCAACCAACTGACTAAAAAATTGAATTATTATTATAGTATTAGATACCTCTTTAAGATAGTTAGAATGTGAATAAATTAACACTATCTTTATCTAACCTATACCGTTCTATCATATAAAAAATCAAAAAATAGTAATAAATCACTACCAATAAAGTAAAAAAGTATTAGTTAGTTATAGCATAAGTCCTTTCTATTTATATGTGATTAAATGAAACCAAAAACTATATAAATTTACCAAAATAAACTGTTTAATTTAAGGTTTTCTTTAAATCGTCAATTGAGAAACTTTGTACCGTTTGCTTATCTGTATAAATTGGTTTCATATTAGTGTGAATGCCTGATGACTTTTCAATAGCAATTTGTCTACTAGTTACAATATCTAAACAATCAGTTATCATTTCTTGTGTTACTTTACTAAGAGGATGTTTTAATCCTGGCCTAGTGATAGTATCTTTAGCAACAGCAATGAGGGTTTTTCTAACTACATCTAAAAGACTAACTTCAAACTTTTGTATTTTATCATTATTCATAATAAATCTCTAAATAGTTGCTAAATATTTCTGACTCTTCGTTTTATCAGGTTTAAATTTATAAAAACCTTTTATTCATTGTAATTTATCACTCATACCCCAATTTTTATCAAAAATTTGCATAACCAATTCTAGATAATTACATATAAGCACTAAATCAAAACCACTACCTAATAATACTTTTACTCTATCAAGTATATCTTAAATAAAGCACACACCTTGCATAAATAAATCATCAATAAAATAACACCTATATACTTAAACTGGTTATGTAAAATATCCTTAATTCATTTAACTGAAAAGCCATGCGGGCTTATAATCTACTTGAGTATAAACAACACGAGTAAACATAAAGTTAATAAAGTCCATAAGTAATTTACTCTTTAAGAGTTTCATATCTCGTAATAAATCATTTATAAACCCATTATCTACTAGCAAAAGTCAAGTGTAAATCTACTATAACAAATTCATACCCAGAAAATGCTTACCGACAACACTTCATACCCCACCACTTTATGCATTCCATTAATTAAAACTACCTGATAATTTTATAATACATAAGAATTAAAATGAAAAGCTCTGTTATCAATAACTTAGTAGGTATCGTAATTAACATCTACCACAGATGCAAAAGAACAATCTACGACAATATCTAGTAATTCATACGCCAATACAAAACCACAAGAAAATACTTTATTTATAGCTATATTTATATATTTATTACACAATAATCCCAATATTTCCATAGCTAATAAATGGGTAAACCCTTACCTTAAACGCTGTATCAGTCCACCTTCGTAATCAACAGCAATAAACGAATTTTTATTAACTTTACGAATATCTTTAATTAATAAAGTCATTACTAAACCCCGATAATCACATATAGGAACACGCTAGCAATACCATTTTAAAAAAAATAAACAACATGAGTTTATCTAAATAAGTATTTAATATTTTACTCGCCTAACATTGCAATCAAAACATACTATTATAATTACAATTACTCACATTACTCCATTCAAGATTATTTATAATATCATTTGATGATAAGCATATAAAATATTTTATAGAGACAAAAAATTCATTCTTATTAGAACTCCCAATCAGGATTATCAAGCTATCTAATTCAAATTAATATCCAGTCTCTATTAGCTTGTTTAGTAAATAATTATTTTAAATAAATTTAACCTATTCGTATTCTAGCAATAAGTATAACGCCTAAATAAGTATAACACCTAGTTTTTCATTATTACTAATGTTTTCACCAATTTCAAACGTCCAATTGACAGCTTCTACCTCTATCATGCCGTCAATTAAAATTTAGTAGGATTTATACAAGACATTATTTTAGTAATAATCCAAAATTTGAATGTTAATATTAATGTTTATCGTTTAGTAAATAAAGCAATAGACTCCACATGAGAAGTTTGAGGGAACATGTCTATCACCCCTGCCGTTTCAAGCGTAAACCCAACTTCAATTAACTTAAGCGTATCACGAGCCAATGTTGCAGGATTACATGATACATATACCAATCTTGTTATACCTAATTTAGGTAATAATTCTACAATTTCAATTGCACCAGATCTAGATGGATCAATCAATGCTTTATTATAAGTCTTTCCTTTAAACCATTCAAAATCTACCACTTCTTTACATAAATCTGACTTATAAAAATCAACATTATTAATGCTATTTTTTTCAGCATTATACTTTGCCCTTTCAACCAATCCTAAATCACCTTCAATACCCACTACATATTTAGCATATCTTGCAATTGGCAAAGTAAAATTACCCAAACCGCAGAATAAATCAATCACCTTATCAGATTCATTAAGTTCAAGTAATTCTACTGCTAGACTAACCATTTGTTGATTAAGTTTAAAGTTTACTTGAACAAAATCAATGGGTAAAAATTCTATAATAATATTATGATTAGAATGTGAATACGTTAGTACAGCAGGTTCATCTAATGGTTTTACACTATCTAAACCAGCACTTTGGGTATAAAAAGTAATGTTCAATTCTTGAGCGCAATCTGCTAATACTTTTTTATCTTTTACGCTAAAAGATTCAAGATGTCTTAAAATAAGTACTATATCACTCTCAGAAATTACCGCTTCAAATTGCGGAATACTAGATTTAATACTAAGTCTTTCAATACAATTAGCAAGTACTTCAAGATGTTCCCCTATTGATGGATGCAACACCTCACAACGACTCATATTAGTGATAAATGAAGATTTTCTTTCTCTAAACCCAATCAACACCTTGTCTTTTTTAGCAACATATCGAATACCTAATCTAGCTTTACGACGATAACCCCAACTTTGAAATTGAAGAGATTTTAGCCAAGTTTCCGGTTCAACTTTAGCCTGCCTAGCAAATACCTCTTTTAACCATCTACTTTTAACTTTTATTTGGTCTTCGCTGGATAAATTCTGAAATGAACAACCACCACAAATACCAAATACATCGCACTTTGGTTTCATTCTATTGCCTGCTGGTTTTAATATTTCTTTAGCATCAGCCTCTTCAAATTTTGCACATGAAAATGTACGATTAGCAATCACTAATTCACCCGGTAATGCATCACTCACAAAAATTACTTTGTCTTCAAGATGTGCAATCCCTCTCCCCTCATGAGAAAATGATTCTATATTTAACTCATAAATTTTAGGATCTAATTTTCTTCTTCTTCTCATAAGTATTTATATCAATTTATTAAGCCTAATTGTCCAATAATTCTACCCAATGTTTGACAGGGATTTTTGCTTCTTTTTGCAGATGAATTAAACAACCAATATTTGCAGTAACTATCATTTGAGGTTTGGCTATTTGTAAATATTTTAACTTGTTAGTCCTTAGTTGTTTTGATAATTTTGGCTGAAAAATTGAATACGTACCTGCAGAACCGCAACATAAATGCGAATCAACAACAGGAGTTTGTTGATAACCAAGTGAATTTAAAATAGAACTAACCAATCCTCCTAATTGTTGACCGTGTTGTAATGTACAAGGCTCATGATAAATAATATTAACCCTTTCTAAATTAAGCTGATTTAAATTTTTATCAGCTAAAAATTCAGCAATATCTTTTGTTTTATTAACAATATGTTGTGCTTTTTGATAATAAGGATCTAGTCTTTCAAACATAGACACATAATCTTTAATCATTAATCCGCAACCACTAGCACTGACAATAATCATCTCAGCCTTAACTTTAAACCAAGCATCAATATTTTTCTTAATTTGAATCAAGGCATCATGATTAACGCTTAAATGTTGGTCAATAGCCCCGCAGCATTGTTTTTGTGGGGTTTCTATAGTTTCATAGCCTAATTTTGCTAGAATATTTTTAATACTATGGTTAATATTAGGCGCAAGAATAGGTTGCACACAACCTCCTAACAACAAAACCGTACCAATTTTTATAATAGGTTTGATAGATTTTCCTTTGATTTGAGAATGTCTAAAAATAAATCCAATTGGATTAAAGAAAATAGGAGTAGTCAAAAATTGGCGGATACAATATCTATATACTTTCTGCCAAAGTGGACGTTTTTGTTCTACAAGCTTACGTCCAATATTCACTAATTGAACGTATTCCACGCCTGATGGACAAGTAGTTTCACACGACTTACACGTTAAACAACGATCTAAATGGATAATGCTTTGCTTAGAAAAATGATGATTTTCTAAGGCCGATTTAATCAAATAAATACGTCCACGAGGTGAATCCAATTCATTACCTAATAATTGATAAGTCGGACAAGTAGCCAAACAAAATCCACAATGTACACATTTTCTAATAATATTATTAGCTTCCATATTGCTGATTTTTATCGTTTGCATTAGTTAAAAATCCCTCTAGGATCAAAAACCTGTTTCAATTTTTTCTCAATCTGTTGGTGTAATACTGAATTATTTTTACGCTTAATAGGAGGCGTTAATTGATTAATATAAGTAGCTGGCATTACCTTAAAGCTAATTTGCATAATTAAAGCCAACTTTCCTTTTGAACCAACTAATAAACGCGCCACATCATAACCTGCTACGTTTTTCATCACCTGACCACCAAAATTTAAATACGTCCCAGTACCGTCAATAATCTTCACTCCTAACACGCAATCTGACAAATCTTGAGCTCCTTGAGCATAAGCAGCTCCAATGCTTATATCTTCATTATCAGTATAAAAAGATAAGGCTTGATTGTTTATTTTAAGTTGTTTTTTAATCTGTGCAATTGATGTACCTGCCTTAACACTAATTACCAAATCTTCAGCGTAATATTCCACAATACCAGAATAATCTAGCAATGTACTTTTAATATGTAAGCTACTAGACTCCTTAACTAAAATTTGTAACTGTTGAAGTCTCGAATCCATTAAAAACGCTCTAGTTCTGGGTATGGTAATTCACCACGATGTACATGCATCGCACCCAACTCAGCACAGCGATGTAATTCTGGCACTGCTTTGCCAGGATTAAGTAATGAATTCTCATCAAAAACGTGTTTAATTTTGTGAAAAATTTCTAATTCTTGTGTGTTAAATTGATGACACATAGCATTTAATTTTTCTACACCGACACCATGCTCACCCGTAATTGTACCTCCCATATCCACACTAAGTTTTAAAATTTCAGTACCAAATTCTTCAGTTCTTTCTAACTCTCCTGTCACATTAGCATCATATAAAATAAGTGGATGTAAATTACCATCACCAGCGTGAAAAACATTAGCAACTCTAAGTTTATATTTCTTGCTCAACTTGTGAATTTTTTCCAACATATCCGCCAAATGACGACGCGGAATAGTGCCGTCCATACAATAATAATCAGGAGATAGCGTACCTACTGCAGAAAAAGCAGACTTACGTCCTTTCCAAAAATTAAGTCGTTCTTCTTCACTTTCAGATACTTTCAAAGTCGATGCTCCTGATAAAATTTTTAACACATTATCAAGCTCTAATTGAACTTGTGTCTGTATGCCATCAAGTTCACAAAGTAATAACGCCTTAGCATCTAGTGGATAACCCACTTTAGCAAATCCTTCAGCTGCCTTAATAGCAAAACTGTCCATCATTTCTAACCCAGCAGGAATAATACCTGCCTTAATAATATTAGTCACTGCATTAGCACAATCTCGAACAGAATCAAACCCTGCCATTACCATCTTAACAAATGCAGGATTTGGCGTGAGCTTAACTGTAACTTCAGTAATAACACCTAACAAACCTTCAGAACCATTCATTAGTGCCAATAGTCCTAACCCATCATCTTGACAAGATAATATTAATTCATCGCCATCGATAGTTAACATTCTAATTGCTTCGACATTATGCACTGTTAACCCATATTTTAAACAATGCACTCCACCAGAATTTTCAGACACATTACCACCAATTGTACAAGCAATTTGACTAGATGGATCTGGAGCATAATACAATCCATATTGTGCAACTGCTTCACTAATAGCAATATTCCTTACACCTGGCTCAACCACAGCCAATTGATTTTCAACATCAATTAATTTCACCTTATTTAATTTAGACAACCCTAAAACAATAGATTTTTCAAGTGGCGTCGCCCCGCCCGATAAGCCCGTTCCTGCACCCCGTGTTACAACTGGTATTTTATTAATCTTACAAATTTTTAATACTTGCTTAATTTGCACAATATCATCTGGCAATACTACTGCCAAAGGCTTTTGCCTGTACACACTTAGACCATCACATTCAAATGGACGTGTATTTTCCTTAGACGTAAGTACAATACCCTTAGGAAAGGCACGAGATAATTGATTAACAATTGTCATATATAAGCAATTATAATAGTTTCTTTAAATTTATTAAAGAAAAAAGAATTATGCAATCATTTAATCCACCAGTAAGGACTCTCATGGGATCAGGTCCTTCTGATGTACATCCAAGAATCTTATCCGCTATGGCGAGACCTACTATTGGACATCTTGACCCTGTTTTTGTAGCTATGATGGATGAAATCAAAGAAGGCTTAAAAACTATCTTTAAAACCGATAATAAATTAACCATGCCTATATCAGCGCCTGGTTCAGCTGGAATGGAAGCTTGCTTCACTAATTTAGTTGAGCCTAACGATAAGGTGATTGTTTGTATTAACGGCATATTTGGTATGCGTATGAAAGAGAATGTAACTCGCTTGGGAGGCGAGGCAATTATTGTTAAAGATAATTGGGGTGAAGCAGTCAGTGCTGACAAGCTAGAACATGCTTTAAAAAATAACCCAAATGCCAAAATTGTCGCTTTTGTACACGCTGAAACTTCAACAGGTGCTCAATCTGATGCCAAAATCTTATGTAAACTTGCACACCAATATGACTGTATCACTATTGTGGATGCAGTTACTTCTTTAGGTGGTACTGAGTTGTATGTTGACGAATGGGAAATTGATGCAATTTATTCAGGCACACAAAAATGTTTATCCGCCATGCCAGGTATTTCACTTATTAGCTTCGGTAAGCGTGCCATTCAAAAACTCAACAAACGAAAAATATCTGTTAACAGTTGGTTTCTAGACCTTAATTTAATCATGAACTATTGGAATGGAGGCAGTAAACGTACTTATCATCATACTGCACCTGTTAATACGTTATACGGTTTACACGAATCATTGGTAATGATATTAGAAGAAGGCGTTGAGAATTCTTGGGTGCGCCATAAAAAAAATCACGAACTATTAAAAAATGGTTTAGAAGCAATGGATATTAATTTTTTAGTGAATAAAAAAGACCGCTTACCACAATTAAATTCTGTGCTTATACCTAAAGGTTATGATGACGAAAAAATTCGCTCTATCCTACTTAATGATTATAATCTTGAAATTAGTGCAGGTCTTGGTTCTTATACTGGTAAAATTTGGCGTATCGGTTTAATGGGTTTTTCCTCAAGAAAAGAAAATATTGTTTTATGCCTATCAGCACTTAAGGAAATTTTAAGAAAATAGTAAAGTAAGTCATATTTACAGTGAAAGAAGTAAAAATAGTTAATAAATCAATTCTAATTGAACACTAATATATTAGTTAAGTATTAGTTAAGTTCAAGAACTTTATTTATAAAAATAAAACCAAATCTGATGTTAAAGGACAAAGGATTATATTATACGGGTTTAACAAAAAAAAGTTGGTCCTAATATGGGACACTTAACCAAAAAATACAAATTTAGATTTAATTAACTCATGTATTAAATTTTTATAATAAATCAATCAAAGAATAGATAATTTTCACTATTTTATCTTTGCCAATAATTCCTCTTCAGTTTCAACACGATCAGGATCAGGCAAACAACAATCAACTGGACAGACTTCAACACATTGAGGCTCATCAAAATGACCCTTGCATTCTGTACATTTATTACCATCAATTTCATAAATTTCATCACCCATATAAATAGCATCATTAGGGCATTCTGGCTCACAAACATCACAATTAATACATTCATCTGTAATCAGTAAAGACATAGTCTTCTCCTGGTCTATTGCAATAATACATTTAAGATATATTTTACCGTATTGTTGGTATCTTTTTTAATTAGATTAGGTATCATAATTGTTTTTCACCAGCCATATTTGGTTTATGTGATACATCTATTAATATTAATTATTTTATTACCATCGCAAGTTACATTAGAATAGGGGTTATATCCAAATTTACACAACAATCAAAGTGGTATTATTGTCAAACTTGAGTTAGAAAAAACACCACTAACAGTGATTAATTTTGTGGGTTTAATACTCAAACATCTAGACTGAAATGTCTTTTCACAATGGGTTTAAAATTCTATAAAGGTGAAAAGCGAATAATTATTGTCCTTTTTAGCCAAATCTATAGCAATAGCACAGGTGTTACTATTCTATAAAATAGTATTTTAATTTTTAAGTTAGAATTTCTATCAATTAACGATATTCACTAAATTTTATGTTTTTAGAATTAATCAACTTTATTACTCAATTTGATACCAAATTTAACGTCTTAAATTACTTAAATATTAGGGCTTTACTAGCCATGCTAAGTGCGTTATTTATTGGTCTTATATTGGGTCGTATTTTTATTAAAAGATTACGACAATGCCACATTAGCCAAGTAATTAGGACTGATGGCCCTAAATCACATTTAATCAAAGCAGGTACACCAACCATGGGTGGTGTATTAATTTTATTTGCATTTATAGTTAGTATTTTAATTTGGGGCGATTGGTCTAATATCTATCTATGGATTATTATTGTAACTTCTATCATATTTGGTGCAATTGGCTTTACGGATGACTACCTTAAAATAAAGCATAAATCATCAAATGGGTTAAGTTCTTCAATAAAATTTTTAACTCAATCATTGAGTGCTATTGTAATTAGCACTTGGATAATATTCATTTCTCAAAAAACTACTCAACCGCAATTGCTTATTCCATTCTTTAATGATATAATATTACCATTAAGTATTTTTGATGTTTTGATATTGTCATTTTTTGTCATTGTTGGAAGCTCTAATGCGGTTAATTTAACTGATGGTTTAGACGGGCTTGCCATTATGTCAGTTATACTTATATCAGGAGCATTGGCTATTTTTGCTTATTTTAGTGGTAATTATAACTTCTCAAATTACCTTAATATGCCGTATATACCAGGTATCAACGAATTATTTATTATTTGTGCAGCGCTCATTGGTTCAAGTTTAGGATTTTTATGGTTTAATACTTATCCTGCTGAAATATTTATGGGTGATATAGGATCATTATCTTTAGGAGCAATTTTAGCAGTAATTGCCATTATGATTCGCCAAGAAATTTTACTATTTATTATGGGAGGGGTGTTTGTAGCTGAAACCTTATCCGTGATTATTCAAGTAAGCTACTACAAACGATATAAAAAGCGCATTTTCCTAATGACACCACTTCATCACCACTTTGAAAAACAAAATATCTCTGAACCAAAAATTATTGTGCGTTTTTGGATAGTTACTTTAGTTCTGGTACTTATTGGCTTATCATCAATTAAAATACATTAAATATGGACATATTGGATAAATGGGACGAACGTTACTTATCACTAGCAAAAAAAGTTTCTACCTGGTCAAAAGACCCTTCTACACAAGTAGGTGCAATTACCGTTGGCCGTAAAAAAGAGGTACTTTCTCAGGGATTTAATGGATTTCCACGAGGAATTCATGATACTGATAAACGATATAATAATAGAGAAATTAAGTACAAATTCGTGGTTCATGCAGAAATGAATGCCATTTATAATGCCACATACTCCGGTACCTCGCTTGATAGAGCAACTTTATATGTTTATGGATTACCTATTTGTTCAGAATGTGCCAAAGGCATTATTCAAGTTGGCATTAAAAGAGTAGTAATTGAAAATTCAAAAGAATTAGATAATTGGAATCAAAGTATTAAACTTTCACAAGAAATGTTTAATGAAACTGGCATTAAACTGATTATTAAAATATGATGAACGAAATATCCAAACGTCGAACTTTTGCTATTATTTCTCACCCTGATGCTGGTAAAACTACCATTACAGAAAAACTATTGTTATACGCAGGTGTAATTCAAACAGCAGGTAGTATCAAATCAAGGAAAGCTAAAACCCATGCAACATCCGATTGGATGGACATAGAAAAAGAAAGAGGAATTTCCATTACTTCATCCATCATGCAATTTGAGTATGATAATCATATAATCAATTTATTAGACACACCAGGACATGAAGACTTTTCTGAAGACACCTATCGTACCCTTACAGCAGTAGATTCAGCACTAATGGTTATTGATATAGCCAAAGGGGTGGAAATGCGAACTATCAAGCTTATGAGAGTGTGTCGTTTACGCAATACTCCAATTTTAACGTTTATCAATAAACTAGATCGAGAAGGCAAGGAACCAATTGATTTACTAGATGAAATAGAAACCATGCTTAATATCGAATGTGCTCCTATCACTTGGCCAATTGGTATGGGCAGGCGTTTAAAAGGAGTTATACATCTACTTGAGGATAAGGTTTATCTATATAAAACAGGAAAGAATTCTGAAATTAGTGAAAATATTACTATTAACGGCATTAACAATTCTCAACTTGATGAAATTTTAGGAAAAAATATAGCGCATAAAATGCGTAAAGAGGTTGAACTTATTCATGAAACTACAATTCCATTTGATTTAGATAAATTTCTAGCTGGTAAACAAACACCAATATTTTTTGGCTCAGCCATTTCAAACTTTGGTATTCAAAATTTACTTGATAGCTTTATCAAGTATGCACCTACACCACAAAACAGAGAATCAAATATTCGTAAAGTCACTCCAAATGAAACTAAGCTAACCGGCTTTATCTTTAAAATTCAAGCTAATATGAATCCAAAACATCATGACCGTCTTGCTTTTATGCGTATAGTTAGTGGGCAATATAAAAAAGGTATAAAAGTCCTACAAGTAGCAACCAATAAACAAATAAAAATCAGTAATGCAGTTACCTTTATGTCACACAAACGCACTCTAACAGAAGTAGCTTACGCTGGAGATGTGATTGGTATTCATAATCATGGTAGCATTAGCATTGGTGATACATTTACTCAAGGAGAAAAACTCACTTTTAAGGGTATTCCAAACTTTGCACCAGAGATTTTTAAAATAGCCCAACTTAAAGATCCACTCAAAGCTAAAGCCTTTAAAAAGGGCTTAAATCAGCTCTCAGAAGAAGGAGCAACCCAAATATTTCGTCCAATTATCAACTCATCACAGATTCTCGGTGCTATTGGTGTTTTACAATTTGATGTGGTAGTACACCGTTTAAAATATGAATATGATGTTCATTGTCAATTTAAAACTATTAACATTGTAACAGCACGTTGGATAACAGGTGATAACAAGGATATCGAGCAACTTAAGATTAAAGCAGGTAATAATATTGCTGTTGATGCAAAAGGCATGCTCACTTATCTTGCGCCATCTAATGTCAACTTACAATTAACCATAGAGCGTCATTCTAACTTAGTTTTTTCAGCAACCAGAGAACATTAAATGATGGTATTTAATAACAAGGAGTAAAAACTAATTAAATATAAAAAGTAACAATAATCATCAACCCAACCAGTCAGTCAACTAGAGTCAACACATGAGTTTCTTTGCATAAAACTGACAAAGTCAAACATTTTAACAATAGTTAAAATTATTATTTTACGTAATTTTTAATTTTAGATTCAGATTGATCATCTTCTGTTTCAACAACCTTTGCAATAGCAACTAATTTTTCATCTTTAGAAATATTAATCAATATCACGCCTTGAGTGTTACGACCAATAATAGAAACATCAGCTGCTCTAGCACGAACTAAAACACCTTTGTTAGAAATTAACATCATTTCATCTTCATTGTTTACTTGAATAGCTCCAATAATTTTACCATTTCTATCTGAAGTTTTAATAGAAATAACACCTGAACCGCCTCTTGATTGAACACGATATTCATTAAGGCGCGTACGTTTACCAAAACCTTTTTCAGTTGCTGTTAGAACTGGACTATCTTGATTAGTAGCAATAAGAGACACTACTTTATCACTATCTACTAATTTAATACCTCGTACACCAATAGCAGTTCGCCCTACAATACGTACATCTGATTCTTTAAATCGAATAGATTTTCCATTAGCTGAGAATAGCATGATATCGTGCTCACCTGAGGTAATTTTTACACCAATAAGTTTGTCATTATTTCTTAATTCAATAGCAATAATACCGCCTTTACGCGGTTTTGAGAAATTAGTAAGTGCTGTTTTCTTACAGGTACCACTACTGGTTGCCATAAAGACAAAATGATTTTCATCAAATTTTAAGACTGGTAAAATAGCATTAATTATTTCTTTTTTTTCTAGTGGCAATAAATTAATAATCGGCTTACCACGCGACATACGCGATGCCATTGGCAACTCATAAACCTTAAGCCAGTATACCTTGCCAAAGGATGAAAAGCACAAAACTATATCATGAGAATTAGCAATAAATAGCTGATCAACAAAATCTTCATCTTTTACTTTAGTAGCTGATTTACCCTTACCGCCACGATATTGTGCATGATAATCACTTAAAGATTGCGCTTTCACATAACCACCATTGGACAAAGTAACCACACGTTCTTCTTGGACAATTAAATCTTCAAGTGTCAAATCAATATTATGTTCTAAGATTTGTGTCATACGGGAATTGCCATAGTTGCTTTGAATATCTATTAACTCTTCACAAATAACTTGCATAAGTCTTTCAGGGGTTTGTAAAATATCTAGTAAATATTTAATACGCTCTAACAATTCATTAAATTCATCAAAAATTTTATCTTTTTCAAATCCTGTTAAACGATGAAGTTTTAAATCTAAAATAGCTTGCGATTGTTTTTGTGATAATTGATAATCACCATTCATTTGTAAGCCCAGCTCTTTTGGTAAGTTTTCTGGCTTAAACATTGCCATATCACGATTACCAACTAATTCTAAAATCACTGAACTCCGCCAAGTTTTAGCTATCAATGTTGCTCTTGCATCTGTTGAACTTGGTGCGGACTTTATAAGTTCGATAATGTTATCAATATTGTATAACGCAACCGACAAACCTTCTAATAAATGTACACGATCTCTGGCTTTATTCAAATCAAAAATAGAACGACGAGTCACCACATCGCGCCTATGTGCAATAAATGCCTCTAAAATACTTTTTAAAGTCATTAACTTGGGTATGCCCTTGTCAATTGCCACCATATTAATACCAAACACGGTTTGCATTTCAGTTAATTTATATAAATTATTAAGTATTACTTCTGGTACTTCACCCCGACGTAATTCAATCACCACACTCATTCCATCTTTATCAGACTCATCACGAAGTCCAGTAATGCCATCAATACGCTTATCTTTAACAAGTTCTGCAATTTTCCCAATTAACTTGGCTTTGTTGACCTGGTAAGGCAACTCAGTCACAATAATACTTCGTTTCTCTTCCCCTTCAATGTGAGACACACAGCGTAAGTAAATTTTTCCTTTACCAGTTTCATAAGCCTGACGAATACCACTTGTACCATTAATAATACCTGCCGTTGGAAAATCTGGACCTGGCATTATTTCTAATAACTCATCAATAGTAATATTTTCATTATCTATAGTTTTTAAACAAGCTTCAATCACCTCATTTAGGTTATGAGGCGGTATATTAGTTGCCATACCTACAGCAATACCTGATGAGCCATTAGCCAAAAGATTAGGTACACGTGCTGGTAGCACTGAAGGCTCTGACTCTGACCCATCATAATTATCAATAAAATCAACCGTATCTTTTTCTAAATCTTGCAATAACTCATGAGAAAGTTTAGCCATACGAATTTCTGTATAACGCATAGCAGCAGCTGAATCACCATCAACTGATCCAAAGTTACCCTGACCATCAATTAAAATATTACGCATTGAAAATGATTGCGCCATACGCACAATAGTATCATACACAGCAGTATCACCATGTGGATGATACTTACCAATCACATCACCAACAATACGAGCTGATTTCTTATAAGATTTGTTATAGTCATTACCCAATACGTCCATAGCGTAAAGTACACGACGATGAACCGGTTTAAGTCCATCCCGAACATCAGGTAATGCACGCCCAACAATAACACTCATTGCGTATTCCAGATAAGAGTTACGCATCTCGCTCTCAATAGTAACTATTGATAAATTTGACTCAAAATTAGTAGAATTTTCAGTATACTTAGACATAACAAAAAGACTTTCTTTTATTTCCTTTTATTTTAACAAATTTGAATATAAATATAAATTTTATTACACAAAACTTTCTATTAAAAAAGTAAGATATCATAACTTGATACTACGTATTTCTTGCTTGAACTGATGACGATAATATTTTAAGAAGTTTTTCAGTATCTTGCCATCCAAGACAACTATCAGTAATACTAATACCGTACTCTAACGAATTTAACTCACCTACTGCTTGAGCACCTTCATTGATATTAGACTCAATCATCACACCAAAAATCTTATTTGAGCCCAAACTCAATTGCTTTGCAATTTCATCACCCACTAGCATCTGGTTTTTAAAATTTTTCTTGCTATTAGCATGAGAAAAATCAATCATAACTCTACCTAATAATCCATCATTTATTAATTGTTTAGTGGCGTTATCAATGCTTTGCTTACTATAGTTAGGTCCATCAGCAGCACCACGGAGGATAATATGACAATTTGAATTACCCATAGTAGTGTAGCGATTTGCTACTCCTTTTTTATTAATTGACCAAAACATATGTGTGCTTGAAGCCGATATAATCGCATCAATAGCAATTTGTATGTTGCCATTTGTACCATTTTTAAATCCTACTGGACAAGATAAACCAGATGCTAATTCTCGGTGGGTTTGACTTTCGGTTGTTCGTGCACCAATTGCGCCCCATGAAATTAAATCAGATATATATTGTGGGGTAATTAAATCAAGATATTCTGTTGCGCTTGGCATACCTATTTTTGACAAATCTAATAACAGACTTCGAGCTAAATCAAAACCCTTTTCCATATCAAAACTATTGTTTAAATCAGGGTCGTATATGAGTCCTTTCCAACCAATCGTAGTACGTGGTTTTTCAAAATAAACACGCATGATAATAAATAAATCCCGATCTAATTCTTTTTTTATTTCTAACAATCGATATGCATAATCTCGAGCAGCTTTCGAATCATGAATGGAACAAGGTCCAACCACAACCAATAAACGCTTATCCTTACCAGAGATAATATTGGCAATGGTTTTTCTTGAGTCGATGATAAAATTAGATTGTGACTTCTTGACTGGATATTTTTTAATAAACCCTATTGGCGGTGTAATAGATTCCGCTTTGGTGATACGAATATTACTAATTTTAGTTAAGATTCTTTTTAGCATTTTAGATTTTCAATAAGTGCATAAGCTGAATGATTATGAATCGATTCAAAATTTTCCGACTCAAGGCAATAATAACTAATTTTATCATCCGCATTTAAATCAACCGCAATATCACGTACTAAATCCTCAACAAATGCAGGGTTATCATACGCTCTTTCAGTTACTATTTTTTCATCATCTCTTTTAAGAAGTGCATAAAGTTCACACGAAGCTTTTCGTTCAGCCAAATCAATTAAATCTTCTATATGTAAAGTGCTTCCTTTAGAAACTTTAGCTTTAATAGTAATATGTGAACGTTGATTATGCGCTCCATATTTAGAAATACTCTTTGAACAAGGGCATAAACTGGTGACAGGCACCACAACTTTTATCATTACTTCTACCTCACCTTTATTTAAAGCACCATATAAAGTCACTTGATAATCCATCATTGACTTAACTCCTGAAGACGGAGCTTTTTTCTTCCTAAAAAAAGGAAAGTTGAGCGTAATGTGTGCAGTATCTGACTCAAGCTTTTCTCTTACTTTCTCAATAATTTGGTCAAAATTATACGCACTAAACTCACAAGAATTTTCATTTAGAATCTCAATAAAACGCGACATATGCGTACCTTTAACGTGTTCTGGCAAAGATACTGTCATAGTAAAAATACCTATTGTAGGCATTTTATTGCCATCACAATTAATATAAGTAATAGGATGAATAATATCTTTAATGCCAACTTTGTCAATAATAATGTGACGAGTATCGGCACTATTTTGTGTATCAGGTAAATGAGTTGCGCTCATAAATCTCCTTGGGAATAAGTGACAGATGCTCTAGATGTCTCCCAAATAGTCACTTCCTTGACCTTGACATTATTAATATTAATTAGTCGCCCTACTTCATCAAAGAAATATTTTGCTAAATTCTCTGAAGTAGGGTTAAGTTTATCAAAAGGAACTATCTTATTTAAATATTGATGATCTAAACGTTTCACAACAATCTTAGTTTGTTTTTTAATATCTCTAAAATCAATAACAATACCACTGTTATTCAATTCTTTAGAACCAACCATTACTTCAACTTGCCAATTATGACCATGCAGACGCGAACAATCACCTGGATAATTCCTAAGTGAATGAGCTGATGCAAAATCGGTAACAATTTTTAGGACGAACATTTTCGGAAAAATTGGTAAAAACAATGATTATACCTATTATCTGCTTAAAATTACACACTGGATTGATAGGGAAATTATTAACTTATCCAAAATATTTTGATTTAATCAATTACCTTAATGGAGGAAACATTTTGATAACCTTTAGGCAAAAGCTTTCCACGATGCGCTCTATTGCTTATATAATTATTTAAACCTTGAAACTTAATGGTCAAATAATGCTTACCTGCATTAACTCTTAGTTTTTGAGTTTCAAACAAAATGCAAATACTTACTACAATTTCTTGTTTAGTCTTAGCACCATTAACAGGAATTTGAATTAACTTGTTTCCCTTACCTTTGGATAGAACAGGCAATTCAGATATTGAGAATACTAATAAACGCCCTCGATTGGTTGCTAATGCAACTAACTGATTATCTACATCATCCACATTAATAACCCGCATTATTTGCGCGCCTTTAGACAAAGAAAGAAAAACTTTTCCGGTTTGTCTTGAAGACAATAAATTATCAATAGTAGCAATAAACCCATATCCTACATTAGAAGACAACAAAATATTTTGACTATTTTTACCTATTATAATATCAACAAATTGAGCCCCTGAAGGGGGGCTTAATTTTCCTGTTAACGGCTCTCCTTGTCCTCGTGCACTAGATAATGAATGAGCAAGTAATGAATATGATCTACCTGTTGAATCAATAAAAATTACCATATTGTTACTTTTACCTTTCACACTAGTCAAATAACTATCACCTACCTTATAATTAAGTACAGTGAGATCAATATCATGGCCTTTCACACGACGTACCCAACCTTTACTACTAAGAACAACGGTGATATTTTCAGCAAGCACTAAATTATCCTCACTAAAAGCTTGAGCAACATTTACATTACTTCTAATGTTAGATCTACGCTCATCGCCAAAATCTTTAATAATGATCTTTAGTTCTTTTTTAATCAAACTCTTCAGACGTGAATTACTTGAAAGTAATAACTCTAATTGTTTTTTCTCTAGTACTAATTTTTGTTGTTCAGTTAGAATTCTAACTTCTTCTAATTTTGCAAGATGGCGGAATTTTAGCTCTAAAATTGCCTCTGCTTGAATAGCATTCAACTTAAAATGATTGATTAACAATGGTTTAGGTTTATCATACTCACGAATAATAGCAATTACTTCGTTAATATTTAAAAGGGCAATTAACAACCCTTTTAAAACATGCAAACGCACAATAATTTTATCAAAACGACAGGTTAAACGATTAGTCACAACTTGCATCCTATAGCTTAACCATTCTTTAAGCATCGGAATTAGTGGTAGAACACGCGGCTTACCATCCAAACCAATCACATTCATATTAACACGATAATTTTTCTCAAGATCAGTTGTAGCGAACAAATGTAACATTAATGCATCAACATCAATTTCATTAGAACGTAGAATAATGACAATACGCGTTGGATTTTCATGGTCTGATTCATCTCTAATATCATCTACTAAAGGAAGTTTTTTTGCACCCATTTGTACTACAATTTGTGCAATTACCTTAGCGCCAGATACTTGAAAAGGCAATGCCTCAATAACAACACTGCATTTTTCTTTTTGATAAACAGCACGCATTTTAATCGATCCATAACCTGTATCATAAATCTGTCTAAGATCTGCAAATGAGGATACAATATCAGCATTGGTAGGATAATCAGGCGCTTGAATAATCTGCATGATTTTATCTAAATCAACAAAGGGTTTATCTAATAGGACAATACAGGCATTTACTACTTCTATTAAATTATGTGGTGGTACATTAGTTGCCATACCTACAGCAATACCAGAAGCACCGTTTAGTAATAAGTTAGGCACTTGTGCAGGTAAATTTTTAGGTTCTTGAAGCGAACCATCAAAATTATCCATCCAATTAACCGTACCTTGATTAACTTCTAACAATAATAAATCCGCATAACGAGACAATTTTGATTCAGTATAGCGCATTGCCGCGAATGATTTAGGGTCGTCTGGTGCACCCCAATTTCCTTGCCCATCAATAAATGGATAACGATAAGAAAACTTTTGTGCCATCAACACCATTGACTCATAACAAGCACTATCACCATGCGGATGGAATTTACCAAGAACATCACCCACTGTACGGGCTGATTTTTTGAACTTTGCTGTAGATTTTAAACCAAGTTCACTCATCGCATAAATAATACGTCTTTGTACTGGTTTTAAGCCATCGCCAACAAAAGGCAACGCACGATCAAGAATAACATACATTGAATAATTAAGATAAGCACGCTCACTAAACTGAGCAATACTTTGTTGTTCAAGGTTAATTTGATTCATTTGATAACACTAAAGATAACTACAATTAAACTGTATTTTAATTCAACTTTTTACAGTCAAAAGATAAAATTAAAAGCGCTTATATCTCACCTAAGTCAACTATTATGTATTATGTAAATTTAGCACATACCCCAAAACATAGGAATTATTTGATTTATTTTTAATATAAATATGAATAAGCATTCAATTATTTTACAGATTCAACAAAAGGACAAGATTTAATTAAATGTTATCACAGGAAAAGACTCAAAAGTTTAGATTATTTAGCTTAACGATATAAAATAAACTTTTTTTAATCATCTGTTTATCACACCTAAAAATTACACATAAGGGATATATAAAATCTAAAATTTCACATGATGAATTATGACATACTTAGAACATAGTTTAAAACTATTAATATAAATTAATAAAAAATATTTTTATAAAGATTACAACACTTCCAATAATATTTATTATTGGAAGTCAAAAAACTTCTTAACCATACAAAGTGGTAGATAATTACTCTATTACTAACCTCAATAACACTATTGACCTTAGTACAAAACTACATAATTATTACAAGAAATGAATTTTACTTAAACATTAAATTTTATATAATCCAGGTCCAATACTAACAACTCTTTCATGATGAGTTATAATTTTTAGATTATTTTAAATAACAAATAAAATTAATATAAAATATGATATATATATTTAGGTATGTCTCTTTATACTAATAAAATACCAGTCAACATCTATAATGTTTAGATAAGTAAAAAAATATAAGTTGATGCTAAAAAAGGTAAAAATGACAACGCATCACCAAACACAAATTGACAAAATTTACTCAATCGAGATAATTCTAAGTATTTATCTAGATAATACATGTTGGTTATTATATCCCTTAAAGGATTGGCAGGCATGGGAAGAAAAAATCAGTACTTTGTCTTTAGTAAACAGTCGCACTAAACAATTACAACGAAAACTCATTGACCTTACTACTAATTACAAATTAGGCAAAATAGTACAAATTTTTACTCCTTTAATAATAAAACATTATTCCCATGTAGATAGGAAAACTATCATAAGTAATCAAAGACATGATTTTGAAGTACAGGATAAAAATATTAAAAATAAACAATTTGTTTGTTTTGATACGTTTAATGGAGCAAACCAAAATCCAATAAAATTACCCAATTATCACTGTAATGCCTGAACATCACCAATCTGTGATGTTCAGTGAGTCAATGTGTGCACTTAATATAAAAACAGATGGTATTTATATTGATGCAACTTTTGGGCGTGGTGGACATGCTCGGGGTATATTGAACAAATTAAGCAAAAAAGGGAGATTAATTGCCTTTGACCAAGACATTAATGCCATTGAATATGCTAACAAAAGTTTAGCTGATAATCGTCTCACCCTTGTCCATAGCGCGTTTTCAGAAATGCTATCTATCATAACTAAGCAAGGATTAATAGGTAGGATTGACGGTATTCTAATTGATCTTGGCGTTTCATCCCCTCAGTTAGAAAACGCACAACGTGGTTTTAGTTTTAGGGTTGATGGTCCTCTAGATATGCGAATGAATCAAACTACGGGAATAAGTGCTGCTCAATGGCTAAGATCAGCCAATGAAGAAGAAATTGCCAATGTTATTTATCAATTTAGTAATGAAAAAAAATCACGTCATATTGCTAATAAAATAAAAAAATACCAGAAAAATCACGTATTAGAAACTACTTTAGAACTTGCCAATATTGTTAGTAAAGTGATTAAAAAGCAAAAAAATAAACATCCTGCTACACGTACTTTCCAAGCTATACGTATTTTTATCAACCAAGAACTTAAACAACTTATAAGTGCATTGGAACAATCAAAAGATATTTTGAGCAAGAATGGCAGACTATCTGTTATTAGTTTTCACTCAATTGAAGATCGTATTGTTAAACGTTTTATTCAAAAAAATTCACGACAAAAACCTTTTCCAAAAGGTTTGCCTATTATTGAGCATGGAATTGAAAAAACTTATCTAAAAGATTTAGGAAAACACCTTACCAGCAAAGCAGAAATTAGCAATAACAAACGCGCTCGTAGTGCAATTTTACGAGTAGCAAGTAAAAACTAAAATAAAGCTAGATAACAACTAATTTAATATTATACGAATGCTAAGAATAGTTATATTAATATTTTAGCAATTTCTTATATAATCGATTAAAGCGTATAAAAACAAAAAATCATCAATTAATTGCTTTATATATACAATTATTAACCGAATAATCGGAAGCAAGCAATCAATGGTAATGAGATTAAATTCAAAACTCTAAAAATATTAAAAATACAACCACATAAAAAACAAATAAAAATTGTTATGAGGGGAAAAATATTAATACTAGTATAGGTACAAAATTATTAGCACAGACAAGATTTGGTTAAGTATTTTTATAGTTTTTGTAACTGTTAACAATCCCAAATATATTATCTCAATAAGGCTTAATTATCCTCAACATGCTACACCTAATCTTCACTAATATGAGTGAAAAGGATCAAATTCAGCAGATATAGTATTTAAAGAGAAAATGAAATATATTTTCACCAATAATAACTCAATCAAATTAAACATAAAAAACTAACTTTTAAGTTTGCCTTTTCTTGCTTGTAAACTTTTTGTATATTCTACTTCATTTGTAATTAATAAAGCACTTTTCTCTTTTTGCCTTTCCTCAATCTTTAGCAAAGCATCCAAAAATTCATCCTTATAATCATAATTTTTCAAAATTCTTTTCTTATTATATAAATTAAGTAATTGTTGTTTTTTCTGTGGAAATTGTTCTACCATAGTCTCCAAAGTAATATCTTCTTGTAATAAAACTGAATCAGCTAACTTTTTCAATATATCTGCATTATTAATTTTTCTCACCCTTAACATTACCATTTTATCAACCATGGAAGGATAATTTAACAATAAACCAATCATTTGATCTATTAATGAGTTATTACTTATCAAGGGAGCTGACATTGGTGCTTGATACTTTTCATCACTATCATAAAAATCAGACATAATAGGTGGGGATTCATAATTCTTCGATATGTCAAATGTATTGGATTGGGGGGGCATATCTTGTCGCTCTAATATAGATTCAATTTGTTTAACACTTTGATTAACTTCACCTGCCAAACCTTCTAGCAACTGATGCTGGTAAGTTTCATAATTTATTTTTCCAAGTAACATTGATACCCTTTCTAAAAATAAGGTTTTTCCTTCAATCGTGTTAAAATCCACTTCTGTCTTGATATGACTAAATAAAAATTTACTCAAAAATTGCGCATTCTCAATACGTTTTACAAACGCTTGGCTTGATTCTTTTTTAACCAAAGTATCTGGATCTTCTTTATCTGGCAAAAATAAAAATTTTATAATTATACCTGCTTTAATTACTGGCAAAGTAATATTTAATGCTCGCCAAGCAGCTTTTTCCCCGGCCTTATCGCCATCAAAACAAAAAATAATAGTATTTGTTGTGCGAAATAAAATATTTAAATGCTCTACTGTAGTTACTGTACCTAAAGTAGCAACTACTTGTGATATACCCGCTTGATGAAGAGAGACCACATCCATATAACCTTCTACTACTAAAATATAATCAATTGAACGTGAATATTTACGCATATGATACAAGCCATAAAGTTCTTTTGATTTTGAAAAAATAGGCGTTTCAGGTGAATTTAAATATTTTGCCTTAAAGTTGTTATTACACAACCGACCACCAAAAGCAATAATATTTCCTTTATTATTATGAATAGGAAACATAAGACGATCTTTAAAAAGATCATAATATTTTCCTGAACGATATTGGTCATCACCTAACAATCCCATCACTTTTAAATCAGCAATATCTTGATAATCTTGTTCAAATCCTAATAGTAAATTACTATTAGGTGGGGCAAAACCCAACTCAAAACGCTTGGCAATTTTATCGCTAATCCCTCTATATTTAACATAACTAACCACCTTATTTTTTGCAAGAGATTGCTTTAATTGCTGAGTATAAAACTGGCCAACTCGTTGCATTAAGTCGAAATAACGAGTTAATCCTATATCTACCGGTTTAACATTCTTATCATACACTACACTAATACCTGATTCGCTAGCAATGGTCTCTATAGCCTCAACTAGGCCCAAATGATCAAACTTCATAACAAAGTTAATTACGCCATTACCATCCCCACAACCAAAACATTTATACATTTGTTTCTCAGCTGAGACAATAAATGATGGAGTTTTTTCATGATGAAATGGGCAACATGCTTTGTAATCTTTACCAGCCTTTTTGAGTGGAACACGTTGATTAATTATGTCAACAATATCTACACGACTAGGTAGATCATCTTTAAAATCTGCATTAATAAATGGCATTTTCTATAATCAAAATTTAAAACTATATTTTAATGACAAAGACAAAATTTTTTCATCCTAAATTTATACCAACCTGGACTTTAATTGGCTTAATGAAATTAAGTGCTAAATTACCACTCAAAACCCAGTTAACAATAGGTAAAATAATAGGAAGAAATCTATATTCACTTCTAAGTAGATTTAGAAAAATTGCTTTTATTAATCTCTCAAAATGTTTTCCTGAGAAAAATAAATATCAAGTAAAAAAATTAGTCAAACAACACTTTGAAGCGCTAGGTATTGGTTTATTTGAAACTGCAAATTGCTTTTATTTAAACGATAAAAAACTCAAGCAATGCTACCATATTAAAAGTGCTGAAATTTTGCAAAACGCCCTAGATAAACGACAAAATATTATTTTACTCGTAGGACATTTTACGACAATGATGCTTGCTGGTAGAATATTGCTACAAAACTTTGATTTTGCAGATGTTTACCGTCCACAAAATAATGCTTTATTTAACAATCAAATGCAAAAAATATTCACGAAACATGGTAGCACTATGATTAAAGCAAAAGACACAAAAACTTTAATACGAGTCTTAAAATCAGGCTTGCCAATTTGGTACACACATGACCAAGATTTAGGCATTAAAATCAGCATATTTGCACCTTTTTTTAATATACAAACCGCTACCATAAAAGCCACAGAAAAACTAGCCAGTATTGATAATACAGTTGTTATTCCCCTATCCTTTACTCGTAAACACGCAACTTATACACTAGAGTTTTCTCCTATCTTGACAAATTATCCTATCACTAATAGTAAACAAAATGCACAATTAACTAATCAAATATTACAACAACAAATTTTAAAAGCACCAGAGCAATATTTATGGATTCATAGACGCTTTAAAACCAAGCCAAATAATGAGTCATCTTTTTATTAACTTTTTTTAAAAAGTGTATAATTCTTTCTTATTTTTAACTTAAAAATTATTATGTCGATTAACATCCAAGAAATTATCAAAGAATACCAGAGTAAAATTGGTGATACTGGTTCAACCAATGTACAAGTCGCCTTATTAACAGCTCGCATTAGACATCTAACTAAACATTTTAAAACTCATAAAAAAGATCATCATTCAAGAAGAGGACTTCTACATTTAGTCTCTCAACGCAAAAAATTACTAACTTACCTTAAAGGTAATAACAAAACTGCCTATTCAAAATTAATTTCTCATCTAGGACTTAGGAAATAATATAATAATAACTTCAGAATGTAAATCCGCTAAATTTAAGGATTTTTTATATCTGCTAAAGTAATATCTCCATGGAGTTATCACCAACCTATCAAAGAATTGAAGATTTGAAGAAATGTTCGAGTAATCTATCCATACACTTAAATCTAAAAAAGAAACAATATCGCCTAGAAGAAATTTTACTAGAAATGGAAAATCCAAATATCTGGAAAAATCCTAATCAAGCACAATCTTTAGGACAAGAAAAATCAAAATTGATATCAATTTGTCAAACCTTTGAACAGGTGAATGCTATTTTAGAAGATGCACAAGAACTACTCAACCTAGCTCAAACAGAAAATGATACTGAAACGGTAAATGAAATCATTAATGATTTAGATACTGCCCAATCTTCAATTGAAAAACTTGAATTTAAACGTATGTTTAGTGGCGATTTAGATGCCAACTCTGCCTACTTAGACATTCAATCTGGATCAGGCGGAACAGAAGCCCAAGATTGGGCAGAAATGGTGTTACGTATGTACCTACGATGGGGTGAGAAACACAACTTTAAGATTAAACTCACGGAAGTATCAGCAGGAGAAGTTGCTGGGATTAAATCTGCAACTATTCACTTTAAAGGCGAATACGCATTTGGCTGGTTACGTACAGAAATTGGTATCCACCGCTTAGTTAGAAAATCTCCTTTTAATGCTAACGGAAAACGGCATACTTCATTTTGTTCCGTATTTGTCTCCCCTGAAATAGATAATAATATTGACATCGATATCAACCCATCAGATTTACGTATTGACACTTATCGTGCAAGTGGTGCAGGTGGTCAGCACGTTAATAAAACTGAATCAGCTGTACGTATTACCCATTTACCCACCAATACCGTGGTACAATGTCAAAATGGACGCTCGCAACATACTAATAAAAACCAAGCTATTAAACAATTACAATCTAAACTATATAAATTAGAAATACAAAAACGCAATACTGAAAAACAAAATTTAGAACAGAGCAAGTCTGACATAAGTTGGGGACATCAAATTCGCTCTTATATACTGGATCAATCAAGAGTTAAGGATTTACGTACTGGTGTCGAATCTTCCAATACACAAAATATTTTAGAGGGTAATTTAGATCAATTCATGGAAGCTAGTTTAAAATCTAGATTATAACTTGATTTATTTTTATAACAAGAAAACAATCTTTTCCATTAACCGTTAATCCTGCTTAGTCTCCTTTAATATGTTAAATCACACTGTGACATGTTAATTATATGTCTATTTGACAATAACATATTTTATATTCTAACATGGGTATTATTAAAAAATAGATAACAAAAAAGATGAATATAAAATTCAGCCATATTGCCCTAAGATGTAACAATATTAATACTGTTACTATCTTCTTTACAGAAGTTATTGGTTTAGAAAAAGGATTTAGACCATATTTTACCTTTCCAGGTTATTGGTTATATTCACCAAAAAACAAGCAAGAAGCAATTATTCATATTCTTAGTAAAAAGGCTAAATTATCACTAAGAACTAACAATTACAATAACTTACTTGATCATATTGCTTTAGTCAGAGATGATTATCCAATTTTCATCAAACGAATTAATAAGTTAGAAATTAATTTTTATGAAAAATTTATACCTGATTTAAATACTAAACAAATATTTTTAAAAGGTCCAGAAAATATAACAGTTGAAATTAATTTTATTATCTAATTCACAAAAGAGAAAATAAAAATATTACTAGTAACAACTCTTGATACCAAAAAAACAACTAGTTATATAATTTATATCATAATTAATAATTATGATATAAATTGCTATTAATGTTAATATAAATCAATTTTCTGTAAATGCAACAAGATAAAAAAATAACAAGAATATAACCAACAAATGGAAATTGAATTTAAACATAAAAAATAATCTTTTACTAAAATAGTCAAATTAATATAGACAATCTAGAGCCTATATAAACAGTTAAGACTATCTATACTAGTAAAAGCAAATACCTGAATAAATAATTCTAGCATAACCCAATATACAAAACTATTATCAACAAACAAATAATTTATATCATCTAATAAATTACCTTCTAAAATAACTTTAGATGCATGTATTATTCTAGCTAACAAAATAACTAAAAACCTATCAATAGGAGGCATAATCTATTCATTCTATTAGCGGACAAACTAAAATAACTTTAGAATTACTGACAAGAGATTAAGACTATGTGCAAAGTAATTATATATTTTGTGAAATAATCAACATCAAGATAATGAATTATCAACCATTTTGGCACACACCAATGACCAATAAAAGAACATGATATAATAACCTTAGAGTGAATTAAGCGAAGAATTAGGAATTGTGATAAAGTATTAATAATACTATTTATTCAAAACCTATTAAACTTTAAAAATTTAATAAATAAATATAGTCTCTACTACTTAAAGGATAATAATGAATAAAGATTATGATATGATTGTCATTGGTGCAGGTAGTGGTGGTTTATCTGTCATAGAACGTGCAGCAGAATATGGAAAAAAATGCCTAGTTATTGAAGTAAAAACGATTGGTGGTACCTGTGTTAACACAGGTTGCGTACCTAAAAAAATCATGTGGTTTGCCGCAAATACTAGAACAATCATTAAAAATTCCAAAGGTTTTGGCTTTGATGTTGAACAGAAAGGATTTTCTTGGAAAAAACTCAAGACAAAACGAGATAATTACATCAAAAGTATCACCAATTGGTATAAAGAGCATTTAGAAAAGCTAGGAATTGATTATATTCACGGCTTTGGAAAATTGATTAACAAAAACACAGTATCTGTTAATGAAAAACAATACACAGCTCATCATATCGTACTTTCCCCTGGCGGAGAGCCATCTGTACCGCATATTAAAGGTGCTAAATATGGAATTACTTCTGATGGCTTTTTTACACTAGAAGAATTACCAAAAAAAGTAGCTGTAATCGGTAGTGGTTATATTGGCATTGAACTATCTGGTATGCTAAATTCACTAGGCAGCAAAGTAGCTATTTTCAGTAGAGCAGATAAATTATTACGGGGTTTTGACCCCATAATTCAAAATGCACTTAATAAAGATTATTTAAACCATGGTATCATTATTCATCATAATACTCAAATTAAAAAAATTTCAAAAGATAAAACCATTATTACCAATAAAGGTGAATTTTCTGGATTTGATACTATTATTTGGGCGGTTGGTAGAAATCCAATAACAAAATATTTAGGTCTAGACAAAGTAGGAGTGAAATACGACCAAAAAGGCTTCATTCTAACAGACAAGTTTCAAGCTACCAATATTGATACTATCTTTGCACTTGGTGATGCCACACCTCAAATACCACTCACGCCCGTAGCAATCGCAGCTGGTAGAAGGCTATCTGACAGACTTTACAACAATATGATCAATAGACATCTAGACTATAATAATATTGCCACAGTAGTATTCTCACATCCACCGATTGGTACAATTGGCTTAACTGAAACACAAGCTAATAAAAAATTTAACAAAGTAAAAATTTATAAATCAGAATTCATTCCAATGGCTGATGTCCTACTTGATCATCAAACCACAACAGTTTTAAAATTAGTTTGTGTTGGTGATGATGAGAAAATTGTTGGTTGTCATCTAATGGGTCACGGTATTGATGAAATGCTACAAGGATTTGCAGTAGCTATTAAGATGGGTGCAACTAAAACTCAATTTGATGATACAATTGCCATTCATCCTACTAGCGCAGAAGAATTAGTCACCATGCGATTATAAAAAATTATATAATTTTGCAAATTTCTCAATACTTAATAAAAACATAAAATAAATTATCTTATACAAGGCCTATCATCTAGCAGTAAAATTAAGTGGAAAAATATTTTAGATCCTCAAAGAATGAGCGCATTAAAGCAAATAAAATTTAACGAAAAAGGTTTAATACCTGCCATTTCTCAAGATTTTAAAACAGGAGAAATTTTAATGTTTGCTTGGATGAATCAGGAATCTTTAAGGCTAACTATTAAGAAACAACAAGCAGTTTATTATTCTAGATCACGTCAAAAAATTTGGTTTAAAGGCGAAGAATCTGGACACGTACAACATATTAAAGAAATTTTTACAGATTGTGATAATGACGTTATTCTACTCAAAATTGAACAAATTGGAGGTATTTCTTGCCATACAGGTAGAATATCATGTTTCTTTCAACAACTGGATAAAAAAAATTGGAAAATAATCACTAATATGATAAAAAATCCAAAAGATATTTATGGATGAAATACTAATAAAATTAGAGCAAATTTTAGAGCAAAGAAAGTCTGCTAAATCAGATAAATCTTATGTTTCATCTTTATATAATAAAGGCACAGATGAAATTTTAAAAAAAATTTCTGAAGAATCTACTGAAGTAATTATGGCAACTAAAGATGGTTCCAATGATAAAATCATTTACGAAATAGCTGATCTTTGGTTTCATACCTTAGTATTATTGTGTTTTAAAAAAATAAAAGTAGAGCGAATAACAAATGAATTATCCAGACGATTTGGTTTGTCTGGTTTGAAAGAAAAAGCCAATAGAAACAACTAAACAATAGGAGAAAAACTATGATGCCAGGACCATTTGAATTGATTATCGTTTTAGTAATCGTGCTACTTCTTTTTGGTGGAAAACGATTAAAAGATATTGGCGGTGATTTAGGTAATGCCATTAAAGGCTTTAAAAAAGCTATGAAGGAATCAACAGATAGTATTAGTAAAAAAGACGATATTGTTGAAGCTAAAATTATTAAAAAAGAAATAAAACAAGAAAAATAAAACATGTTTGATGTTGGCTTTTGGGAATTTTCCTTAATTGGTATTATTACATTAATTATAGTTGGGCCAAAACGAATGCCTGAAATTGCTAAAGAAGTGGGTACTTATATTGGCAAAGTAAGGCGTTTTATTATCAATATTCAAGATGACATTAATGATGAACTTGAAATAGAAAAACTAAAAAAACACTTGAACTCTATGGATAAAAAATCTAATATTTTAGAAGTTCTTGATGATACAAAGAATACTTCAAATGACATTAAAAACAATATTGATCAAAAATAATGATCAATAAAGAAATGACTTTTGTTCAACATTTAGTTGAACTTCGCAATATTCTATTACACTCAATTATTGTTGTTTTAGTTATTTTTATGAGTATTTTTCCCTTTGCTAATGAGGTTTATAGCTTTATTGCAGCGCCCATTATTCACGTTTTACCTCAAGATACTAATATTATTGCTATCGGAATTATATCACCATTTTTAACGCCCTTAAAAATGTCTCTAATTATATCTGTTTATGTAGCTATGCCCTATCTCTTATACAAAATATGGTCATTTATTGCACCTGCACTTTACAAACACGAAAAGCAAATGATTTTGCCATTGATTGTATCAACAACTATTTTATTTTATGCAGGATTATTATTTTCTTTTTATATTGTTTTTCCTGTTATATTTGGTTTTCTATCTAGTATAGGACCCAATATTGTCGACTTTACCCCAGATATTCAATACTATCTAGATTTTGTTCTCAAAGTTTCTTTTGCCTTTGGTGTAGCCTTTGAAGTACCAATTGCTACAATTCTTCTTATCATATTTGAAATAACAACAGTTGAAAAATTAAAAAACAACCGTCCTTATATCATTATTGGTGCTTTTATTCTAGGCATGTTATTAACACCGCCTGATATCATCTCTCAAACTTTAATTGCCATTCCAATTTGGTTATTATTTGAAGCAGGTCTTATCTTTTCCCCTTTATTTAAACAAAATAAACAAGAAGTACCTATCAACTATCCTAAAAATTCTAACAAAACCAATTCAAAAGAAGAAAAAGTATCAAATAATGACGATTAAAATAGAAATAGAAATAGAAATAGAAATAGAAATAGAAATAGAAATAGAAAAATTAATATAAATTTATTCTAACAATTCAAAAGCATTAATCACACTTTCAGCCACATCAACAATACGCTTATTTTTATTCATAGCCATTTTACGTAACGATTGATAAGCTTCATCTTCATTAATATCCTTATTATGTTGCATTAACAAGCCTTTAGCTTTCTCAACTTTCTTTCTCTCTGAGAGCTGATTACGAGTAGCGTCTAACTCGTCTTTAAGTGCTTGAAACTCTCTAAATCTAGCAATTGCTACATCAATAATAGGCTGCACCCTATTCTCTTCAAGTCCGTCAACAATATAAGCATGTACACCAGATTTGATAGCAGAATTCGCCATCTCAGAGTTTGATTCCTTGGTAAACATCACGATAGGCTTAGGTTTTGTTTTATTAATATCTATCAAATTTGCAAATACTTGTTCATCAGGAATATCTGCATTAACAATTAACACATCTGCATGCGTCATTTCATTGCTATCTTGTAAATTTGAACTATCACTCATACGACAAATCACTTCGTGACCCTTGTCTTGTAAAGCTCTACGCAACATAGCTGAACGCCCTGTATTTTTATCAACTAAGATAATTTTTAAAGCAATATTCATTTAATACGTGATTTAAAAATAGCCCTATGCACATCACCAATACTAACAATACCAACTAATTTATTATTATGAGTTATAGGGATTCTTCTAAAATTTTTAAGCCACATGGTTGATGCAGCCTTAAGACAAGGCATATTTAAATCAATACTAGCAACCTCTTTAGTCATTAATTCGCCCACCCTAACATTCATTGTATCTTTGTAATTATGCTCCATATTTTCGAAATCAAAGTAGGTATCACTCATCACCTCATCTAGTTTTGGAAACATATGTTGTAAAATATCTTTTTCAGAAATAATACCAACTAAAGTATTATTAACATCTACCACTGGTGCTCCACTAATGTGATCCATTACCATAATAATAGCAATATCTTTGACTAGTTGATCAGGAGTAACTGTTTTTACGTTTGTTGACATAATATCTTGAACTTGCATAACAATTATCCTTCATCAAAAAAGATTGTATTCTACCGTTAAAAATACTCAATCATAACTAAAATTGGTATTTTTTAGAGAAAAATAGAATTTAAAATGACTTACTGATATTAAATACTATATTTTTCTCATTAAAGATATTATGAAAAGAATTCTTCTTAGTAAACCTTAATATAAGGTCTCATCCTTTATAAGATCTTCCAAAACTAATTCCATATACCTTATAATCATTACTATTATCTGTTATTGCTTCAAAATATTTACCAACAGTCAATGAAACATCTATATCATTAATACCGTTATTATAACTAGCTTCAACGTAATTACCTACTTTAAGAATTGTTTTACATTTATCTATATAATTAGTAAAACCTAAATCACTATAAAACCCGTCAATACAAATTTCATCGAAATTCAAACAGTTAACAATAGCATCTTCTGAATAACGATAAGTAATATAACCAACTTCATAATCAATATCTACTACCTTACCTACATAAAAAATATGGTAATTAAACTCAACACCGTTTATAACATTAGAACTCCAAATACCTAATACCGAACTGTTGCCAACATCATAATCAAAACCAAAAAACAACTTTCTTATGTTTTACCACGCCAAACATAATCATTAGCGATAGTAATATTAGCACTGATTACTGATTGAATTTTAGCTCCAGCTAAAAACACTGAATTAAATATTAAAATTAAGCATAATAATATTATTATATTTTCTTTGCATTATTTGTTATCTATATTTTGTAACAAACATAGAATGTAACTATAAACCAAATTCTAAAAAATTAACATACAAAAGATTTTAGTCTTCAAACACTTAAATATCCATCACTCATTTAAGCATTGATTTCATTCCAAATACTCAAATAAACGTTATTATTGGTTAGTAATATTACTAACCAATAATAAAAACCTGAAAGTAAAAATTCTAATATTTATTATTTGAACTACTAACATATGATAGTAAAATACTTGATATCATCATAAAATATTGCAAATAGAGAAATATTATTAGTTAAAATATAAGCTGTATTCTTACTACATATAAATCCTATTTATAATATCAAAAAATCATCAGCTATCTATATCAATAATATAACTAAATCACATTTATTAATGTAATTTTAATGTTCTCTTCTTATAGTGCTATTGAACCGGTTTCACCCGTACGAATACGAAGTACTTGTTCTAATGATGAAACAAATATTTTCCCATCACCAATTTTGCCTTCATCTCCCGATTTAGCAGCGGTACTAATAACCTTAACTACACTATCCACTTGATCTGCTACAATGGCAATTTCTAGTTTAACTTTAGGTAAAAAATCTACAGTATATTCTGCACCACGGTAAAGCTCAGTATGTCCTTTCTGGCGACCAAATCCTTTTACTTCTGTAGCTGTGATACCTGAAATACCAATTTCAGAAAGTGCTTCTCTAACATTTTCAAGCTTAAACGGCTTAATAATTGCTGTCACCATTTTCATTTAATTTCTCCTTTTTTTAAAAACCAAAAAATCTAGTCATTATGCTTATAAAAAAATACAAACTTAATGATTGATCTTAATGTCTTTTAGCTACATAATTAAACTGACAAAAAGAGATGTCTATCTAAAATTTATTTTACAAGAAATCTAAATAGATACCTATACCCTTTACTAAACACCCGCCTTTGGAACATTAGCTACAACAATTATAACCATAAAGAAAAATTTCTTTATTAAAAAACAAAATCATATCATAAGAACTGTTTATACTCATTATTGTATGGTTATTTTAGATAAATAATCAGCTTCAGTCATCACTACTACACCTAATTCTTCAGCATCTTGTATTTTCTTTTGTCCAACTTTCCTTCCAATAACCAAATAATCTATTTTGGTACTCATGGTAGTTGAAATTTTAATACCAACTGATTTAGCATGCTTTTTCATTTCATTTCTTGGATAACTCATATTACCAGTAAATACAATTCTTTTATCAAATAATTCATGCATTAATATTTGTAAATCTTTAGTAAATACAGTTGTATCTAAATTAAAGTGATACTGATATATTTGATTATATTCATCAACAATAGAAACTAATTCTTGTATAACAACTTGCGCTGTTAATTCAGCAAAACCATCTATATTGGTTAATTGCTCTAAAGTTAAATCAAAAATATCATTCAACCGATAGGACTTTAAAAGATTTTCACAATTACCCAAGCCCATTCGATGCATTCCAAATGCTGCTAAAAAACGCCAGTCTTCAATTTTTTCGTTAATAGAACGACTTAGCTGACTAATAAGGTTTATACTGGTTTTTTCACCAAACCCTATTGCCATTAAACGTTCTACATTTAAAGTATAAATTTGTGAAACTGACCTAATATTATGTGCATATAATTTTTCAATAGTAGCAATACCAAGACCGTCATTATTAGCTAATACTTTAAAAAAATAGGTAATTCTTCCAATAATTTGAGCGGGACAATTTTTATGATTAACACATACTAAAAAATCTGACTCCCAAACAAGTAGCTTGCCACAACTTAAACAATTATCAGGAATATCAACAGGCATTGGCTTTAACACGGATATAATTTTAGGAATAACCAGCCCAGAACGTGTTAACTCAACTACACTACCTATACCCAAACCTTGTTCTTTAACCAACCCATAATGATGACCTGTTACGCGCACAATGGTTGCACCGCTTAATAAAGTAGGTTCTATCTCTGCAACTGGAGTTATTTTTCCACTACGTCCTACTTGAGGTATCACACTAAGTACCTTAACTTGTACAATATCTTTGTTCTCCTTAAAAGCAATTTGCCAGCGATGAAATTTTCGATTAGCACCCATTTGTGTTTTTAAATCAATATTAATTACTTCAAAAACCACACCATCTACATCGAAATCTACCATTACCAATACTTTGGCAATAATTTCTTCAAATTTAGCAACCAATTCAGTTACAAAACCTGACCAAATAGGCAACTTAATAAACGGAACAAATAAAGCTCCTTTGTCGATAATAGCCTTTTGAGCTTGTTCATCTAAAGCTTTTTCTTTAATAAGACTAGATTGAAAGTTACGTGGATATTCAAAACTATGCGCTAAATATTTTTCAAAATAACTTTTCTTAACCACAATTTCACCTGCACCAAGTCCGCGCCCAGAATCCTTAAAAACACATAATCCTCGCTTGAATACTCGGGAAATATCACTGCCTTTTTTACCATCACCACGTGTGTAAAGTCGATTGCCATCATCAAATCCAGCAAAACCGTCCAATTTAGGAGTAGCTTTAATTTGAATAGAATTCAAATCCAATCCAATCAGCATGGCTGATTTTTCTAATCGTTCTATCCATTTACTCATTTTATTCCATGAATATGCTTTATCAATAGAAAGCATTAACTCTGGCAATAAAACTTTTTCCTCAGCAAAGGCTCGTCCTTCTGGCTCTATAGATTTGAGTAACGGATTATTAGGTTCTTTATTTTTGAGCTTAGCAAGATAAATAAAATCATAATCTTCGTTGCTAATAATAGGATTTCCAGATCGATACGCTAGATTAGCTGTTTGACAAAATAGAGCTAATTCTTCATCTAACAATTCATCTACCAATATATCTTGTCGAACAATCTTATCAATAATATTTTGTGACAGCATCAACTTTTGTTTAACTAAAACTGTTTAGCAATATCGCCTAAAAATTGATAACTAAAGTCAATTGTTGTTTGTTTGTTTTCTTCAGACAAATCATTAAAATAAACTTCTGTTATGTTAATATCAACTTGTCTAACAACAATTTGAAAAGATTCTATAATTACATTATCACTAAATAATCGTGAAAATATACTTTTATCTTCTTCTTTAGCAAAATTAATATAAAAACTACCATCTCTAATATCTTTATCTTCGATATCGGCTCCAATTTGATCTAAAGCCCAACTTATATTACTCCAAGTTTCATATTTAGTTAATGGAAAAACCAACTTAGCATAACCACCAACACCTTTAGCAACTACAATAGTTAATCTTTGTTGCTCTCTGGCAGCAGTAATTTTTTCTTTAGCAAGCACATGATCACTACCTAAAAAAATCATTAACCGATAAAGCATTTCTGTTTCTAATATTGGATCTTTAGATTGAGCCTGCCAAATAGTATTTTCATCATCATCTCCTTTATTAGTCAGCACTTCTTGCATTGAACTTAATGATAGATAAACTTCAGATTTATTATCATCAATCGGCTCAATACGAAGTCGATATTTATCAGCAACTGGCAATGTGTATTTCATTTTTGTTACTTTTCTAAACATAGAACGAATAAATCCCAAAGATTGATTAGAAATTTCTGGATGTCTTTCTAAAAAATTAGTCTCCATAATTCCAGTCTTTTTACTAGCCTTTTTAATAATAAAGCCATGAAATTGAAAAAAACTTTTAGCTAATTCCCATACTACATCTGGTTCTTTATCGACCACTAACCAGCGAAAACTACTAGACTTAATTACCTCAATATTAGTAGGGGTTTTTAAAATATTTGAAACCTTTTTAATTGAACTATCTTTCTTAGAAACATTGACTAAATCTTCTTGAAAATTAGAAATATACTTGCTTAATTTTAGAGAGTTTTTAGAACTAGGTTTGGTTAAATCCGGCGGAACCTCTAAAGAAGTTAATATGTTTTTTGAATAATATTCAACATCTCTTTCACATGATACATTCTGTTTTCGCTCTTCTTTATTACCTAGAGAAAGGCAACCACCTAAAGAAAATACCAAAAATAATACTATTAATTCTCTAATTAACATTTATTATATAATCCCTAAATTAGATAAATCTTGTTCTAATATAATTTTGGCTTGCTTTGATAACATCATTAAAGGCAAACGAATACCATTATTACACTTTCCCATTTTATACATTGCCCACTTAACAGGTATTGGGTTAGATTCAATAAATAAATGTTGATGCAAATCGATTAGTGATGCATTAGTTAATTCTGCTAATTCTCTTTTATTCTCAAGTGCAAATTGATAAGCAAAAGCCACCTGCTTTGGTGCAACATTAGCAGTTACAGAAATACCGCCATGTCCACCCATTAAAATAAATTCAACTGCTGTCGCATCATCACCACTATAAAGCAGAAAGTCATCCGAACATTGCTCAATTAATAATTGTGCAATGTTCAAATTACCCGTAGCATCTTTAATGCCAATGATATTATCAATATCGGATAAGCGAATTGCTGTTTCTACAGAAAGATCGACTGCTGTTCTACTAGGCACATTATATAAAATTTGATAAATATCTACCGTCTCAGCAATCAACTTATAATGTTGATACAACCCCTCTTGAGTCGGCTTATTATAATACGGCGTAACTAAAAGACAAGCGTCAGCACCAATTTCTTTAGCCACTCTAGTAAGCTTAATAGCTTCAGAAGTAGAATTTGCACCCGTACCAGCAATTACCGGAATACATGAGTTTGCAAATTCAACCGTTGCTCGTATCACCTCAATATGCTCATCCTGATTAAGCGTTGCGCTTTCTCCTGTAGTGCCCATTGAAACAATCGCCTTAGTACCAGCATCAATATGAAATGCTACCAATGATTTTAATGCGCTAAAATCTATCGATCCATCATCAAACATCGGGGTAATTAAGGCAACCATTGAGCCAGTTAGTGGGTGATTTATATGCACTTAAACTATTTAATAAAACTAATTAATGTGAATTATATACGAATCCGTTTTTATCAACATAAAAACCTGCTAATGATTCAATAATTAGGAGGTTTAATTAAACCAAACTTAACTTACAAGTCGTATCCTTTTTCTTCATGAGAAATAATATCTAAACCTTGTTGTTCTTCCTCCTTACTTACTCTCAATCCTATTATAACGTTCACCATTTTAAGAATAAGATAAGTAGCAATAGCCGTATAAGTAACTGTTGCTACCACGCCTATAAATTGGATTTGTAATTGATCGTAAATCAAAATTGCTTCATGATCCCAACCACCTTGTCCAGAAAAAACACCCAACTCTTTAGAAGCAAAAAATCCTACCATTAAAGTGCCCATAATACCGCCCACGCCATGCACTGGAAATACATCTAATGAATCGTCAATTTTAAATTTTTGTTTGATGATAATCACTGCATTAAAACACACAATACCAGCAATAAAACCAATCACTAAAGCACCTACTGGGCCTACAAAACCAGAGGCTGGTGTGATTGTTCCCAAACCTGCAACCATACCTGTTACCGTACCTAATGCAGTTGGTCTACCAAACTTAATCCATTCGTAAAACATCCACGTAATCGCCCCTGTTGCTGCCGAGATATGTGTTACCAAAATAGCCATAGCTGCATCCCCCCCTACTGCTAAAGCAGAACCACCATTAAATCCAAACCAACCAACCCAAAGCATTGCTGCACCTGTAATAGTCATAGTCATATTATGGGGTGGTATAGGTCTTTTTAAAAAACCTTTTCTAGGCCCTAAAACAATAGCTGCTACTAGTGCAGCAATACCAGCAGTAATATGAACAACCGTACCTCCGGCATAATCAAGCATATTACTTAACCAACCCCCGCCCCACACCCAATGCGTAATAGGTGCATAAACCACTAAAAGCCAAATAGAGCTAAACAGCAATACAGCTGAAAATTTCATTCTTTCTGCATAACCGCCAATAATCAAAGCAGGTGTAATAATGGCAAATGTCATTTGAAACATCACAAATAAAGATTCTGGAATTGAATTGTTAACCATGTTTATGCTAACTTTCATCAAAAGTACATTAGAAAAATCACCAAAATAAGGGTTATCCCCTGAAAAAGCAATCGAATAGCCTACCACAAACCACAAAATACTCACAATACCTGCAATAGTAAAACATTGCATAAGCACTGATAAAATATTTTTAGTGCGAACTAAACCCCCATAAAATAACGCTAAACCTGGTAAAGTCATCAATAACACCAAGGCTGTTGATGTCATTATCCAAGCTGTATCAGCACCATTAATATCCTGTGAAAACACACTCATTGGTAAACATGCCAATGTTACTACTAATAATTCCTTCACTACTAACTCCTTAAAGTGCGTTTTTATCTGTCTCTCCCGTACGAATACGAACCACTTTATCTAAATTAGAAACAAAAATTTTCCCATCGCCTACCTTACCAGAATTCGTTACACTACTAATCATTTCAATCACTTCATCAAGTTTTTTCGCCTCAATTGCAATTTCTAATTTAATTTTAGGCAAAAAATCAATTTGATACTCTGTTCCTCGATATAATTCAGTATGTCCTTTTTGACGACCAAAACCTTTCACTTCAGTCACTGTTACGCCAGATACGCCCACTTCAGATAACGCCTCTCTAACACTGTCTAACTTATGCGGTCTTAGAATTGCTGTCACAAACTTCATATTTCTCTCCTTTTTATCGTAATTAAATTGCATTATATCGTCTGATTATAAAAATTATTCAGCAAATAAACTACAATCTATAGTATCTAATAACTTAATTCTATAACTATCCTATTGTTTCTAACAAAATAAAACTAATGACATCTAATGCAAATGTACCTAATTTTTTAAAAGATCATTACGTTTTTTTTTAGTTTTTTTAATGGATTGCTCTATTCTCCAAGTATTAATATTAGCTTGATGTCCACTTAATAGTACTTCAGGAACTTTTTGGTTATCAATAATTTTAGGGCGCGTGTAATTTGGGTAATCTAATAAATTATTTGTAAAGGAATCATTTAATGAATCAATATTACCAAGTACATTTGGGATTTGCCGACTAACCGTATCAATAAGAACCATAGCTGCTAATTCACCACCGCTAATAATATAATCACCAATAGATATTTCCATATCAATATCGTGATTAATAATGCGTTCATCTACACCTTCATAACGTCCACATAATAAAGTAATTGCATCAAACATAGATAATTCTTTAGTTAGTTTATGTTTAAGTGGCTGACCTTGGGGTGATAGATAAATGATCTTAGTTTTCGGACTTGATTGTTTAATTTTTTGAATACAATCACGAATGGGCTTGACTTGCATTACCATACCTCCACCACCACCATAAGGCTTATCATCGATATTTCTGTATTTGTTATTACTAAAATCTCTAAGTTGCCAAATATAAACTGAGAGGTATGATTTTTTTATAGCTCGCGCGACAACACCTTCATCCTTAATGATATTAAACATGTTAGGAAATAAAGTAATAATATCAAAACGCATGAGCTAAGTAAGTATATTTTTTAAAATATGATAATAAATATCACTTAAATCTTCTAAATCTTGGATGGATACACACTCATTAACTTGATGAATGGTTGCATTTAAAGGACCTAATTCTATAACTTTAGCCTTTAAAATTGGAGCAATAAATCGTCCATCTGAAGTACCACCCAAAGTGGATAATTGGGTATTTATATTTTTTACCGTTTTAATAGCATCAACACAAGCATTAACCAATTTACCCTTTGAGGTTAAAAATGGATAACCAGAATGCTCCCAATTGATTTGATATTCAAAATCATGTTTATCTAGAATTGCACAAACTCGACTTTGTAATTGCTCCTGAGTACATTGTGTGGAATAACGAAAATTAAAAACAATATTGATTTCACTTGGAATAACGTTGGTTACCCCTGTTCCTGAGTGGATATTAGAAATTTGAAAACTAGTAGCTGGAAAATATTCATTACCCTCGTCCCAAACTTCATTGCACAAATCATTTAACGCTGGTATGACTAAATGAATAGGATTATTTGCCAAATGTGGATAAGCAATATGCCCCTGCTTTCCAATAATTTTACAAGAACCATTTAAAGAACCGCGACGACCATTTTTAATAATATCTCCTAACTCATGAGTGGATGATGGCTCACCCACTAAACAATAATCAACTGTTTGGTTTATTTTTTTTAAATATTGGGCAACTTTAATAGTACCATTAATAGCAGGGCCTTCTTCATCAGAAGTGATTAAATAACCAATTGAGCCTTTATGATTAGAATGATCTTTAACAAATCTATCAGTTGCACTGAGCATGGCTGCCAAAGAGCCTTTCATATCAGCTGTTCCACGACCATACAACATGCCATTTTTAACTTTAGCAGAAAAAGGTGACATGTGCCATTCTGATTCATTGCCCACAGGCACAACATCAGTATGCCCTGCAAATACAAACACAGGAGATTGCTGACCACGAATTGCCCAAAAATTATCAACCTCGCCAAATTTTAAATCGGTAATCTCAAAATTAAGATCATTTAAATAACTGATCATAATGGACTGACAACCTTTATCTTGCGGGGTAATAGAATCTATACTAACTAGCTTTTTTGCTAATGTTAAGATTTTACTCATCAAATTATTTCATATTCAAATAAACAGATGGATCATCAGCCACATTAATGACTTTGCTTAGCACTTGTATATCGTCTATACCACGTATAGCAGAACCAGTTGCACTAATACGTACTACCACAATTACTTGATTATAGGTTGATAGTTGTCTGCCTTGTATGATAGAATCTTGGTCAGTTAAGACTACTTGTCCTGTAAAAACTTTTAACTTGATTTTTTTAATTGCAATTGGTATAGGCCTACCTTTAACTGCTTTAACATAAATCATTATAAAATCTTCACTAGATCTAAACTTTAATATTTCATCAGAAACATCAACACGTACACTAATAAAATGTTTAGACATATCCCTACTTGATTTAAGTACTTTTAACTCAGATAAAATATTAACTAGAGCTACTCTATTAATGCTATCTTTTGGTAAAGTATTAAGTGCACGTTGCCATAATCCTTTAGCTAAATTAAAATCTTCTTGCCTTGCAGCAAACATACCCGCTAAATACAGTGAATCTGATGAATTTGGATCAATCTCCAAAGCTTGTTTAATTAATTTAATAGACTGATTTGAAAATTGATGACCATTAGCACTAATCATTATAGATGCATATTCAACTAATAACCTTGGATCTTTAGGATTAATTTGAAAAGATTTCTCATAAGCATTGATTGATAAATCTAATTCTCCTAATTCAAAATACGTCAGTCCAAGTATTCTCCAAGCCTCAGCATCATCTCTATTAGTTTGCAAATACTGTACAATTTTATTAACACTTTGTTCTAAACTTAATGACTCTTCTGTATTTGAAAACGATTGGTTCATGTTATTTTTTGAAATCAAAAATTGATAAAAACCAATGGACATGACAGGTATTAATATTAATATTAATATTAATACCAATATGTTATTATTAATATTATTTTGAATACTATTCGCTTGTTTTAGTTCAGTAGCCAATGTTATTGAGATTTCTTCTTTAGCCTGATTAAATTGCTTTTTATCAATCAAATTTTGATATAAATCTTGCTCAAGTTCTAATAATTTTTGTTTGCCTAAGAAAATATTAGAGCTTTCTAGATTAAATTTATTAGATTTAATAGGTCGATACAAAAACCAGATTATCCAAATAAAAGAAGCAATCACCATTAAAGAAAACCACAGATATAAATTCATTCTTTTATTCTAAATCGATATCTTCTATCAAATGCACTTAATAATGCACCTAATGAAATCAATAAACCTCCCAACCAAATCCAGCGCACAAAGGGTTTATAATAAATTCTTAAACTCCATGAGTCATCTTCCAATGACTCACCTAATGCAATATAAATATCACGATATAATGATGAATCAATACTCGCTTCAGTCATTGGCATACCTGTAGTATATTGACGTTTTTCAGGTCTTAAATCTGCTATTTTTTCATCCTCAAAGTAAACCTCTACATGACCTTTGTTTCCTTGATAATTTTGACCAAATAAACGTGTCACACCTTTAAAAATAAAATCATAACCTTTTATAGTTATTGGTTTATCAATTTCCATTTGTATATCTTTTTCAATACCATACTGGGTTGTAACTGTAGCGCCTAGTAAGAATACGGCAATACCAATATGAGCAAAGATCATGCCAATAAAAGCAAAATTCATACTACCTTTTTGGCCTAACCTTTGAAACAAAAGTATTAATGAATGTGAAACTATCCAAATAAATAAGAAAACAGCCAATAGAACTAAAATATTATCGATTAAAAATACACTAATCACAAACAACAAACCTACACCTATCCAAACCCGCTTTAGTAAGCCAAACACCCTTTGTGTAGTATCTTTCTTCCAACGTAAAAAGGGGATAATTGCCATAAGCAATACTGCCAAAATCATAATAGGCACAAACACTGAGCCAAAATAAGGTGCACCTACTGAAATTTTACCTAAACCTAATGCATCTAATAGTAGTGGATAGAATGTACCTAAAAAAACACTTAACATTGATGCTACTAATAATATATTGTTAACTAATAAACCACTTTCTCTTGATAAAAGGGAAAAGGTATTGCTACTTTGCATTAGTAAAGTAGCGCGCCAAGCATATAATGCTAACGAACCACCAATCACAATCACTAAAAATATCAAAACAAACAAACCCCTATCAGGGTCAGTAGCAAATGAATGCACTGAAGTAAGAATGCCTGATCTGACTAAAAAAGTACCTAACAAACTTAACGAAAAACTAGAAATAGCCAATAGAACAGTCCAGTGTTTAAATGCACTGCGCTTTTCACTCACACTTAAAGAATGCACCAATGCTGTTGCCACTAACCATGGCATAAACGAAGCATTTTCTACTGGATCCCAGAACCACCAACCACCCCAACCAAGTTCATAATACGCCCACCAAGAACCAAGTGTGATGCCAAGCGTTAAAAATGCCCATGCTATTAACGTCCAAGGGCGTGACCACCTAAGCCAAGTGGAATCTAACTGTCCACGAATCAGTGATGATACAACAAAAGCAAAAGGGATAGCCATTCCAACATAACCCATATACAACATAGGTGGATGAATAATTAAACCAAAATCTTGTAGCAAAGGGTTAAGCTCTCGCCCTTGTAATGGCACAATATCTAAACGCTCAAAAGGATTAGAAGTTAATAACAAAAACAACAAAAACCCAATACTAATTAAACCAAGAATAATTAAAATATGATTTAATACTTCAACAGGTAAACGTCTAGAAAATACAGATACTGCCACACTCCAAGCAGCTAAAATTAAAGCCCATAATAACAAAGATCCCTCATGTGCACCCCAAATAGCTGACATTTTAAAAATATTAGGCAATTGAGTATTTGAATTACTTGCCACGTATCTGACAGAGAAATCATCCACAACAAAAGCATTAACGAGAATAACAAAAGCAATCAGTATCCAAAAGAATTGCATCCATACCAAGGGTCTAGATAATCCAGAAAGTACAACATCACATTTAATCATACCTATAGTTGGCAAAATCACTTGTAACATTGCAAACACCAAAGCAAGTACCAATGCAAAATGTCCGATTTCAATTAACATAAAAGATTATTGATTAAATAAATCTATTATTTTATCTAAACCGCCAAAGTTAATGATAATATCAACATGCTTTATGATACTAGGCTTAGCATGATAAGCAATACTTAACCCAGCAATATTCATCATGTCTAAATCGTTAACACCATCGCCCACTACAATAACCTGACTACATGACCAACCTTGTTTATCACACAATGCTTTAACAAAATCTGACTTAGCTTGTGCATCAATCATCAAACCCTCTGTAACACCAGTTAATTGATTATTTTCAATTGATAATACATTAGCACATGAATAATCTAGCGCTAAATCTTTAACCAAACGATTAGTAAAATAAGTAAATCCACCTGATACAACAGCGGTTTTAATAAACTTAGTTTTAAAAAATGAGATAAGCGATCTACCACCAAGACTGACTGATAAACGCTGAGTATAAACCTTATCTAACACATCAACACTGAGTCCTTTTAACAAGGAGACACGTTCAAATAAAGAACTACCAAAATCCAATTTACCTTGCATAGTAAGTTCAGTAATAACTCCTACCTCTCGCTTAATATTAGCGAAATCAGCAATTTCATCAATACATTCAATATTAATCAGGGTGGAGTCCATATCGCTAACAAACAATCTAATGCTAGAAAGGTCAAGCTTAGGTAAATAGTTAAAATCAATTTGATATTGTTGTCTTAAATCATCAAGATCAGCCGATACTATTTTATGACGGATATGAGTATTAAAAACTTGGAATTTACTTGAAACTTTCTTAGCAATATTTTTATCTAAACTATGTTGAATAATAATTGTCATGCTCAAATTAATAACCTAATATTGGTACGGAAGGAGAGACTCGAACTCTCATGTCTTTCAACACTGGAACCTAAATCCAGCGTGTCTACCAATTCCACCACTCCCGCATTTAAATCTAACACTATTCAAGAGAGTTTAAAAGCTCAAAATTATACCTATAATTAATGTTATAATTATAGAAAATAAAATTTGGAGAAAGATGTATGACAATAAATAATGTTGTATCAGCAATAGCTGGTGTCGTTATTATTATCTCATTACTATTAGGTGCACAAGAAATCAGTCCATTTGCTTATAATTCCAATTGGTTATGGTTAACTGTATTTGTTGGTTTTAATCTATTTCAATCAGCATTTACAGGGTTTTGTCCAGCAGCAATAATTGCAAAAAAACTTGGTGCTAAATAGACATACTTATAGACAAAAAAGGTTTATAATTTTTATTATTTTTTAGATGGTATAGGTTTAGCGTCAAACCAATTTAATTTTTCTCTTAATTTCACTACCTCTCCAATAATAATTAAAGTGGGGGCGTGGATGGTTTCATTTTCTACTAAATTTGGTAGTTCTTTCAAAGTTGTTGTGTAAACCTTTTGCTCAGGTGTCGTCCCTTTTTCAACCAACGCCACTGGCATATCTGGACGCATATTATGCATGATTAATTGTCCTGATAAATACTCTACACTATTAAGAGCCATGTAAAATACAATAGTTTGTTGTTCAATCGCTAACTCATGCCAAGGCAAATTCATACTACCATCTTTTAAATGCCCTGTCACAAAACGGCAAGATTGTGAATAATCTCTATGTGTTAATGGAATACCTGAATAAGTGGAACAACCAGAAGCTGCTGTAATACCAGGCACTACTTGAAATGGTATACCATTTTCAGCCAACGTTTCAATCTCCTCACCCCCCCGACCAAAGATAAAAGGATCTCCTCCTTTAAGACGACAAACTCTCTTGCCTTCTTTAGCTAAATCTACCAACAATTGATTAATATCACCTTGTGGAACGGCATGATTATCGCATTCTTTACCAACATAAATCAGCTGTGCATCACGTCTAACCAGCTCCATTACTCTATCTGAAACCAATCGGTCATATAAAACCACATCTGCCTGTTGCATAAGGCGTAAAGCCCTAAAAGTTAATAAATCAGGATCGCCAGGACCCCCCCCTACTAAATAAACTGCACCTACTTGAGATTCAACAGTATTATTAAGTTGTGCTTGCAAATCTGCTTTGGCTTCCTGAATTTTTCCTGAAAATACTTTCTCAGCAACAATACCAGAAAAGACTTCTTCCCAAAAATATCTTTTGTCTTCAATTTTACTAAACTTTGCCTTCACTTGGTCTCTAAAATTACCCGCTAATTCTGCTAACTTACCATACGCATGTGGCAGTGTACTTTCTAACTTTGCGCGAATTATACGCGCTAATACTGGAGCTTTTCCTGCTGATGAAATAGCAATCAAGATAGGAGATCTATCCACAATTGAAGGCATAATAAACGTGCATAAATCCGGGGAATCAATTACATTTACAGGAATATTATTTTGACTAGCCAACTCAGATACTTTTTTATTAAGAGTCACATTATTTGTAGCCGAAATAATCAAAACTTGTCCATTAACATCAAACGACTCAAAACCTCTTTCAATGTAAATAATTTTTTTGTCATTAACTAATTTAGCTACATTTTTACAACTACTTTTCGCAATACAAGTTACCTGACCATAAGCTTTTAACAAAAGATTAATTTTACGATAAGCGATAGAACCACCACCAACAACTAAACAAGGCTTTTGCTTAATATCAATAAAAACAGGTAGATAATTCATGTAATGTTTAGCACTACTAATAAATTAGCACATATAAAATATAAGCTTGTATTATAATGTTTTAATTATCTATATAAACAAAAAACGTTTATTATTATGTCAAACAAACACTATGCTTGCCCTTTTGACAAGCTAATACTTAGCGGTAGATGTGGTTGTAAGTTTAGTGTAAAAAATTGTATAGCAGAAAAAGAGTTTGGTGTTTGTTTAGATAACTCATCTTCCAACCTATGTCAATTGTTATATACTAATTTACGTGATAATAGTAATTTTGTCTTAAATATACACCATCAAAATAATTTATTAATCGGACAACAATTAAAAATTAAAATGGGTGGTTTACTGGCTTTACAAGAAATACTTAACATTAACAATAGCAATCAAATCAAAGATATATCTAATCTAGTAAAAGTTATCAAAAAAAAATATATAGATTTTAAAAAAATTCATTTTTCAAAACTCATGCCTAAAATTGCACAATTCAGATTTAGAGAAAAATTTTAAATACCTAATGTTTGTTTGATAAAAGGAATAGAAATATTACTCTTTTGTTGCAATGAAGCTTCTTCTAAAACACTAATTACATTCAGAATATCATTCAAATCACGTGAAAAAACTTTAAACAAATAATGATAGACTTTACTATTTATATTGATATTCTTGTCCGCCATTTTACGCTCAATAATAAGAATTTTTTGTTCATCATTAAGCACTTCCAATGTAAAAGAAACCGCTAAAGACAAGCGTGTTTTTAAATCCTTTAACAAGTTCAATTCATTAGGTGAACTGCTTGCTGCAATAATTAACTTAGCGCTAGTTGGTTTATTTCTATTATATAAATCAAATAACGCTTGTTGTTGAGTAAAGCTTAAACAATCAACATTATCAATACAAATCCAGTCAACAGAAGCTAAATCACTTATTATTCCTTTTGGCAGCTCTTGCTTTATGTCAATATAAGCAACATTTAATTTCTTATCTAGCGCGCTAAAAGCGCAACCTTGTAACAAATGTGTTTTACCGCTAGATTTAGTGCCTGAAATAAAGACAACGGCTGATCTTTTTTGAGTAAATAACCTATTAATAAAATCTAAAACTTGCTGATTTTTATTACCAATAAAATTGGATAGTAATATTTTTGAATTCAATAAAAGTGGCAATCCAAGTTGATTCATTGAGGATTTTTCTTCTCTTGCAAAATAATCTGTTCAATCCAAATCCATGCATAATCCGCACCGCTAAGCATAGTTGAGGTAGCTATAATAATAAAGAAAATAGTACTATACTGTACCGGGACTGGATAAATCTGTACTATTACCAAAAATAAAACCAAAATAATTTGTAGCACAGTATTAATTTTTGAAAGTTTTGAAGGTGATAATAAATCATTTTTAGAGGAGCCTGAACCAATAAAACACCCAACTGTACCTGAAATAATCATAAAATCACGTAAAAAAACTAATACTAATAACCATAATGGTATTAATCTAATCACATATAAAGCCATAAAACTACTAACCAATAATAACTTATCCGCTATCGGGTCTAAAATAGAACCTAATCTAGTTTGAAAGGAATAACGTTTAGCAATCCATCCATCTAGCGCATCAGTAATACCTGCAATAAAAAACAGTACCATTGCTAAAAAATATTGACGATCTAACAAAGTCATAACAACTGGCACTGTTAAAATAATGCGTAAAATTGAAAGCAAATTAGGTAATGAAGAAAAACTCATTTTTTATTTACTATAAAAAAATTTAAGAAAACTAATTATACGGAAGAACTATCATGTTATCACTCTCATACCTTGACTCAGGCGTTAACATTACCAAAGGTAATGCGCTTATTGAACAAATCAAACCAATTGCTAAATCAACCACTAGACCTGAAGTATTATCTGGTCTTGGTGGCTTTGGCGCGATGTTTGAATTATCTTTTAATAAATACAAACGTCCAATCCTAATTTCAAGCACAGATGGCGTTGGTACCAAACTTAAAATAGCACAAATGTTAAATAAACACGATACAATTGGTATCGATTTAGTTGCTATGTGCGTAAATGACTTAATTGTTCAAGGGGCTGAACCATTATTTTTCCTAGATTATTATGCAACAAGTAAGTTAAATACTAAATTAGCTACATCAGTTATTTACGGCATTGGTGAAGGTTGTAAACAATCAGGTTGTGCTCTAATTGGCGGTGAAACAGCTGAAATGCCAGGCATGTATAAAGGTGAAGAATACGACCTTGTTGGTTTTTGTGTAGGTATTGTTGATAAAAATAAGGTAATTAATGGTATAAAAGTAACTATAGGTAACCACATCATTGCTCTAGCATCTTCAGGACCACATTCTAATGGTTACTCACTAATACGCAAAGTACTGGCCCAATCAAACCCAACTGATAAACAATTAAATGCACTAATTGAACCTACTAAAATCTATGTAAAATCAATCCTATCATTGATTAAAAAGTTTTCAGTACATGCTATTTCGCATATTACAGGTGGTGGTTTATTGGAAAACATCCCTAGAGTATTTCCTAAAAACTTGAGCGCAAAAATTGACGTTAATTCTTGGCAACTACCTAGTATTTTTCAATTTTTACAAGATAGTGGTAATATTGACATGATGGAAATGTATCGAGTATTTAACTGTGGCATAGGCATGATTATTATTGTACCAGAAGAACAAAGCACTGATGCCATTGAATATTTAAACAAAATAGGGGAGCAAGCTTGGTTAGTAGGCGAAATTAAGAATAATCAAGGTAATCAAGTTATTATTTAACTCGCTTATTAAACATGAACGGTATTGTTTTAATTTCTGGCAATGGTTCAAATCTACAATCAATTATTGATCATTCTATTGCTATCGATTTAAAAATTAGAGCAGTTATTAGCAATCACACCAATGCTTATGGTCTTAAACTATCTAAACATGAAAATATTCCTACTCATACACTAAGTCATAAAAATTTTTCATCTAGAGAAAAATTTGACCAAGCATTAAGTAATATTATTAACAAATACAATCCTGAAATTATTATTCTTGCTGGATTTATGCGTATACTAAGTGCTGAATTTACACATCAATATTCAGGAAAAATACTTAATACTCATCCATCATTATTACCAAAATTTAAAGGACTAAATACCCACCAAAGAGCGATAGAGGCTAAAGAGAAACAACACGGAGTGAGCATACACTTTGTAACTGAGCAACTTGATGGAGGTCCTATTATTGCCCAAACTAGTATTAATATTATTGATACAGATACAAAGGAAACTTTAGCAAAACGTGTTCTACTTGAGGAGCATAAATTATTCCCAAAAGTCATTCATTGGTTTACACAAGGAAGGTTAAAACTTAAAGGAAATCAAGCTACACTAGATGGAAAAATATTATCAAACTAGTTCCTATAATACTCTAACTTTCTTATCTATTTTAGAATCATTCATACATAATTAGCAATTATTAGTATTACTTTTACTAAATATACACTGTCAAACTCTAAATATATATTTTTACAACAAAAAAGCTATAACTTATACACTTTTAGCCTTTATAAAAAATAGAAGGCTCTACTTTTTTAGACAATCATCAAAATGATGATTCTATACACTATCAAATTATAGATGGTTAAAGACCATAAGATTGTATCTATTCTTAGAATACCATGACTCAAACAAAAATTAGAAAAATGATTTGACGTGTAATACAAAACTAATTTATTTTTGTGAAACTATCCAAATTAACAGAGTAACACCCCTCTACCTAATAACAACAATATAAAATCTTTTTTACACACAAGCTGTACTAATAAATATAAGAAATACATACATATAAACCTAGTTTCAGATTAAAAATCTGAATCAAAGATAAATTACACGTAAGTTTTTAAATATTCTCCTGTATACGATTCCTTAACTTGTGCTACTTCTTCTGGTGTACCAAATGCAATAATCTGCCCACCCTTATTACCCCCTTCAGGTCCTAAGTCAATAATCCAATCTGCAGTTTTAATAACATCAAGGTTATGTTCAATAATAACAATAGTATTGTTACGCTCGCATAATCTATTAATAACTGATAACAAAAGTTTAATATCATGAAAATGCAAACCCGTTGTTGGCTCATCAAAAATATAAAGCGTTTGTCCAGTATCCATTCTTGACAATTCCTTTGCTAATTTAATACGTTGTGCTTCACCACCAGATAAAGTAGTTGCATTTTGCCCAAGAGTAATATAAGAGAGTCCAACCTCCATTAGAGTTTGTAGTTTTTGTTTAATTTTAGGCATAGATTGGAAAAACTTAATTGCCTGTTCTACAGTCATGCCAAGCACCTGTGAAATACTTTTTCCTTTATAAAATACTTCTAAAGTATGTTGATTATAACGCTGACCTTGACATACATCACATGATACATAAATATCCGGCAAAAAATGCATTTCTACCTTAATCAATCCATCACCCTTGCACGCTTCACACCTACCTCCTTTAACATTAAAGCTAAAACGGCCTGCTTTATAACCACGTAACCTTGCCTCTAAAGTTTGTGAAAATAAATCACGCACTAACGAAAATACGCCTGTATAAGTAGCTGGATTAGAACGGGGCGTACGTCCAATTGGACTTTGATCAATATTCACAATTTTATCAAGATAATTCAATCCTTCAACTGATTCATATTCAGCAGGTATTATTTGTGCATGATGAAGCTCCCTTGCGGCCAAAGCATACAAAGTATCATTAATTAAAGTTGACTTCCCAGAACCAGATACACCTGTCACACAAGTTAACACACCTATAGGAATAGACAAATCAACATTATTAAGGCTATTACCCTTAGCACCTTTAATACGAATCCATTGATTGGCACTTTTTCGTTTAGTAGGAACTTTAATACTTTGACGACCGCTTAGATAATCACCTGTTATAGACTTAAGGTTGTTTTCAATATCTTCAGGTATGCCAATGGCAACTATTTCACCTCCATGTACGCCAGCACCAGGACCAATATCAATTACATAATCGGCTTGTTTAATTGCTTCTTCATCGTGTTCTATCATAATCACTGTATTACCAATATCACGTAAATAAGCAAGTGTATTTAATAGCTTTTGATTATCTCTTTGATGTAAACCTATTGATGGCTCATCAAGCACATACAAGACACCCATCAATCCTGCACCAATCTGACTAGCTAAGCGAATACGCTGTGCTTCACCACCTGATAAGCTATTCGCTCTACGATCAAGACTTAAATACTCCAGCCCTACATTAATTAAAAATTCTAAACGTTGAATAATTTCTTTTAAAATTTTTTCCGCAATTTGAGCACGAATCCCTTCCAGTTTAATCTCTTTCAAAAAACTATAAATATCAGCAATAGAAAGCTTAGTAATATTTGATAAATTTTGCTCATCAATAAACACATTTCTAGCTGATTCATTTAATCTATCACCATGACATTCAGTGCAATCCTTACTAACAACATAACGAGAAAGTTCTTCTCTAACGCTATGAATCTCACTTGTTTCATAACGACGCATCATTCTTGGAATAATACCCTCAAATGGCTTGGCTTTATTCGACCAATCCTTACGTCCTTTGATTCTTGAAAAGTCAATGTCATCTGTGCCACTCCCATAAAGGACAATTTTTTTGTGTTTATCGCTTAATTGTTCATAAGGTGTTTCAATACTAAAGCCGTAATACCTACCTACTAAGATTAATATTTGATAAAAATAAGCATTTGAGCGTCCCCAACCATAAACTGCCCCATCTGCCAAACTTATACTAGGACTAACTACAACTTTTTGTTCATCAAATGTATCTTTCACACCCAGTCCATCACAAGTTTGGCAAGCACCAACTGGATTATTAAATGAGAAAAGTCTAGGTTCCAATTCACTTAATGAGTAACCACACTCAATACAAGAAAACTTAGCAGAAAATACCTTTTCTTGCAAAGATGATTCATCTTCCATAGGTGCAATGCGTACCAAACCTGCGCTTAAATTAAGTGCAGTTTCTAATGATTCAGATAAACGTAAAATCATATCTTTTCGTATTTTTAAACAATCAACTACAATTTCAATACTATGATTAACCTTACCATTCAGTGCTTCCATTTCATCTATATACACAACTACACCATCAATTCTAGCCCTTAAAAAACCTTGGTGATTTAACTCTTTTAATAATTGCACATGACTACCTTTGCGATTCTGAACAATAGGTGCTAACAACATAATTTTTCTACCCATTGGCAATTTAACAATACTATCAACCATTTGAGAAATGGTTTGAGATTCAAGATTAATTTTGTGTTTTGGACAATTAGGAATACCAATACGTGCAAACAATAATCTTAAATAGTCATAAATTTCAGTAATCGTACCAACCGTTGAGCGTGGATTATGTGAAGTGGATTTTTGCTCAATAGAGATAGCTGGAGATAACCCTTCAATATGATCAACATCAGGTTTTTCCATGAGTGATAAAAATTGACGTGCATAAGCTGATAAAGACTCTACATAACGACGATGTCCTTCTGCATAAATAGTATCAAAAGCTAGTGAAGATTTACCTGATCCAGATAGTCCAGTAATTACAATCAATTTGTTTCTAGGAATATCAATGTCGATATTCTTTAAATTGTGAACTCTAGCGCCACGAATACTAATTTGATCCATATAAAATATGTCAGACAAAGATTTATTATACCCATAAGGATAGGTAAAATTATCCTAATATTATGATTTTCAGCACACAATAATGAGTAAATATAAACGTATTTTATTAAAACTTAGTGGTGAAGCACTAGCTAGTACTACAAATATAATTGACCCAATAACACTAAATAAAATAGTTGGTATAATAAAATCAGTACTTAATCAAAATGTTGAAATAGCAATTGTTATTGGTGGTGGTAATATTTTTAGAGGTGAAACACTTACAAAAACTGGCATTAATCGAATTACTAGTGATCATATTGGAATGTTATCAACTGTCATCAATGCACTTGCTATCGCAGACACTTGTCAAAAAAATAAGATTGATGCATTGGTCATGTCAGGCTTGTCAATAGGTGGTGGTGTATGTAATTCGATTAATCACATACACGCTAAACAAGCGTTAAAAAAAGGCAAAGTCATTATTTTTTGTGCAGGTACAGGTAATCCATGTTTTACTACTGACACTGGTGCAGCATTACGCGCTATTGAAATTGATGCAGATGCTGTGTTTAAAGCCACTAAAGTAGATGGTATTTATACCGATGATCCTATTAAAAATCCAAATGCAAAACGTTATAATTCATTAAGTTTCGATGAAGCAATTGAAAAAAATCTTCAAATTATGGACGTATCTGCATTTGCACTATGCCGCAAACATGATTTAGAAATTTGTGTATTTAGCATACTAGAAAACACCAACACATTGTCAGACTTATTAAAAGGAAAACTCTTAGGCACTATTGTAAGGAAATAAACTATGTTAAATGAAATACAACAAAATGCCCAAAATAAAATGAATAAAAGTATCGACTCACTTGGAAATGCTTTTAGTAAAATTAGAGCTAGTCGTGCACACCCATCATTACTTGAACAAATTCATATAAATTATTATGGTTCTATAGTGCCACTATCTCAAGTAGCTAATATCAGTACAGAGGATTCAAGAACACTTAAAGCATCTCCATGGGAAAAGGATATGGTATCTGTAATTGAAAAAGCCATTATGACATCAGATTTAGGACTTAACCCACAAACCATAGGTCAAGTAATACGTATTCATTTACCACCACTTACTCAAGAGCGTCGAGGTGAACTAGTAAAAGTCGTCAAAGATGAAGCAGAAAAAGCTAAAATTGCTATTCGCAATATTCGTCGTGATGCTAATTCTAATTTTAAAGAATTATTAAAAGAAAAAGAAATTTCAAAAGATGAGGCTAGAAAAGCAGAATACGATATTCAAAAAATTACTGACAAATATATTAAAAAAATAGAAATTAACCTTAATAAAAAAGAAGATTCTTTATTAGAAATTTAATCTATAACCTTGAAATAGTTATGGTTAGTCAATAAAAAGCCGATATAAAACGAGCTTTTTATTGACTAATAAACATTAATTTTGGTTATTCTTGGTTATTCTCTACGCAAGTAAAATAATCTTCCCATCTCTCAGGAGAAAATAATGTACCCATTTCATCAATTGGACCTGTATTATACAAAATACCACTAGCTAACGCTTGTTCAAATCTTTTTATGTTAACATTGGGTAAATTAAGTCTATTTTTACAAGCTTCATGTACTACTAATATCACTGAAGAATCAGATACAGTTTCTCTAACTACCCTGGAAGTTTCAATTAATGGTATTGTATCAAGGTTGTACTCACTCTTCACTACAATTTTATTAAAGATCGGTTCAATAAGTTCCATTTCCATATTACGATTATCTCCACCAGCCATTACACCGCCTACTAATACATATATTACAACAAAACTAAGTATTTTACTTATCATTTTTATACCTCCAAATTATTCAAAAAATTAACTTATCCACATTTTTTGAATCTTTATTTTAAACTACTTATTATAGTATCACCATTCTTACACGGATTTATACTGAATAATTTTTATAAATGTACTATATCAATTTCGCCTTATAAAAATCGCTAACATAACCCATTATTTAGCATAAATACCCATATTAGATTGGTCATTCACCATAGCATATTATTCTTCATATCAAGCCCACTTAAAAAACAAATCTGTTCTTAATATGATCTCTCATAATGGATACCTATCTTTACAACTATACCACATGCTAAAATTATACCAAATATTGAATCGTTCTTATTATTTAATTATTATTCTCAAGTTATTCACACGTTAATTAACAATCCAACAAACGCACTCATATTACCATTATTCCTAGAATAACAACTAAAAAATATTTATTTAACATGGTATATTCTATAGGTGTTTTATATAATCAAAAACCAAGATTGTACTTAAAAAATTAGGAAATATCATTAATCCAAATAGAAAAAACCTATAGAAACGCTTATCACTGATTAGAAAAGAGTTAAAAAATAATCCCAAAAGAGTACTATGATAAAATATACTAAATGTTTAGTTTAAAGATACAGAATTTAAAAACATTCAGTTCCTATGTACAATTAAAAATATACCTAAATAATAACGATAAATCACAATCTCTTGAAAAATTTTCAAGTTTCAGAATAATAACCGGATTTATAGCACTTCAACGTATAATTTTTTGTTTGTTAAAAACAAATTGAGCAGTATAATTATTTCCTTATTTTAGAAAAAATAATTATGATTTCTCGTTTTCTCTTAACAACACTATTATTTTCTGTAAATATCTTTGCAGAGCCAAATATTGTAGTTAGTATTAAGCCTATTCATTCTATTGTTAGTAGCTTAACTCAAGGAATAACAACACCAAAATTATTACTAACAACCAATCAATCAGCGCATCATACTCATCTAAAACCATCACAGTTATCGTTATTAAGTCATGCAGACTTAGCTATTTTTATTCATCCTAACCTTGAAGGTGGGCTTAAAAAAATATTAAATAATCTTAGTGATAATAAAAAACTAATTATTGGTAACATAGAAGATATTCATCTTATACATAATAAAGAATACAATGAATACGAACTTTATGAACATCAAAAAACAACTAACTATCATCTTTGGCTAGACATAAATAATATGCAAATATTTGCAAAAGAATTGATTGAAAAATTGATTAAAATTGACCCCAATAACCAGTTAAATTACACAAATAATTTAGACAAACTTAATAAAAATTTAGACAAACTAAAACAAGATATTAATCAAAAGTTATTATCTTACAAATCTAAAATTATTGCAAGTTATTCTAATACCTTTGATTATTTTATTAATGCTAATCAATTAAAGAAATCAATCAATATTACGAATTACCACGGAGAAAGGTTAAGTATATCTAAAATACTTAAAGCTAAAAAAATAATGAAAAATACACAAACACAATGTTTACTTACCACCATAGAAGTATCAAAAAAACGGACTAATCCACTGATTAAAGGTTTGAATATAAATTCAGTAAATATTGATATTATAGGTTTTAATATTCAACAAAAATCTAATCATTATTTTAAACTGATGCATAATATTACCAATAAAGTTATTCAATGTCTCAAATAAGGCTTTCATTTAATAAAGCCTCAAATAATTACGATAATCACGCATTTTTACAAAAAGAAATTGCTATTAGGTTAGATAAAAAACTTAATACTATTTCATCTAAAGCTGATATCATTCTTGATCTTGGTGCAGGTACTGGTTTACTCAGCAAACAGTTAACTAAGTGCTTTTTAAACTCAAAGATTATTTGTATAGACTTCTCCCAAAAATCCTTAAAATACAACCCATCTAGTAACAAGATTTGTGCTAATGCTAATTATTTACCCTTACTTAATAATAGTATTGATATAATTACTTCTAATTTAATGATGCAATGGTGTCCAGATCTTGATACTTTATTCTCAGAATGTTTTCGTGTGCTTAAAAATGATGGATTATTTTTATTCTCTACCTTTGGTCCAGACACACTAAAAGAATTAAAAAATAGCTGGGCAATTGTGGATGATAAAACACATGTCAATACTTTTATTGATATGCATGATATTGGTGATCAAATGTTACAAAACAGATTTCAAAATCCTGTAATGGAAATGGAAACTTGGACACTTACTTATCAAACAGTCATTGACTTATTGCATGATCTTAAGGCCATTGGCGCTCAAACAGTTATCAAACGTTCAAAATCACTAACTGGTAAAAATAAGTTCAAGCTAATGATTAAAATGTATGAATCTTACAAAAATAATGGAAAATTACCAGTAACTTATGAAGTAATTTATGGACATGCATGGAAACAAATAAATAATATTGACAATATCACTCTTGAAAACCATTAAAAAATTCATTAAGATAATTAAGTAACAGCGCCTGTTCTTTCTAAAATAGATTCAACTTTACTAACTAGTAATTTAGATAAAATTATCGCCCATACCTACCCTATTCCATATTTATATTAATCTAAGTAACTATATAAACTAGATAATTATATTATATTGGCTGGCCCCTAGCAAGAACTGTAAATACGTCTTCATTATCATAAACATACATCATTAATATTATTTTCAACAGTATAATAAACATCATCTGTACTTAACAAAGAATCTAGATGAGATAAATAAATATAAACTTAAAAATATCTATTAAATATAACAGTAGTATTATTGAATAATAGCACTTGAAATAATTCCCTACTCATTAGTAATGATATTAAAATTTTGATTTAAAATTTAGTAGAGTGATTGACAGTTTGTAATACTCTTTGTTCTTACGTACCGTCAATTTTTATTATCTTTTCCTATTGTTGTACTATTTTTTTCATTATGTTTCATCTTTTATACTTTTTACTCATAAATACAGTAAACGCTAAATATTAATTTATATTTCTCACCTTATTTCTCTTTCTTATTGACAATAAGTTACTCTTTATCAAAAATTTTTATATTTTTATATATTTACAGACATCAATTTTAAATTGAAATAAATACTTAGTATTATGTATACTTATTAAAATTATCATCTATAACATATTATTTTATTCTAAAAATATTATATCAAATTAACTCATTAAATTAGTTAAACATACTAATAGATTTTCAGTAAAATTAAAAAAGATTTAATCTTTTTATTGGCTGTTTATATTTAATCAATAAATATCACTGTACTGTTATAGACTCCAATTTACTTTAAATTATTGTGTATTGTGTAAGTAACCACTCTTTGGTTCATGTAATAAAATCTGACGTCTACTACTCTTTCAGCAAGAATAAGAAATCATTAACCCAAAACCATTTACATGCTCAAGAAACAAAATAACTCTCGTAGGAACCATAATCTATTCTCAATTAAATCAAGCTTTATTATTTATAATCCAAGTTACACAAGTTCTTGATAGCACGCTAAATAACACTAACAACATGAATAAGTTACTCTACCGCCTTTATTTTTAATAATTTTATAAACTTACTCAACAAAAAAAATTATTACAATGTCAACTCTTTGTAAGTACAATCTTAATTCTACCCCCATATTAACAATAGAAGTAATAGTCTTTAAAGAATTTATTAAACATAAATTTTCAATAACAATTCCTATCTAGGAACTAAAATTATCACTATATACAATAAAACTTTATGAACATGGTTTAGTTTAGAATAGTGACAGTACTAATTGTATCAAGAAGTCTGGAAATAAACCAACTACAAGTATTAAGATGACATTCATTGATAAAACTAATTGCATATCCATTGATGCATTAATAGTTATTTTGTTATCAATTTCATCAAAATACATAAATTTAATAATTTGTAAATAATAATAGGTACTAATAACAGCAAAAATAACAGCAAAAATTGCAATAGTTATAAAACCAGATGATACTATTTGTTGAAGGATAAAGAATTTTGAATAAAAACCAAGCAATGGAGGAATACCTGCCATAGATAACATGACAATTAACATCATTAGTGCAAACCATGGTGAATGTTTACTAAGACCTTTAAAATCAGAAACTTGATCTACTTCAAAACCTTGTTTATTCAGTAGGATAATCATACCAAAGGCTGCCAAACTCATTAATATATATACCAACGTATAAAATATTGCTGCACTATAACCAGTTAATGTTCCAGTCACAAAACCAAGCATGATAAAACCAACATGTGAAATTGTTGAATAAGCTAACATACGTTTAATGTTAGTTTGCATAAGTGCCACTACAGAACCTAGTGTAATGGATAAAATAGACAATACCATAAATAAATCTGACCAATAGGAGTGCATACTACCTAGACCATCAACTAAAATACGTATCAATATAGAAATCGCTGCAATTTTAGGTACAGTTGAGATAAAAAGTGTAACTGAAGTGGGTGCACCTTGATAGACATCTGGTACCCACATATGAAAAGGAACAGAACCTAATTTAAAAGCAATACCAATAACTAAGAACACTAAGCCAAAATTAATAATCAGAGTTCTTCTTGAATTAAGATCTGTATTAGATACAAAATTGGCAATTTCATTAATATTTAGACTACCACTAATACCATAAATCATACTCATACCGTATAACAATATAGCAGACGCAATTGCGCCTAATATAAAATACTTAAGTGCAGCTTCAATAGCATATACCCTTTCATGCGCAATAGCAATTAATGCGTATAATGACAAAGATAAGATTTCTAACCCTAGATATAATGTTAATAAACTATAACCAGACACCATTACCATCATACCTAGTATTGATAATAAAACCAGAATAAAATACTCACTCCTAAAAAGTAAATGTGCCCTTAAATAATGACGTGAGTAAACCATAGCAATCATCGTAGCAATCATTATAAACACTTTAAATACTGATGCCATATTATCTAGTATGAATGAACCACTAAAAATAATTACCTGAGGATGATCAATTAAATTGAATGATAATATTCCACTAATTAATAAACTTAGTTGGGTTAGGTAATATGTAACTTGTTGAGAATATTTATTTAAAAACAAATCTAGCAATAAAATTACTACAATTGCACTGAGTAAAAATATTTCTGGTAACACGACCCATAAAGATGATGTGTCAAATTCGATAAAATTATTCATAAGTTAATATTTAAAGTTTAGACGTTAAAGCTTGATGTAATAAATGTTCAATTGAAATGTGCATTAACTCAATCACTGGTTGTGGATATAAGCCAATAACTAATACTACTATTGCCAAAATTGCAAGAATTGAAAACTCACGAGCATTAATATCTTTTAACATTGATACAGCAGGATTAGTAATAACTCCAAAAAAAACTCTTTTTACCATCCATAATGTATATGCTGCGCCTATAATTAATGTGCTTGCCGCTAATACACCATACCAAATATTTGCTTGAATAGCGCCTAAGATAACCATAAATTCCCCTACAAATCCTGAAGTACCTGGCAACCCCACATTAGCCATTGCAAATAATATAACGAATCCTGTAAATTTAGGCATAGTATTAATCACACCCCCATAGGTTGATATCTCTCTGGAATGCAAACGATCATACAAAACACCAACTACCAAAAACATAGCAGCTGAGATAAAACCATGTGAAATCATTTGCACCATAGCACCTTCAAGACCTAATAATGATCCTTCTATCATCTCTTGCTTATAGCTCAAAAATACAGTAAATATACCTAGTGTTACAAAACCCATATGCGAGATTGAAGAATAAGCTATAAGTTTTTTTATATCAAGTTGCACAAGTGCAATAAAACCAATATAAACAATGGCAATAAGTGATAATATGATTATGATTTCTGAAAACTCTAATGAAGCATCAGGTATAATAGGAAGGGAGAGACGAAAAAAACCATAACCACCCATTTTAAGCATAATTGCAGCTAGAATAACAGAGCCACCTGTTGGTGCTTGTACATGTGCATCTGGTAGCCAAGTATGCATAGGAAACATAGGTACTTTAACAGCAAATGCCATAAAAAATGCCCAAAAAATATAGCTTTGTTCCGTAAAACTTAATTTTAAGTTATGCATATCAATGATTGCAAATGATCCGCCTTTGTTGTACATATAAATTATAGATAATAGCATAAACACTGAACCCAAGAAGGTATATAGGAAAAACTTAATAGATGCGTACACACGGTTTACACCACCCCAAATACCAATAATCAACAACATAGGAATTAATGATGCCTCCCAAAATACATAGAACAAAATAGCGTCTAATGAAGAAAATACACCAATAATTAACCCCTCCATCATTAAAAATGCCGCCATATAGTGAGAGCATCTTTTAGTAACCACTTCCCAGCCTGCAATAATGACTAAAATTGTTGAAAAGGTTGTAAGAATAATAAGTGGTATAGAGATACCATCTACGCCAATATGATAATTTATATTAAATTGTGATATCCAAGACAATTTTTCAACAAACTGCATTAAATGTGTTGAGGCATCAAAAGATGTATAAAGATTTAATGATATAACGAAAATAAGAATTGAAAGTATCAAACTTACCCAACGTGCTATATTAGCACGATCATTACCAATAAATATAACCAATACACCAGAGAAAATTGGCAACCAAATTAGTAAACTAAGTAACGAAATTCCCATAATTAAAACTCAAAAAATGGGTTTTCGCCCGTAAACAGCACCCAAGTTAAAATAATTAATAAACTAAAAATCATTAAAAAAGCATAGTGATAAACATAGCCTGTTTGAATGAGACGTAAAATTTTACCAACTAAGATAATGAGTTTGGTACTACCATTAACTAGTAACTTATCAATTAAACTAGTATCTGATACCTTATATAAAAAGTTTCCTAGTTTCTTAACCCCGCTAACAAAAATAAGATCATTAAAACGATCAAAACCATACAAAGATTCAAGCACATAATTAGTACGATAATATTTCTTTTGTACCCAATCAGCCCACTGCACTTTATAAATTGAAAATAACCAAGCGGTGGCAATACCACCTATCATCATCCAAAATGGTAAAGTTTGTATCGCATGAGGAATCATTAAGGCTGCACTGTGAAATTCATATTTCAATTTAGCCATAGAAATATGACTTGAAGCAACAGTAATAGCATTATCTAACCAACCATTAAACAACATAAATTCAATCGTAAAATATCCAATCATTAAAGATGGAATAGCTAATACAATTAATGGAAATATGATTGAAGATGCAGACTCATGTAGATGTTTAGCAGTATGTACATCTATCCTAGATTCTCCATGAAATACCAAAAAAAACATTCTTAATGAATAAAAAGAAGTAATAAACACACCTACTACTACTGCAACATAAACCCAACTTGAATACGATAATGATGAAAAATACACCGCTTCAATAATCATATCTTTTGAATAAAAGCCTGAAAAACCTGGAAAGCCAACCAGGGCCAGTATACCAATAAGTGCAGTCCAATAAGTAATTGGCATTTTTTTGCGTAATCCACCCATCTTACGAATATCTTGCTGATGATGCATAGCAACAATAACTGAGCCTGCAACTAAAAATAACAATGCTTTAAAAAATGCGTGTGTCATTAGATGAAAAATAGCAACTGAATAAGCACTAACTCCTAAAGCAACCGTCATATAACCCAATTGTGACAAAGTTGAATAAGCCACTACTTTTTTAATATCATTTTGTACAATAGCAAGTAATCCCATAAACAAAGCAGTAATTGCACCTACAACCATAACTACTGTTAAAGCAATATCACTTAGTTCAAACATAGGTGACATACGTGATACCATGAAAATACCTGCAGTCACCATAGTGGCTGCATGAATTAGAGCTGAAATCGGTGTAGGACCTTCCATTGAACCTGGTAGCCAAACATGTAGTGGTACTTGTGCAGATTTTCCCATTGCACCGACAAATAGTAATAAACAAATAACAGTAATAAGATCTATCCCCCAAAGCTGTTGACCTATCGTCTTTTCAAGACTCAAAAATACCTCCGTATAATCCAACGAGCCACTAAATACCAATACCAAACTAATCCCTAATAAAAAGCCAAAATCACCCACGCGATTAACTAAAAAAGCTTTCAAATTTGCTTGCACTGCTCTTTCTTTATAATGCCAAAAACCAATTAATAAGTATGAAACCAATCCAACTGCTTCCCAGCCAAAAAAAAGCTGCATAAAATTATTACTCATTATCAATATAAACATTGAAAATGTAAACAATGAAATATAACTAAAAAACTTCGTATAACCTGCATCATTATACATATAACCAATAGTATAAATATGTACCATAAGTGAGATAAAAGATACAACTACTAGCATCACTGCTGTTAAATTATCAATTAAAAAACCAACACTAATATTTAAATTATTAATTTGTATCCAGGTATAAAGATTTTGATTAAACACTTCACCCCGCTCTAAAATATGATAATTAAACACATATAGGGATAATACAGTTGAAATCAATAAACCTAAAATAGTCAACGTATGTGTTACTGTTTTACCAAGTATGGTACCAAAAAATCCTGCAATAACTGCGCCTACTAAAGGTGAAAGTGCAATTATTAAATAAATTTTTTCCATTATTAACCCTTTAAACTGTTAATAACATCAACACTAATAGATCCACGACCCCTAAATAATAAGGTTAAAATAGCTAAACCAATAGCAACTTCAGATGCTGCTACCGTCAAAATAAAGAAAACAAAAATTTGCCCTGCTTCATCTCCTAAAAAATGCGAAAAAGCAATAAAATTAGTATTAACAGCAACCAGAATTAACTCTACACACATCAATAATGTAATAATATTAGTACGATTAACAAAAATACCCACTAACCCAATACAAAAAATTGTACTACTTAGTATTAAATATTCACTTAGACTAACCATTTATTTCTCCTTCTTGTCAGGTAAGATAATTGAGACAAGTCTCACCCTATCTTTAGCTTGAACATTCACTTGTTCAGAAATAGATTGTTTTTTACGGCTTGTATTATCATTTCTATGTACTAATGTAATAGCAGCAATAATTGCAATAAGTAACAAAACTGCCGCAAGTTCAAATGGATAAACATAAATGGTATAAAATTGCATTGCCAATACAGTAATATTACTATAACCTTCACTGTGACGAGCTGGGACACTAAATACATCTAATCCAAATTGATTAGAACCTAGCACTAAACTCATCTCAGCAATAATAATAATAGCAACAATAAGCCGTAACGGTAAATATCCAGTAAATCTTGCCTTGATTGTTGATTTATCAATATTAAGCATCTTAATCACAAATAAAAATAACACCATAACCGCGCCAACATAAACCAAAATCAAAATAATAGCTAAAAATTCAGCCTCAAGCAAAATCCAAATGCTAGCAGCACTAAAAAATGCCAATACTAAAAATAAAACCGCCTTTGCTGCATTACGTGAAAAAATCATAGCCAAAGAGCTAACAACAAACCAAAATGAAAATATATAAAATATTATTTGTTCGAATCCCATTATCTACTTTTATTTATACTTAGCATCTTCAAGCTTAGTTTGATTAATGACTTTCTCATTTTGACTACCTACTTCTAAAAGACGCTCTTTAGTCATAATACTACCTTGTCTTGACTCAAACACATAATCAAAAATTTGTGTCTCAACAATCGCATCAACGGGACAAGCTTCTTCGCAAAATCCGCAAAAAATACACTTGAACAAATCAATATCGTATTGACTGGCTCGACGTGTACCATCATCACGCATCTCAGATTCGATGGTAATAGCATTAGCAGGACAAACAGCTTCACATAATTTACAAGCAATACAACGCTCTTCACCATTTGGATAGCGACGTAACGCATGTAACCCCCTAAAACGTGATGATATTGGAGTTCTTTCTTCTGGAAATTGTACGGTAATTTTTTTGTTAACCAACTCTTTAGCAGTAATACTTAACCCAGTTCGTAATTCATTTAGGGTTAAATTTTTAATTAATTTATTTAAATTTTTAATCATAAGGTATGTTAACTTAAAACCACGGACTAAGTTGTAATTGGGTCATCAATGCCACAACAAATATCCAAATAATAGTAATTGGTAGAAATACCTTCCAAGATAAACGCATAATTTGATCATATCTAAAACGTGGAAAGGTAGCACGTATCCATAAGTATAAAAACATGAAAAAAGTCGTTTTTACCAATAGCCAAATTATACCAGGTATCCAAGAAAATACACTTTCAAGATAAGGAATAGCCTCAAAAGGAGAATGCCAGCCACCAAAGAACATTATCACAGAAAGAACAGCCATTAAAATCATATTAGCATATTCTGCTAAAAAAAATACTGCAAACGTCATACCTGAGTATTCAACATGTGTACCACCAACAATCTCTGATTCTCCCTCTACAACATCAAAAGGTGCACGATTTGTTTCTACAAGAGATGAGATAAAAAAGATAATCATTATGGGAAATAAAGGAATAAAGTACCAATAAATAATTCCGCCTTGCTGTGCTTGAACAATAGTGTTTAAGTTTACACTACCAGCAATCATGACAACTGTTACTAGCGCAAAACCAATAACAATTTCGTACGAAACTAACAATGCTGCACTTCTAAGCGCGCCTAATAATGGATATTTTGAATTAGACGCCCACCCTGCTAAAATAATACCGTAAACACCGATAGAACCAATCGCCAAAACATACAACAAGCTAATATCTAAATTAGTAATATAAATACCCTCGTCAAATGGAATCACTGCCCATACTGCAATAGCAGGTGCAATAGCTAATACAGGTGCTAATAAAAATAAATAAATATTTGCTTTAGTAGGAAAAATAATTTCCTTAGTCATTAATTTTAAAGCATCGGCAATAGGTTGCAACCAACCTTTTGGACCAACACGATTAGGGCCAATACGTAATTGCATATAACCAATTACTTTACGTTCAGCATAAGTAAAATAGGCTACCACTAACATTAGTGGTATTAGTAAAGCCATTGCTTTAATAAAAATTATTAAGATAATAGCTACTGTACCGTCCAACCAAGGAACGAGTGCATGTACCATTTTCACAAAAGTTTGCCAAAGTTCCATTATGCTTGTCCCTGAATATTAATTGTTTGATTAGTATTGATAAATACACAATTATCTGCTACTGCATCAGTAATTACCACAAATACACCTAAATATTTATCACCAACTGATACTTTTAATGCTTTAGCGCTTGTTTGATTCATGTAAGCGTTATTCATCTGTCCTATTTTAGTTTTTTGTAATGTTCTACTGTGTCTTAATACAGCATCAATACTATAAGGTGAGTTTTGCCAAATTACACTAATACCATTATGATAACTAGCAAGGTTGCCATTTATATCATGAGTGTGACTTACATGTGATTGATAAGATATTTCAGTCAAAACTTGGGTGGAATCTTCATAATTAAATCCTGGTAATTCTAATAAATCAGCCATGACTTTTAAAACTTTCCAAGCAGGTTTAACTTCATTTGGCGCTTTAACTGCAGCTATATAGGATTGCATATCATTGTTAATATTTAAATGCGTTCCTGAAGTTTCATAAATACTGGCGATCGGCAAAATAACATCTGAATAACCAACAACGATATCGTCTTTAAAACTATTTAAAGAAATAACAAAAGTATCATCTTTTTCAAAAGCTTTAATAGCTGCTCCTAAATGATGAAAATTATACTGTGGATAAATGTCTAACAAAATAAAGCCGCGCATATCAGACGCAAGCATCGTATTAACATTCATACCAGAGTTTTGGGGTACACACCCAACTAAATTAGCTGCTATAGCATTTGCCGTTATACTCAAATTCAGTGTTCTACTATTGGTACTTTGAGCAATTTTAGTAACTAAATTAGCAATAGTAGAAGCATCTACATTATTAATAATATGTTCACCTAAAATAATAACTGAACTATCAGAATTTAACACTTTATAAGCTATATTTTTAGCCATTTCATCAACATTAATAGCTATCAAGTAGTCAGGTAATTCTTGACCATTATTAATCATGATTGACTTAAGAACGCCTGCTAATATAAATGCTATTTTATTTGGTGCAATAATATTTTCAGTATGAAGCGAATAATTAAAATCAAATACCATTACATTTAATACATCGACATCTGCACCTTTTTTTGTAGCTTTACGCAAACGATGATTAATCATTGGTTGTTCTAATCGAATGTTAGTCCCTATAATTAAAGCATAATCTATCTTTTCTAGTGCATCTAGTTTGATATTGGAATCAAGTATAATAGTATTATCTAAATTTTTAACATTTAAACGATAATCAATATTATCGCAACCAACCTCTGTTAGAATCTTTTTAAATAAATAAAACTCTTCCATAGTCGCTGTATTTGATACTAAGCCGCCTAATTGGTCGGCTTTTTGATGATTCAAAATATGACTATTAAGTCCTTTTACAGCATAATCCAATGCTACTTCCCAGCTTACTTGATTCCACCGTCCTTGTACTTTAATTTGAGGTTTTAACAATCTATTTTTATGTGTTAGACTTTCATATGAGAAGCGATCACGATCAGAAATCCAAATCTCATTAACCAAATCATTATCAGCAGACACAACCCGTTTCACCTTACCCTTATAAGGTTGTACCAATAGATTTGAACCCACCAAATCATGCCTTGCGATACTAGGAATTGAGTTCATTTGCCATGATCTTAACTCATATTTAAATGGCTTAGAAGTAAGCGCTCCTACTGGACAAATATCAATCATATTACCTGATAATTCAGACTGAATACCTTGCTCTAAAAATGGTTCAATCTTTAAATTCTCGCCTCGACCAGTTCCACCCATCTCCATTATGCCAGCAATTTCAACACCAAAACGCACACAACGTGTACAATGAATACAACGTGTCATATCTGTTTGAATCAACACACCAATATCACTATCTGTCACAACGCGTTTACCTTCTGAAAAAGAAGAAATATCTGAACCATATTTAACGGCCACATCTTGTAATTCACATTCGCCACCTTGATCACAAATTGGACAGTCAAGTGGATGATTAATAAGTAAAAATTCCATCACTGATTTTTGACTATTCTTAGTTTTTACATTCTGCGTCTGAACTTTCATACCATGTACAACCGGAGTTGAGCAAGCTGGTTGCGGCTTAATAGCACCTTCAACATCCACCAAACATATCCGACAAGAAGAAACTACTGAGAGTTTTTTATGATAACAAAATCTTGGCACACTAATATTTTCTCTATCAGCAACAACGATTAGCATTTCACCTGCTTTAGCACTCACAATATTACCGTTAATGTTAATATCAATCATCGAATTATCCCTTAACCATTGACTTTCTATATTTAATATAATACTCAAATTCCTTACGAAAATTACGTAAAAAACTCTCAACAGGCGTTGCTGCAGCGTCACCTAATGCACAAATAGTATTACCCATAATTTTATTTTGTATGCTCAATAATAAGTCAACATCTCCCTGTCTACCATTACCATCAATAATACGTTTTAATACTCTATACAACCAACCTGTTCCTTCACGACAAGGAGTGCATTGCCCACAAGATTCATCATAATAAAAATGCGCCAACCTTGTTAATACTTCTACCATGCAAGTTGATTCATTCATAATAATCACTGAACCTGCACCAAGCATTGAACCTGCTTTTTCAATACCATCATAATCCATAGTCATATTCATTACAGTTTCTGCAGTTAATACTGGGGTTGATGAACCACCTGGAATCACAGCTTTTAACTTAGTACCGTCACGCATGCCACCTGCCATATCAAGTAAATCTTTAAAAGATATGCCCATAGGCACTTCAAAGTTTGCTGGATTTGTAACATGTCCTGAGACTGAAAATAATTTACAACCTCCAGAGTTTTCAACACCAATATCTGCAAACCATTGACCGCCGCATCTTAAAATCTCAGGCACACTTGCAAAACTCTCAGTATTATTAATCGTAGTGGGTTTACCAAATAACCCTACATTAGCAGGAAATGGCGGCTTAAATCTAGGCTGACCTTTTTTGCCTTCAATGGATTCTAATAAAGCAGTTTCTTCACCACAAATATAAGCACCTGCACCTAGGTGTGTATATAAATCAAAATTAATCGAACTGTTATTGATATTTTGACCTAATAATCCTACCTTATAAGCCTCTTCTAACGCACCCTCAAAACGTTTGAATGGCTCCATAAATTCCCCACGAATATAGTTATAACCAACACTGGCGTTCATAACAAAGCCACCAATTGCCATACCTTCAATCACTGCATGAGGATTAAATCTTAAAATATCTCTATCTTTACAAGTACCTGGCTCTCCTTCATCTGAATTACAAACTACGTATTTTTGTCCATTAGAATGACGTGGCATAAAACTCCATTTAAGTCCAGTAGGAAATCCAGCACCACCACGACCCCGTAAACCCGATAACTTTAATTCGTCAATGATTTGCTCAGGTGTCAATTCACCTTTAAGAATTTTACGCCATGCTGAATAACCACCACTATCCTCATAAACCTTAAGTGACCAACATTGATCTTTTGTCAGATTTTTAAAACAAACTTCGTTCATTTGAGATTATCTACAATTTTATCAATCTTATCAACAGTAAGATTTTCAAAATACTCTTCATTAATTTGAAACATTGGAGCACCCACACAAGCCCCCAAACACTCAACTTTTTTAACACTGATTAAACCATCTAAGGTTACTTCACCTGTTTTAACACCAAGTTTATTTTCTATATGCTTAATTAAATCATCAGCACCATTTAACATACATGAAATATTATGACAAAAACGAATTACATACTTACCAACTTTTTTATAATTGTAATTTTCATAAAAAGTCGCTACTTCTTGAACAGCAATACCTGACATATCTAAATAATCAGCCACTTCTTGGATAGTACTAGCACTTAATATATTTTCATTTTCTGCTTGAACAATTTTTAAAGCTTGCATAACAGCAGAACTTTGTCTATCTTTTGGATATTTTGCAATCCAGACATCAATTTGATTTCTTGCTTTAATTGAAATCATCTATCTATTTCACCAAATACAACATCTTGTGTACCAATAATAGTCACAACATCTGACAACATATGCCCTCTTGTCATTTCGTTCATAGCAGCTAAATGAGGAAAACCAGGCGCTCTAATTTTAACTCTATAAGGCTTATTAGCTCCATCAGAAATAAGATATACCCCAAATTCACCCTTTGGGTGCTCAACAGCACAATAAACTTCCCCCTCTGGCAAACAATAACCTTCAGTAAATAATTTAAAGTGATGAATTAAAGATTCCATGTCATTTTTCATGTTAGTACGTTTAGGTTGTGATACTTTATGATCATCACTCATCACTGCACCTGGATTTTCTCGTAACCACTTAACACATTGTTTAATAATATGGTTTGATTGACGCATTTCTTCCATACGCACTAAGTAACGATCATAACTATCGCCTGTCATACCTATTGGTATATCAAACTTTAATTGATCATAAACTGCATAAGGTTGATTTTTTCTCAAATCCCATTTCACACCAGAACCTCTAAGCATAGGACCTGTAAATCCTAACTGTTTAGCACGATTCGCAGAAACAACACCAATATTCACCAAACGCTGTTTCCAAATACGGTTATCCGTTAATAAATCATCATATTGCTTAATACTTTTAGGAAATTCTTTAACAAAATTAGCAATAAAATCTAATAATGAACCTTGACGGTTTTCATTCATAGTTTCTAACTCTTTACTTGTTCGAAAATCTGAAGCCAGATACTTAGGCATTTTATCTGGCAAATCTCGATAAACACCACCTGGACGATAATAAGTTGCATGCATACGCGAACCTGATACCGCCTCATAACAATCAATCAATTTTTCACGTTCACGAAATGCATACAAAAAGATACTCATAGCCCCAACATCAAGCCCATGTGTGCCTAACCACATTAAATGATTAAGAATTCTAGTAATTTCGTCAAACATTACTCGAATGTACTGAGCACGTTCAGGTACTTTTAAATCCAACATAGCTTCAATTGCCATCACATAAGCATGTTCATTACACATCATTGAAACATAATCAAGCCTATCCATATAACCAATTGATTGATTATATGGCTTAGATTCTACCAATTTTTCTGTACCGCGGTGTAACAAGCCAATATGTGGGTCAGCCCGCTCAATAACTTCACCATCAATTTCCAAAATAAGGCGTAATACACCATGAGCTGCAGGATGTTGTGGACCAAAATTAAGAGTATAATTACGAATTTCAGCCATTTTATTTCCTAATTACTCTTGGTACATTAATATTTGGTTCAATACTTACTTTTTCATAAATCACCCGACCCAAATCCTCATCATAACGCATTTCAACTTCACCAATCATAGGAAAATCTTTACGTAATGGATGACCTGTAAAGCCATAATCAGTTAAAATTCGACGTAAATCTGTGTGATTTTCAAATAAAATACCCATTAAATCAAAGGCTTCTCGTTCATACCAATCAGCAGATGCCCAGATATCGGTAACTGACTTAATAATAGGCTCCACTTCATCAACGAATGATTTTACTCTAATACGTTTGTTTTTACTGACAGATAACAAATGATATACCACAGCAAAACGCTCTTCATGTATATCTTCTAAACCTTGATGATTACGTCCTCTAGAAAAACCAGAAGCACTGGCATTGCCATTCCAATCTGATTGTCCATAAGTTAAATAATCAACACCACATAAATCTATTAACGTGTCAAAAAAGAAAAAATCTCTTAATTTCAAACAGGTTTTAATAATATTTTGAGAACTCACTGTTAAAGTTAACTCATCAAAAGCTTCAACCAAATGGGTCTTTCCAAAAACCTCAATTAATGATGTCTTTAAATCTTGCATTATGTTCTTGCAATAGTGTTAGTGCGTCGAATTTTATCTTGCAATTGCATAATGCCGTATAGCAATGCTTCTGCCGTTGGAGGACAACCTGGGACATAAATATCAACTGGAACAATACGATCACAACCTCTAATAACTGCATAAGAATAATGATAATAACCACCACCATTCGCACATGAACCCATAGAAATAACCCATTTTGGCTCAGGCATTTGATCATAAACTTTGCGTAAAGCTGGAGCCATTTTATTGGTAAGTGTACCTGCCACAATCATTAAATCTGATTGACGTGGTGTAGGCCTAAAAACAATACCAAAACGATCTAAATCATAACGAGAAGAACCTGCTTCCATCATTTCAACCGCGCAACAAGCCAAGCCAAAAGTCATTGGCCAAAGCGAACCTGTTCGTGCCCAGTTAATAACTTTGTCAAGTGACATGGTTACAAAACCTTGTTTTATTAAACCCTCAATTGCCATTAGTTATTCCCATTCAAGTGCACCGTTTTTCCACTCAAAAACAAAACCCACTATCAATAAAAATAAGAAAATACTCATTACAACAAAACCAAACCAACCAAGTTGGGACTGAACTACCGCCCACGGAAAAACAAAGGCAACTTCTAAATCAAACAAAATAAATAGAATAGCTACTAAATAATAACGTACATTAAAGTACGTACGAGAATCATTAAAGGCAGGAAAACCACATTCAAATTGAGTATTTTTTTCTTCATTTGGTTTACTCGGACCTAGTAAATAACCAATTAACATTGGTCCAATACCAAAAAAAAGTCCTAAAAATATAAATACAACAATAGGTAAATAATTTTCTAACATCTAATTTCTCCCAACTAAAAAATAGACTTCTAAGTATTATATCTAATTAAATTAACAAATTTATCTATAACCAACAAATACATTTTTAGAGATTAAATTATATATTAACTTCAGTGCCACCTACGGTTAACTGGTCTATTTTTAGACTAGGTTGACCCACTCCAACAGGCACGCTTTGGCCATCTTTGCCGCATATACCAACACCATTATCAAGTTTTAAATCATTTGCCACCATAGATATTTTTTTTAATACCTTGTCTCCAGAGCCTATCAATGTTACTCCTTTAACAGGGTGCATAATTTTTCCATTTTTAATCAGATAAGCCTCATTAGCACTAAAAACAAATTTACCTGAAGTAATATCAACTTGACCACCATCAAAATTAATAGCATAAATACCATAATCAACAGAAGCAATCATATCATCTAAAGAATCTTGTCCATTTAACATGTAAGTATTAGTCATTCTTGGCATGGGAATATGAGCATAAGACTCACGTCTACCATTACCTGTTGACACAGTATCCATTAATTTAGCATTAATTTTGTCAAATAGATAGCCTTTTAAAATACCATTTTCAATCAATAAAGTATTTTGTGTTGGTGTACCTTCATCATCAATTGTCAAGCTACCACGTCTATTTGCCAAAGTGCCATTATCAACAATAGTACATTTATCACTGGCGACTTGATCGCCAATCCTATTAGTAAATACTGATGATTTTTTACGATTAAAATCACCTTCTAAGCCATGACCAATAGCCTCATGCAACAATACCCCTGGCCAGCCAGAACCCAGTATTACTGGCATGTTTCCAGCAGGTGTATTCTTTGACTCCAGCGCTAATAATGCCTGTCTAATAGCTTCATTAACATAAATTTCATCCAAAGCGTGATTAACAAAATATTGATAATCATACCGACCACCGCCGCCGCTTGAGGCAGTTTCAATTCTGCCATTACACTCAACAATAACATTTACACTAACACGCACCATTGGGCGATAATCTTTAGCAAATACACCGTCAGTTGAAGTAATTAATATCTCACTAAACCCGCCAGAAATAGAAGCACTAACTTGTGTAACTTTAGACTCCTTTCTAGCAATCTTATCAATTCTATTTAGAAAATCAACCTTTTCTTGTGAACTGAAACTATTAAGTGGGTTCAAACCACTATATTTAGCAACTTGTGGAATAGATTGAAAATCCTGAATTTTTCCTACAGCAGCCTGATACATTGATACACCCTTGGCAAATTTAATGGCTTTTTCAATCGATCTTATGTTTAAATCATTTGAATAAGCAAAACCAGTTTGATCAAAACTTACAGCTCTAGCACCTACACCATGGTTGATATGGTAAGTACCAGACTTAACAATACTTTCTTCCAAAAACCAAGATTCAACCGCTGAATGTTGAAAATATAAATCTGCATAATCAACACCTTTAACTGCTAAAGAGGATAATAAAGTAGTTATTATTTCCTGATTTAAATGATGATCATCCAATACTTGTTCAATCATAGTACAGTTGATATCTTCTCAATAACAGGCTTATTCCATGGACCCGTTATTTTATATTTAAATTCAACAACTTTATCAATAATATTATTAATCAGTTCTCCTTTGAATAACATCTTATCTGTTAACCAAACTCCCAAACCTGCTAATCCTCCGCCAGCTAAATAAGTAGCAATCGGTACGGCATCACCAATAGTAGGCAATACCTTTGCTTCTAAATGATAGGTTTGTTCAACAAATTTACTTGAACCTGTTAAGGTAATTATACTTGAGCTTGAGTTAAGTTCAAAATGAACAATAGTTGCCATAGAATTGTTAATATAAATTTGTGCATCAATTGTATCATAGGCAAACCCTTTACTAATTAAATCAGTGATATTTAGTTCCAAACGCTTAACAATGGATTTAATATTAAGCAATGATAAAACCAAACCAATATTAGGACCTTCATTAATAAATACTCCCTCTTTAACTTTAACTTTAATCAAACCGCTAATATCTTTAGAACTCATGTTCCACGGAGCACAATTACAAAATAGACGCACATCAAACTCAAATTGACCACCACGAACCTTCCCTTTAATATTTAGTTTATCAAGGAATTCGCTCAATTTATTACCTTTTACTTTGGCAAAAAGCTTGGTTCTGCCATTAATCCAAACACCATTAAAACTCAGATTTTGAATACCAAAACTAACACCTGAAAATTCTAAATTAATAATTTTTAGCATTTTGTCTCGTGATTCAAGTGTAGCCTGAAAATCAGGTAACTTTATTTCACCTACTTGTATGTCTTGTACACTTAAATGCATACTAGGGATATCTTTTACCCTAATATTCCAATTACCTTTTATTTTATCTAGTCCTGTTACTTGAAGATTTGTTAATTTCACTTCAGGCAAAACACCTTTATCTAGTATAATTTTTGCATCAGTTTTTAACGCATCAGACTTAATATTTACCTGCCATGATTGATTTAAATATTTAGCTAAGTAAAACTCAAAATTATCACTACTATTGGTAAGTACTACCGCAAATAATACATCTAAACCACTATCTTGATTATTATAATTGATATGAATATCAAACGACTTACCTCGAATATTACCCATACCATGTGAAATAATTTGATTATTATGTAATACCAAATGTGCATTATAGTTCTTAACAACAATTGCACTGTCAAATATGGTCAAACGATTGTCTTTGATATTCAAATCAATATCTAACACCGGATTTGTTTTATTTAATGGTATTGTTAACTCTACATCAGCAATTACCTTACCAGATAAACTAAAATATTTTAGTACATTACTTACATTACTATCTAGCGGTGCCTCTTTTAAAAACCGAGTCAACACCCCGCTATAGGTATTAATTTGACCAACAACACTAACTTCTAATTCATCTTTACTCATATCCAGTATTTGAACTTTAATATCTTGCAAAAACATTTCATTTAACGTAGTGTGATTGACCATAACTGTAATTTGATCATCGTCAATATAAATATCTGCATCTAACTGTTTAAGATTGTGCCAATCAGAATTAAATAATAGCTCGGTATTAGTTAAGTGTGCATTAAGTTTTATCTTTGCTGGTAACTCCTTTGAAAGATTCTTCTTAATATTAATATTAATATTATCTATCGTACCTGATTGAAACGCTTGTTTGATCCATTGATAAGTTGCACTACCTATTAATACTACGGGTAAATAATCACTAATTTTAACTACATCCATACGTTTAATAAGACCAGTAATCTGTATAAAATCATCATTTTTCTGGTTATATAACTTAAGGCTTAATACAAATTTAAAATCATCATTACTCACAGTAATTGGCAGTGTTAAACAACCATCACGACTTACTTGAACATTAGATAAGGAAATTGTAACATTAAAATATTTAGTTACAAGATCCTGTCTAGGAATTGTTAATAAGAACTGTACTCCATCTCTTTTAAGAGTCAAAGGCGCAATTTTAATTGCATGCTTAATAATTATTTTATTGATATGTAAAAATTCAAAGAGATATAGTTTTTCTAGCATGTCAAGTGAGACTATATTGTTAATATTAACATCACTAGGATTAAAATAAAGCATTAAAGTATCAATATAAATTTTGCTAGGATGATAAATATTATTAAATAAATTGAACAAATTCATATGCCAGGATAATTTCTTAATAATGGCTATTTTCTTCTGATTTTTATTTGATGAGATAGCAATATCATGTACTTTTAAGACGATTCCTATATTCTCAAAATAGAATGTAATTTTAGATAACCGAACATCAAGACCAGTTAAACTTGATAATTGGTTTTCAATCGGCGCTTTTAATAATATTGGAAATATCACAAAAAATCCTACTACTAGTACAATAATAAGCGAAAAAATAACACTAACCAAAGTGCTTATTTTTAATACTTTAATACCGCTCGAAAGTGTTCTTTTAATCATTATTATATTTATCGCTACATTCTCAATATAATACCGACCTTGGGAAATTATAACTTATTTTTACAAATTAGCTATTTATTGATATTAATACAAACTATATTAAAAATATAAGAAAAACTATATACTTAAAAAGTTTAACGTCAATTGTAATAATGTATATTCTTATTATTGACACTGATACGTTTTCTAGTTATTCAATTAAAAATACACTTAGACCCTATTGGTCTAAGTGTATTTAAAAAATGATTTAACGTTACCAAAAAAGCACTTGAATAAATTTATTCACATAATTAGCTAAAAGTAGTCATCTGAATATACGATAAAACAAACACTATTGATTATATTCGAAGTACTATATCGATGTAAAAATACCTATCTCTTTGTTTTTTTCTACCTTGTCAAAATCAAACACTTGCCCATTCATAGTAATATAAACACCATATTCTTTGATTTGTACTGCACTTAAAGCTACACCTAAATTAAACAGTGCATCAGAACAATTAATAGAATAGGGGATCATGGATCCAAATAAAACAATAGTTTTATTATTAACCTCTTTAGCTAATAATTTTGCAGTTCTAATCATAGAATCAGTACCATGAGTAATTAAAATATGGCTTGTGTCACTTTCCTGACACTTGTTCACAATCAATGTTCGATCAATATCGCTCATATCTAAACTATCTTTTAAGAACAGTACCTCAGATAAAGTATCAACCATCGACCTAGACCGATTAAGCATATCAATAAGATAAGTGTGTTGAAACACTAACTGACCAATCAACTCGTCATAAACTTTATCAATGGTACCACCAGTAATTAATAATTTGATTCTCATAATAAGATCATGCTATGTTTAAACCTAAATATAGTAAAGTAAATTTATATTATTCAAAAGGAAAAAGACAATTTATCTAATATATTTATTTAAAAAAATATAAAATTTTTCTTAAAAACTCTATATATACAATATAATTTAGATGTTTTTATAAAAACTAAAACATTAAATCTTAACCTTATTCCTTTTCTAAAAATTAGTTATAAAGTACTTCATTTAACAACGAAATGATTATATTCAAGTTCTTTTTCCAAAAATATCTGCACCAATGCGTACAGAAGTAGCGCCATTCTCAATAGCTAATTCTAAATCATTACTCATGCCCATCGATAAAACATCTAAATTAGAATATTGCTTGATAATATTTTCCATTCTAGAAAAACTTTGTGCTGGGCTAAAAGGATTTGGCACACACATAAAACCTCTTAAAGTGAGATTTTTTAGACTTTTAAAATGAGTAATTAATTCATCAACTTGTCCAACTAATACGCCTGATTTAGTAGGTTCATTATCAATGTTAATCTGTAAAAGTACCTTTAATTTAGGTAAGTTTTTTGGACGTTGATCATTAAGTCTTTGTGCAATTTTTAATCGGCCTATACTGTGTACCCAATCAAAATTTTTGGCAATTTTTAAAGTTTTATTTGACTGAATAGGGCCAATAAAATGCCAAATTAAGTTTTGTCCTTTTAGGCGGTTAATTTTTATAAGCGCCTCTTGAAGATAGTTTTCAGCGAAATGCTGTTGTCCTACATCAATTGCTTGTTGCAACTCATATACTGATCTAGTTTTACTCACCGCAACTAAAGTAACAGACTGAGTGTGATTAACCTGACTAATTCTTAACTGGACTTTTGTTAAATTATCTTTAATCAAAATACTTGATAGGCATCAAATACTGGACCATCAACACAAATACGCTGCATAGAAATACCTTGTTCAGTTTGAACTTCAACTACACATCCTGCACAACTACCAACAGCACAGGCCATATTCTCCTCTAATGAAACCTGACAAGGCAGGTTATGCTCTTTAATCAAACTAGCCACTGTTACTAGCATAGAATGTGGACCACAAGCATACACCTCAACTTGCATTCTTTCATCAACTGTTAAACTATCTAAATATACTTTAGCTAAATCAGTTACAAAACCCTTAAATACACCATCAAAACCTTGAAAACTAGCTAACCGACACTCAATACCCCAATCCTCTAACTCTATCATAGTGTGCGTTGCACCCTGATAATCTTTAATATTTTTGGCTAACTTAACAGAAAATGGAAATGGCGCTTCGGAGCCTAAAATTACAAAAGGTTTATAATCACTATCTTTTATTTGTTGTGCAATAGCAATCATCGGCGGCATACCCACACCTCCTCCAATTAGTAGTGGTCGTTTTTTATTGGTTAACTCAAAACTATTACCAATAGGGCCCATAATTGATAACACATCACCTACTTTTTGCTTAGCTAATTGACGAGTACCTTTACCAACCACCTTATAAAGCAAGTCAAAGGTACCCCTTTCAGAATCAACCGACATGATTGAAATAGGCCGTCTCATTGCTAAAGCATCAGAAACTCTAAGATGTACAAATTGCCCTGGTTTACTCTGTTGAGCAATAATACTTGATGATAAAGTTAAAATATATTGCTCATTCTCAAACCTAGAATGAACCAAAATTTGACAATCGCAAACCTTAATTTTATGACGATTAGCCTTGTTCATTACAAGTAATCAATGTCCCAGATTCATTGCAGGTAATCAAGGTACCAACACCATTATCTGTAAAGATTTCTAACAATACCGCATGTGCAACTCGTCCATCTATAATATGCGTAGATTTTACCCCATTTCTAACAGATGATAGAGCACAATCAATTTTTGGCAACATACCACCATAGATCGTTCCATTTTCAATAAGACTATCAATAATATTAACGTCAAGCCCAGTTAATAATTCACCATTTACACCTAATAAACCAGATGTGTTAGTTAATAATATTAATTTCTCAGCATTTAACGCTTGAGCAATTGAACCTGCAACTAAATCTGCGTTGATATTATAAGAAAAACCATCCTTGCCCACACCAATAGGTGCAATGACTGGAATAAAATCCCCTTTTAATAGTAAATTAATCACTGAAATATCAATTTTATCTACCTCTCCAACATGACCAAGGTCAATAATTTCAGACGTTAGTTCAGGTTTAATATCACTTTTTAATTTCTTAGCAGAAATTAAGCTACCATCTTTGCCAGTTAGGCCAATGGAATGACCACCATGTTGATGAATAAGATTGACAATTTCTTTATTAACCAAACCACCTAACACCATTTCAACTACATCCATAGTTTCTGAATCAGTAACACGCATGCCATCAATAAATTGACTTTGTTTACCAATCTTCTCTAATGTCTTGCCAATTTGTGGGCCACCACCATGTACCACAATTGGATTCATGCCAACAGATTTCATCAGCACAATATCACGTGCAAAACTAGATTTTAATGCTTCATCAACCATAGCATTACCACCATATTTAATGACAATAGTTTTACCTTGGAATTTTTGAAAATAAGATAAGCTTTCCGTTAAAACGCTTGCAATATTGTGTATATTATTAGACATGTTATGCAACATTAAAATTTAATAAAAAATATTTTACTTAATGTTTATAGCAAAAATCTGATTTTTTAACAAATAAACCCCCAAATAATTCAAAAACACATCATAAAAAAATAGCTTGTAAATCATTCAAGAAATTAAAGCCTTTTTTACTAGGCTTCGCTAGCTTGCCGTCTAATTCAAATAAACCAAGTGCTTTTGCCTTATTTAATTGACACTCAATTACTTGTATTGGCTGCCTTGTTCTTAACTCAAACAATCTCAAATCAAATCCATGTTTTAACCTCAATGCATTAAGCATAAAATCAAAATTTAAATTTTCAATCTGATTAACTTGTTTTTGCCTGTTTTCTAGATAATCCTTTGGCAAACGTGCCTTTATCGTTCTAAACGGAAAAGACTCCTTTAATAAAGTAATTTTTCCATGAGCACCAGCACCTATACCAATATAATCACCAAACTGCCAATAATTTAAATTATGCTTTGAAGGTATTTTTCCAAAAGCAGACACTTCATAACGTGTATAGCCATTTCTTTCTAATAAACTTACACCTGCATCACCCATCTGCCAAACAACCTCATCACTTGGCAAAATCGGTGTATATTTAGCAAAATAAGTATTAGGTTCAATAGTTAATTGATAAAAAGAAATATGATCAGGTTTTAAACGCATAGCTTGGTAAACATCAGACAAACATTCATCTAATGTTTGTCTTTCTAATCCATACATAATATCAATATTAAAACATTTAAAACCCACTTGATTAGCTTGTTCACAGGCATAAATCGCTTCATCAGCATTATGAATACGACCCAATGATTGTAGATGTCTATCATCAAAAGACTGCACACCAATTGAAAGCCTATTAATACCAATATGCTTAAATAATTTGAACTTTTCAATCTCAAAAACACCAGGATTAGTTTCCAACGTAATTTCAATATCATTTGCAAATTTCAACATCTTTTTTAAACCAGTAAATAACTTAGAAAGTTCTTGCTCGCTCATTAAACTAGGTGTGCCACCACCTAAGAAAATAGATTGAATAACACGACCTTGAATATAATCTAAATCCTCATTAAGATCTTCCAATAACGATTCAATATAGCCACTTCGTTGATTACAATCATGAGAATTAAAATCACAATAAGGACATTTTTTAACGCACCATGGATAATGAATATATAATGATAATGGCGGTAATTCTAGTATGTAACTCACTAATTTTTTTTGAGTACTTTGAGCAACCCCGATAAAGCCTTTCCTCGGTGAGAAATTTTGTTTTTTGTTACAGATGAAAGCTCAGCAGAAGTGCAATTATGGATTGGCACATAAAAAATTGGATCATAACCAAAACCATTATTACCTATTTTTTCACGTAATATCTCGCCTTCCCAGCTTTGTTGAATGATAATAGGCGTTGGATCACTAGCATGTTTAACAAAAACAATCGCACACCAAAATCGTCCAGTTCTCTCGCCATCTACTACGTCCTTCATATCAATTAATACTTTTTGAATATTTGCCTCATCATCCCTATGACAATTCGCATAACGTGCAGAATAAATACCAGGATTACCGCCCAATGCATCAATTACAATACCTGAATCATCAGCCAATGCTGGTAACCCAGACTGTTCACTAGAATTTCTGGCTTTAATCAATGCATTTTCAACAAAGGTTAGTCCTATTTCTGGAACCTCTTTAATCTGCCTATCCTTCATAGGTATGACCTGATAAATACCTCTCAACATGGTATTAAACTCTTTGATTTTGCCTTGGTTATTGCTAGCAAGAATAATCTCTTTCATCGTGTATAATTTAAACTAATATTTAGATTCCATGAACTCATTATGACTCAAGACGAAATGAAATTCACTGTGGCACAAACCGCGCTCAAGTACGTAATAAAAAATACTATTATAGGCGTAGGAACCGGTTCTACTGCTAATTTTTTTATTGATGCTCTATCCACCATGAAAAACAATATTAAAGGAGCTGTTGCAAGTTCTAAAGCAACTGCACAGCGTTTAGAGAATCATGGTATTAAAGTATTTGACCTTAATAAGGTAGAAGCTATTTCAACTTACATTGATGGTGCTGATGAATCAGACAACGATTTAAACCTTATCAAAGGTGGTGGTGGTGCACTAACACGAGAAAAAATTGTTGCAGCAGTGGCTCATCAATTTATTTGCATTGCCGATGAATCAAAATTAGTTTCGATTATGGGTAGTTTTCCACTACCTATTGAGGTTATTCCAATGGCGGCTAATTATGTTAAAAATCAGATAAGCCAAAAAATTGGTGGTATACCTGAAGTTAGAAAAAACTTTATAACTGATAATGGTAATTTTATTCTTGATATTAAGGATTTAAAAATCACTAATCCCAAGGCAATGGAAACAAAATTAAACAGCATTATTGGTGTAGTAACCAATGGACTCTTTGCTAATCGTGGTGCAAATATTTTATTACTAGGCACGCCAAATGGCGTAAAAGTAATAACCACTTAATTGGACAAAAATTGATATAACTCTATCAATTTTTCTCAACACTCAATGTTAATTTATTAAAAAAAGTATCAAATTAATCATTTCGATCTAGATCGATAAACTTTACTCACTAATAACGAATAATACTCTCACTTACCTTATCGTTATAGGATCTATCACATAATTCATAAGAATAGTAAGTAAATGCCTATGTTAGATTGTTACGTGTTAGTAACAAAAGTTAATCAAACATGATTTTTAGCCTTTTGATACTTTTTATTTCCCTAAAACATCATAGTTAAGCACTTTATTTCCAATATAACGCTCTTATAACGAATTAATAACAATGCAAGCAAAAATTCTATTAATACTAATATAAATATATACGGAAAAAAATATGACATATTTTTAGGACTAAAGCCAGATCTTAATAGCATCTTAACATCTATTAGGTCTTCCTACACTTATACTCACAAGCAGGATTTAGCACTATCAACATGTAGAACATCAAGATTCTTAGATGAATTATCACTATAAACAAGAAGTTCATATCCTAACATTTTTAAAAAAACTTGAGTTTTAATATCATATATCATAAAACTATCTCAAATAATATATAAAAATTTATTACTCCTTCCTATTTCTACTCTTGTAAAACACTTAAAAAAAGGAGCTAAGACACATCTAATCTAAACGTGGATAAAATTATCAATACATACATTTTTAAATATTCAATCATACACTTATTATATTTGACTCTTTACTAATGGACGACTAAAATAGTATAACTTATTAGTTATTTCTAATATGTTCATTGTTTTAAACTTTAAAAAATATAAGGAGTCCACAAATGGCTGACGAAACTTTAGATGCATCAGGCTTAAACTGCCCATTACCAATTTTAAAAACTAAAAAAGCATTATCTAAAATGGATATAGGCAAGATTTTAGACGTAATTTCAACTGATGCTGGTTCAGTAAAAGATATTGAAGCTTTTTGCAATCAAACAGGTAATAAACTTATGTCCGCTGTTGAAGAAAGTGGTAAATATATCTTCACCATTAAAAAGACTTAAACACTAAACATTTTACAGGAGTAATCATTATGTCAGATAATAAAAAAATGACTATTATCGCCACTAAAGGAACTTTTGATTGGGCCTTTCCACCTTTCATTATTGCTTCTACTGGTGTTGCAATGGATAAAAAAGTTACAATATTCTTTACCTTTTACGGGCTTAACCTTTTATTAAAAGACACCTCTAAATTACGTATATCTCCTATAGGTAATCCAGCCATGCCAATGAAACTACCTATAGGACCGGAATGGTTACAAAAAATTGATTTTGGTCCTAAAATCCCAAATATATTTTGGTTATTGCCATTTACAGAATATTTAGCCACTTATTTAATGAAGAAAACCATGAAGAAAAACGGGGTTGCAACGCTTGATGAACTACGTTCTATGTGTCAGGAATTTGATGTTAAATTTATCGCTTGTGAAATGACGGTTGATTTATTTGGTTACAGCAAAAATGACTTCATTGATGGGGTCGAATTTGCAGGTGCAGCCACTTACTTTGATGAATGTAATGACTCAAACCATAACCTTTATATGTAATAACTAATGTTTACCCATCAACAAAAACCTCCTTTTGGAGGCTTTTGTACTTTCTAAACTAAACAAAAGTTCGTACTTTTTATAAAAAACATTATGTCCAATCTAAACATCTCCAACCTCTCTCAATTGCAATGATATTAAGTTTATCATCACCATGAACAACAATAGGATAATCTACTAATTCCAACATTGGTAAATCATTATAAGAGTCTGAATAAAAGCTTGCACCTTTAATACTTACACCAGTTTTTTTCAACCACTTATTAAGATGATTAATTTTTCCAAATTGGAAACACGGTTCACCCTTAACTTTACCTGTATATTGACCTTCTTTTATTTCAGGATTAGTAGCTAGTAGGTGCTTAATTCCATATCTAGCCACAATAGGTTCAGTCACAAAACGATTGGTAGACGTGATCACTATCAATGTGTCACCTTTTTCTTTATGTCCATCGACCACTAATTGAGCTTTAGGTAATAAAATTTGCTCAATTTTTTTGCTCATAAAGCGCTGATGCCATTGATTTAATATTTCCATAGAATATTGAGATAAAGGTTCTAAACAAAATTCTAAATACTCATGAATATCTAATTTTCTAAGCATATATTGATCAAAGAAATACTGATTTTTACTTTTATAAATATTTATATCAACAACACCAATCTCACTTAAAAACTCTCCCCAAAGAAAGTCGCTATCGCCCTTAATAAGAGTTCGGTCTAAATCAAAAATTGCAAGTGCCATTATATTTCCTTAACACTGATTAGTGTTTTTACTATCTCCCATACATAAGACAAAATGGAATTTAATCTTGTTGACCAATATAACCTACCTACCATATAAGTATTTTAAAACAGTAATGACTACTAATCAAAACAATATACCTAGCAATAAAATTTTAATACATTTATCTTTTTTGATTCACGCTAATATTAATACTCCCATTAACTCATCAAATATACCAAGTCCCTATTAAGGAAAAATATACAAGCATCTTCATATTTAATCAAGACTACTTTTAGTATCAAAAAGATACTCAAATAGTGAACCCCTCATTCAAATACAGGTTGAAATATTATTCATTGGGTAATTTAAATTTTAATGAGCTCAATACTTATTAATTTATCCTTAAAAATATCCTAATTTGCAACTTACATAATATCAATATCATAGATTAATAATCTATTATCAGATAATTATTTACCTAATCAATAAACTTTTTTATTAAGTCATACTATTTCTTACGAAACTAAAAAATAGTAATATTTTTACTAAAACTATCCAGTAACTCAGCAGTATTACTCAATTAAAACTCAACCTCATCAATCTTTATAAGAATTTATACCAATTTTGCAAATACGCGTCCAGCTGCATCAATAGTATTTTGAATGTCCATATCACTATGAGCACTAGAAACAAAATTTGCTTCATAAGCAGAAGGTGTCATATACACTCCCTCTTCCAGCATTAGGTGATAAAATCTTTTGAACAATTCAATATTACACTGAGAAACTTCTTTAAAATTAGTCACTGATTTAGCATCCGTAAAAAATAAACCAAACATACCTCCCACAATATTAGCAGTCATACCAATATTATTTTCCTTAGCCTTAGCTAAAAAACCCTTTGTTAATTTTTGGACTTTAATATTTAAAGTAGTATAAAAACTTTTGTCTTTTGACAATACATTTAACATTGCCAATCCTGCTGACATTGATATTGGGTTACCTGAAAGCGTTCCTGCTTGATAAATAGGTCCTAATGGTGCAATAAATTTCATAATTTCACACTTACCGCCGAATATGCCCACTGGTAAACCACCACCAACAATCTTACCTAATGTTGTTAAATCAGGTTCTACATTATAAAATTCTTGCGCTCCTCCAAGTGCAACACGAAAACCTGTCATAACTTCATCAAAAATTAAAATAATCCCATATTTGTCACACAGCTTGCGTAAACCTTGCAAAAAATCATCAATAGGTGGAATACAATTCATATTACCTGCCACAGGTTCAACAATAATACAAGCCACTTCAGTACCTACTTCATTGAGTATTTCATATACTTGATCAATATTATTGTATTCCAAGGTTAGTGTATGCTTTGCAAAATCTTTAGGTACTCCAGGTGAAGTAGGTACACCCAATGTCAAAGCAGCAGAGCCTGCTTTGACTAATAATGAATCAGAATGTCCATGATAGCAACCTTCAAATTTAATAATTTTATCTCTACCAGTATAACCACGCGCCAAACGAATAGCACTCATAGTTGCTTCCGTACCTGAACTTACCATACGAACCAATTCAATTGAAGGCATTAGTTCACATACCTTTTCTGCTAGCATTGTTTCAATGTGAGAAGGAGCACCAAACCCAAGACCATTTTCCAAATTAGTTTTAATAGCATCCATAACCTCTTGATTAGCGTGACCTAAAATCATTGGACCCCAAGAAGCAACATAATCAATATACTTATTACCATCCACATCAAAAAGATAAGAACCTTTGCCACGAGTAAAGAAAATAGGATTACCGCCTACACCATTAAATGCCCTAACTGGTGAATTCACTCCGCCAGAAATAACAGTTCTTGCTTGTGCGAATAAAACTTCTGACTGATTCATATCTCCTCCTATTTATTAAAAAACAATCTTTACATGTTTATTGGTAATTTGTGGATATTTTTTTAAATGGACAATATGTGACCAAACAATTAAAATATTATCCATTAATAAGCTAATATTAACAGTGGTTTTTAATAGTTTAATGGCGTGATAAATATCATCAAGCAATTTGAATAAAAATTCAAATTTTACTGTTATAATAACTCGATAAAGTCCAGTAATAGCACCTTCTTGATGTACAGTTTTTAATCTAATTCCTTCAATAATAATATTTTGCAAACAATTTAAAATAACTAATTCATTACCCTTAAAATCTTTAATTTGTACTATCATTAATGGATTAGCAACAATATTAAGCAACTGGTTTTGGTAATTCTGATAATGAGTAAAACTACCATCAGACAAATCAGACAATACTTTAAACGGAACGCCATGTGTACTCTCTAATAGCTGTTTAATATCATGATCTTTCTTTTTAGTTTTACCAACATGTTCAATGAGCCACTCACAAGTTTGTTGATCATACGTCTGAGCAATATGTATATTTTGACACCTTGATACAATAGTAATTGGCAAGTTTTCAACATGATGCGCTAAAATAATAATTAACGTATTTGTTCTAGGCTCCTCAAGAGTTTTTAACAAACCATTGGCAGCACCTATATTCATTTGATCTCCGTAAAAAATAACCCCAATTTGTAATTCATCGGCAGTTTTATTCAAAGCATCACAAAAAACACGTACTTGATCAATACGAATATCCTTAGATCGATTTTTATTTTTTTCAACCATTTCTCCTGCGCGGCAATAAACCATATTAGGATAATTTGAGCGCCTAATTAATACAGGATAATCTAAATTATTTCTAATATTATCTTTTCTAATGATAATATCATCCTTTAACAAAACACCAACCAATTGTTGCATAAGTTCAAATTTACCAATCTTTTCAACACCTGTTATTAATAATGCATGGGGCAGACAATCTTGATCAATCATATTTTGTAATTTACACCATGCATTTTTGTGCCAAGGAAGGTTCATAACGCTTGTAAAATAACTTTAATTTGCTGAGTTGTTTCCTTAAGTGTCTGTGAGGCATTAATAAGCTTAATCCGTTCAGGAAATTGCTTAGACCTTTTAATATAGACATCTCTCACACGATTAAAAAAATCATTTGTCTCAAGTTCAATTCTATCCTTACGACTTCTAGATTTAATCCGTAACATACCTAATGCAACTGGCACATCTAATAATAAAGTTACATCAGGAGAAAAATCTTTCAATACCCATCGTTCCAAAAATGCAATACGCTTAATACTCAAACCTCTACCACCACCTTGATAAGCATACGAAGCATCCGTAAAACGATCGCTTAATACCCAATCTCCCCTCTTAAGGGCTGGAATAATTTTAGTCTTAATATGCTCATTTCTAGCAGCAAACATTAATAATAACTCAGTATCATTGTCTATTAACTGGGTATCGACACTTAATAATAATGCTCTTATTTTCTCACCCAGTTTAGTACCACCTGGTTCACGTGTTAGAACAACATTGATTTTTTTTTTGGCTAAATAGCTACAAATAAAATCAATTTGTGTACTCTTTCCAGCACCTTCAACACCATCAATAGTGATAAATTTTCCTCTTTGCATGCCGGATATTTTATATAGATTATGTATATATTTTATAAAATATATACATAATCCTTTTTTAGCAAAAGAAAATAAAGCATACAACTAATTTGCGACCACCGAAAAGATTAACCCATAGTAGTAATCCTTAATTTCTATAAGAATTATAAAGGCTATTAAATTTTAAATTAAGTCATTATCTAGACTATCTGCCTTAACTTAAATCATAATTTCTGCCAGAGATTTATTATATTTTAATACTTTCATATTAATATAGTTCTTAATAAAAACAATAATAGTATTATTCTCAATTAGAATAATACTTCTAATTTCTATTTTCATAGAAATAAAATAATTTAAACAATCAACAACATTTATATCCACATTATTATCATAATAACCTGATTTAATTTTTAATTATTATTTGAATAATTTAGCAAGTAATCACATAAAATACTAGAATTGATACAACCTAAACACTCTAAATTATTTACAATCAAATGAAAACTAATGTCTTGAGATATTTTGCTACATATCTAGATTATTTGTTTTGATACCATTTTCCAAATACATCCATAATAGTAAAAAAAAAATAGCAATAAATACAAAAATAACCTTCAAATAAGACGATTTTGATTTAAGCAAAACTGACAATGAATGGTTATTCTTGGAGAATACAAAAGCACTAATTAATTGATTCGTAATTTGATGATTATTAAATAACTTCTGATTAATTTTAGACACAGGTTTAATACCAATTATACTATTAGTAACAAATACTTCATCTGTTTCAAGCAACTCAAATAATGATAAAGAACAAATCTTAAATTGCAAGTCTAATTCTTTTGCTAAATCAAAAACTACAGACCTTCGAGTACCTTCAATACCACAATTAACCAGACTAGGAGTAAGAATTACTTGATTACGAATGGCAAAAATATTACCTTGAGTAACTGAAATAACCAAAGCATTTTCATCTAACATAATACATTCTTGCTCTTGTAATTCTGACCTTGCAAGAATTTGTTCTAAACGATTACAATGTTTAATTTCAGATAATAATTGATTACAAGCATAACCACTAGAACAAACACCTAACTCATATTGCCAAGGTAAGTCAAACATAGGATAAATAATTATAATACGAGTTGGCTTAATGTTTTTCTCATAACCATAACCTCTTGTACTTTCACCGCGAGAAAGAATAATCTTAACAACTGCTTTATTTAATCTAGAGAGAGTAAATGCTTGAGCAACTTCTTTAAGCCAAATATCCTCATTTACTTTATGAATTCTTAACTTCTCACAACCTTTTTCTAGCCTTGAAAAGTGCTTAGACCAAAATAACAATCTAAAATCTTCAATTAAACAAGTTTCAAATAAACCATCACCAAATTGCACTAGACGATTAAACATACTAAGTTTGGTTTGTTTTTTCCCGTTAATTAATAAAATACTAACCATAAAATGGTATTATAATTCAATAAATAATATTGTTACCTGAAGATAAATTTTTATTATTAGGCCAATATTTTAATCAAAAAAAATAACATAAATCTTAAAGTCTTTATGAAAAAAACTGTTCAACAGTTTATTAACAATCTAATTGATAGTGCTAAAGATTTAGCTCCTATAATAGGTGTAATTACGTTTTTCCAAATTATTGTGCTTCAACAAAGCATACCAAACTTGATGGATATTATTATTGGGACTGGATTTGTTTTATTAGGTTTGACTTTATTTGTATACGGACTAAAACTAGGATTATTTCCTATTGGTGAAACATTAGCCTACGGCTTTGTTAAAAAAGGTTCAATTTTTTGGCTACTCTTATTTGCATTTGCCTTAGGATTTGGCACCACAGTGGCAGAACCTGCCCTCATAGCGATTACTAATGAGGCAGCTAAAGTTGCCAAACTTGGTGGAATTGTCAATACACAAACAGAAATTAATAATTATGCAACAACCTTGCGTCTTACTGTAGCTATTTCTGTAGGTTTAGCTGTAGTAATTGGTGTACTCAGAATTTTAAAAGGTTGGCCAATACAATACTTAATTATTAGCGGTTATCTTCTAGTAATTGCTACTACTTTCTTTGCACCAAACTTTATCATCGGCTTCGCTTATGATTCAGGTGGTGTCACTACAAGCACCATTACGGTACCATTACTCACTGCACTTGGTGTAGGTCTTGCTAATTCAATTAAAGGCAGAAATCCTTTAACAGATGGGTTTGGAATGATTGCCATTGCTTCACTTCTACCTATTATTGCAGTAATGTTATTTGGTATATTACAATGAATTTAATGGGTAATTTTATTAATATGTTCTGGGATGTTATGCCTATCGCAGTCATATTACTTGGTTTTCAGATAATTATTCTTAAACAAAAGATACCATATTTAAAGAAGATTATTACAGGATTTGTTTTAGTTTGGATAGGGCTTACTTTATTTATTATTGGGTTAGAAAAAGCACTATTTCCTCTAGGAAAACTAATGGCACAACAACTAACATCAAGTAATTTTATAGGTAATGGCGTAATTAGCTGGAAAGATTATTACTGGATTTATATTTTTGCAGCCAGTATTGGCTTTGCTACAACCATTGCTGAACCAGCTTTACTAGCAATTGCCATTAAAGCCAATCAAGTATCTGGCGGTTTTATCAAGGTATGGCCCCTAAGAATTGTAGTTGCTATTGGTGTGGCTGTCGGTATTACCATCGGAAGCTTTCGTATTATAACTGGATTACCATTATATTACTTTATTATTTCTAGCTATGTTATCGTACTTATACAAACCTACTTTGCACCTAAAAATATTATTGCACTTGCCTATGATTCTGGCGGTGTAACAACATCTACCGTAACCGTACCACTGGTTGCAGCTCTTGGACTTGGACTTGCGAGTACAATCGATGGACGCTCTACACTTATTGATGGTTTTGGTTTAATAGCTTTTGCCTCATTATTTCCTATTATGAGTGTGATGACTTACGTACAAATTATGAAATTTTTAAAACAAAATAAAAAATAGGAGGTACTATGCACTTTAAACTAATTATTGCTTTTGTTGATTCTGATAAAACTGACAATATACTTGAGGCAGCTAGAACAAAAGGTGCTACAGGATCAACCATTATTTCTCAAGCTCGAGGAGAAGGTCTCAAACACAACAAAACATTTTTAGGACTCAATATTGAAACTCCTAGAGATGTCTTATTGTTATTAGTAGAACAACATCTTTCTAGGGATATATTAGAAACAATTGCTGATACAGGCAATTTTGAATCCAACCCAAAAGAAGGAATTGCTTTTCAAGTTGATGTAGAGGATGCTGTTGGCGTTATGCATCAAATTCATGCACTAGAACACACTATAAAGGAAAAAATATAATGACTAATAATACAACAACCCTAGTAAAAGATATCATGTGGACACAGGTTGATATTGTTAATTCAAGATGCACCGTGCAAAATGCACTTAATGACATGCAACATAAAAAAACAAAAATGCTTTTAGTTGACAAATCTCATATATACGATGAATACGGTGTAGTGCTAATTTCTGATATTGCCTCCAAAGTCATTGCCAAAGACCGAGCACTTGATCGAGTTAATGTATATGAAATTATGAACAAACCAGTCATTTCAGTCCACCCTAATATGGATATTCGTTATTGTGCAAAACTACTAACAAATTTTAATCTATCTCGTTGCCCAGTTTTAGATAATGGTAAAATTGTTGGCATGGTTAGCTTAACTAGCATTGTCTTTAATAGTTTAAGGATCGTATAACAAAAAAATATTAGCAAATTAGAATATAGTGATAGATTAACTATTTTTTTTTAACCTGCTAGAATGCAGAAATATTTTATATATTGCATAACAGGAAAAATAAATGAGTGGAATTATCAATCTAATCAAATGGTTATTAATTATTATTGGTGCTATTACAATTTATTATGCTGTATCACTACAAATCAAATACGATGGTATAACTGGAAAATTAATTAGTGAAATAATTTCACCAAAACTACATCCAAAGTCTATGCCTAAGGTATACATGCCAATGATCAACACGCTGCTTGATACAGGTGATATTGCTATGGCTTCTATTGTGCGTGTAAAAGTAGCTGATGATGTTTCAAATGAAGATGTTGAAGAAGCAATGGAAAGCATCGCAACTGCTAAAGGTATTCGTTCTGTAGGCATGTTACCCTTATCAGAAATGGTTGAATTACAAACTAATGACAAGCAAAGATTCTTAAAAATTTATCAATATTGCTCACCACGAACAGCAATGACAATGATTGATCACTCAGATGCATTCTCAGCATACTTACCTTGTAGACTAGCACTTATTGAAGATAAATCTGGACAAAGATGGCTATATATGTTAAATATGAATACCATGATTTATGGTGGTTCACCATTACCTAATTACTTACTTAAAAAGGCTTTAGTTATTCAAAAAGCAATGACTGTAATTCAAAATAATGGCGCAAAAGGTGATTTTTAAAAAACACTGTTATAATTCAAAAAACTATTTACTATGAAATAGACTTTTATATAACTTGTGTTAATAAACAACATATAAGAAAAAATTATACGGCTAATTATTATCGTCCAGCTCCAAACCTTACTAACCAAACAAGTGTAGTTTAAGCAAAGCATTTACCTAAGTGTATAGATATAAATATTTGATCGATCCATCAAAACTACGTACAAGAAGTTATTCAAGTTTATAGTAAATTACTCTTTAAATAAATTTAAATCCTACATTAAAAACAACGTATTGCCTATTTAAATTGCCTATTTAAATTTATAAATACCCAGATATTTTTCCATCAACTACTCTACTAACCCCTATCATTTGACATATAAGTCAAAAAAATCCATAAAGCAAAGTTAATAAAAAATTAAACCAAAGTATGAATGAATACATTGTGAATACATTCATATTTATTTAACAAAAACACATTAATCCCACCTAATGAAGTTTTCACTTCTTATAATTACATAACATCATCATACATCATACATCATACATCATACCTTAGTATCTTTCTGCTACCATCAAAAATAAACCAGATAATTTGACTTTTTACTCATCAAAATAGATAATTAGTCAACTTTAACAACAGTTATATTTTCAAATATCTAACATCACAATCTCTTTTGAACTTGATCCATAATGAATTGTGTTAATAAAGATACTGGACGACCGGTAGCGCCTTTTTTGTCACCACTAACCCAAGCTGTACCTGCAATATCTAAATGTGCCCAACGATAATCTTGGGTAAACCTAGACAAAAAACACCCAGCAGTAATAGAACCCGCTTCACTCCCTCCAATATTTGCCATATCGGCAAAGTTTGATTGAAGCAATTCATCATACTCGTCTTCAATAGGTAATTGCCATACACCATCAAGTGAAACCTTAGAAGCACTAATGATATCATTAGCCAAACTTTTATCATTACTCATAAGTCCTGAATTATATTTACCTAGTGCAATAACTACTGCACCTGTAAGTGTAGCAACATCAATAACTACTTCTGGATTAAACTTCTTAACATAAGTAAGTGCATCACACAAAATCAAACGTCCTTCTGCATCTGTATTTAAAATTTCAATCGTTTTCCCTGACATAGATTTAACAACATCGCCAGGTTTAGAGGCATTATGTGCTGGCATATTCTCAACTGCTGGTAACACAACAACTAAATTAATATTTGGCTTAATTTGTGCAATAACACGCATTACACCTAATACAGAAGCTGCGCCACACATATCATATTTCATCTCATCCATATCCTTACTAGGCTTCAGTGAAATACCACCACTATCAAATGTAACACCTTTTCCTACAAGTACAATCGGTTTTTCATTACCATTACCTTTATAACTCAAACTAATCAGTTTAGGTGGCTCGCTCGAGCCTTTAGAAACTGCCAATAAAGAGCCCATACCAAGTTCTTCCATGTCCACTTCTTCCAGAACTTCACACTCCAGATTAAATTCTTGAGCCAAAGATATAGAGGTATCTGCCAAATAGCTAGGTGTACATATATTAGATGGTAAATCCCCCAAATGGCGTGTTAAAGACATACCATCAGCGATTGCTTGGCCTTTCATTAAACCGTATACACTATCCATAGTTGATTGAATAGTAATACACTCAATACCACTATTTTTCTTTTTATAACTACCAACTTTTTGAACTTTATAAGTTGCATTACACATTATCTTAGCAGTTGTTTCATGCACCCAAACTTCATTAAAACCTTTAATTCCAATATGTTGAACCATTAATTTTTTAGATTTAATTTCAACAAGTATAACAATCACAGCATTCAACGCTTTAACATAGTTTTTAGCGCTTATAGGCGCATCACCAAGTCCAGAAACAATAACTTGTTTGGATTTAAAGCCAGAAACCAAATTTAATAATAACACCTTACCAGGTTTAGAATCAAAATGATTAAGTTTAATTAATTGTTGAATATTATCATCATTAAAAACCGTATTAGAATTAGAAAATAAGACCACAGCATCGCCCTTAAAGTTTTGAATTGTTTCATTAATCAGTGTAAACTTCATCTTAATACCTTATTAAAAACTATAATAGTAGGTATTTTACCTAAAAAAACAAGATTAATAAAATTACATTATCTAATTAATCCTTATAATTTAAATTAATATTAATTCTCTTTTAATATCAGAAGATAATCATTATTTAACCTAAAACAATATTATTGTTAATAATATTAACTAGACAACTCACACAAATAAATAGCAAAATCAAATTAACAATATTATTCTCACAACTTTAAAGCAAATTTAAAATAACATAAAATAACACACAAACATCCATAACTTATCCATATGTATTCTTCTCTTAATTTAAACAGCTATCAATAACAATGATAAGAAAAAAGTATTTTAACTAAAGAACTTACTATAACACTATAATGATAAATAAAATATTTGCCCTAGCAAAATCTGCTTAAATGAACTTACTATATCCACCATATCTTAACTTAGTTGAAAGAATTCAAACTTAATTTCGATACTTTGCAATACGACAATCAATATAACACTAAATCATTATATTTAAAATAACTCGCAAAAATCAATCAAAATACATAACATCCTAAACAAATACTTCTACATAAATTTGAAAATATTACCATGTTACCAATAGCTTTAAGCAGCTAATATCAAATAAATCACAAATAGAACTAGATTAAAATATTGATAGTTATTATTACTCTAAAATCATAAAAATAGCGTAAGATAATTGATGTTTTTATACAAAAAAAATGTTTTTTAATTGTACCGAGAAAAAATGAAAAAAATATTATTCAGTATTACAACACTTATACTATTAACATTAAACGCTCAAGCAGTAAATCAAAAGTATGTGATTCAAATCAGCACAGATGATACTAGAACACAAAAAATTGTTCTAAATAATGCTATCAACCTACAAAAATACTATGGTATTGATAATGTTGATGTTGAAATTGTAGCTTATGGTCCTGGTTTAAGTATATTAAATCAAAACAATAAAAATTCTGATCGTGTTGAATCTATGATAATGAATAACATTACTCTTAGTGCTTGTCACAATACTATGAAAGCTATTAAACGCAAAAAAGGCAAATTTCCAACACTAGTAGAAGGAGTTAATATTGTAACTTCTGGTGTAGTTCGTATTGGAAATTTACAACAACAAGGTTATTCTTACATTAGACCTTAAGTAATTTTATTTTTCTAAAGCAATATCTAGCACTTCATCAATCCATTTCACTTGAATAACCTTAAGTTTTCCTTTAATTTTATCAGGCACTTCAGACAACTCTCGTTCATTATCATCAGGAATAATAACCGTTTTAATACCACCACGTAATGCAGCTAACATTTTTTCCTTTAACCCGCCAATTGGAGTAACTTCACCTCTAAGAGTAATCTCCCCTGTCATGGCAACATCAGCTTTAACCTTTCTACTTGTAAGTACTGATACTAATGCTGTAGTCATAGCTGCGCCTGCACTAGGACCATCTTTTGGCGTTGCACCATCAGGAACATGAATATGAATATCCAGTTTTTCGTCAAAATTCTCATCAATACCAAATTTTTTAACCATACTCCTAACCACAGATTTTGCTGCCTGAATTGACTCTTGCATTACATCGCCCAATTGACCTGTATAATTAAGTTTACCTTTGCCCTTATAGGCAGTAGCTTCAATAGTTAACAAGTCTCCTCCAACTGAGGTCCAAGCAAGTCCTGTTACTTCTCCTATTTGATTATTTTGTTCAGCTAGTCCAAAACGAAACTTTCTCACACCCAAATATTTCTCTAAACTCTTAGCATTAATATAAGCCTTAGTTTCACGTTTCTTTAAAATTACCTCTTTAACCACTTTTCGACAAATAGTACTAATTGTTCTACTGAGGCCACGTACACCTGCTTCACGTGTGTAATAACGAATTATATCTAGAATAGCATCATCTTGAAATTTAATTTCACTATCCTTAACGCCATTACCATTCATTGCTTTTTTAATTAGGTGGCGTTTAGCAATTTCAACTTTTTCATCTTCGGTATAACCAGATAATTCAATAATTTCCATTCTATCTAACAGAGGCTGTGGTAAATCAAGTGAATTAGCAGTTGCAACAAACATTACTTGTGATAAATCATAGTCAACTTCTAAATAATGATCATTAAAGGTATGATTTTGTTCTGGATCTAATACTTCTAACATTGCTGAAGAAGGGTCTCCGCGATAATCACTTGCCATTTTTTCAATCTCATCTAATAAGAAAAGTGGATTTTTAACTTTCACTTTCTGCATTTTTTGTACAATTGAACCTGGCATAGCACCAATATAGGTACGCCTATGACCCCTAATTTCTGCTTCATCTCTAACACCACCAAGTGCCATGCGAACGTATTTACGATTAACTGCTCTAGCAATTGATTCACCTAAAGATGTTTTTCCCACTCCTGGAGGACCAACCAAACATAAAATATTAGCCTTGTTATGAGTAACTCGTGTTTGTACTGCTAGGTGTTCTAATATACGTTCTTTAACTTTATTCAAACTATAATGATCATCATCAAGAATTTTTTGCGCTTTATTAAGATCTTTATTAATAACGGTTTTCTTCTTCCATGGCACATCACACAAATTCTCAATATAAGTACGAATAATAGATGCATCAGACGAATGTGATGACATACGTGAAAGTTTCTTTAACTCATTTTGTGCTTTTTTCTTAGCTTCCTTGGACATCTTAGCCTTATTAATACCAACTTGTAACTCTTCAATTTCATTTTCATCTTCAGCCTGACCTAGCTCTTTTTGAATGGATTTCATTTGTTCATTTAAATAATAATCACGTTGGTTAGACTCCATCTGCTTGCGTACACGTGATTGAATTTTCTTCTCGGTTCCTAGCATGTCAATTTCACCTTGAATCACCGATAAAATCTTATCAAGCCTATCTTGAGCCTTATCATCACTTAATAAAGCTTGCTTTTCAGACACTTTAAGATTTAAATTAGCAATAATCACATCACTAAAACGTTCAACATTACTAACTTCTTGTAACATCTTAAGTACCTCTTCTGGCACTCTTTTATTTAACTTGATATAATTTTCAAAACTATCTAATGCTAAACGCATCATGGCTTTTATTTCAGTATCATCATTAGACTGTAAACTAAATTCACTTAAACTCACTTCAAAAAAACCATCAGTTTGTATAATTCGTTCAATTTTAGCGCGCCTAACTCCTTCAACCAAGACCTTAATAGTACCATCTGGCAATTTTAACATTTGCAAGATAGTTGCTAATGTTCCAACTTGATGTAAGTCATCACCCGTAGGGTTTTCCACTTGATCATCTTTCTGAGTAACTAAAAAAATATATTTATTCGTACTCATTGCTCGAGTAATTGCATTAACAGAGGTTTTCCTACCAACAAATAATGGCATAACAGTATGTGGAAAAACCACAACATCTCTCAAGGGTAATAATGGAATATTACCCTTACTTAAATCAATTTGTTCGTTGTTGAGTTCTGTTGCCATAACAATCTAACGCCTTTGAAGTTTAGTAATTTAGATAGATAGTGCTTAGTGACAAAGATTTCAAGTACCCAATTCACAGAATCATTTACTTTTTCATAATCGATATATCTATTTGCACAAGTCATCATACCATTAAGATGCTTAGCCAAAGCTTGATGAAGAAAATTAACATTTTTTCTATATGTTATGAAAGACAAACTCAATAAATAATGATATTACTTATACCAATCTCTATGTAATAGAATATTAGTATATACAGTTTCTTCTAAACCTCTACATGATCAAGTAATGTCAAACTCCCTATTAACAATAATCATCATTTATATACTAGTTATCGTTTATTAATTTCCAACTAAGTTTCATTAGGTACTATAGTTGGAAATTTGCCACACACTAAGATATTCTTTGCCAAAAACATTTTATAATCCTCAATCTAACCAACCTTTTTAGAATTGTTGACACGTTTTTGAGGTTGATAGACAATCAGTGGTTTTTTTTTCTTTTCTACCACTGTCTTGTCAATCACCACTTCAGTCACATCAAGAAGTGATGGTAATTCAAACATTGTATCTAATAACAAATCTTCCAAGATAGAACGTAATCCTCTAGCGCCTGTTTTACGTTTAATTGCCAATTTTGCAATAGCAAGTAAAGATGGTTTTTTAAAAATCAGTTTAACACCTTCCATGGAAAATATTTCTTGAAACTGTTTAATAACTGAATTTTTCGGCTCTATTAAAATTTTCACTAAAGCAATTTCATCTAACTCACTCAGTACTGTTTGTACTGGTAAACGTCCAACAAGCTCTGGAATTAAACCAAACTTAATTAAATCTTCTGGTTGAATTAATGCAAATAAATCACTCAATGCTTTCTCTTCATTTTGGTCTTTCACATCTACAAAAAACCCTATACCTGTAACTTTTTTAACACGTCTATTAATAATTTTATCCAGACCATCAAAAGCACCACCACAAATAAATAAAATATTTGAAGTATCTACATCAATAGTTTCTTGATTAGGATGCTTGCGTCCCCCTTGAGGAGGTACGCTTGCAATAGTACCTTCAATCAATTTAAGCATAGCTTGTTGCACCCCCTCACCTGAAACATCACGAGTAATAGAAGGTGAGTCAGAACGACGAGAAATCTTATCAATTTCATCAATGAAAATAATACCACGTTGGGCTCGATCTGGATCAAAATCACATTTTGATAATAGATTCTTAACTACGTTTTCAACGTCATCACCTACATAACCAGCTTCGGTTAATGTGGTAGCATCAGCTACTGTGAAAGGAATATCTAAAATACGTGCCAAAGTTTGTGCCAATAATGTTTTTCCCGATCCTGTAGGGCCAATCATTAAAATATTAGATTTATCTAATTCTACTTCATTAGATATATGATCATTTTGAAGGCGTTTATAATGATTGTAAACTGCAACAGATAGCACTTTCTTAGCATGTTCTTGACCAATTACATAATCATTTAGGAAACTGGTTAACTGTTTAGGCGTATAATCCCAGTTCTTAAATTCATCAATTACTTCTTGTAATGCTTGTTTTTCAATTAAATCATGACATGATCCAATACATTCATTACAAATATAAACACCAGGACCAGCAATTAAACGTTCAACCTTAGATTTACTCTTACCACAAAATGAACAAACTAATTCTTGATTATCATCTTTCATAAATTTAGCGCTTTGCCAATACTTTATCAATTAAACCATATTTAGTAGCTTCATCAGCTGACATAAAATTATCCCTATCAGTATCCTTTTGAATAGTCTTAATCACTTGGCCTGTATGAAGTTTGAAAATTTGATTGAGATTTGCCCTCACTTTTAAAATTTCTTGTGCATGAATATCAACATCGCTAGCTTGACCAGAAAATCCTCCTAAAGGTTGGTGAATCATACATCTAACATTAGGCAGTGCAAAACGCTTTCCTTTAGTACCAGCTGTTAGTAACAAAGCACCCATACTTGCTGCCTGACCAATACATAAGGTAGATATATCAGATTTGATAAATTGCATGGTATCATAAATAGCCAAACCAGCAGACACTGACCCTCCAGGAGAATTAATATATAAATGAATATCTTTATCAGGATTTTCAGACTCTAAAAAAAGTAATTGCGCAACAACCACGTTCGCCATATAATCTTCAACTGTACCCACTAAAAAAATAATACGTTCTTTTAAAAGACGCGAATAAATATCATAAGCTCTTTCACCTCTAGCAGATTGCTCTACTACTATTGGGATCTGATTTAAATTTTCAATATTCATTTAACTACTGTGTAATTTCTTGAAATTTTTTCTGCTTGAAAGTTACTTGAGCCTTATCTAAAATTAAATCTTGTACCATTTTTTCAACTACTAATAACTCAATACTTGATTTTCTTGTTGGATCTTGGTTATAAAAATCAATCATTTGTTGAGCATTTTCACCATACGTCTGAGATATCTCTTTTAATTTTTCATCAATTTGTTTCATACTGGCGCTTAATTTGTAATCTCTAGAGATTTGATTAACTAATAAACCTAACTTAACACGACGTTGTGCCTCATCATTAAAAGCAGTAACAGATATTTCACCTTGTGTTGGTAAGCCTTGATGTTGCATACGATCTTGCATTGATTTGAACAAATTTTGTGCTTCATTATCAATACTATGTTGTGGTACATCAAATGGATTTGCTGTGGTAAGTTTATCAAAAATAGCGTTTTTATTTAGATGATCAATACGTCCATCAATTTCAACCCTCATTTGCTCTTTCATACTAACACGAAAAGCATTCATATTTTTTTCACCAAACTTCTTAGCAAATGTTTCATCTAATTTTAGTTCTTTAGGTGAGGCTACTTCATTAATATTTATTTCAAAAGTAACATCCTTACTTGCTAATTTATCCATATAATATTCTTTAGGAAATGTTAAATCCAACACAACTCTACTGCTATAAGCTACATCTATTAAACCCTCTTCAAAACCTTTAATCATTGAACCTTTACCTAATACTATTTTAAAATCTTTAGCCTCACCACCATCAAATGTTTCACCATTAATCAAACCTTTAAAATCAATCGATAATCTATCCCCCATTTTAGATTTACATTTAACAACTTTATATTCAGTCAATCTATCTTTTAATCCATCTAGTGTTTTTTGCTCATCATCTTTTGTAATATTGACCTTAGTTTGCTCAATTGAAAGATTTGAAAAATCAGCTACTTTAATCTTAGGAAATACTTCAAACTCCACTGTATAAGAAAAATTCTTATTGCCTTTTGAGTCAACTTTAGTGATAACTGGTTGTGCAACAGGTGTTAGTTTGACTTGTGATAATGCATCAGTTAGAGTCTCATTCACAATCTCATTAATTACATCTGAATTAGCATTATTACCAAAACGCTTACGTACGATAGAAATAGGAACCTTGCCTTTTCTAAAACCATCAATATTTACTTTCAATGCCATTTTTTGTAGAATTTTATCCATTTTTTGATTAAAAATATCAATAGGAAGATCTATTGTTAATGATCTAAATAAACCCTTTAATGTTTCTAATGAAGTTTTCATTACGTTTAAATCCGTTTCTTATACTTGAAAAAACCAATTATACCTAAAACACAGACAATGAAAAAGGGCAGTATAACTACCCTTTATTTATTAATCAAGACTGTTTGTTCTCAGTCTTGGCTCATCTTTAATGCAGCCTATTAATATACTGAGAAACTGCCTCAATTTCTGCATTACTTAAATGTTTAGTGATGTTTCTCATCATACCTTCATAATCATTACTACGCTCAGGTGCGCTAGTATCCATTTGAGTATTATATGAATCTTGACGAAAATTGATAAGTTGTTTAGCTATATAAGTCGAATTCTGATAGGTCAAAGCTGGAAATTTAGCAGAAGGAATACCAGCACCTGCTGGTCCATGACAAGCAATACAAGCTGTTATACTTTTGCTCTTATTTCCACCTCTATAAAGTTTCTTACCTAAGTCAATATTAGCACTTTTAATAGTAACGTCTTGTGAGCCTTGTATGATAGTTTGCTTAGAAAAATAAGCAGCTAAATTCTCCATATCATTCTCAGTTAACGATGCAACAATGCCTTTCATAATTGTATCTTGACGAGTATTTGATTTAAAATCCTGTAATTGTTTTAATAAATAGCCTTTGCCCTGTCCAGCTAATTTAGGAAATGCATCTACTACTGAATTACCGTGAACACCATGACAAGCAACACAAGTTATTGCAATAGCTTCTCCTTTGTTAACATCAGCAGATGCAAAAACATTGATTGATGTAAGAGCAATTACAATAATAAAAATTGAGGCCAATTTATTCATAATAGTATATGTTTTTGAAACAAAAATAAGCCAGAATTATACATTAACCTTGTTCTATTAAAATTTTATAATTTAGGTGAACTAATCAGCAATTACCTGTTTATAAAGGATTATTTTTGTGTTGCCAAAAAGTCAGCAATTGATTGTTCTTTACCAACAATTATTGATGCCATTGCGTTCATAGTTACATCCTTGCGTATACCTGATTGAAAAGCTTTTAATTGCTTAACAGTATAAGCAGCATTTTGTCCAGCAAGATTAGGATATATTGGCACAACTGATACACCTGTAGAACCATGACAACTACCACAACCACTATTGGCATAATCTGCTGCACCGTCTGCTTGAACAAATCCTATTGTAAATGTAGCGATAGTTGCCACTAATAAAATTCTTTTCATTACTTTCTCCCTATTTATAGTAAAATTAGTAGTAAATAATTCACCAGAATTCTATTATACATTATATTTTAACAATGTACAAACACTATCACCAAGCTAAATTTCTGCTCTCCTGCCCTTCTTTAAAAGGTTGTCCACCAGACCAAGGATATGAAGTTATTTTTGCTGGTAGATCAAATGCAGGAAAGTCAAGTGCCATTAATACACTAACACTACAAAATAAACTTGCTAAAGTATCACGTACACCTGGCAGAACTCAACACTTGGTTTTTTTTGAACTTGACAAAGACCGTCGCTTAGCTGATTTACCTGGCTATGGCTACGCTAAAGTACCAGAACATATCAAAGTAAAATGGTACAAAGACATGAATGAGTACTTTAATCAGCGTTATTGTCTTCGCGGTGCAGTACTAGTTATGGATATTCGCCATCCACTTAAAACATTTGACCAAATGATGCTTGACTGGTGTCATAATATTCATTTACCCACACAAATCATACTCACCAAATCTGACAAACTCAAAAAAAGCGCTGCCAGCAATACGTATTTTAAAGTCCTTAATCAAATTAAAAAATACTCTTACATTGATGTACAGTTATTCTCTAGCTTAAAAAAACAAGGCTTAAAAAGATTGTGGGCTCGATTAGATACTTTTTTTGGTTATGTTGATTAATGTCGATTTAACCAAACTTAATGCTAAAAATATTATTATTTTAGCTAATAACCAACAAGTAGCGGCTTTTAAAAAAACATTCACTATTCAACATGGCAACACCCAATTACCAATAATCTTATCTTGGAAGCATTACTTACTCCACACTTGGCACCAAATTAATCCTAACTCAAACTTGCGCTTTATTAACCAGATTGAATCAAGATATCTTATCAAACAATCTATACAAAAATTAGGGCAAAAAACTAACAATAATCTGTTAGATGAAGTGATTAAAAATTATAATTATTGCACCAATTATTTAGTTAATTTATCTGAGTTATATCGTTCAAAAATATACTCATCTAAATTATTTAGCATTTGGATTAACGCCTATCATAACACTAAGTCAAGCCTAGATTTAATTGATTTACAAGACCTACCAAGGTTAATTATTAAAACTAAAATATCAATCACCAAGCCTCATATATACGGCTTTAAAACTTTAACTCCTCAACAACAACTCTTATTTGATATAATTGGATACCAACAAATTAGCGCTATCAACACCCACAATGTATCATATTTAACTTTTGATACCGTCACAAGCGAAATTTTTGAAGCCGCTAAGTGGGCAAAAACCCACTTTGATATAAACCCTAACAAATCAATTGCTATTGTAAATCCAAGACCTAATGATATACAGTATCATTTAAGTTCTATTTTTGATCAAGTTTTTGGTGATTTACTCAATGAAATTGAGGAAAAATCCTACACTATACCCTTAGGATTACGTTTAAATCAATACCCAATAATTCAAGATTTACTATCAATATTAACACTCTCTACTCAAATACAACACAACAAAATTAAAAGCACATTATTTAACCAAGTTATTACTTGCGTTTATGTATTTGGCTACCAAAAAGAAAGATCAGATAGAAATTTGTTAAAAAACCAAGTTTTATCTTTATTGACTGATAAATTTAATTTAGATAAAATTAATAAAATTCTATCCAAATGCCCAATATTAAAAACTATTATTTATAACATTAAGTGTAGACAGTCAACCGATAACACATTAGAATCACACCTTTTAGCCTTTAACAACACACTTAAAATTTGGGGATTTGCTACTGATAGAAATCTCAGTAACACCGAATATCAAATATTTAAAAAATACTTAGAAACTAGTTTAGAACTAAATCGGCTGTCATCTTATCACAATAAAGTTAGCACTCAATCTGCTATTAAAAAATTAAATAATTTAACCACACAAATAATTTTCCAAGCAAAAGCAAGCAAAACCAACATTCAAATTCTAAGTGTTTCAGAAGCTCATGGCTTATATTTTGACGAAGCTTGGATACTAGGTATGACTAATCAGTTTCTACCTACAAGACTCAAAATACCACACTTTATTACGTATGATATCAGCACAAGACACCATATCCCAAACACAGATTACAAACTAATTGCAACTGATGCTAAAAACACACTGAAAAGCTTAAATTCAATTGCCGGTAAGGTCATTTTCTCCTATGCAGTAGTAACACACCTTGGCAGTAAACAATTACCTTCACCACTAGTAAAATTTGACCCATCAATTAATACAAGCCATATTCAAAAAATATTCCCCATTGCGCTAGAGTCTATTAATGATACTAATACTTCTCATTTAAAAAAAACCCAAATCAAATCAGGTGTTCGTGTTTTAAAGGACCAAATGGCTTGTGCTTTCAAAGGTTTCGTACATAGATTGAATATCCCAAATTTTGATGCACCACATATCGGCATAAATCGATTAGAGCAAGGATATATTATCCACAACACCTTACAATATATTTATCAAAAAATTACTTCAAAAAAACAGCTATTGGCACTTAACACTAAAGAGCTTGATAGTCTTATTCTTAATACAATAAAAGCCGCATTAAGACACTATCCAAGTTCTAGTTTTAAAAAAATAGAAAAACTCAGACTTTTTCGTCTTATTCATAGTTTCATTGCAGTTGATAAACTCAGAGAAGATTTTTATATACTAAAAACTGAACAAAGTATTACTATTAATATTGCCAATTTAGAATTCAAAATCCGACTAGATAGACTTGACCAAATGAACAATGGCGACAAAATAATCTTTGATTACAAAACCAATTCCACTTCAATTTACAATTGGTGTGATACTGATATTAATAAGCCGCAACTCCCCATTTACGCTATTACTAACAATGTTCAAGGTGCTGCTTTTATTGAACTAACCTCACGCAAAATAAATTTCAAAGGATTGTCAGAAAACTCAGACTCCCTACCTAAACAATCCAAATATAAAGGAAAATGCCAAAGCTGGAATAAACAGATTAAAATCTGGCAACACACTCTAAACACTGCTAGTTTTGATTTTCAAAATGGCATCGCCGCCGTCTTACCTAATAAAAATGCCTGTGATTATTGTAAGTTTTACTTGTTTTGTCGTGTCAAGAAATAATTATTGAACCCATGATCCCATCTTTAATCATAAACTAATTCCATAATTGAATAATTTAATTTATTTTCATATAATATTTAAACAAATAAGGTTCCATTATTAATAGCTACAAAACTTCGATACTAACAGTATTATTACTCCAAATAATACTATAGTTATGTCGTATGAAATTGTTTTTCAACTACTTAACAGTCCTATTTCAAAAATATAACTATTCCAAGCACTATAAAACCACAAAAAAAAATTAAATCGTTTAATTAGTGTAAAAAATAGAAAATTATAGAGGTAATTAGGATTAAAATTAGAAAAAAGTTTTACTAAACTACAATATACATTATTGTATATATTATTTCTTTGTGCTTCTAATAAATAAATCAATAATTAATCTTTTCTCTATTTGAATAGCTTTACCAAAATCTAATTTATCCAATCTAGATATATCAATATTTTTAAGTAAATTTTTTAAATGTTTAATAGGTACGATGTCAATCTCCAATAATTTAAATACAGTAAGTAAATCTTCAAACCTATCTTGGCGTCTAAGAGCATCAGTTTGAGTGAAAAAATCAAATATCTCTCTACTGGATTTATTAATAAAATCATTTGAAAATTGATAAAACTGGCTAGTAAGTTCGGATAATTGTTGATACTGTTTAGGACATTTGATATTGTACTTATTCTCATCTTTAAGCCAAATAGAAAATTTAATATGCGCCTTAGTATTAAGATTATCTAAAATTTCAAAAGAATTACTATAATTTTGATACATGTGATTATTAAGACTAGGAAAAACTTTTTGATAAGCACCACAAGCAGTTAATACTTTAAAAAAAACTGATGGCATTTCATATGATAAAGCTTTATTAAGTTCTTTAAATACACGCTCAGGAGTTAAAGAATCAACTTCACCTGAAGCAACCATTTGTCTCATTAATTGGTAAGTTTCCTGTTTTACTTCAAAGCCAAAATTTTTAAAATATGCTGCAAATCGAGCCACACGTAACACACGTACCGGGTCTTCACTAAAATCATTAGATACATGGCGTAAAATACCATTATTTATATCTTCTTGGCCATTGAATGGGTCAAATAACTCATCGCCTTTTTGTGCAATTGCATTAATTGTCAAATCACGACGTGACAAATCTTGCTCTAACGTAACTGAGCTTGAAACATCAAATTCAAATCTTTTGTATCCAATACCTACTTTTCGTTCTATCCTTGCTAAGGCATATTCTTCTTGTGTTTCTGGATGTAAAAACACAGGAAAATCTTTACCGACTTGGCGATAGCCTAAATCCAGCATTTCAGTACTAGATGAACCAACTACAACCCAATCTTTCTCAGTATTATCATCTGCAATTCCCAACAAGCGATCACGTACTGCACCACCAACTAAATAAATTTTCATTCTTTTCTTAATAGGAAAAATTTTATTAATTCTTGTATAATTCATAAATTGATTTAGTTAAATTAACCCCTAAACAATTTAGAATCACGAAAAAATAAGACACTAATATGCAAATAAAATTATCTTTTTAGATTGTCATACTCAATATCATAAATCATGTTTAACTTAGAGATAGATTAACTTAATTTTGCTGATATTTCAAGCTCTAAGAATTTTAAATTAATCACCGATATAAGCAAAGTTAAAGAAAAGTATACTAATTATAAAATATACCTTTAACAGGTTTTTCCTAATATCCCTAAAAGTTAATCGCTATTGTATTAACCTAATTCACTTAATTTTAAACCTTTATAATGCACATTTTTCAATCATTTTTCAGTATTACTGATATAATTTCCTTGATTGATAAACAAATAGAGTGCCATATATCCAAAATAATATACCAAACTATGAGTGTATATCTTAACAAGCATAATACTAAATTACATGTAAAACTACAAAATTAAAGATTTGCGTGAAAAGTTTACTGATACACATATTATTTCTATTTTTAGGTTTAACCCTATACAATCAGCATGTATCAATAAATTTTAATAGGCACCTTAAAACTCTAATCAAGCCTTAATATTACGACCTAAAGTATTCTGTTTATGATATTAACATCTTTTTTCAAAATAATCACCCAACTTATTTATTTGACTTTATTTACAACGTTATCAATCACCTTAACCGTATTTTATATATGTCTAATAATGGTATGGATGATTTTTAAAAAAATAATACCTAAAAAATACTTCATAAGTACCCATCTCACCTTATTTAAAGAAATTAATCAAAACCCGATAATTAGCGCTATAAATACTATCATTACCATAAATAACTCATTTTAATTTAAGACTAATACTACTACAATTAAAAAAATCTTATCAAATACTTAAAAAACAAAAATAGTAGAATTAAAATTTTTAAAAAATCAATAAAACTACATCAATTATCTTAAAATTCAACTTTAATCTCAGCTATGAACTATAAGTTATTTTCCCATATGTCATAAGTTATATTACTAATAATATAAACAATCTAATATAACTACCAATCCTATATTTTATTAAAATTATAACTCTATTCAAGATTTAAAAAATTTTATTGTGTCTAAAATAAATAACATAACCTACTACTGACATAGCAGAGTTTATCCTTGTTAAAATATTTTAATTAAGATTAAAAATCAGAAATAAAACAAAACTCTTTTAAATTTTACACTATCAATGCTATGTGTAAATAGCACCAAATTTATATAAATAAAATACTGGTAAAAATAATTGTCAGTATTTAGCAACTCACACAACCTACAATTACGATTATAATACCCAATGTAGATCAAATAGCAATTACATTTCTAGTTTTAATATTGTTATAAATTGGATTATTATCGTACTATAACTAATATACTATAACTAATATACTATAACTAATATACTATAACTAATATACTATAACTAATATACTATAACTAATATACTATAACTAATATACTATAACTAATATACTATAACTAATATAAAAACAAGCAATATTATTGCTTGTTTTTAACCTAATTATTCGTATTATATTAAGGAGTAGAATTTATCTTTCATCAATTTATCTTTCATCTTTATTACTGATTTTATATTAACAGTAATAAAGATAGTTTCTATCAAATCAGACATACATAGTTGTAGTATTTAAAATGTACTTCTACTTCCTAATACATACGCTTACGATGAACACGATTTTTAGCCATCTCTTTGTGTGTTCTTTTAACAGCAGCTGCTTTCATACGTTTACTAATCCAAGTTGGCTTTTCAAAGAATTCCTTCTTTCTTACATCAGTAATCACACCAGCCCTATCACAGATACGACGAAAACGTCTAAGTGCAATATCGAAAGGTTCGTTTTCTCTTACTTTAATTGAGGGCATATATTTTTCCTTTATGAAGTAGTAGTTCCAGCAATTGTATCTGTCATAATTTCAAGGTCAATCAATTGAACAATTGCCATTGCTGCTTTATCGCCAGTGCGAAAACCAGCTTTTAAGATACGAATGTAACCACCAGGACGATCTTTATAAAATGGCGCTAATTCAGTAAATAACTTAGCAACTATTACACTATCACGTAATTTTGAGAACACATTACGACGATTAGCAACACTATCAATTTTAGCTTTAGTAATTAATGGTTCAACAATGCGTCTAAGCTCTTTTGCTTTAGGTAAAGTCGTTCGAATAGTCTTATACAAAAACAATGAATTTGCCATATTTTTAAACATTGCCTTACGATGAGATGCATTACGATTTAATTGTCTACCTGATTTTCTATGTCTCATACCTTATCCTTATTCACTCATTAAATCAACTGGTGGCCAATTTTCAATATTTGTACCTAAAGAAAGCCCTTTTTCAGTTAATACTTCCTTAATTTCATTAAGTGATTTACGACCTAAATTAGGAGTTCTTAATAAATCTTGCTCAGATTTTTGGATTAAATCACCAATATAATAAATCTGTTCTGCTTTTAAGCAGTTCGCACTACGTACAGTTAATTCTAACTCATCTACTGCTGCTAATAACTGTGGATCAAAATCTTCTGATGTTGGTAATGATACTTCTTCCTCGACCAGTTCTAATTCAACAAATGAAGATAATTGTTCTTGTAATATTGTTGCTACACGTTTAATAGCAACTTCCGCATTAACTGAGCCATTAGTCTCAATCATAATATTTAATTTATCAAGATTAACTTTCTGCTTAACACGTGCCGCATCTACCGTAAAACTAACACGTTTAATAGGAGAAAAACTTGCATCCAATTGCATACCACCAATACTTGATGCTTCGTCAGTACGTGACGCAGCAGCATCATAACCAATACCAGTAGTAATTTTAAGTGTCATACGCATATGACCTTCATCATTAATTGTTGCAATAACTTTATCAGGATTGAATGTCGTAATATCAATACCATTAGTCTCAATATCAGCTACTGTAATTTCACATGGACCTTTCTTGTCAATAACAACTTGCGCAGTTTCAGTTGTATTTAATACAACTGAAACCTCTTTAAGATTAAGTAAAATATCCAATACATCTTCTTGAACACCATCAATTGTAGAAAATTCATGCATAACCCCATCAATTACAACTTCAGTCACAGCAAAACCTGTCATAGAAGACAACAACGTTCTTCTTATAGCGTTACCTAAAGTATGACCAAAACCCCGTTCAAGAGGCTCAAGAATGACTTTGAATTCATTAACGCCAGTTTGAGAAGACTCAACTAGCTTTGGCTTTAAAAAATCTCTTGCACTACCTTGCATAATTCATTCCTTATTTAGAATACAGTTCAACAATTAAATGTTCTTGAATATCTGATGGTAATTCATCACGAGAAGGAACATTTTTAAACACACCTTTAAGTGTTTTATTATCAACATCAAGCCATTGTGGTTGAGTTGATTGTCCAGCCAACTCAAGTGCCAATTGAATACGACTTTGCTTCTTAGCTTTCTCTCTAATTGAAATTTTATCATTAACACTCACTTGGTAAGAAGGAATATTAACAACCAACCCATTAACCATAATAGACTTATGTGAAACTAGTTGTCTTGCCTCGGCACGTGTGGAAGCAAACCCCATACGATAAATAACATTATCCAAACGACACTCAAGCAGTGATAATAAATTTTCACCTGTAGAACCTTTCTTCTGTGAAGCCTTTTTATAATATAGACGAAATTGCTTTTCTAAAATGCCATAAATACGTCTTATTTTTTGTTTTTCACGCAATTGTAAACCATACTCTGTACCTTTTTGACGACGAGCACTCACACCGTGCATACCAGGAAGTTGAGTAACCTTACACTTAGAATCCAATGATCTAATGCCGCTTTTAAGAAATAGGTCAGCGCCTTCTCGACGTGCTAATTTACAAGTAGGTCCGGTATATCTAGCCATAATTTATCCTTATACTCTACGTTTCTTAGAAGGACGACAACCATTATGAGGGATTGGCGTCACATCTGTGATTGATTGAATTTTTAAGCCTTGTGCATTAAGCCCGCGAATTGCTGAATCTCTGCCAGGACCTGGACCCTTAACATGAACCTCTAAGTTTTTCATACCAAAAGCCAATGCTTTCTCACCACAACTACCTGCAGCCACTTGTGCAGCAAATGGCGTAGACTTTCTTGAACCTCTAAAACCAGAACCGCCTGAGGTTGCCCAACAAACCGTATTACCATGACGATCTGTAATCATCACAATGGTATTATTAAAAGTCGCATGAATATGAGCAATACCATCAGTAATTACTTTCTTAGATTTCTTTTTTGAAGATGATTTAGCTATCATAATAATATTTACCTATAGTTATTTAATTAAACGACGAGGACCCTTACGAGTTCTTGCGTTTGTTTTTGTTCTTTGACCACGTAGTGGTAATGATTTTCTATGACGGACACCACGATAACAGCCTAAATCCTTAAGACGTTTGATATCCATAGCAAGTTGACGACGAAGATCACCTTCAACTTCATACTTAGAAATTTCTGTACGAATTAATTCCAGTTGATCTTCAGTAATGTTAGCAACTTTAGTGACTGGATCTAATTTTAAAGTGATACAAATTTCTCTTGCTCTTGTATTACCTATGCCAAAAATTGACTGTAAGGCGATCACAATATGTTTATGTGTTGGAATATTTATTCCTGCTATTCTAGCCATCTATCTTATACCTCTAACGCATGTCTGTCTCATAAAATTATTTTCCTTTATCTATCATTATATAACTTCTATTGTAGTAACGTGCAATACCAAAATTTAAAAAACCTATTATTCTACGCTTACAGTTTTTCAACATCAATTCTAATTAACCTTGTCTTTGCTTATGACGGGGTTCTTTACAAATAACACGAACAACTCCATGACGCTTAATAATTTTACATTTATTACAAATTCTCTTAACTGATGCTCTTACCTTCATAATGATTACCTTTTTTAATTTAGACCAGCCTTCTTCATTAATGATCCATACTGATTAGACATCAAATGAGATTGGGCTTGTGCAATAAAATCCATCACAACAACAACGATGATTAATAAACTAGTACCGCCAAAGTAAAATGGCACATTCCAGTATAAAATTAAAAACTCTGGTAACAAACAAACAGCCGTAATATAAACTGCACCAGACGCTGTTAGCCTAGACATAACCGAATCAATATAATCTGCTGAGTGTTTACCTGGTCGAATGCCTGGAATAAAACCACCTGACTTACGTAAATTATCAGCTGTATCTTTTGAATCAAATGTTAATGCCGTATAAAAAAAAGTAAAAAACACAATAGCTAATCCATAAAATAAAACATACAAAGGTTGTCCTGGAGAAATACTTGTAGTTATATCTGCCAACCAACTCATACCTTCACTTCTCGAAAACCAGCCTCCTAATGTTACTGGAAATAAAATAATTGATGAAGCGAAAATTGGTGGAATGACACCTGCCATATTAATTTTTAATGGTAAATATGAACTTTGAGCACCAATCATTTTACGACCTCGCTGACGTTTAGCATAATTAACTGTAATACGACGTTGACCTCGCTCCATAAAGACCACAAAAGCTATCACTAGTGATGTCATAATTAATAAAATTACTACCAAAATAATACTTAACTCGCCTGTAGACACTAACGATAAAGTTGAACCGAATGCCGAAGGCAAGCCTGAAACAATACCAGCAAAAATAATCATTGAAATACCATTACCAATGCCTTTTTCTGTAATTTGTTCACCTAGCCACATTAGAAATAAAGTTCCTGTAGTTAATGTTACTACAGTAACCATACTAAAAGTAAAACCGCTTTGAGTCACTAAAGCAACACCACCAGAACTTTGTGATTGTAAGGCAATAGAAATACCATAAGATTGAAATACCGCTAATATCACTGTACCTATGCGTGTATATTGTGTAATTCTACGTTTACCTGTTTCGCCTTCTTTCTTTAATTGCTCTAATTTTGGTACAACAGAGGTCATCAACTGAATAATAATCGATGCCGAGATATAAGGCATAATACCTAAAGTAAAAATAGACAATCTTTCTAGTGCACCGCCTGAAAACATATTGAACATATCTAAAATAGTGCCTTGCTGATTTTGTACAAGAGAAGCTAATGCTATACTTGAAATAAATGGAATGGTAATATGGGTACCCAACCTAAAAATAACTAATGCACCCAATAAAAAAAGTATACGCTTTGATAAATCTTGAGAAAGACCTAAAGATTGGTTCATCACTTACTCGCTCACTGAACCTTTAACAGCTTCAATAGCCAATTTTGCGCCTTTAGTGACTTTAATGCCAGTCAATGTAACTGCTCTATTTATTTCACCAGAAAGTATAACTTTAACACGCTTAATATTTTTAGTAATTAAATTATGTGCTTTGAAAACGTCAATAGTAATATCAGTCTCAGTTAATCTATTAATTTCAGATAGTGTTACTTGAGAGGTGATAATAGATATTCTAGATGAAAATCCGACCTTAGGAAGGCGGCGTTGCAAAGGCATTTGACCACCCTCAAAACCAATCTTATTGAAACCACCAGAACGTGATTTTTGACCCTTATGACCCCTACCACAAGTTTTACCAAAACCGCTACCAATACCGCGACCCACACGTTTTCTTGATTTCTTTTCACTTTGTGCAGGTGATAATGTATTTAATTGCATTAAATTCATTTTCCTAATCCTCTACTTTTAGTAAGTAAGATACTTTATTAATCATACCTCTAATTTCAGAAGTATCTTTAAACTTTTTTGTATGGTTAATGCGCTTTAACCCAAGTCCTACAATGGTTCCACGATGAGATGGTAGGCGACCATGAAAACTTTTAACCAAGGTAATACTAACTGTTTTATGCTTACTAGATACTTGCGTCTTTTGGATAGTTGTTACTTTTTTAATTGTTCTATTTTCTTCGGCCATTATTCCTCTCAAGTAATTTGATCAACAGTCATACCACGCTTAGTAGCAACTAATTGTGGGGATAACATAGAAGTCAAACCTTCAACAGTTGCACGTACCACACTAATTGGATTACGAGTACCATTACATTTCGCCAAGATATTATGTACACCAACTGCTTCCAATACACTACGCATTGGACCACCAGCAATTACACCTGTACCTTCTGAAGCTGGTTGCATATAAACTTTAGCCGCACCAACATTTGAGATAATTGAATAATAAAGTGTGCCATTTATCAGTGGTACACTCTTCATTGCCTTACGAGCTTTATCCATTGCTTTTTGAATAGCAACAGGAACTTCACGAGCTTTTCCTGTTCCATAGCCAACTTTACCATTGCCATCCCCGACAACAACTAACGCTGAAAAACCAAATATACGACCGCCTTTAACTACTTTTACAACGCGACGAATATTAACTAACTTTTCAATATAATTATTATCAATAATGTTATTTTCCTTATATCCAGCCATTATTTACGCCTTTTTATTTTTTTAATTAATTTTATTAATAACTTAGAAGTCCAAACCACCTTCTCTTGCTGCATCAGCCAATGCTTTAACACGACCATGATATTTAAATCCAGACCGATCAAAAGCTACTTTTTTTACTTTTGCACTAGTAGCAGCTTTAGCAATTTGCTCACCAACCTTAACTGCCGCATCTATATTTCCGCCATTTTTAAGCTTAGCTTTTAATGTTGAAGCAGAAGCCAAAATTTTAGTACCACAAGAACTAATAATCTGAGCATAGATATGCTGTGCAGTTTTATGGATACACAAACGATCAATATCTTTTTTCGCATGCTTGGCTCTAAATTTAGTTGCTCTTCTTAAACGAGCTTGTTTTTTTAAAAGTTTCATATTAACACCTTAGTCAATTATTTCTTCTTAGTTTCTTTGTGAATAACTTGTTCATCAGTATAACGAACACCTTTGCCTTTATAAGGCTCTGGTGGACGATAGGATCTAATTTCTGAAGCCACTTGACCTACTTTCTGCTTGTCCATACCTTTAATAATAATTTCGGTTTGAGAAGGAGTTTCAACTATAATACCTTCTGGTATTTTATAATTAATTGGATGTGAGAAACCCAATGTAAGATCTAATATTTTACCCATTACTTTGGCACGATAACCAACCCCAATCAAAGTTAACTTTTTTTTCCAACCTTCTGTTACACCTTGAATAAGATTCGCAGTATTAGCTCTGGCTGTACCAGCCTGAGCCCAAGCTTTTTTTTGTTCCTTCTTTTCAATGGTAATAATATTAAAACTAAGTTTACTATTAGTATTTACAATTGCCACACAAGGATGAATACTCATGTTTAACTGGCCTAATTTACCTTTGACAGACATTAAATTACCATCAATAATAACTTCAACACTAGTTGGTATAGTAATTGATGATTTTGCAACTCTAGACATTCTAATTCTCCAATATTAGTAAATGCTACACAACACTTCGCCACCAACATTTTGAGCAAGCGCAACTTGTCCAGTCATCACACCCTTAGGTGTAGAAACAATAACAATACCTAACCCGTTCATTACACTTGGCATCTTTGAATTACCGACATAAACTCTTAGGCTCGGCTTTGATACACGCTTCAATTTTTCAATGACTGGCTTATTATCATAATATTTTAACTTGATTTTTAATATTTTACTAGCAACAACACCATTAACACTAAAAGATTCAATATAGCCCTCTTGTTGCATCACACCTGCAATAGCAGATTTTAAATTTGATGCCGGAACATTAACTTCTTTTTTCTTAACTAATTGTGCGTTGCGAATGCGTGTTAACATATCAGCAATAGGATCAGACATACTCATATTATTTCTCCTTACCAGCTTGCTTTAGATAAACCTGGAACTTCACCATTCATAGTGCATTCTCTAAGTTTATTTCTAGCAAGACCAAACTTACGATAAAAACCATGCGGACGACCAGTCAAACTACAACGACTACGTTGACGTGTGGGCGAGGCATTACGTGGAAGAGCTTGCAACTTAATAGTTGCTTGGAAACGCTCTTCATCAGATACATTAACACTCTTAATAATTTTCTTAAGCTCAAGACGTTTTACTTTATATTTTTTAACTATCTTTGTACGCTTAATGTCTCTATTCATCATAGACTTTTTAGCCATTTTTCTTACCCTTTAAATGGAAATTTAAACATTGCTAATAGTTTTTTAGCATCTTCATCACTTTTTGCAGTGGTGGTAATAGCAATATCCATCCCGCGTATTTTTGTTACTTTTTCAAAATCAATTTCAGGAAATGTAATTTGTTCAGTAATACCCATATTGTAATTACCACGCCCATCAAATGCAGTAGTTTTTAACCCACGAAAATCTCTAATACGAGGAATGGTAATATTAACTAAACGATCAAGAAATTCATACATCTTTTTCTTACGTAAAGTAACTTTACAACCAATTGGATTTCCCTCTCTTAATTTAAAACTTGCTACTGATTTACGTGCATTACAAGTTAGTGGTTTCTGACCAGAAATAAGACTCATTTCTTCTAAACCACTTTGCAATATTTTTTTATCACCTAACGCATTACCTAGTCCCATATTGATTGTAATCTTTTCAATCTTAGGTGTTTGCATAGGATTAGACATACCTAACTCTTTTTGTAAAATTAGTGAAATTTTATTCTTGTATTGCTCTTGTAATCTAGACATCCTTATATTTCCTTTACCTTATCAAACTATTGATTTATCATTTGATTTAAAAAATCTTTCTTTAATGCCATTTTTACTAATACGAATTCCAACTCTATCAGCTTTCTTAATTATTGGATTATAAATAGCAACATTAGAAATCGACAAAGGCATTTCTATCTCTGTAATACCGCCTGTAACACCTTTATTTGGATTAGGCTTCACATGTTTCTTAGCAAGGTTTAACCCTTCAACTAAAACCTTAGAATCTACCCTCTTAGTAACTATACCTATAGAACCTTTATCCTTGCCAGCAATAATAATAATTTCATCATTTAATTTAATCTTTTGCATTATAAAACCTCTGGTGCTAGTGAGACAATTTTCATAAATTGTGCACTACGTAATTCACGGGTCACTGGGCCAAAAATACGAGTACCAATTGGTTCAAGTTTTGTATTTAAAAGTACAATCGCATTACTATCAAAACGAATACGAGACCCGTCACTACGACGTACACCATGAGCAGTACGCACAACAACCGCATCATACACATCACCTTTTTTAACTTTACCGCGCGGTGTAACCTCTTTAATACTAACTTTAATGACATCACCAATATTAGCATAACGACGCTTAGAACCGCCTAATACTTTGATGCACATTGCTTTAATGCCACCACTATTATCTGCGACCTTAAGTCTTGTTTGCACTTGAATCATGACTTACTCTCTCTTTAAATAAATTTAATATTAATCAACAGAAACTAATCTCTCAACCACTTCCAATAATGCCCAATGCTTAGTCTTTGAAAATGGCTTTGCTTCAACTACTCTAACTAAATCACCACATATACATTCATTCTTGTCGTCATGTGCATGCACTTTAGTACTACGTTTAATGTATTTTTTGTAAATAGGATGTCTTACTTTACGCTCAATTAAAACAGTAATAGTTTTGTCACGATTGCTACTCACAACGGTTCCTGTTAATACGCATTCTACTTTTTTGTCACTCATGCTTGTTTTTGCCTAATAATAGTTTTAATTTGTGCAATTGATTTCTTTGTTCTTCCCAACTTCGAAAAATTATCCAATTGTGAACTTTTGTGTTGCATACGAAACTCAAAATGTTCTTTTAGAAGTTTAATCAACATTTCATTAAGCGCTGAAACCGATTGATTCCTTAATTCTTTAACATCCATTACATTACCGTCCGTTTAATGATTGTTGTTTTAACTGGCAACTTCCCTGATGCTAGCGTAAATGCCTCTATAGCAACTGTTTCTTCAACGCCTTGCATTTCAAATAACATTTGACCAGGCTTAATTTTTGCAACCCAATATTCAACACTACCCTTACCTTTGCCCATCCTAACCTCTAATGGTTTCTTAGTAACAGGCTTGTCTGGAAACACACGAATCCAAATTTTTCCTTGACGCTTAACATGACGTGTCATTGCACGACGTGCAGATTCAATCTGTCTAGCAGACATACGACATCTACCCACAGCTTGGAGTCCAATTTCACCAAAACTAACCTTATGACCAGTTGCAAGACCACGATTACGGCCTTTCATCATTTTTCTAAATTTTGTCCTCTTAGGTTGTAACATTTATTAATCCTTCGCTTTATTTTTTGGTAATTTGATTTATTGCACCACGATGAGCAACCTCATCTAGTGTGCCTTTTTTATGATCTAAAATTTCACCCTTGAAAATCCAAACCTTAATACCAATAACACCATATTGCGTTTTTGCACCATAAGAAGAATAATCAACATCAGCTCTAAAAGTATGTAATGGTACTCGACCTTCACGATACCATTCAGAACGTGCAATTTCTGCACCATTTAAACGACCACTAACCATGACCTTAATGCCTTGAGCGCCTAAACGAGTTGCATTACCCAGCACACGCTTAACAGCACGACGATACATCACACGTTTTTCTAACTGTTGAGCAATATTCTCAGCCACCAAGCGCGCATCAAGCTCAGGTTTTTTAATTTCTTCAATATTAATATGAACAGGAATACCCATCATTTTTGAAACAATTAACTTTAACTGCTCAATATCAGCACCTTTCTTCCCAATAACAATACCTGGGCGTGCAGTATAAATAGTAACTTTAGCATTATTTACCAAACGTCCAATCTGGACACGGCTAACAGAAGCGTTTATTAATTTCTTAAACAGATAGTTTCTAACTTTAATATCAGATAATAAGTACTTAGAATAATCTTTAGAATTAGCGTACCATTTAGAATCCCAATCCTTAACAATGCCTAATCTAATACCTTTTGGATTTACTTTTTGACCCATACTAAACCTACTTGCCCTTGCCTATGCCAACTGTAATGTGGCTTGTTCTTTTTAAAATTCTATTTGCCCTTCCTTTTGCTCTTGGGCGAATTCTTTTCATAGTTGAACCTTCATCAATATAAACACTAGTGACAAATAATTCATCAATGTCTAGTCCATTATTATGCTCAGCATTAGAAATAACTGAATTTAGTACTTTTTTAACTAAGACTGCTGCTTTTTTATTGCTAAATGATAAAATATTTAATGCCTCTTCTACCGATTTAAGACGAATCTGATCTGCCACTAATCTTGCCTTAAAAGCGGATGTCTTTGCATATTTATGCACTGCTTTAACTTCTTTCATCATCACCTACCTATATTTAAGTCTTACGATCGCCAAAGTGACCTTTGAAGGTTCTAGTAATAGCAAATTCACCTAACTTATGACCAACCATATTTTCATTGATAGACACAGGAATATGCACTCTGCCATTATGAACTGCAATAGTAAGTCCAATCATTTCAGGCACGACAACACTACGACGAGACCATGTTTTAATTGGTTTTCTGTCATTATTATCTTGAGCCGCTAACACCTTTTTAATTAAATGCTCATCTACAAATGGTCCTTTTCTTAATGATCTAGCCATATAATTAACCCTTATTTCTATGCCGCAAGATAAACTTATCTGTGCGTTTATTACTACGCGTCTTATAACCCTTAGTCGGGGTGCCCCAAGGAGAAACTGGATGCCTGCCACCACTAGTTTTACCTTCACCACCACCATGTGGATGATCAACTGGATTCATAACAACGCCACGAACAGTTGGACGAACACCGTGCCAACGAGTAGCGCCTGCTTTACCTAATTTTCGTAGACTGTGTTCAGACCTAGAAACCTCACCAATAGTTGCGCGACAATCTGTCAAAACCTTACGTACCTCACCAGAACGAAGTCTTAAAGTAACATAATTACCTCTTTTAGCAATCAACTGTGCAGAAGTGCCGGCACTACGAGCAATTTGCGAACCTTTCATAGGTCTTAATTCAATACAATGAACTACACTACCTAATGGTATATTACTTAATGGCATAACATTACCTACTTGGATTGCAACAGAATTACCTGACACAATCATATCGCCAACACTTAAACCACGAGGTGCTATAATATAATGACGTTCGCCATCAGCATATAAAACTAAGGCAATATTAGCACTACGATTTGGGTCATATTCTAAACGTTCAACACGTGCAGTAATATCATCTTTATTACGCTTAAAATCAATAATGCGATAACGACGTTTATGTCCCCCGCCTTTATGTCGCATAGTAATACGACCTGCATTATTACGACCGTTAATTCTATTTTTATTCTGCGTTAACGGTGCATAAGATGTACCTTTATGTAACTCTTTATCTACAATACTAACAACAAATCTTCTACCTGGTGAGGTTGGTTTTCTTTTAATTACTTGTGTCATAATAATCTCTTTAAGTGCTGCTCACATCAATTATTTGGCCTTCAGACACTTTTACCATTGCCTTTTTCCAATTTGGACGTGACCCAGTCCTACTTTTAAATATTTTTTTCTTACCTTTAACAATTAAAGTTGTCACATTTTCAACATTAACACCCAATAATATTTCAACCGCAGCTTTAATTTCTCTTTTAGAGCTATCCATACGAACCTTAAATGCGTATTGATTATGCGCTGATGATAGCATAGTTATTTTCTCAGAAACAATGGGCATTAACAAGGTTTTTAATACCTTTTCTTGATTCATAACATTACCTCAATTTTTTTCAATGCCAACTCAGTTACCACAACATTATCATAACCAATCAAGCTAACTGGGTCAATACTTTGTGTATCACAAACACCAACATGATATAAATTACGAGAAGATAAATATAGATTTTCATCTAACTCATCAGTCATCAGTAAAGCATCTTTAACGTTAAGTACTTTAAGTAATGCAATAATATTTTTAGTTTTAACTTCTTTAATGTCAAATTCTTTCACTACCTTTAAACGTTCAGAACGAACGAGTTCAGAAAAAATAATACTAATTGCACCTTTGTACATTTTCTTATTCACTTTTTGTGCATAACTTCTTGGTTGTGTAGCAAACGTAACACCACCTGAACGCCAAATAGGACCACGAGTAGTACCAGCACGGGCACGACCTGTACCTTTTTGCGCCCAAGGCCTCTTACCGCCACCACTAACAGCAGAACGATTTTTTTGCGCCTTAGAACCTTGACGAGATCCAGACATATAGGCTGTAGTCACTTGATGGACTAATGCTTGGTTAAAATCTCTTGCAAAAATAGTATCATTCACCTCAATGGTGTTTAAACTATTTAAACTTATATTTAATACTTTTAATTCCATCTTAAACCCTTATACTTACATTTGCTTAGTCTGGTCAACTTCATTAGTTACTTTATTTTGAATATTTTTGCTAACTTCTTTATTAATCTTATCTTTCTTAGGTGACAAAGAAACCTTAACAAAACCTTTAATCGCTCCAGGAATTGAGCCTTTAACAAGAATAACGCTTTTCTCACTATCTACTTTAACAACCTTAAGACATTCTTGTGTTACTTGCTCATTACCCATATGGCCAGCCATTTTCTTGCCTTTAAATACACGACCTGGTTCCTGGCATTGTCCTGTAGAACCAATAGCACGGTGAGAAATTGAATTACCATGAGTAGCATCTTGCATCTGGAAATTATGGAGCTTTACCCCACCTTGGAACCCTTTACCTTTAGATGTACCTATAACATCAACGTAATGACCGGCGCCAAATAACGAAATATCAATACTTGTCATATTAGTTGTTTCATTATCTTTCAGTTTAAACTCCCAAAGTCCTAAGCCAATTTCTTGAGAAGCTTTAGCGTAATGACCCTTAATCGCAGCAGAAACACGACGCACTTTAGCTTCACCTTTTTTATTTACTTTTTTTCCTGTTGTTACTTGGATAGCCCTATAACCATCTATATCAATTGTTCTTGTTTGAACAATACGATTAGGTTCAATTTTAATTACACTCACTGGTATGATAGAACCGTTATCACTTATCAAGCGTGTCATTCCTATTTTTTGTCCTACTAAATCCATTGCCATGACTTTTATTCCTAAATTAGGTACTTGCTTAATTAAGCTTAATTGCAACATCAACACCTGCTGCTAAATCTAACTTCATTAGCGCATCTACTGTCTTGTCTGTTGGACTAATAACATCCATTAACCTAACATAGGTTCTTAATTCGTATTGATCTCTTGCTTTCTTATTAACATGAGGAGAAGTCAATACAGTGAAACGCTCCTTCTTAGTAGGCAAAGGAATGGGGCCTCTAACACTGGCCCCTGTACGCTTAGCTGTTTCTACAATTTCAACCGCTGATTTATCGATTAAACGATGATCAAATGCTTTTAATTTAATTCTAATATTTTGATTACTCATGTATCTTTATATCCTGTCTATTTGCGTTGCAAATTTCTCAAATAAAAAACGTAAGATTATACAATAAATCTTACCGCTTTAATTAACTTAATCCGTCACTTTAGAAACCACTCCTGCACCTACCGTACGACCACCTTCTCTAATAGCAAATCTTAAACCATCTTCCATGGCTATTGGTGATAATAGCTCTACTCTCATTTTCACATTATCACCTGGCATAACCATCTCTATACCATCAGGCAACTGACAAGCACCTGTAACATCTGTAGTTCTAAAATAGAACTGTGGACGATAATTGTTAAAGAATGGTGTATGTCGACCACCTTCATCTTTACTTAAAATATAAATTTCTGCTTCAAACTTTGCGTGTGGGTTGATTGACCCTGGTTTAGATAATACTTGACCACGTTCAACTTCTTCACGTTTTGTACCACGAAGCAAAACACCAACGTTATCACCAGCTTCACCTGAAGAAAGTAATTTTCTAAACATCTCAACACCAGTACAAGTAGTAGTTTTAGTATCTTTAATACCAACAATTTCTAACTCGTCGCCAATATTAACAACACCTGCTTCAATACGACCTGTTACCACAGTACCCCGACCTGAAATTGAGAATACATCCTCAATTGGCATAATAAAAGCCTTATCCGTATCACGCTTAGGAGTTGGTATATAAGAGTCTAATGCGTCAACTAGCTTTAAGATAGAAGGAACGCCGATGTCTGAAATATCGCCTTCTAAGGCTTTAAGTGCTGAGCCAAAAATAACTGGCGTGTCATCACCTGGAAAATCATATTCATCCAATAGCTCACGAATTTCCATTTCAACTAATTCAACTAATTCTTCATCGTCAACCATATCAGCTTTATTCATATAAACAACAATGTAAGGCACACCTACTTGTTTAGATAACAAAATATGCTCACGGGTTTGAGCCATTGGACCATCTGTAGCAGCAATTACAATAATAGCTCCATCCATTTGGGCAGCGCCTGTAATCATATTTTTAATGTAATCAGCATGTCCTGGACAATCAACATGTGCGTAGTGACGCATCTCACTTTCATACTCTACGTGAGCTGTTGAAATGGTAATACCACGTTCTCTTTCTTCAGGAGCATTATCAATATCTGCATAATCTTTGAATTCTCCACCACGAACTTCTGCCATCACTTTAGTTATAGCAGCTGTAAGCGTAGTTTTACCATGATCAACATGCCCAATTGTGCCAACATTAACGTGTGGTTTGGTTCGTTCAAATTGTTCTTTTGACATTTTATCTCCCCTACATGTAACAAATTAAATTTTTTGGAGCTCACCAGTGGATTTGAACCACCGACCTCTTCCTTACCAAGAAAGTGCTCTACCGACTGAGCTAGGTGAGCGCAATCGCTCTATTTAGAGCGGGTAACGAGAATCGAACTCGTCTCATTGGCTTGGAAGGCCAAGGTAATACCAATATACAATACCCGCAAAACCTACTATGCTTTTATGGTGGAGAGGGAAGGATTTGAACCTTCGAAGGCAGAGCCGACAGATTTACAGTCTATTCCCTTTAGCCACTCGGGAACCCCTCCAAAAAATAATCAGGAATTATCCCATAACTATCTTTATAATGCAAGCGTTAATTTAAGGTTTTTATTGTTTTTTTGAAAGCTTATCTTTTACTAAATTACAAGCGTGAAACACCACTTGAAATAGCAACATCAAATACTGCTTTAGGCACTACCTCAATCAATCTTGGATCAAAAGGCTTAGGAATAATATAATCTTTACCAAATGTCATGTACTTTGTACTATAAGCCTTTAAAACACTATTCGGTACTTCTAATTTTGCTAAATCTTTAAGTGCATAAACTGCTGCTATTTTCATCTTTAAATTAATTTCACTAGCTTTTGCATCTAGTGCACCTCTAAAAATAAAAGGAAAACCTAATACATTATTAACTTGATTCGGATAATCACTTCGACCTGTTGCCATGATTAAATCATCACGTACCGAATTAGCATCTTTAGGTGAAATTTCAGGATCTGGATTCGACAAGGCAAATACAATAGGCCTATCTGCCATTGACTTAATCATCTGTTTTGATACTAAATTAGCAACAGCAACACCAATAAATACATCCGCACCCTGCATAACATCTGTTAAGGTTTTTTTATCTGTTTTAGTACTATATTGAGCTTTAACTTGACTAACATTCTCCATATCTTTAGAAATAACACCTCCACTATCAACTAATAAAATATTATCCTTTGACAAACCCAATTCACATAGTAAGTCCAGAGTAGCAATTCCTGCTGAACCGGCACCTAAACAAACTAATTGAATTGTTTCAATGTCTTTATCTTGAATTTCAAGTGAATTTAACAATCCTGCTGCAATAATAATAGCTGTTCCATGTTGATCATCATGAAAAACAGGAATATCCAGCATTTCAATTAAACGCTTTTCAATTTCAAAACAGCGAGGTGCTGAAATATCTTCAAGATTAATACCGCCAAATGTTGGAGCAATATTCTTAACTGTTTGTACAAAATCATCTACATCTTGAGTATCGATCTCAATATCAAATGCATCAATATCTGCAAAATATTTAAATAATACTACTTTACCTTCCATAACAGGTTTAGCTGCCAATGGACCAACATTTCCAAGTCCCAAAACTGCTGAACCATCAGAAATAACAGCAACTAAATTACGTTTAATGGTAAAGTCATAAACCTTATTTGCATCTTGTACAATTTCACAAACAGGAATAGCGACACCAGGTGTATATGCTAAGCTCAGATCTTCGCATGTTTCTAATGATTTATGTGATGAAACAATGATTTTTCCTGGACGATCACCTTTATGATATTCTAGCGCCAATTGATGAAATTTTGAACTCATTACATAGTTTTTTATATTAAATTAATATTGTCATTATCCAAGAGTCTTGTTCACCCTTGTAATATTTTATATACAATATATCTTAGAAATTACACACGTAATAATACCTATAATTTAAATAACTACTAAATCATTTATAAGGCATTATTCAAAATAGGTTTTTAACCTTTTTATAAATTCAATTAAACCTTAAAATAATAATGCTAAACAGATTATCATTGCTATAAAAATAGTAATATTTACTTACATTTTGATAAACCAACACAAACAACTCCATAACTAATCTCGTCAAAAGCTTATTTTTAAACTAAGCTGTCATTTACTTCTAGTATATGGTTCTAGTCTATATATTAAGTATCTATACATTATTGAATAATTATATCAAATATAATCTATCGTTAAATATTTAATCACTGGAAAAGAACTAGAGCACTGCGGTTCACTTTAAATATTATTAACCCATATCAAGATATCCGTTAATAACTAATAAACAACCACAATGATATCTTTATTTTGCATAACCAACTGACTCTAACATCTCTAAAAATAAAATATCACAAATAACATTATGAATTTCATAATTTACTTAATCTTTTAAGGATAAAAATTTAATTTTATCATATGAACCACAAAACTCTTCCTTGTTAAGCTCATCTCTACACATCAATAAATCAATTAATTTCTATATAAACGCTCTAAATATTTGATTTAAACCTTTATCAAAATCTGTAATTTTAATAGTTTTTCAAAACTTATATTTCATAAATAGTTTGTTTAAACTTATTTTTTGTCTCTAGATATATCACAAAATCACTATAGAACTTGTCCCAATTTTTGATAGAAATATTTAAATCTTACTAAACTTCTTCATCATTTAGCTCAATATTATCAAACTTATTTCTAACATAAATAGTTAACAATAGTTTGCAATAAGATAAAATATCCATCTATACACATACATTAAACAAACAAACAAACAAAATAATCACATAAAATCATTATGTTGAATATCTTTAATAATCAAATTAACAACTAATTAGTTTACTATGGCTTTGTAAAATAGTAATAGTGTGTATATAAATGTTAATATCAATTATTAATTGATTAGATTTTTTTATTAGCATCCTTAATCATCATTATTATCATAACAAACAGTTGTTTCATCTGATTGATGAAACATTATAAATATTTACGCCTATTAAATCAATAATAATTTACTGAACAATTAAGCAATATTTCTAAACTACCTTGATAAATTTTAGCTTGATAAAACGTATAAGCCATGTCCTAAAATGAATTTTATAAAATTCCTAACATTAACGTACCATTATAACTATTGGCAATATAATTATTTTTAACAACAGGCTTGAGACCAATATCAAGATATCTAGCTCAAAATTAATTACTCATTGTAGATATAGTATTATAATAAACTCCAAGGACTAAATTTTATCTAATTAAGGGCTATTTTTCTTGTCAAAAATAAGACTCATAAGCACTTTCAGACTATTTATTAATAAATAATAAAATATATTAGAATCAAAAGGATAAAATTTCAGTTTTTAGAAAGATAAGCTATCCTGGCGGCCAAGTCAGTACCCGTCCACCCAAACAATGAAGGTGAATATGATAAACTGTTTGTCCACCTTGTTTATTACAATTCATCACCACACGATAACCCTTATCAGCAAAACCTAGCTCTTGAGTAATATTACTTGCTATTAATATTAATTTTCCTAATAACTTTTCATCATTAGTATTATTTAAAGTTTTAATGTGTGTTTTTGGAATTACTAAAAAATGGTATGGCGCTCGTGGTTTTATATCATAAAATGCAAGAACATATTCATCTTCATAGATTTTATTAACTGAAATATCTCCATTAATTATTGTACAAAATAAACAATCAATCACAGCACTTCCCCAAAATAAAGATTGAAATAAGTAAATTTAAGCGTAATAGTAATAAGTTTATTTCAATTAGTAATAATTAACCTTGCTGATTTAACTATACCTGATATACCTACCTAAAAACGCTACAACATTGTGAAAATACCAGTAATAGATAATGGGAAAATCTTTACAAAAGAACTATTGATATGGTAAAAAAATAGTGAAAACCCAATAAAAAAATACATGAATAATGATTGTTTCTTCCATTATCAATGGTTAGAATTATGCTCCAAATAAGAATATTAAAATTTAATTGAAGTATTCTTATATATAACATTCTTATATATAACTATTAAATCAAGGACCACTCTTCTTAAATATATTAACTCTAACACATTTAGATTCATCATCTTTATAGAGCAACCATGCCTAATAATTTTACAAAATTTTCAACAGTTTACCGATATTGACGCAAATACCGCCAACCAAAAATCTGTTTAGCGTAATGCATCAAACGACAACTTGGTAACATTAAACCGCCTTTGAGTGTCCGGGATATATACATACCTTTATTATTTGAATCAACAATGCACATCAACTCAATCTTAAAAGTATGACTAGTAGTCTTATCATCCAACACAGCTAATACATTTTTAGCAGCAGCAACGGCTTGTAAATCTGCCATGTGTGCTTGCTTTGGCATCCAATCTGGTCCTGGAAAAGAACCTGAATCTCCTACAACAAATATATTTTCAGCGCCTTTAACTTGACAAAACTTATCCGCTTTAAGCAAACCACCTTTACTACGTTCAAGTTCAGTATTGTCAAACCAAAGATTACCAGTCATCCCTGGCATAAATAAAATCAAATCTGAAATAAACTCACCACCCTCAGTAATGACTTTATTAATCTCAAAAGACTTTATTTTAAAACCAAGATGGGTTTTAATATTCCGCTTTCTCATCTCACTTAGTAAGCTTATCACTGCTTTTTCACCCAAACGAGCACCTGGTTTCTCTGTAGGAGAAAAAAAAGTTAAATTAAATTTATCACGTCGACCTTCTTGTCGTAATTGTGTATCCAAACCAAACAAAAATTCAAACATCGGACCGCCACGTATCGCACTTAATTCATTAGGGTTAGCAGCAAAACCAATAGCAATATTACCACTATCCATAACTTGAATTCTATCACGTATCTGTTCGACAGCACTCAGTCCATCACATGGCGTAATAGCATGCTCAATACCAGGTAACTTTTTAATAAACCGGCCACCTGACGCGATAATAAGCGCATCATTTTCATACTCACCTATTGAAGTAATTACAGTTCTAGCACGGTTTTTCAAACCTGTAACTTTACCAGCAATATGACGAATATTCATACGTTTAAAAAAACGATCAAGCGAAATAACAATATCTTTTTTACTAGCTATACCTGACGGTATCCAAATCAAACTTGGCATATAAACAAACTCTGCCTTGGGCGATATTAAGGTAATTTGTATGTGCTTATCGTTTTTTCTAAGAGTTCTGACAGCTGTTAATCCTGCAAATCCTGACCCAATAATCGTGATTTTATTCATGGTTACTTTCTTCTAATAATTTTTCCAATTCACTTTCTAACTCATCGTACAAATTTTGCAATTCATACAATATGGTTTCACTAACCATATCATCAATTGAGACAATTTCACCTTGTACAGAACCAAACATACTATCTTGTTTATATTCAAATTCTATACCCGCTTTTCTTAAATGGTTTTTAAATTTATTTGATAACTTAGTATCAAAAAATATATAATCTAACATATTTATTATTTATTATTTATTAATAGTTAAAGGTATTTTAATGCTTAACAAAGATACACTGGACACTTTATTTCGTCATGCAAGAAGTCATAATGGCTGGTTGAAGCAAGGCGTATCTAAAACACAATGTCATCAAATTTATGAGTTGATGAAATTTGCTCCTACTGCAACTAACAACTGTCCTGTACGCATTACTTTTATTAAATCAAATGCCGCTAAACAACGTTTAAAGCCACATCTTAACGAAGGAAACATTGATAAAAGCATGAACGCGCCAGTTATTGCTATTATTAGCTATGACACAGAATTTTACAAGAAATTACCATTTTTATTTCCCTATACTAATGCCAAAAGTTGGTACGAAGGCAAACCTGAAAAAATAAAACTAGCAGGAAATCTAAACGCCACTTTGCAAGGTGCTTATTTCATCATGGCAACCCGTGCCATTGGACTAGATTGTGGTCCAATAGGTGGATTCAACAAAGAAACCCTAGACGATAATTTTTTTACAGATGGTAAAACAAAATCTATTTTCTTATGTGGCATTGGCCATGGTGATCATGATAAAATTTTCCCGAGATTACCACGTTTAAGTTTTGATGAAGCATGCAAAATTATTTAAACAACTTTATTATATATAATATATGTTATATCTTCTATGTCTATAATCAATAGAAATATATCTCAAACTCAACACATTACTACCATAAACAATTACTACCATAAACAATTACTACCATAAACACAGGTAATATGAATAAAATAAATGGTATACTAAGTTATTTTTAGATAGATATTTATTAGATATTATATTTTTCTAAAATATAATACAAAATTACACCATCAGATGATCTAGATGGGCCTAATACTTTTGCAGCATACAGATTCTTACTAGAATCCGATTTTTCCATAGCTACATCTAAATCTTTAACCACTTCCACATTACTGGCTGGTACACGTTCACGCTTAATCCTTGGAATTCTAATCACAGCAAATACCTCCTTAACAACGTTAATACTTGGATGTGGGTCTATTGAATAACCCTTCATAATATTTTTCTCTCAATTATAATTTTTTGACCCCACAATTTTGATTAGCAGGTACTGCAACATAGATTTGCTTAGGTAAATCCAATTCAATTTTATTTACTCGAGAAACAAATATTTGTTTATCTATATTTAAACCAATCATTTCGTTGAATTGTTTTTCTTCCCAGATTGAGCTCATCGTTCTTCCTTCGTAATCATGAGCAGGATAAACTAAGGTTTCATCAGGTAAGGTAAATATCTTTTGAATAGAGTCATATAATTTTTCCGCCGAACCACCTTGAAAATCACACCTGCCACAACTTCTAATCAATAATGTATCGCCTGTAAAAACCTGATTACCTACCACGTAAGACATACAACCATTCGTATGTCCTGGGGTCGTCATAGCACTCAAGGTATAAACACCAAATGATAAAGTATCGCCATCATTAAGCAAAATATCCGCACAAATAATTCCATTAACTGAACCTAATACGATTTTAGCCTGAGTAAAGTACCGCTTTAGATGATAAGAACTAGTAATATGATCAGCATGCACGTGCGTTTCAATAATATATTTAAGATTCAAGCCCAACTCTCTAATAAGGGTAATATCTCTTTGCATAGTTTCATCCACTGCATCAATGATAATAGCATCCAAAGTTTGCATATCGGCCAAAAGATATGTATAAGTTGAACTAGTTTTTTCAAATAAAGGACGTAATAATAAACTCATGGTAACACCTTGTTAAATTGTTTAACAATAACGTTATAAAAACTAGACTTAATATAAGTTCTAAAAAATAAAACTCTACTACTGATAATGAGTCTGTAACCTACTTACCTCATTAGCATCAACAACAAAGAGAACCACTTGGCAAACTTAAACATCCTTGATAACTTAAATATGCGTTGAACGTACTAACATTATCGTTTTCTAAAAAAATCCTTAACATTTTGTAAAATAATAGCATATATATCACTTTTTTAATTTTTTTCATACAATTATATTGATTAAATATATACTTTAAATCCAAAAATACAACTATATATATTTATTTAAGACATCTCTAATACATCTTTCATTGAATAAATGCAACCTTTATCAGAGGGCACTTTACCCAACCACTCTGCTGCACGAATTGCACCAAGTGCAAATGTCATTCTTGATGAGGCCTTGTGGGTAATTTCCACACGTTCACCTTGCATGAAAAAACTCACCGTATGCTCACCCACCACGTCACCGCCACGAATTGTAGAGAACCCAATTATATTCCTATCTCTTATCTGTTCAATACCTTTTCGCCCATAAACAGCACACGTTTTTAAGTCTCTACCCAATGTATCAGCAATCACTTCACCCATCTTTAATGCAGTACCACTAGGTGCATCTGCCTTAAAACGATGATGCATTTCAACAATTTCAATATCGCTATCTTTCCCTATTACTTTTGCCGCTATTTCCAATAGTTTTAAAGATAAATTAACACCTACGCTCATATTAGATGCAAATACAATGGGTATATTTTTCGCAAAACTAATTAATTGATTGAGTTCATCATCATTAAAGCCTGTCGTACCAATAACCATTTTCTTGCCAGCCTTAGCACAAATTGATAGGTAGCTAAGTGTAGCTGCTGGACAAGTAAAATCAATCAACACATCAAATTTATCTATATAATTAGATAAATTATTATCTTGATTAATCTTAACAATTAATTTAATACTATTTGATTGTTCTATTGCTTCAATAATTGCCTGCCCCATTCTACCGTTACTACCTGATACTGCTATTTTTAGCATTTATTATTCCTTTAAATTAATTCACAATCATATAATGAGAATTATATCTACTCATAAGTTAATATTGGAAATATCAGTATCCTATCAAATAGATTGATATACTATCTTGGTATGACCTCAATTAATACCCCGTCTAAAGAACTACATTCTACAAACTATCTTCCAAAAAACCATTTTTCTTAGTAACAGCATCTAATTCCTGCAAGGTTTGAAGTAATTCATCCATTTTGTCAATTGGCAACATATTTGGACCATCACTAAATGCTTCATTAGGGTTAGGATGAGTCTCTATAAAAAATCCTGATACACCTACTCCTATGGCCGCTCTAGCAAGTACAGGCACCATCTCCCTCTGTCCTCCTGAGGTTAATCCATTCCCACCAGGCTGTTGCACTGAATGAGTTGCATCAAATACTATCGGGCAACCTGTTGAACGCATGGTAAACAAACCACGCATATCAGAAATCAAAGTATTATAACCAAATGAAGTACCACGTTCACAAATAGTAATTAATCTATTACCTGTTTCATAGGCCTTGTTCACAACATTTCCTATATCCCATGGTGCTTGAAATTGGCCTTTTTTGATATTCACAGGAATGCCTTGTTTACACACATTTTGAATAAAATTGGTTTGACGCACTAAAAAAGCAGGGGTTTGCATCATATCTACCACAGATGCTACCTCACTTAGCGGGGTGTCCTCATGCACATCGGTTAATACTGGCACACCAACTTCATCTTTAACCTTTTGCAAAATACGTAAACCTTCCTTTACACCCAAACCTCTAAAGCTATTGGTACTGGTTCGATTAGCCTTATCATATGAAGACTTATAAATAAAATTAATACCTAAATCTTCAGTAACTCTTTTTAAATAAATAGCAGTTTCCAAAGCTAATTCTTCGGATTCAATAACACAAGGGCCTGCAATCAAGAAAAATGGGTGATTAATACCGACTTCAAAATCTAACAACTTCATAACTTGTAGTTTATACAAAAAATCAACGTTTATTATATAGTTAGACTACTGTATTAAACATTATTTGATAAAAATAGTGAAAAATAAATTTTCACTCATAATAAATCTATTACATAATTATAAGAAAAAAATATAATTTAATGAATTTTTTCTAAACCATATCTCAATATAATTGTATCATCGTTTAAAATAATAAATTATGATGAATACACCTGATATTTTAAAGAAAATTATTACACGTAAAAAAGTTGAGGTTGCAGAATGTAAAAAAAATATTCCAGAAAGCCATATGCTTGATATTGTGTATAAAACCTATAATACAAATAACTTTTACCAAGCATTGAAAAATAAAGCAGATGCAAAACAAAATGCTATTATTGCAGAAATCAAAAAAGCATCTCCTTCTAAAGGTTTATTACGTGAAAATTTCAACCCTGTTGAAATAGCCGAAAGCTACGAAAAATCAGGTGCAACTTGCTTATCAGTTGTAACCAATAAAGACTTCTTCCAAGGAAACAATCAACACTTAATTGATGTATGCGAAGCAATATCAATACCCATCTTACACAAAGAATTTATTATAGACCCTTATCAGATTTACGAATCTAGAACCTTAGGTGCTGATTGTATTTTACTAATTGCCGCTTGCCTAAACGATAAACAAATAAAAGACTTTACAATGCAAGCTATTGACATTAATATGGATGTTTTAATTGAGATACACAATGTAGAAGAATTAGAACGTACATTGCCATTGCATCTACCAATGATTGGTATTAATAATAGAAACTTACACACCTTTGATGTTTCTTTAGAAACAACTATTGAACTGATGAAAGAAATCAAAAAAGATACTTTGATTATTACTGAAAGCGGTATCCTAACTTCAAATGATGTTGCTTTTATGAATGAGCATAATATTTACAGCTTTTTGGTTGGCGAAGCATTTATGCGGCAAAAGAATCCAGGAGAAGCACTACAGAAAATTTTCGGAAAAAATAAATGAATATAACGGTTAAATGGATTAATGATATGATGATAGTTGGCGAATCAGATAGTGGTCACGCCATAGTAATGGATGGCCCTAAAAATTTAGGTGGAAAGAATCTAGGTATCCGCCCAATGGAAATGTTACTCCTTGGCATAGGCGGCTGTACAACTATTGATGTAATATCAACACTGAAAAAAATGTGCCAAGAAGTACATACTTTTCGTGCTGAAATCTCATCAGAGCGTGCTAAAGAACATCCCAAAATATTCACTAAAATTCACATTCACTTTGCTATTAAAGGAGTTAATTTAAACGATAAAAAAGTTAGTAAAGCAGTCAACTTATCTACTAATAAATATTGTTCTGCTTTAATTATACTTGAAAAATCTGCCACTATAACACATGATTTTAAAATTCATAAATAATCTATACAATTAATTCATCAAAATTACTAACAATATTGATAAACTATCTACTTTAATTATATAAAATATAGCTATATTTTCTTTATGAAACCAGCAATCTCCTGGATTATCCAAGACTCTAAAAATAATGACAAATCTTTAATCCCATTTAGATACTTTTATATCTACATCAATATATTAGAAATTTACCATTGCTTCTTTAAAAAATAGAATTCAACTATTTATTTCCCTATTATTAATAATTAGTACACACGATGTCATTAAATTCACTAAAACAAATACCCTGTATGAGTTAAAAAACAAACTTCTATTTCTTTTATACTAAACACCTCAACTTAACAACCTCTCAAAAAAATAAAAAGCAGCAGGATATCAAAAAAAATAATTCTTGGTGTGAAAATTGTACAAGACAAACTACAATCAGTTTATATCTTCTTTACAAAGTAATAATATTGAGCGTCTTAAAAAGAGTGAGTAGTATTTTTTCTAGTATTTAAAAAATAACAGAGAGGTACTGAAGGAAGTCCAATTTAAAATGAGTATAAAAGTTCAATATAAATATAGTTTCTAATCCCATTTCAAATTATTATTTCTTAGGCGTATAATTTATCTCTTCGGAGAGTTGGCCGAGTTGGCTGAAGGCGCGCCCCTGCTAAGGGTGTATAGGGTTTATCCCCTATCGAGGGTTCGAACCCCTCACTCTCCGCTATACTACTTCGTCTTTTTTTTGAAAACCTATCTTACACACGTAAAAATACTTATAGTACGATTTAAAAATACAAAATTTAAATTAAATAAAATCTTCAAACTTTTTTCACAGTAAAATACTTAATTACCATGATTGACATACCTTTAGTAATTGCCAAAAAAACTTATAACTCTCGCTTATTAGTTGGATCAGGAAAATATAAAGACCTTAATGAAACCAAACTGGCGACTGATATGGCAGAAGCTGATATCATCACTGTTGCTATTCGACGTACTAATATTGGACAAAATGTCAATGAACCTAATCTATTAGATATTATCTCACCAAACAAATACACTATCCTACCGAATACTGCAGGTTGTTACAATGCTAAAGATGCTATTCGAACTTGCCAATTAGCACGTGAACTTTTAGGTGGGCATAATTTAATTAAATTAGAAATATTAGGAGATAAAAAAACACTTTATCCTAATATTGTTGAAACCCTATCTGCCGCAAAAACACTAGTTGATAACGAGTTTGATGTTATGGTTTATACCAGTGATGATCCAGTCGTTGCTAAAGAATTAGAAAATATTGGTTGCGTTGCAATAATGCCACTCGCCTCATTTATCGGTTCAGGTCAAGGTATTACCAATCCAACACAAATAAAACTCATCAAAGAACACGCTACTGTACCAGTATTAATTGATGCTGGTATTGGTTGTGCAAGTGATGCCGCCAAGGCAATGGAACTTGGCTGTGATGGTGTACTAATGAACTCAGCCATTGCCAATGCAAACAACCCAATTTTAATGGCAAGCGCTATGAAAAATGCCATTATTGCAGGACGAGAATCCTTCCTTTCTGGTAGAATGATGAAGAAATCCTACGCTTCTGCTTCATCACCAATGGTGGATTTAATTTAACATTAAAACCTAAACAATAAGCCTATAGTCAACTGAAATAATTTATTATGTATATTTATCATAGGAATAATATCTATCATTTTAATTATTCTAAATTACTAACAAAAATCAGTGTCATTCTATCAGTCAATATTAACAACCTTGTTGTTTTCTTTTAATTACTAGAAAAAATACTACTCACTCTTTTTAAGACGCTCAATATTATTACTTTATAATAACACAATCAAAATTCTCATATATAAACCAGCCTCTATAATTATTTTATTAATTTAAAAAATATAAATCACATCATAACGACAAATAAAATCAAAAAATATACATCTTCAAATAAACTTTTTTGTGCTTACGTTTAATATATTTTTATAGTCCGTATTTAATTGCTTCAACCGCTCTAGATATTTGTTTTTAGGAGTGTAAAAACTAAATATTATTATGACTTATTTAGATAATAGTAAGAGTTTGATTATATTGTGATTATATTGTATTATTAAGTTACCTTATGAACTATAAAAATTCATGGACTTTTCACAAGAATTATCAAATCTTAAGCAAAATTATCTTTATCGCACAAGAAAAATATCTAAAAATACCCAAATTAGTATTAATGGAAAATCATTGATAAATTTTTGTTCAAATGACTATCTTTCGCTTGCCAGCCATCCACAAGTTAAAGAGGCATTTAAACAAGGGATTGATAAATTTGGTGTTGGCGCTAGCGCATCACACTTAATTAGCGGACATACAGCGGCGCATCAAGCATTAGAAGAAGCATTAGCTAATTATACAGGACAAGAAAAAGCCTTGTTATTCTCAACTGGTTATATGGCGAATATTGGAGTATTTTCTGCACTTAAGGATAAACTTGACTGGGTGTTGCAAGATAAATTTAACCATGCTTCACTCATTGATGCAAATCATTTAATTGGTTTACCACTTCAACGATATTTACATAATAATCTTAAATCATTAAAGAAAAAAATAAATAAGCAAACTGGACAAGGACTAATTGTAACTGATAACGTATTTAGCATGGACGGTGATCAGGCTAACATCAAAGGTATTGAAAAAATTATAGAAAAAACTGATACATTATTAATGCAAGATGATGCACATGGATTTGGTGTATTTAAACCAATTATTCCAAAAAATTCAATTTATATGGCAACACTAGGTAAAGCTGCAGGCACTATGGGGGCTTTTGTAGCTGGCAATGAGGATTTAATTGATTTTTTAATCCAAAAATCACGCCCTTATATTTATACGACAGCAATTATACCAGCTTTGTGTAATGCCACATTAAAAAGCTTAGAACTAATTAAAGAAGGTGAACAAAATACTAAATTATTGGCTAATATTCATTATTTCCAAAATCTTTCCAAAGCACTAAATCTACCCATTAAAGCATCTAATAGTGCCATCCAACCACTTATTTTAGGTAATAATAAAAAATCAATTAATATTTCAAAAAAATTGTTCAGTACAGGCTTTCATATCAGTGCCATTCGCCCACCAACTATACCAAAAAACACAACTCGTTTAAGAATAACACTAAGTGCCAACCATACACAAAACCAAATTAAACAACTTCTTATCCAACTTAAATATGTTATACAGTAACACAGAAGGTTTTGGGGTTGATTTAGTATTACTTCATGGTTGGGGATTTAATTCAAAACTGTTTAATAGCTTATTCTATGATTATAAAAATCAATACCGCATCACGCTTATTGATTTACCTGGACATGGTAGAAGTACTAATATTGATGGTGGACTTAATGAATGGTGTAATGAAATTATCAAAATTTTGCCAAGAAATCCTATTCTATTAGGATGGTCTTTAGGTGGATTACTTGCCATTAATATTGCCAGTAAAATAACTGTATCAAGTCTTATTCTTATTGCATCAACACCAAATTTTATCCAAACAAATAATTGGGAATTTGGCATAGATGAGAATAATTTTAAGCAATTTTCAAATGCTCTACAACTAAATTTATCTAAAAGTTTAAAACGCTTTATTAGCCTACAAACCAAAAATAAATCAAAACTTAAGGCATTAAATAAAGTTATTAAACAATATTCAACAACAACACAAGCACTTAATCAGGGCTTAGAAATATTACTTAACACAAACCTAAATAATAAATTTAAAAAACTGTCTATACCAATAGAAGTAGTGCTGGGAAAATATGATACCTTAGTACCAATTAAAATTAGCCATTGGTACCATCAAAATAACATAAAAACTTGTATCTTAAACACTGGACATTTGCCTTTTTTACATCATGACTTTGTCCTACCTTCAATGCTTGAAGTTAAGTATAATTCAAGTAATACTTAACTTTGGAGAAATTGATGAGTGTATTAGTGGGTGTTATTATGGGGTCAAAATCAGATTGGATAACCATGAAAAATACAGTAAACATACTCAAAGAACTTAGTATTCCATACGAAGTTAAAGTGATTTCTGCACATCGAACACCGGATTTAATGTTCGACTATGCATCTAATGCACTTGAACGTGGGCTTAAAGTAATTATTGCAGGTGCAGGTGGTGCTGCACATTTACCAGGTATGATTGCTAGCAAAACTATTGTTCCAGTGTTAGGCGTACCTATTCAATCATGTGCGCTTAACGGTCAAGATTCTTTATTGTCTATTGCTCAAATGCCTGCTGGTATCCCTGTTGGTACATTAGCTATTGGTAAAGCGGGTGCTAAAAATGCAGGTATTTTAGCGGCACAAATTATTGGCAATGAAAACCAAACTATTAGAAATATAGTAACTAATTTTAGAGCTAAACAAACTCAGGATATTTTAGACAATTCTAATCCACAAGAATAACAGATGAAAGTTGGTATATTAGGCGCAGGCCAGTTGGGTAGAATGCTAGCTATTTCTGGCTATCCACTAAATCACCAATTTGGTTTTTCTGGTGCAACTCATGATGAACCATCCTCTTTATTAGGGCATATGTTTGCACACAAAGATAATATTAATAATATTAACTCTTTAATAGAATTTTCTGATGTTATTACTTATGAAAGTGAAAATACTAAAGTTGAAATTGTTAAAAAAATTAACAAAAAAGTTCCTGTTCACCCTAGTGAAAAATCCTTATTTATTGCACAACATCGTGGTCGAGAAAAAGCTTTATTTGATCAGCTAAATATTCCTTGTGCGCCCTATCAAATGGTAAATTCTGAATCAGATTTAAAAGCAGCTGTTAAAACTATTGGTTTACCAGCAATTTTAAAAACTGTGACCAATGGTTATGATGGTAAGGGTCAATTTCTCCTCCATGAAGCTAAACAAATTACTAAAGCCTGGGAAAGCATGAATGATGTAGGATCAATTCTAGAAGGGTTCATCAATTTTAAACGTGAGCTTTCTTTAATTGCTGTACGGGGTATTGATAATAGCCATAAATACTATCCAATGGTTGAAAATAAACATCATGAAGGTATTTTAAGATTAACCATTGCACCTGCTCAGAATATTAACGAAAAAATTCAAAAAACAGCACAACATTATATGCAAACTTTACTCGACGAAATGGATTACATTGGTGTGCTTACTATTGAGTTATTTGAAACTGAAAATGGGTTAATAGTTAATGAAATGGCACCACGAGTACACAATTCTGGACATTGGAGTATTGAAGGCACTAACACTTCACAATTTGAAAATCACATCCGTGCAATCACTGGAATGCCACTTGGTGACACCACACCAACACATCCATTTTGTGCAATGATTAATATTATTAGTAAACTTGGAGATATTGATACTGTGCTAAAAATGCCAAATACACACTTACATCTATATGATAAATCTGAACGCAAAAATCGAAAACTAGGTCATACCAATATCACCGCCAATTCTCAAGATAAGCTAAATGAAAGTATTGCAAAATTAAAAAACTTTTTGCCTTAATAAAATATTATCCAAAATGCTTATTTAAGTAAGTATTAATCTCATTAGATTCAAACATCCACTGAACTTCATCGTCATTAGTAATTTTTAAACAAGGCACTTGAACTTTACCAGTTTCTCGCTGTATTTCATCTCTAAATTTACTACCAATAGTTTGAGCATTACGCGTGATAATATCTAAATTCAATCGCTTAATTATTCGGCGAGTTTTGATACAAAACGGACAACCAAAAAACTGATACAGCTCAATATTAATAGTTTCTTCATCTACTTTGTGTTGTTGTTCGCTAGTACGTTGAACCTTACTAACTGGAACCATCCAACTAATGAAAGCGATAATAGCGCCTAAACCATTTCTAAATCCTTTTAGTAAAAATCTCATATTCTTGCCTCATATGCGGTTAATGTATTTTTTAATAAAGTAGCGATAGTCATCGGTCCAACACCACCTGGTACTGGAGCAATCCAACTAGCAACTTTCCTGACAGATTCAAAATCAACATCTCCAACCAAACAACCATTATCCAATCGATTAATACCTACATCAATCACAATAGCCCCAGGTTTAATCCAATCGCTTTGAATCATCTTAGGAATGCCAACTGCAACAACAACAATATCTGCTTGCATTAATTTACAAGAGAGATTTTTAGTTTTGCTATTACAGATAGTAACCGTTGCTTTAGCATTTAACAACTCACATGCCATCGGACGACCAACAATATTAGATGCGCCCACTACTACACAATTTTTACCCACCAAATCTACTCCAATAGATTCAAACATCAACATCACGCCTTTTGACGTACACGGATGCAAGAAAGGCTTATTCTGCATCAATTTACCAATATTTTCACTATGAAAACCATCTACATCCTTTTTAGGAGAAATAGCTTCAATTACTAAATTAACATCTAAATGCTTTGGTAGTGGCAATTGCACTAAGATACCATCAATTTTATCATCATAATTTAAACGCTCAATTTCAAATAATAACTCTTCTTGGGAAATATTATCAAATCTATTAATTATTTCTAAATAAAAACCAACTTCTTTACAAGCATTCTCTTTATTACGAATATAAACTTCTGAAGCGTCATCATTACCAACTAAAATAACTGCCAAACCTGGCTTTCTATCAAGCATATCAACCTTTAATTTAATGCTTGCTTGTAAATTTTGTGCAATTTTTTTACCATTAATAACATTCATATTCAACTTAACTCTTTTCTTACTTCATCCAAATCACGTTGTATATCAACACCATGTCCAACACTAGCACAAGCCGGTGCTACATGAATATCGAAACCTTCGTTAAGCGCTGTTAACTGTTCTAATTTTTCAACTTTCTCATATGAAGAACTATTCATGGTTAGATACTGTTTAATAACCACTGCTCTATAAGCATATATACCAATATGCTTATAGCACAACTTTAAATCAAAATCCTTCTTCTCTCTAAAAAAAGGAATAGCAGCACGTGAAAAATATAAAGCCTTTCCAATTTTATTAAAAACTACTTTAACACAATTAGGATCAAAATATTGCACCTTATCCGTAATTTGTTCACACAAAGTTGCTATTTGCATAGGGTTGTTTGCTAAATTATTAACTACTTGATCAATCACACTTGGATCTAACATTGGCTCATCACCCTGTACATTAACAATAATTTCATCATCATTAATATCTAACTTTTCCAACACTTGTGCAATTCTTAATGTACCAGAAGTAAAATACCCATCAGTCATACAAGTTATTGCACCAAAATCATTAGCAACTACCTCAATACGTTTATCATCAGTTGCAATAATGACACGATTTGCGCCGCTATTAACTGCATTTTCATAAGTTAATTGAATTAAAGGCTTTCCATGAACATCTTTAAGTAGTTTAGCTGGTAATCTACTTGATGCATACCTAGCAGGGATAATAACGGAAAAATTCATTACTTTTTATCGCTACCTTTATCTAATTCACGTGCTTCTTCGGCCAGTAAGATTGGAATACCGTCTTCAATTGGATAAGCCAAGCCACTCATTTCACAAATAAGCTCATTTCCCACTTGTTTTAGTGGAGCTTTACTTTTAGGACATACTAATAATTTTAACAAGGCTTTATCAATCATAATTTAGCTTCTAACTCTTTAAAAAAATTATCGCTCAAATTAGCTTCAACTTGAAGATACCACATTTGATTATTTGCGAATTGAATACATTTTACACAATCTTTAGCAGTCATAAGAATTGGATAATTATCTTCAAATACTAAATCACTTTGTTGATACACATAATGGTCAGCAAATATGTGTGGTTTTAAATTAATACCCAATCTAATTAATGTATCAAAAAAACGTTGGGGATAACCAATACCAGCAACACCATGACAATATTCGCCTTTGAAATAATCCAATGGTTTTTCCTCACCTGTTTTAACATTAACAAATATTTTTAATATTAGTTTAATGTTAAATTCACCTGCACGAAAACCAGCATTATTTATCACAAAATCAACACTTTTAAGCCTGTCAATTGACTCTCTTAGAGGTCCAGATGGCAAGAAAAATTCATTACCAAAACGTCGAGTACCATCAATAACAGCGATTTCTATATCTCTATCCATTTTATAATGTTGCAACCCATCATCACTAATGATTAAATTAACTTGACATTGATTGATTAAATCCTCAACCGCTTGTGCCCTATTCCTATTAACCATCACCGGCAAATCTGCTTGCAAAGCGATAAGCAACGGTTCATCACCTGATAAATAAACATTAGTATTTTTACTTACTAACAAACTACCTTTATGGTGCATACCACCATATCCACGTAATACCACGCCAACTTGCCTGCCTTGTTGTTTAAAATACTGTGCTAATAAAATCACAATTGGTGTTTTACCAGTACCTCCAACTGTAATATTTCCCACCACAATTACAGGGCATTTAAATTTTTTAACCTCAAAAAAATTAACTCTATAAAGCCATTTTCTAAGTACTGATACTAAATAAAACATACCCGATATTGGCAGTAATAAATAATTAATAATACCTCGAGTATTTAAATCCATTATTATCTAGTACTTATTTTCAATTTGATATTTTTTCCCATCAAATTTCAACATCACTACGATAGCTAATAATATTAAAATCAAAGGTAACCGTAATAAGTAAATTAAACTTATTATTTACCATTAAATATTTCATATCAATCATTAAGAAACGAATCATAACTATAATAGCAAAAACTATCATTATATGAACTTTAGAATAAATGTCCGTCATCGTACCCTAGTTCTAAATAAATAAAAGCAAAATATTTTTAAGTAATACAAATACTCATGTGTAGCAAATGTAGCAAAATAAACAATTATTATCCCACCCCAAATAATCCTATAATATATATTACCCTATTGATCAGTTTGATATTTTATTGTTAGATTAACCATATATACATTTTTATTTAACTATTTATAATAATGCTATTTATTACAAAATATTACCCTAATGAGTATCGAATTCATAATTTCTAATCAATACTTACGCTCCAATCAAAAAAAGGGTTTTATTTCCTTTATTCCTGGAATTTCTATAGTAGGTCTAATTCTATCTGTCGTCACCTTGATTACAGTGTTATCTGTCATGAATGGATTTCACAAAGAACTTAGAGACAGAGTACTAAATACCATTTCTCATTCATATATTACTCAATACAACAACTTAGTTGATAACTGGCAAAATTTACAAACTAAAATTAACAAACATCCTAATGTTGTTAGTACTTCACCTTATATTGAAAAATATGCTTTGCTAAGTACACACAATGGTACTCAAGGAGTTAATGTACGAGGTATTAAACCTAACTTGGAAACAAAAACTTCTATTCTGTTAGATAAAATTAAGCTTGGTAATGCCAACTTGCTTGAATCAGATATTTTAATTGGTACAGGATTGGCAACACAACTAGGTTTAATAATTGGGGATAAAATTACACTATTTACACCTAAATTATCTTCTAATATTATAGACATTCAACCAAGGTTTAAAAGCTTTACTATTAGTGGGATCTTTGATGCTGGTATTAGCGAATATGACAATAACTTAGCATTTATTAACTTAGAACAAGCACAAAAGTTGTATATTATGAAGGATAAAGTCTCTGGTATTCGACTTAAGGTTGATGATTTATTTAATGCTAAGAAGATCACTAATGAAATTATTACTAACTTACTAGACAGTCGATATTATGGTATTGACTGGACTGAACAAAAAGCCAACTTTATTAGAGCGCTGAATCTTGAAAAACAGATGATTAGTATTATAATGTCACTCATTATTGCAGTTGCTGCTTTTAATATTGTTTCTATGATAGTAATGGTGGTAACTGATAAAAAAGCCGATATTGCCATTTTAAGAACACTTGGCATGACACCTAATCGTATTGTAAAAATATTCCTTTATCAAGGATTAACAATTGGTCTAATTGGTATTACAATTGGTAGTATCTTAGGTGTATTACTCTCTCTTAATATTGAAATGATTGTTAGTAGTATTGAGTCTATTTTAGGCTTTCAGTTCTTTCCAAAAGATGTATTTTATATCAGTCGATTTCCTTCTGAAATACATATTATAGATATTGTTAAAGTTATCTTAGGCGGTTTTATTTTGATAACAATTGCCTCTATTTATCCAGCCAAACTAGCAGGAAAAATAGATATTGCCGAGGTATTAAATCATGAATAAAATTATTGAATGCAATAATATTAGCTACACTTACCTTAATGGTAAACAAAGAATACCAATACTTAATAACCTCAACTTAAACGTTAAACAAGGTGAATCAATTGCAATTTTAGGACAATCAGGTTGTGGTAAATCTACTTTACTTAATCTATTAGGTGGTATTGATAAACCCACTCAAGGAAAAATACTTATCAATGGAATTAATCTAAATACATTAAACGAAAACGATATCACGTTATTACGCGGTAAATATTTAGGATTTGTATACCAATTTCATCATCTACTCAATGATTTTAGTATGCTTAATAATGTTGCCATGCCTGAGCGAATACAAGGAGTGAATCAGCAATCTGCTCAAGCCAATGCTAAAAAATTACTCTCAAAAATAGGGCTTGAACACCGCCTTAATCACTTACCAAGTGAGCTCTCTGGTGGTGAACGCCAGCGAGTTGCTATTGCAAGAGCCTTAATTACAAATCCAAGTTGTATTTTAGCAGATGAGCCTACTGGAAATTTAGATGCTAAAAATACTAACGAAGTAATCAATCTAATGTTGGAACTCAATCATGATCAAAACTGTGCACTCATTATTGTAACTCACGATGAAAAAATCGCTATAAAAATGGATAAATCTCTCATTTTAAATAATGGAATGTTAACAACACAACTAAACTAAATATCAAACTATTTATGTTTCGTGCTATATATAAATGTTACAGGTAAATAAATTTGTTTATTTCTTGCCTTGCCTATCCTATTTAATTGATGAATATTTTTCAACAATGTGTTAATAATAAAACATATAGAAAACACTAGGAATACCATAAGTTAAAAAAATAAAACAAGAAATACAATATTGAAAAGAATGATTACACTAAACCCCTTCGCAAGAACAAGATATATAAATAATTAAACATACTTATATACACATCAATATAAATAATAAGAATATGGCTTTAATTATCTTTTCAAATAATAATATAAATCTTAATCAAGAATTAGCGCATAATCTGTATGAACTCATTGAGAAAGTATAGTCCTTCAATATAAATAGTTAAAAACACAACTACTATCGAAAATAAAATTAGTTCAATAATCAAAGTTTTACGCAAAATCCCTATCCTATCTAATAATTTTTAAGACAATTGTAAACCCAAAAACCACTCAGATAGATTGTATAAAATAAAGAATGTCCAGATATGACAAAATTATCAACCCAAGTTAATACAAACTTGGTGTTTTACTACCTGTACTTATCTTGGTTAGAATATTTTGATTATTAACATAACACAGCCTAGGCGCATAACCGTCAAGCTCTTCTTCAGAGTACATTGCATATGCAGCAATAATTAACACATCGCCTACATTCACTTTACGAGCAGCAGCACCATTAACTGAAATAATACCAGAATTATCCTTACCAATAATTGTATAAGTTGTAAAACGATTACCATTATTAATATTATATATTTGGATTTGTTCAAATGCACCAATACCTGCTGCATCTAACAAAACACCATCAATCTCACAAGAACCTTCATAGTCCAGTTCAACTGCAGTAGTTGTTACCTTGTGCAATTTAGCACTCAAAAAAATTCTTTTCATAAAAATAAACTAACCTAAGAACTGAATCATAATACCTGCTGCAATTGCTGAACCAATTACACCGGCAACATTAGGACCCATTGCATGCATCAATAAAAAATTATGTGGATTAGCTTCTAAACCTACTTTATTAGAAACACGAGCTGCCATAGGTACTGCAGAAACACCAGCAGAACCAATTAAAGGGTTAATTTTATTTTTACTAAACACATTCATACATTTTGCCATTAACACCCCACAAGCTGTGCCAATAGCAAAGGCTACCATACCTAAAAGCAAAATACCTAAAGTATCTAATTGTAAAAACTGTTCTGCCATTAATTTTGAACCTACCGCTAAACCTAAAAAAATAGTCACAATATTAATTAAAGCATTTTGCATTGTATCACTCAAACGATTAACCACTCCAGATTCTTTCATTAAATTACCAAAAGCAAACATACCCAGTAGTGGTGCTGCATCAGGCAACAATAAAGCCACTAACATTAACAACATAATAGGAAAAATAATCTTTTCAGATTTTGATACTTTACGCAATTGAACCATTTCAATTTGGCGTTCCTTCTTAGTTGTTAAAGCACGCATAATTGGCGGTTGAATAAGTGGCACTAAAGCCATATAAGAATAAGAAGCAACTGCAATTGCACCTAATAAATCAGGTGCAAGTTTTGACGCAACGTAAATACTGGTTGGCCCATCAGCACCACCAATAATGCCAATAGCAGCAGCATCAGTCAAGCTAAAGTCAAAAATCCCTACCACTGTTAAACCAATAGCGCCTAACAATGTAGCAAAAATACCAAATTGTGCTGCTGCACCAAGCAGTAATGTTTTAGGGTTAGCCAATAGCGGACCAAAGTCAGTCAATGCACCAACGCCCATAAAAATAATAAGTGGAAATGCACCAGACTCAATACCAACCACATAGAATATATGCAAAATACCACTCCCCTCAGCAATACCTGCACCTGGAATATTAGCTAAAATTGAACCAAAACCAATAGGTAATAACAGCAATGGTTCAAAATTTTTAATAATTGCTAAATATAAAAGCAAAATACCAACCAATAGCATTAAACCTTGTCCCCAAGACATTTGATGAAGACCTGTATTAATCCAAAGTGTGTTTAATTGTTCCATTTTAAAATCTAAAATTATGCGAGTATTAATAAAGTTTGGCCTACGTCAACTGTATCACCTTCCTTAATCTCAATATCAGTCACAACACCACTTCTAGCAGCCTTAATTTCAGTTTCCATTTTCATTGCTTCAAGAACAACCAAAACATCTCCTTGTGCAATTTTTTGATTAACTTCAACTATTATTTTCCAAATAGTTCCTGATAATGGCGCACCAATAACCTCGCCTTTTGTTGTTGGTGCTATACTAAGTATTTCCCTTTCTACTGGAGTTGATGCTTTTGTTTGATCATAAGAAGCTTTCATTGACGTAATATCACCCCCTGCTGAAACATCAACAGTATAAGAATTACCTTTAAACGAAATGGTATAAGTTTCTTCCTTTTTATTAGATTTTTGACAACTCTCAACTACTTGTGACACTGGTTCAAAGAAATCAGGATTATCTCGATTTTGCAAAAATAAAATACCTACTTGTGGGAATAATGCATAAGTCAATAAATCATCAATCTTTCCTTTAGCCACAATAATTCCTTTCTTAGCAACAATTCTATCAAATTCTTTTTCAAGAATCTGCATCTCTGGTGCAATATTATCAGCAGGCCTGCAAGTAATTGGCTTACCGCCATCCAAAACCTTAACTTGTAAAGCTTGATCAACAGGTGCAGGTGTTGCGCCATATTCACCTTTAAGCACACCAGCAGATTCTTTAGTAATTGTTTTATAGCGTTCACCAGTAAGTACATTAAGAACAGATTGTGTCCCTACAATTTGTGAAGTTGGTGTTACCAATGGTATATAACCTAGATCCTTACGTACACATGTAATTTCAACTAACACTTCATCCATTTTATCGAGTGCGCCTTGTTCACGCAATTGGCTCTCCATATTAGTTAACATGCCGCCTGGCACTTGAGATAATAAAATTCTTGAATCTACCCCTTTAAGCGAGCCTTCAAACTGTGTATATTTACAACGCACTGATCTAAAATAAGCATCAATTTCTTCTAGTTTTTTCAAATCTAGCCCTGTCTTTCTTGGACTATTTTCTAAAATAGAAACCACAGAATTAGTCGCGCTATGACCATAAGTCATACTCATAGAACCGATAGCCGTATCAACACGATCAATACCAGCTTCAACTGCCTTAACAATGGTAGCAGTAGATAATCCAGTTGTTGCATGAGCATGTAATTGAATAGGAATATCAACAACCATCTTTAATGCTTTAATCAAGTCATAAGCCACATATGGTTGTAATAAACCTGCCATATCTTTAATACAAAGAGAGTGTGCTCCCATATCTTCAATTTCTCTAGCCATATCTAGCCATGTTTGAATGTTATGTACAGGACTAATTGTATAGGATAAAGTACCTTGCGCATGTTGACCAATCTTAACCGCTTGGTCAGTTGCTGTTTTAAGGTTACGAATATCATTCATTGCATCAAAAATACGGAAAATACTCACGCCATTTTTTGCGCTTTGATCTACAAATTTACGTACCACATCATCACTATAATGACGATAACCTAATAAATTTTGACCTCTAAGTAACATCTGTTGAGGCGTATTAGGCATTACTTTTTTAATCTCACGAATTCTATCCCAGGGATCTTCTCCTAAATAACGAATACACGAATCAAAAGTTGCCCCACCCCAAGATTCTATTGACCAATAGCCGATTTTATCTAATTTATCTGCAATTGGCAACATATCATCAATACGCATACGTGTTGCAAATAAAGACTGATGCGCATCTCTAAAAACAAGCTCTGTAATTCCCACCTTTTTACCTTGTAAACTATCAGACCTTTTAGTTAGTTTTCTAAAAAAATCTAGCATGATCCTTATATTCTCCTATGCATTTTTATTGCTTGTTCGATAATAAATTTAGTCTCTTCATCCATATCATCCTTAAACTCAGAGTTATGATAATCTTGCTTATCATGAATTTTACTTTGCAATTTTTGGATAATCATAGACATTAACTTAGTAATACCAACCAACAAAGTTAAAAATAAAAATACAAACCCCATACCAAACAAAGTTAAATTAAGCGCTTGAGTTATAAAATCTATTTGTTTCATATTATGATTTTTTTATTAATTTGGTACCGATGGACGGAATCGAACCGTCACCCCCGAAGAGACTGGATTTTGAATCCAGCGCGTCTACCAATTCCACCACATCGGCAATATTTTTTATTTATGTCTAAAAGTAATTCTTCCTTTAGTTAAGTCATAAGGCGTCATCTCAACGGTTACTTTATCACCTGGAAGGATTCGAATATAATGCTTGCGAATTTTGCCAGAAATATGTGCCAGAATACAATGACCATTTTCTAACTCAACCATAAAAGTTGTATTAGGTAACTTTTCTTTAACAAAACCTTCTAACTCGATGTAATCACTTTTTGACATAAAATCGCTATAAATTTCCAACTAAAACCAAGTTATTTTACCCGATTGTGAGAGGATAGTTAAAAAGATCATGAGCTAGATATCTAGCTTTTATAGAATTTGAAAACGCTTTAATCTTAACTAAATCAGTTATAATAATATAATTTTATTATAAACATATTATATTAATGAAAATCAGTTTTGAGTTTTTTCCACCCAAAACAGAAAAGGGAAAAGAAAAACTAATCCAAGTTAGACAAAATCTAAGTGTAGTATCTCCTGAGTACTTTTCAACCACTTCTGGGGCAGGAGGTACAACACAAGATACAACTTTAGAAGCAGTATTAGATATTCAAAAAAATAACAATATTCCAGCTACGCCACATTTATCTTGTATTGGTTTAAAAAAATCTAATATTATTAAATTATTAGACAAATACAAAGCTATAAATATCAATCATATTATTGCACTAAGGGGAGATATTCCTTCAAACATAAGAGATATGGGTGATTTTCATTATGCTAATGAATTAGTTGAATTTATTCGATCTAAATATAATGACAACTTTAACATTGAAGTAGCAGCCTACCCTGAAATGCACCCACAAGCAAAAAATATAGAAAGTGATTTAACACACTTTGTTAACAAAGTTAAAGCAGGTGCAAATGGGGCAATTACACAATACTTCTATAATGCTGATGCCTATTTTAAATTCCAAGATGACGTTCAAAAACTAGGGATAAACATTCCAATCACACCAGGAATTATGCCCATTACCAATTATACTAAATTGCTTAATTTTTCTAATATGTGTGGCGCACAAATTCCAAAATGGATTTTAGAACGACTTAAATTTTATGAAAATGATCTAGAATCACTTAATGATTTTGGTTTTGATGTTGTTGCTAATTTATGCCAAACACTCAAGAACCAAGGTGTAAATAGCTTTCATTTTTACTCAATGAATCTCGTTGAACCATCTCTTAAACTAGCAAAAAACATAATTTAAATAATGTATTCTCAATTTAAATTAGATTGTATCTTAATCCAATATTGAAGTTTATGCAAAGACTCTTTATCTTGAGTATGACAACATTTCTCAAATATATTTAGACGACTATACAGTTCTTCAAACACCATTGCAAAATGTTCATTTCTTAGCTCTTCTTTATATAGTTTAGATTTAAGCGCAGTAACAATATTGATTAATTTTTCTTCATTTTCTTGTTTAGTAAAATCAGCTACACCAGCTTTAAACATAGCGTCAGATTTTATCTGTTGCATTTTTTGTATATATTTATCTTGTTCTGAATGTAAACTTATCTTAGGATAAGCTAACCTAATACTATCCGTTGTTACATAGCCCTCGTGAGTTTGTAACTTTCCCAAATTAATTTGTGTTTGAATATGAGCACGACTTACACCAAGTTTACGTGCTGCTTGTGAAACGCTTAATTTAATCACACTTATTCTCCAAAAAACCATTAAAGATAGTTGATAAATTAACTATATTTTACTGGTTTGTCAAGTCTATTAAGATTCATTAATACTGAAATAATACCATTATTACTGGTATTTGGAGTAACTAATACTTTATCAAAATCAATTGAATTCACATAAATTTTGATCCTTTCACTCAAAACGACTAATAAATAGTTTTTTAATTTATCAACATGATTAATTTGATTAACTATTTTTATTAGAGATTTCATATTATCTACACTGGTAATGCTAATAACACCTTCTCTGCTTAACAAAAATTTATCAAGAGATTGACAATGTAAGTGACTAATATCACAGCAAACACGTTCATATACCTCAGCATATTCAACTTGATTACCTTGCTTAATCAAACCTTGCTTTAAGGTCTCTCTACCACCTTTACCCCTAAAAATTAAAATTGTTTTATCATTTAACTGGGTTACACTATCAAGTTCTAACAGCGCTTCGCTAGAAGCTTTATTTTTAGGAAAATCATTAATAATGACATTATTCTCACTCAACTTTTTAGCAGTAGCACTACCCACTGCCAAAACCTGCTGATAACTAATCTTTTTAAGAATCTTTAATCCATACTCAACAGCATTGGCACTAATAAAAATAATTACATCATAATGATTTTTTTCTGATTGAATATCGATAGGATGAAGCTTTAAAGTTGGAAAAAAAAGTGGATTATTGCCGCTTTTAACCACCATATCTTGTAGTTTTTCTACTTGTAAAGCTGGTCTAGTCAACATTACATTCACTGATTAAAAACCTAATATTTCAGCAATAATTCGTATTTTATTCAATGTTTCACTTTCTGCATACTTGCAAATAAGTATAATTTTAGTATTAACTAATGATACATCTTGTAAAAAATTTCGAATTTGTTTTTCATTCCAAATATTAGAAGTATAAAGAATAGGAAATTGAGTAAAATAAAAATATTTATTTGTTATTCGTTTGATATTTAAATCAAACTTAAGTTTTTTATCAGACTGAAAACATAATTTATAACCACTTAATATTTTCATTACTTCATTACTTGGTTGTTCATCTAGTTCACAAAATAAATTAAATTGAGATCGATACTGATGGATTGGTTTCAGTAGTAATCTAAGCATAGATATCTCTAGCAACTGTGTCCGTTCAATATATACAACCAATTCAAACACCTCATCTGACTCTTTCAATTCTATAAATATCTGTTCAAGATCTTCCTTAGTATCAATTTTTAAAGATAATGCTTTGAATAAGGTTGAATAATAATCAAACCGCCATTCATTAGGTAAATCATCAGGATAAAAATCGTCAAGCAAATCTAAGTCACTACGGCCAATTAAGAATTCTGTTTTATTCATTTGGTTTTATATGTCTTTATAATAAAATAAAAGTTTTATACAAAGATCTATTTATTAACTATGCCGGATATTCTACTACCAATTATTGCTTTATTATCAGGATTTATACTTTTAATTTGGAGTGCAGATAAATTTATTGAAAATGGGGTAAAAATTGCTAATATTTTTAAAATATCGCCCTTTATTATTGGAATAACCATATTAGGATTTGGCACTAGCATACCTGAAATATTAGTATCAGCACTTGCCGCTATAGAAGGTAATACAGGACTTAGTATTGGAAATGCAATTGGTTCTAATATTTTTAATATTTCCCTAATATTAGGTATTAGCGCAATTATTTCCCCAATTAACGTGCAATGGAAGATCTTAAAGAAAGAATGGTTATTTTTAATGATTACTACACTTTGTGCAGGACTTTTGTTATGGGATTATCGCCTTGATTTCAAAGATGGTTTGATTTTATCATCTTTATTGGTTTTATTTTTTGCTTATATCTTTAAACAAGCAAAAAATAAAACACATCATAATTTTGATGAATTTAAACATAGTGTTAACAAGAATCAAATCAAAAAAACTCAGATAATTCTAATTATAAGCTTAACGGTTTTAATCTCTAGCGCAGAACTTGTAGCCTGGGGGGGTGTAGAAGTAGCTAAAATATTTGGTATTTCAGATCTTATTATTGGGCTTAGCATCATAGCTCTGGGAACTAGTCTACCGGAACTAGCGATATCAATCTCAAGCATTTTAAAAAAACAATATACAATGGTAGTTGGTAATGTAATCGGCTCTAACATATTTAACACTATTGCTGTATTAGCTATACCAGGATTAATCCACCCATCAGACGTACCCATTGAAGTTATAAATAGAGACTATCCAGTCATGTTATTATTAACTATTTTAATGTTTGTTGTTTCTTATAAATTTAACAAAAAACATATTATTAATCGCTTGGAAGGGTTTTTTCTTATTGGGATATTCAGTCTTTATATGTGGCAATTATTGTGAAATTAACTCTTCACAATGAGTCTGATACTTATGACTTTGCACATAAATTAGCTCAGTGTACTCAGTTAGTTAATAGTTGTATTGTTATTTATTTAGAAGGTGATTTAGGGGTTGGGAAAACTACATTTGCTAGAGGTTTTATCCAGTTCTATGGATTTGATCAAGTTAAAAGCCCTACTTATTCTCTTGTAGAAAGCTATATCAATGATAAAGTCAATATTCACCACTTTGATTGTTATAGATTAGGTGATGCACAAGAGTTAGAATATATTGGTATTCGAGAATATTTAGCACCTGGTCATATTCAGTTAATTGAATGGGCAGAATTAGGCAAAGGCATAATTGCACCAAAAGATATGATAATTAAAATAACTGATGATTTGGATAAACATGAACTACAAATAACAACTCATACACAAGTTGGTAATCAATTACTTTCATGCGTTAACTGATAAAAATTTTTTCCAGTAAAATACATTTATTTTTGTTACAAACAATAGAACCATATTGCTTATTAGGCAATAACTGAATAAACTAAGTGTTAAATCTTAAATTAATACACAAAATAAATCAAGCATATTTCACTATTTATTTCAATTTATACTAATTTAAAAACTATAGATGTTCTAGTTTAGATCTTATCCAAACATGATGATTCAAATAAATTTACTAATCAATATTAAAGAGAAATTAATTAAAGATGACTAACATTTAAATAAAATTTAATAGAATTACTCTAGAAAAGATCAAGACATCCATAGGCAAAAATTAAAATTCAAAAGACCAAGATAATATTGTTAACGCAATTTATTATTATAATTATTTTATAATTATTACAAATAAAGATTAAAAATAAACTACTTGTTATTTAATTTATCAGGTGCACATTCCTTTGCTGGTGGCTCATAATTTGGATCGTTTGGATTCATAAACACAAAATGATAATCGCTGTTTTTATCTATCTGATCAAAATCCACCACCATACCTTCAAGTAATACTTTTTGCTCATAAGCAAAAATATACTCAATACCATTAGATTCAAGGTGAATATCACTGTCATTACGATCATCAAAACCCATCAAATATTGAAAACCATCATCAGTTTTATCGACAGAAAAGCGAATCAACAGTCCTTTATTTTCTGGATTATGAGTTGATAAAATAATTTCATCCGACGCTTTTTTTGTAATTATAATCATAGCTCTTGTTCTTTAACCTTATTTATAAAATTCACAAATTGTATAACCCATTCATTACTCGCCACATTATGCAAATGTGTATACGAAGCTAAAAGCTTATACTTCATAATACCATCAAACTTATTATTCACACCTACACCGCGCAAAACATTAAAAGCATAACGTGTATTGGAACTAATATTTTTAAGCTTTGAGTAATGAAATTCATGTGCATAAATATGTTTAGATACTCCAGGCCAACAATGATCATCAGTTGGTTCCAACTCAACATAACCTCTACCAATAGGCTTAGACATCATATAAGTATCTGCATCAATTACACCCATCATTGAATAGGTTTTTTTATTATGAGTAATGCTATTGGTTAAATACATTAAACCACCACATTCTACATATGTCGGTAAGTTTTGTTCTATTTTAGTTTTAATATCTTCTAATAAGGATTGATTAGCATTTAACGCTTTAAGTTGCATTTCTGGAAAGCCCCCCCCAATAAACAACCCATCACATATTGGCAAATTATTATCTTTAAGTGTATCAAAGTATTTTATACTAACACCTAATGATTCAAATTTATCCAAATCATCCTGATAATAAAAATTAAACACAGAATCTTTAGCAATAGCAATAACGATTTTTTCCTTAATTATATTAATATTTATATATGTATTAATAATTTTCTTATTGGACTTGATACAATTAAAGTCCAATAATATATTAAGATCAACTTGATCAGTAATAATATTGGCAACTTTTTTGATAAAAGTTTGTGATTGTAGTGTTTCGTTAGCAGGCATTAAGCCTAAATGACGCTCATCAATTATTAATGCTTTAGAACGACGTACACAGCCTAACACAGAGATGTCAGTGTAGTAATTAATAGCTTGTATCAATTTTGATTCATGACGCTCACTAGCTACTTTATTTAAAATAACGCCAGCAATATTTATCTCTTTATCAAAAACTTGATAACCACTAAGCAGTGGTGCAACGCCACGGGTAATACCTGTACTATCAATTACTAATATAACAGGAATCATTAATAATTTAGCAAGATCAGCGTTAGCATCACCCCCAGTAACACTCATACCATCAAACAGGCCTTTATTTCCTTCAATAATATCAATATCACTATTTGAACTTTGTTTTTGATACAACTGGATTATTTCATCATCAGTCATATTATAAAAATCTAGATTATAACAAGGATTTCCGCTAGCTTTAGAAAGCCAAATAGGATCAATATAATCAGGCCCTTTTTTAAAAGTCTGAACATTTAAAGATTGTTGTTTAAATGCAGCACACAATCCTAAACTAATAACAGTTTTTCCTGATGATTTATGAGCAGCAGATAGATAAAACGATAAGGACATTAATATCTACTTAATTTTAATATAAAATTATCTTTTATGATATGAATCAGCCAAATCATCCTCCAAACTCTCCGGTAAGAATGCTAAAAATTTAACTAAAAATGTAACTATAATGATTGCTAAAGCAATACCGCCAATACCAAGAAATATTTCTGGCAATGAAACAAAATATTGAGCAATATCGCCATAATCCCCTAAAACATCCTTGCCTGGAAATAACTCCATTGGATAAGCCTGACCACCAATAATAATAACGTATAACTGGACAAATCCACCAATAATAATTAATACAGAAGACAAACCTAACATTGAGCGATCTTCTCTAGTAATAGGATGATAAATCAATATCATTGGTACAATACCCCCCAAAATAATTTGACCATACCAAAATAATTTTGTATAAATACCACCATCAAAAAGAATAAAGTTCTCAATACCGGTATTTTCTGCTAAATACGAATTACCCAAATGATATACCGCTACAAAATACATAACTGCTGCAACAAACACACCCAAAAGATTTCTCAAACGATTTACTATAATATTTCCTAAAGGCCTGTTAGTCCACTTATAGCTCGCCATTAAGATCAGTATGAAAGATGCCAACCCAAATGAAAAAGACATAATAATAAACATAGGGGCCATAATAACAGCATCATAAGCTTGTCTAGCAACCAAAAATCCAAAAATAGATCCTGTTCCTGTAGTTAAAATTAAACGCCAACTAAAAGCAACTAAACCCACTTTATGACTAAACTTATTCATGCGACGCTCAAACATCATCCATAAATAAATAGCAACTACTACAAAGAAGCCGTTATATAAAATAATATTCCAAGCAAAAATTGATTTAAAATTATATTCAGTCATTGCAACAATCAAACGATCTATACGACCTAAATCAAGAACTAATACCATTAACCCTCCGGCTAATAATGATAACGCAACTAAACCAGACAAACGTGATAATGGTTTATATAACTTCTTATTAAACACAGAAGAAATTGAAGCCACGTTTAATGCACCACTCGCTGCTACTATCAAGAACAAGGCAAAAACATGTGGCATACCCCATACAATACGATTATTCATACCAGTCACAAAATGACCATGGTGCTCCACATAGTACACACTAACCAATGCAGCCAAAATTAAAATACCAAGTCCTGTAATTAAAGTATAAAAGCCTAGACTTTTTCCTTCAATTTGCTCAAAACGAATATTACTCATAAAATTCCAAAATTAAATTTATTATTTAAATGCCACTATAACGTACACCAGTATTTAGATTAAGATCTGCCCTGATTTGTGAAGATTGAACTATTCTCAAGGTTTGGTTTATTTGGCTTGATTCATCATACAAATTACCAAAAATAACAGCTTCGCTATTAACACTCTCAACACAAGCAGGTGTTTCACCTTTGTCAACCCTGTGTACACACATCGTACAAGCTTCAACTGTGCCTTTACCCCGAGGCATATGTTCTTTCTGATTCTTTAATGTTTCATGTACAAATGAACGTGCGTCATATGGACAAGCCATCATACAATAACGACAACCAATACATAAATGCTTATCTACCAACACAATTCCATCTTCACGTTTCATAGAAGCGTTTGTTGGACAAACATCAACACAAGGTGGTTCTTCACAATGCTGACACATAAGTGCAAGATTACTTACTTTATTAGTCGTTTTATCTTTAACCTTTAGTTTTTTAATCCACCCTGGTTTTTGACTAGCTGTTGAGCGTATCTCAGCACCCCAACCTTGTTCTTGTTGACAAGCATTAACCATGCCATCAATATCAGTCTCAGTTAGCTTATTGGTATCAATCAACAAGCCCCAACGCTTTTTATTAGTAACAGGTATTTCACTAACACTAGCAAATGTGGTAAGTGTAATACCACTAGCAACTATAACAACTCCTGTCGTTGTTACATTCATGATTTTAATAAAATCTCGACGATTTAATGTTTTATTCATAATAAACCTTCCCTTAGAGTCGTACGATGACAACTAAAACAATCAAAGCTGACACCGACCTTCTTATGACAATCTGAACAAAATTGACCTTTCTTATCAACCGAATAATATTGGTTATTTGTCTTATTTTTATTAGCATGACAAGACACACAACCTTTTAAAGAATAGTTATTTGTTCGTATACCTTTACGCAAGGTTTTATCGCGTTTATGACGTAATAATTCAGGATGCATTTTTCGAATAATTGAAGGACTTTCATGAAATACTTTACCGGATGCCTTAATAGAACTAGCTTGCTCACCAAGATTAGCATATTCGTCAATATACGCAAATACACTACTTACCAACAAACTTAAAAAAACAACTAAAAAATGCTTCATAATTTTTATCCAGCTTAGATTAAATCGAACTACTCACCAAGACCCATTTGTATATAACCAGTCGGACAAACATCAGCACAAATATGACAACCAATACACTTATTATAATCAGTATCAACATACCTACCTAACGTTGCTTTGTTTTTCTTAACTTTAAATACCGCATCTTGCGGACAATACATCACACAGTTATCACATTCAAAACATAATCCACAAGACATACAACGGGCTGCTTCTTTTTGCGCTTCCTTTTCAGTATAACCAATTAAACGCTCATTAAAATTACCTAATACGTTATCAACATCCACTAATTTATGATTACGTTGATTGTGTTGTTCATGATCAAAATGACCTAAAAACAATTCTGTATGTGGAATGATAGAAGCAAATGCCCGATCTTCATAATTATGCACGGCAAAATTAGCGCTATCTGTTGCAGTTGCAACATCAGAGCCTGACTTGTAAGACTCAGGAGCAAGATCCCATTCTTTTAATTTCTCCATTAAATCAAAATAACTAACGTCGACCTTAGGGCGAGTATGCTGCTCGGAACCTGAAAGATAATCACAGATACTTTCAGCAACAACTGATGCTTGACCAATGGCAGTTGTCAATAGGTGAGGACGAATCACATCACCACAAACAAAAAAACCTGGCTTATTGGGGACTTGATAGTTCTTATCTGCGTTAATAAATCCATGCTTATTAAAGAAAGAAATATCTATACCTTCAGAATCAACACCTTGACCAATTGCAGAAACAATTAATTCACACTCAATGTCAAACTCAGAACCTTTAATTTGGGTACTACCATCCTCTTCTAAACGAATCATGCGTAATGCAGTTGCACGACCATCTTTTCCTGTAATTACTTTAACAGGTTGTAATTGACCTTGAATTTCAACACCTTCACGAGTCGCATCATCAATTTCTTCTTGTGCTGCCGGCATATTTCCAACAGTAGAACGTGTTGTTAATAATACGTCTGCACCTAAACGTTTAGATGTATCAACCACATCATGTGTTGTATCACTAAAAATGATACGTTCAGGACGATCTTTCTCAGCAGCGTTATTAATATTACCCAAACGACGTGCAACTGATACAACATCAATAGATGTATCACCTCCTCCAATACAAATTACTTTACCTGTAATATGCCTTAAACGACCTTGATTATATGCTTCAAGAAAAGCAATACCAGAAACACAATTTGTTGCTTTACCGCCTGGGACAGGCAATGTACGACCACTCATAGCACCTATTGCAAATAAAACTGCATCAAACTCTTTTTCTAATTCATCAATAGTAACATCAATACCAACTTTGGTATTCATTCTAGTTTCAACACCTGTATGGATAATACGGTCAATCTCATAAGATAATACATCACGGGGTACACGATAATCAGGAATTCCGTACATCATCATTCCACCTAGTTGGTTATATTTTTCAAATATAGTTACACTATGACCTTGACGACGTAATTTAAGTGCTGTTGTTAAACCACCACAACCACCCCCGATAATAGCCACCTTTTTACCTGTATCTTTAGCATTAATTGTAAATGTATAACCCTCAACTTTGGCATTATCACCAATAAACTGTTCAACCGCATTAATACCAACTGTATTCTCAACTTCATTACGATTACAACCATCCTCACAAGGTGCTGGACAAACACGACCCATTATTGATGGAAATGGATTTGAATCTGTAGACCTTTGAAATGCATACTCTTGCCAAGATAGTTCACCAGAAGGCTTCTCCATACCACGAACAATATCTAACCATCCACGAACATTATGTCCTGAGGGACACGAACCTTGACAAGGTGGTGTTTGGGTAACATAAGTAGGACACTTATGAGAAGTATCTTCTTTAAAAATCTTTTGACTCCATGGTACTGTTTTTTGTTCATCACCATCATTCGTATATAATCTAAATGTATGGTTATCACTTTTAGTTGGCACACCATACGGGTTCTTCTGCATATTAAATCTCCTTATATTTGTTTAAATTTATTCTATTTCTGCCATAATAAAATCATCATTAGTCAACTTCTGATTTATCCTCCTGAAATTCTATTTTTCGCTTGTCCATAATAATCGCCTCACTCACTAATTGATGAACACTCACAATCATATATGGATCAAAATCAAATTTAGGCAGCACCTTAGAAAACTGCGACTTACAGATAGCACAAATAGCAGCTAACGTATTCACGCCATTATCTTTTTCAACTGTTTTCAATGCTTGCATTCTTGGCATTGCACCTTTTACACGAATTTCCATTAAATCATCTGTTAGTAAACCTCCACCACCACCACAACAAAAAGTTGACTCTTTAATCGTGCTACGCTCCATATCAACATAATTATTACATACAGCTTTAATAACTTCACGTGGCAAAATAAATTGACCACCTAAAATACCGCCCATATTGGTTGCGCGTGCAACATTACACGAATCATGGAAAGTAACCGTACGGTCATCATTAGCAGACTTATCAAATACTAACTTACCCCTCTGAATTAAATCATGAGTATATTCAATAATATGTTGTGGTTGAGGATAACGATGATCTAATTGATCTTGTAATTTTTGACTAAATTCATCAGCAGCACCCACCCCTACACCCGACAAAGTATTCCAAAAACTATAAGCCACACGCCACGCATGTCCACACTCACCTACCATAACCCGTGACACTTCTAAATCAAGTGCAGCTTTACGTATGCGTAAAGCAGCTTTACGCATAACATCATAAGAACCAATAAACATACCAAAGTTAGCCCCTTCAGAAGCGTATGAACTTAATGTCCAACTCACTCCATCTTGATGGAATACCTTACCATAACCAATTAATCCATCAATATGAGGCTCAGCAAAAAAATCTGCTGATGGAGTAATTAATAAAATTTCAGCACCTTTTTGGTCTAATGGATATTTAACAGCAATTCCTCCTGTCTCTTCTTCAATTTCTTCCTCAAGATCAAGTAATGTATCACGCAAAGCTGGTTCAGGCAGACCTAAGTTATTACCAATCGTTAAAGCCTTCCCTAAGATTTGATTACAATATTTCTGACCTATGCCAACCACATCAAGCACCTCACGAGCCGCCATTGAAATTTCAGCTGTATCAATACCGTATGGACAGAATACTGAACAACGACGACACTGTGAACATTGATGAAAATAGTTATACCAATCATCCAACATCTCGTTGTCTAATTCCTTAGCACCTACCAACTTAGGGAAGTATTTACCTGCAAAAGTAAAATGGCGACGATACACGCTTCTAAACAAATCTTGACGTGCAACTGGCATATTTTTCGGATCTGAAGAACCTAAAAAGTAATGACACTTATCAGTACAAGCACCACATTTAACACATGAATCTAAAAATACTTGAACGGAGCGATATTTAGACTTAAGCTCACCCATTTTATCAATAGCAACTTTCTGCCAATTGTCTACTTTTTCACCAGGAAATCCTAATGGATTTTGAAATTCTTGTGCAGATTTGAATGGTCCTTCACCATCCATAGCGCCTTCTTTTAACTTAGGAGTTTCAAGATAAGTGGGTAATGCTGGAATGTCAAATTCTTTTACCATACTATTCATCCTTACCTAAAATTTGTTCTAATCGTATTGCATGTTCTTGTTCTTGTTTAAGTGCCCAAGGTGCAATATGGCGCTTTGAGCGAGCATTATCCACCTGATTGAGTGTTGGACTAAAAAAAATACCTGGCATATGTAATAATTTAGAAATCGGAAAAATTGCCATCAACACAAACACCAAAAAAATATGTATTAAAAAATATACTTCTGTTGGTAGATTTTGCCAATTAAAACTCACTAACCCTGAAGCAAATTCCTTTACCATAATAATGTCTGTATGATTACTAGTAAATGTCATGATCATGCCACTTATTCCAATAATAAGTAACATAATTAACATTAAATAATCACTCGGCGCTGAAATATAACGGATACGTTCAACAAAAATACGACGTAACATCAATCCAATAAGACCAATCACCATCACAAAAGCAGCGTATTTAAAAGATTGAGTTAATAAAAAAATATCAGGTAAATCATCAGGCCAAAAATAACGTATATGACGAATTAAAATCAATAATAAACCGATATGAAATAACCAACCAAATAACCAAATCCATTTATTTGATCTAAACAAACTTTCAAATAAGACTATTTCACGAATTATACGCATAACCACACCTTTTTGTGTTAACGGAGTTGGTGCAATAGGAATTTTAAGAGGAGCTGGAGTTATCCCAAATTGATATATTTTTTTCACCATCCCAATAAGAAATACAATTAATGAAATATAAAATAAAGCGGTAAAAAAAATGCTTATTACAGACATATTACTCTCAAATTCAATGAATAAAATATTAAAAAACACTCACCAAAGCAAATGTTTTTATTACGTTTGTATTGACTTAAATACTAAATACAGCCAGTTGGTTTTGGCAATCCAGCAAAACGACAACCTTGCTTACCAGGACCATATGGAAATAAAGAATATAAATACTTAGAGTTTCCCTTGTCTTTACCCATTCTTTTAGCAATCGCTTTAGTTAATACACGCACTGCAGGTGCAATTTGGTACTCTTCAAAATATTCACGTAAAAAATTAATCACATCCCAATGCTCCTCACTTAACGAAACATCATCATCTTTTGCCATTTGTTCAGCAATTTCCTTACTCCAATCACCTAATTCTACCAAAAAACCTTCTTCATCTACTTTTGCACCCAAAATATCAGCCATTTTTTACTCCTATATAAAAATTTAAGTTAAACCCAAGAAACCGAAGTTCCATGTTCAACAACCAAATCAACAAAGCCTGTATAATCAACTAATTTGATATTATCAACAAGTTTTGAAGAAACTCCTCTCGCCTCAACATCACCTTGAAGCGCATAAACTCTACCTTGATTGGCAAGATTGGCAATCATTGATGAATTAATATTTTTTGTGGCAGAAATAACACCATCTTCAATTAATAAAATGACACTTGTATCATCAATTGTATTAATACAGGATTTGAGTGAATTTCGCTCGAAAGATGATTTATTAACAGTATGTAACATATTCAATTCCCTTAAAAACTAAAACATACGTCTTGTTTAGACATAATTTTTGAAATCTCTGCATTAGAAACCACTTTAACACTTGATTTTTCTACCCAATTATCATCCTCATCTTCATACACTAAAGGCATTAGATCATCTGCACTTAGACCTCTTTCTTCTAAAGACTCTGCTGATACATAAAGTTTATTAATTTCATAATCTCCTAAAGCATGAAAAGTTTTAGAAAAATTCTTCATACCGATACCATTAGTATTTTGACCTTCAATAATTTGATACACGCCATCATCAATAAAAGCCAAAGAGACATCTTGATCAAACGCTGCAGCAACCAATACCACTTCCAACGACTCAATTGCATACACCGTGCCAAATGAAGAACGACGATTTAAATACATAAATTTTTTAATTGCCATAAATTAGTCTCCAAATACTACTAAACGATCGGACTGAATACCTGCTTCAATCAACTGACCTAAACCAGAAATACGAAATGCCGGGTGAATATTATTACAATCAATACCATTTTTGATCGCTTCAGATTCATCTAATATTCCACGACGAAGCGCTGCTGCTACACATACAACAAGTTCAGGTTCGCCATTAGCATTCTTAATGCCTAACTCAGCCCACTGATTAACAATATTACGATCGTCTTGTGGGGGTATTGTGAAACGTGATGCATTATTCACACCATCATGATAGAAAAATACACGAAAAATTTCATGCCCCCTTTCAATTGCTGCTTTAGCAAATTGATATGCTGTATCAGATGCTTGATGCTGATACGGTCCTTCGTTAATTTGAATAGAAATCTTCATAATAACAACTATTTAAAAACGAATATGTGCAGAAGAATTTAACTCATGACGTGCGCCCTTCCAATCATTGATATGGAATTTAGTAAATGGCAAACCTGTCTTCTCAAAAAATGCTGGCCAACCAATACGGTCAACCCATTCACCCATTCTTTCCCAATCACGAGCATCTTCTTTATAAATAGATAAAATATTTTTAACCACAGCAGTAACTTCTGGCCATCTTGGTGGATTATTAGGCAAATTAGAAGCAACTAATTTATGAAACGAAGGTTTAGATCTAGCATTTGAGTTCTTGCCACCAATCCATAATGCAATCTTAGAATATTCAGGATCGTTAATTTGCATCGGCGGACATGGTGGAAAGCATGCACCACAACAAATACATTTCTTCTCATCAACTTCCAAAGTTGGCTTGCCATTAACCATTGCAGGACGAATCGCAGCAACTGGACAACGTGCTACAACAGTTGGGCGCTCACACACATTAGCCACTAAATCATGATTAATTTTAGGAGGTTTAGTATGTTGAACATTAAGAGCAATATCACCTTGACCACCACAATTAATCTGACAACAAGAAGTAGTCATATGTACACGATTAGGCATTTCTTCTCTAGTGAATTCCTCATGCATTTCATCCATAAGTGACTTTACAATACCAGAAGCATCCGTACCTGGAATATCACAATGCAACCAACCTTGAGTATGTGAAATCATGGTTACTGATGGACCTGTACCGCCTACAGGAAAACCTGATTCAGTAAGTGCTGCAATTAATGGCTCAACTTTAGCTTCATCAGCCACCATATATTCAACATTAGAACGCATAGTAAAACGTACATGTCCATCAGCAAATTCATCAGCAATATCAGCTAATTTTCTAATAGTATATACATCCATTTGACGTGAAGTGCCACAACGAACTGTCCAAATTTCTTCATGATTTTTTGAGGTGTGATGTAATACACCTGGACGAGGACGATCATGATAAACCCATTGTCCATAGTTACGACGCATAGTTGGATGCATGTATTGAATAGGATCAGGGCAACCTGATTCGATAGGCATTCTTGGTGCTTCAGCCATTTTGTTTCTCCCAATATATTATAAAATTAGGTGAAATCTACATTCACCTAAAAAGGTTGTTATTTAAACGATATGATTATGCACTTGCCTCTGCTTTATTTTCAAACCACTTAATAGCTTCTTCGTCCCATGTATCCATACGAACATAAGATGAAGTACGTGTAGAATTAACCATATTAGGATCTACATTAAGACCGACTCCTTCAAGAAAATTAACCACACCAATACGCTCAATCATTTCACCAGTTCTTTCATGTTCTAACGCATTTTCAGCAAAGAAATCAATCACTTCACCTGCCAAATTTTCAATTTCTTCAAGATTATCTGCTGTATCCATTTTCATGAATGGAACAATTACTGAACCAAATAAATCACCAATCTTAAGAGTACGCTTACCACCCATAATAATCATAATACCTTTATCATCACCTGTTGCTAGAATAGGCTCTACATCACCTTTAGCAATATATTTATGAGTTAAAGGGCTAGTAACATTCAAACAATGCATACATTTAACGCAATTCTTGTTATCAATTGTAACCGAATCATCCTCATTAAGACTCATAGCACTAGTAGGACAACGAGAAATAATATTATCAACCACATAACTACGACCTTTATCTGCCACCATAGACTGCCATAAATATTGGTTAACTTTAATATCATCTCTCCAAGTACCAATAACTGCAAAGTCAGCACGTTGAACTGTATTCATACAATCATTTGAACAACCTGATACTTTAAATTTCATCTTATATGGTAGTGCTGGACGATGCATATCATCTAAAAATGCATTAACTAATGTACGTAAAACCGCTTGCTCATTAACATTTGACATCTCACAACGTGAAGCACCGACACAAGACATGCCTGTACGTACTGCAGGACCAGCCCCCCCTAAATCAAAACCATAATCATTAAATGTATTAAAAATAGTCTGTGTTGTTTCTTCAGTAGCGCCTTGTAACATGATGTCGCCCGATTGACCGTGTAATGCAATTAAACCAGAACCACCATTATCTACAAACATATCACACATATCTCTTAATAAAGTTGATGTGTAGTGCATCCCTGCTGGTGGTTGAACACGTAAAGTGTGAAACTCGCCTGCTGCAGGAAACTTATACTCTCCTTTATCATCTTTTAACTCATTAAAACGTGGAATGATACCACCACCGTAACCAATAACACCAACTGTACCACCTTTCCAATAGCCTTTTTTAGTTACATATGAAGTTTCTAGTGTACCTAATACATCACGTGCCATATCAGCGCCAGCATGACTATCACTTGCTAATCTTTTAAGACCTGTAACGAATGAAGGCCATGGACCATTTTCCAACTCATCAAGGTTTGGTGTACTATATAATTCTGCCATTTTATCTCTCCAGTATATTAAATAAATCCCTTGGATGTTCTCACAAGAAGATGTTGAACAAAATAAATTATACTCAAAATAAAGACAATACTAAATCTGATTAGTGGTACTAACTACTATCCCTTAGGAGGTAGATTAATTTAATCTTTAAAGAAACTAACTATAATTAAAAACTAATGGAATTAGTTAATACCATTAAAAATTATATTAAATATAATAGTTGAGATGGGTATCTCATGTTAAATATTCATTAACTTTAACAGCAACACCACGACCTTCATTAATAGCCCATACAACTAACGATTGTCCACGACGACAATCTCCAGCAGTAAAAATACCTTTTTGTGATGTTGTATATTGACCGTATTTAGCTTTATAATTACCATTTTCATCAAGCTTAATATTAGCATCATCACTTAAATAATGTTCAGGAGAAACAAATCCCATTGATAGTAAAACTAATTGCGTACTCCAGGTTCTCTCACTACCATTAATTTCAATGAATTCTCCGTTTTGAAAATCAACATTAACCGTATTTAAACCAATTACAGAATCCTGGTCATCTTTAATAAATGATTTAGTCATTAAACAATATTGTCTTGGATCTTTACCAAATATTTCTGTTACTTCAGTGTGTCCATAATCTGCACGATAAATAAGTGGCCATAACGGCCAAGGATTATTTGACATACGTTTAGTTGGAGGTTTACTCATTAATTCAAAGTTAACAATCGATCTTGCACCTTGACGTAACGCTGTACTAATACAATCCGTACCTGTATCTCCACCACCAATTACAATCACATCCTTGTCTTTAGCGGATAAATCTGACTCTTCTGCATATCCATTATCCAATAAGCTTCTTGTGTTTTGAGTTAGATATTCCATCGCCAAATGCACTCCCTGTGCTTGGCGATTATCCACTAACAAATCACGTGCTTTACTCACACCCGTAGTAAGTACAAGTGCATCAAAATCCTGTTGTAATTGTATTGTGGTAATATCTTTACCAACATTGACATTTATTATAAACTCAATTCCTGAATTTTTCATTAATTTAACACGACGATCAACCACATTTTTACTAAGTTTCATATTCGGGATGCCATACATTAACAAACCACCAATACGATCATCACGCTCAAATATAGTAACACTATGACCTATTTTATTTAATTCATCTGCCGCTGCCAAACCTGCAGGACCAGAACCAATAATAGCAATTTTCTTACCTGTTCTGTACTTAACTGTATATGGCTTAACACGGTCTTCATCAAAACCTCTATCAATAATAGCTTGCTCAATATTCTTAATCGTAACTGCAGAATTATTAATGCCTAATACGCAAGAACCTTCACAAGGTGCAGGACAAACACGACCTGTAAATTCTGGAAAATTATTAGTTTTCAATAAACGTGTCAATGCTTCTTGCCATTTATTATGATAAATTAAATCATTAAATTCTGGAATGAGATTATCAACTGGACAACCATTCTCTGACTGACAAAAGGGCACACCACAATCCATACATCTTGCAGCTTGTTCTTGAAAATGAACTACATCACGATGAACTGTAAAAATTTCACCGTAATCTTTAATACGCAACTCCACAGAACGATATGCCTCAGTTTTTCGATTAAATTCTTTAAAACCAGTTATCTTTCCCATGAATAAATCAATATTTATAATGTAAAGTCAAACATTATGCCATATTTCTTGTAAAATTACACCATGCAAAAGCATAAAAAAATTTATATGTCATATTCTTATCTTGTTCACTAAAAAAATAACGGTATAATTATTTCCTTTTTTTATAAAAGTTTTTTAAAGGAATACTCAAAATGAATTTAATTGACCAAATTGAAAACGAACAATTAAGATCAGACCTACCTTTATTCGTATCAGGCGACACTATTATTGTACAAGTAAAAGTACGTGAGGGTGAACGTGAAAGGTTGCAAGCATTTGAAGGCGTGGTCATTGCTAAAAAAAACCGAGGTATTGGCTCAGCATTTACAGTTAGAAAAATTTCTCATGGTGAGGGTGTTGAAAGAGTTTTTCAAACCCACTCAAAAATGATTGATTCAATTGAAGTAAAACGTCGTGGTAAAGTTCACCAAGCTAAACTTTACTATCTTCGTGGTCTTACTGGTAAGAAAGCTAGGATCAAAGAAAAGCTGCAGATTAGAAAATAAGCAAATTTTTTTTTAAAAAAAATAGAAAGATATCAGTTTTAAAAAACATTAACATTAATAATAAACAAACTACCAATCAAATATAAATCAACAGAATTTTTTATATTATTAAAACATATACTACTAAAATAGATATCAATAACACAGCACTCTACGTTACTTTTCTTTTTACCAGAGGTTTTTTACTATAGACAAAGTTATATAGGCTTTATACAGCATACAATTAGTATCACATCACAATAATATTTATCATGCGCAAAAAAATCTATATACATTTTAAAAGAACTCAGCTTAAATCACAACAGAGTAAACTCTATCCTAGAAAATAAAATCATAAACCGCAATTTCATATATCAAATAAGAGATAACACATGCAATGTATATCTCCATTTACTTTTATTTTATATAAATAAATTATCTTTTTATAAAGAGATAATCAATAATTTTAATTATTTCTATAGACCGTAATGGAGTGCACTAATGTCAATGTTATTTTAATCTCTAATATTTAGTAATGTAAGAGAATAATTTAAACCGTTGAGATTATATTCAAAACAAAATACAATAAACAATTATTTAGTTACCTTCCAGTAGTTTAAAGAGATCACTAATAAGGTCATTATGTCTTATACATATACAATAGAGATAACCGTAAAATTATTTATCAAATTTTAAATGCAATAGATGGTGAAATACTAACGATAAATGGCAACACACATTTTTCCAGCAATCAACAATAGTATAAATACATTTTTAGTAAACAAAAACTTCTTAAATAACAAAATAAAAATGATTAAACTTATTGATACTAACTTTCTATCAATCAACACCAACAACATCAGAAAGTGGCACGAAAATTACTCAAAAGTCATATAAATATAATCTAAAATCATTACCAAATGATGAAAAACATTTATTATGTCTATGATAGAAACTAAAAACTTTAATAAATTACTTACTAATCCAAATATTCAAAACCAAATTTATTAACATTATCGTAACAATATCACTAAAATCATATTTTAACCAAGATAGAACTGCCAACTAAGACTTCTTCTTATGAATCTACATAACTTTGATATTATGATTAACATTAATCTTGTTACAAAGAATAGGATTAAAAATAAGTAGATGAATATCAAATCATTGACCCATATATTAATAAAATTACAAAAATTGTTATAAATACTTTTAAAAGGTATGGTTATATTTAGAATAAGAAAATATAACCCACTGTGAATATAGAACTTAATTTCTATTCAAGCGTTTAAATATAGTACTCAACACTTAATATTTTATAAACAATATCGCCCTTTGGGGCCTTTACTATTACTTTATCACCTTCTTCATTACCCATTAATGCACTGGCAATTGGTGAATGACATGAAATCTTATCTAGGGAGATATCAGCTTCATCCTCACCCACAATTTGATACGTGATTTTGCTATTATCTGCAGAATTAATAAGAGTAATAGTAGTACCAAAAACGCAACGACCATCTTGACTAAGTTTAGTTACATCAATAATCTGCATACGAGAAAGCTTTAATTCAATTTCTTTAATTCGGCCCTCAACAAAGCTTTGTTCTTCTTTAGCAGCATGATATTCTGCGTTTTCTTTAAGATCTCCGTGAGCACGTGCTGTCCTAATATCTTCGATAATACGAGGACGACTAACATCTTTAAGTTTAAGAAGTGTTGCTTCTAGTGCTTTTGCACCAAAAGCAGTAACTGGTATATTATTCATTATTAATATAGTGATTGAAGTTTAGTTATAGTAAATTTATCAATGACTTTTAAACCATCTAGCATAGCAAATGCAGCTTCCACCGTGGTAGTAAACGGTATTTTATGTGTCAATGCTTGGCAACGAATTTCTGCAGCATCTTCCACACCTTGAGTATCTTCAGTTGAGTTAATAATTAAATCAACACCATCATTTTTAATCATGTCAATTATGTGAGGTGATCCTTCTGATACTTTATTAATTACTTCACACTTAAGTCCAGCTTCATTTAGCATATCTCTATTACTACGTGTTGAAACCAAACTAAAACCTTGTGTTAATAATTTTTTACCCAAATTAATCAACTCATTACGGTCAAGTTTACGTAAACTTACAAACACCTTACCATTTTCTGGTACACGGCTACCTGCTGCTAATTGAGCCTTATCAAAGGCTGAAGCAAAATCTTTACCAATACCCATTACTTCACCTGTTGAACGCATTTCTGGACCTAAAATTGGATCTACCCCTAAAAATTTATTAAATGGAAATACAGCCTCTTTAACGCTAAAGTGTTTAGGGATAATCTCTTTGGTAAAATTCTGAGCTTTAAGTGATACACCTGACATCACACGTGCAGCAATATTAGCGAGTGGCACACCAATCGCTTTAGAAACAAAAGGTACAGTACGTGAGGCGCGCGGATTAACCTCAATAATATAAATTTCACCATTTTGGTAAGCTAGTTGGGTATTCATCAAACCAACTACGTTTAATTTTTTAGCCATAACAATAACTTGAGCACGCATTTCATCTAACACCTCATTGGTCAATGAATAAGGAGGTAATGAACAAGCAGAATCACCTGAATGAATACCGGCTTGTTCAATATGTTGCATAATACCGCCAATCACCACATTTTCACCATCACAAATCGCATCAATATCAACTTCAATAGCATGATCTAAAAATGAATCTAATAAAATAGGAGAATCATTTGAAACTTTCACTGCTGTATACATGTAGTGCTCAAGACTATCTTTATCATAAACAATCTTCATTGCTCGACCACCAAGCACATAAGATGGTCTAACCACTAATGGAAACCCAATCGCATTGGCAATGTCTTGTGCTTGCTCTAATGAACGTGCCGTACCATTTAACGGTTGCTTAAGTTTTAAATCTTGTAACATTTTAGAAAAACGTTCTCTATCTTCAGCCAAATCAATAGCATCTGGAGTTGTGCCAATAATATTTGCACCACTTTTCTCTAATGCTTTAGCTAATTTAAGTGGTGTCTGACCGCCATAATGTACAATAATACCATCTGGATTTTCAATATCGACAATAGCTAAAACATCTTCTAAAGTTAACGGTTCAAAATATAAGCGATCTGAAATATCATAATCAGTTGAAACTGTTTCAGGATTACAATTAACCATAATCGTCTCAAATCCATCTTCACGCAATGCTAATGACGCATGCACACAACAATAGTCGAACTCAATACCTTGTCCAATACGGTTAGGTCCACCCCCTAAGATCATAATCTTTTTCTTATCAGTCGGGTTAGCTTCACACTCAAGCTGATAAGTTGAGTATAAATAAGCAGTTTGAGTGTCAAATTCTGCCGCACAACTATCTACTCTCTTAAACACAGACTTAACATTTAGCGCATGACGACGTTCACGCACTGATGATTCATTACAACAAAATAATTGCGCCAAACGCGCATCAGAAAAACCTTTACGTTTCAAAGAGAACATCTTATCAGCATCAACATCAGTTACATTTGTACTATTAATTTGTAATTCGGTTGCAACAATATCTTGTATTTGTGCTAAAAACCAAGAATCAACTTTAGATAAATCAAACACTTCTTTTAAACTCATACCAAATCTAAAAGCATCAGCCAAATAGAAAATACGCTCACTTCGAGCTGAAATACATTCAGAACGTATCTTATTACGTGCATCATCAGCATTCAAATCAACAATAGGGTCTAATCCAACCTTGTCAGTTTCTAATCCTCTTAATGCTTTCTGTAAAGACTCTTGAAACGTTGAACCTATTGCCATTACTTCACCCACAGACTTCATTTGCGTAGTTAAACGATCATTTGCTCCAGGAAATTTTTCAAAAGCAAATCTTGGTATTTTAGTTACCACATAATCAATACTTGGCTCAAAAGAAGCAGGTGTTTTACCATTTGTAATATCATTATTAAGTTCATCCAAGGTATAACCTACAGCTAACTTTGCAGCCACTTTAGCAATAGGAAAACCTGTTGCTTTTGATGCCAATGCCGATGAACGAGAAACACGTGGATTCATCTCAATAATAGTTAAACGACCATTTTCTGGATTAAGCGCAAATTGTACATTTGAACCACCTGTATCAACTCCAATTTCACGAAGTACTGCTAATGAAGCATCACGCATTACTTGGTATTCCTTATCAGTTAGAGTTTGTGCAGGTGCTACAGTAATCGAATCACCTGTATGGATACCTATAGGATCAAAATTTTCAATTGAACAAATAATAATACAATTATCTTTTCTATCACGCACTACTTCCAACTCAAACTCTTTCCATCCAAGAATAGATTCTTCAACTAATAATTCGTTTATTGGTGATAAATCCAAGCCACATTCACAAATTTTAACAAATTCATCTTTGTTATAAGCAATACCACCACCCGAACCACCCATCGTAAATGAAGGACGAATAACTGTTGGAAAACCTACTGTTTCTTGTATAGTAAATGCTTCTTCCATATTATGAGCAACCGCTGCTTTAGGCATATCAAGACCAATTTTTAACATCGCTTCACGAAATAAATCACGATCCTCAGCTTTGTTAATTGCTTCTTTTTTAGCTCCAATCATCTCTACACAATGCTTATCAAGCACACCATGACGCTCTAAATCTAACGCACAATTAAGAGCAGTTTGCCCACCCATAGTTGGCAATAAAGCATCTGGTTTTTCTACTTCAATAATCTTTTCAACTATACGCCACTCAATCGGTTCAATATAGGTGCTATCTGCCATTTTTGGATCAGTCATAATAGTAGCTGGATTAGAATTAACTAAAATAACACGATATCCTTCTTCACGCAATGCACTACAAGCTTGTGCGCCAGAATAATCAAACTCGCAAGCCTGACCAATAACAATAGGGCCAGCACCGATAATTAAAATACTACTAAGATCTTGTCTTTTTGGCATTAGTATTTTACTTTAAATTAAGTCAAAAATCATCATATTCAATAGGAGGATTACCATCAAATATATCAAATTGTCTTTTTTGTAAAAAAGAAGAACGTGTTACAATGTAAATATCATCTGAATTTTTCAGTAAATCTATTATTGGTAATAATTTAACTCTAGTATCAACAGCTCTAACAAGTAGTAAAGTTGTTCCTTCAGCGGTATTTAACCATTTGTTTATATTTACATTTTCGGTGACATTAATATAAGTACCTACTGAATCACGTATGCTTGATGGGCCCAAAATTGGCAAAACTATATAAGGGCCACTTGGTATACCCCACACTGCCATTGTTTGACCAAAATCTTCATAGGTCTTTTCTGTCCAAATATCACTGGCAACATCAAATAAACCAGCTAATCCTATGGTGCTGTTCACTAAAATCCTACCAAATGTGTTTACACTGTCAAACAACTTAAACTGCAAAAGCTCATTACCTAACGTAGATACATCATCTAAATTAGAAAAAAAATCACTAACTCTATTTTGCGCCGTTTTGGGCACAAATTCTTTATAAACCCTAGCCACAGGGTCAAAAATATTTTCATCTAAAGTTTGATTAAACTCAAAAATTGCCCTATTTAACCCTTCAAATGGGTCAATATTTTCAGCCATGATAATTGAACTAAATATCAACAATAAAAAACTCATGAATAAATTTTTCATTCGTTCATTTCCCTAATAAATGTATCAAAGAAACCACTCATATCATGAGGCCCTGGCGAAGCTTCAGGATGCCCTTGAAAACCAAATGCTTTTTTATTAACAACATGAACACCTTGAATAGAATTATCAAATAACGAACGATGTGTCACTTCTAAATCATTAGGTATATTGTCATCTGACACTACAAATCCATGATTTTGAGAAGTTATTATCACTTGTTTAGTCTGTAAATTTTGAACAGGATGGTTAGCGCCATGATGACCAAATTTCATCTTTTGTGTTGTTGCGCCAACTGCCAAGGATAATAATTGATGGCCTAAACAAATACCAAATAATGGTACATCTTTTCCCAATAAAATCTGAATATTCTTAATAGCATAATCACATGGCTCAGGATCACCTGGTCCATTAGATAAAAATACGCCATCAGGGTTTCTTTCTAATACTTTAGTCGCTGATGTTTGTGCATTAACAACAGTCAATTCACACCCCTTATCTACCAACATTTTTAAAATATTTTTCTTTACTCCAAAATCGTAAACCACCACTTTAAATTTGGTATTTAACTCATTAAATTTAGCATTTCCTAACGAATAAGAACCTTGGTTAAACTCATACGATTGAGTAGTTGAAACTACTTTTGCTAAATCTATATTTTTCATACCAACAAATAATTTAGCCTTAGCAATAGCTAAATCTTGGTCAATATCATTACCTGTAATAATGCAACCTTTTAGTGATCCTTGTTTACGCAGGTGACGCGTTAACGCACGTGTATCAATATCGCTAATAGCAACAATATTATTATGCTTTAAATAAGAGCCTAAAGATATATCTGCACGCCAATTACTCGCTATTAAAGATAAATCTCGAATAATCAATCCAGATACATGAATTTTATCAGACTCTTCGTCAACTAAATTAATACCTGTATTACCAATATGTGGACAGGTTAGTACGACTATTTGTTGTACATATGATGGATCCGTTAAAATTTCTTGATAGCCTGTCATTGAAGTATTAAACACTACTTCACCTAAAGTTATACCATTAACACCAATAGACTTTCCATAAAAAATTTTCCCATCTTCTAATGCTAATAAAGCAACTTGTAACACTCAATACTCCCGAATGAAAAACTTCGAAAATTTTACCATACCACTCTAACATTCACATACATAAATCAAAGTGATATAATATAACTTATAAAAATATATAAGAAAATATAATGGAAATAATTGTTGACAACATTAAATGTGTTGGATGTATAAATATCATCACTAAAAAATTAATAGCAACCTTTAACACTAAAAAAGTAAATATTAATATTGCACAAGGTATTGTAAAAATTGACGTAGATGATACTAAAAAATCTGAGGTCTCCCAAGTTTTGCTAAATCTTGGCTATCCTGAAATAAATTCAATACATGGCTTTGATTCTACCAAAGCCAAAGCTAAATCTTTTGTTTCTTGTACCATCGGCAGAATAAATATATGACATTCACCCTAAATGGCAAACTATTAAAAATGGCTGATAACTTAAACGCATATGATTTAATTATTCAATTAGGTTATGAAGATCAACGTATTGCATTAGAAATCAATGAAACCATTATCCCCAAATCTCAACATGCTACATTTACCCTAAATGAAGGAGACATAATCGAGATTATTAAAGCAGTCGGTGGTGGTTAAAGTTAAATGTATAAAAAACATCTATAATTCATTATCAAATTAACTAGATGATGTTTATATACTCAATTATACTCAACATTTTCATAAAAATAAATTCTCACTCTTGAAAATTAAATATCTATATTTCTGATAAAAAATAGCAAATAAACTCTAAGTTATAATAAAAAATACTAATATATTTTTTAAATATCATTGTATAACCTATAATCCAACCACAACCAATCCACTTGTCAATATTTTCCAAGGATTTATTAACATAAAATATTTGCTATTCATGACAATCTTATGATTTCTAATCAATACTACTACATCTTTAAACTCATTTTGATAAATTAATGATTTCAGCTGCATAAAAACACTTTTTTTAAACTGGTACTTATCTTTAATAATTGTAGTTAGTCAATTAGTTGATTGTTGTAATAACTGATAACTTTTATCCTTATCTAAGAAAAACCATAGGTGTATAAATAAATACGTCATAGATGATATCTAATTGCTATTTTTTTCTTATCTTTGGCTTCTAATTTCACATGAAAACCAAAATAACTAAATATATAATCATTAAAGAAACAATATTATAGACTACTACTCAACTAATATCTTATACCATCCAGTCTTTTTGAATTTCATCAGCTAAGAACGGCTTAATACTAACTGTTTGCATAATATCAACATCTAGTTTTATTTCTACATCTACGCTATCGCAGTCTCTACCTTGAGAATAGCGTGCTAAAATTTTAGCAGCGATTTGTAAATCTGCTTGATTAGGATCTCCATCAATCAATGCTAATGGTCCATTGCAACTAGTGGGATATAAATTAGCATATTGATTACGATATCCTTCTAAGAATTTAACTTCTCCTTCTTCACGAGCAATAATCATTTTAAAACGTGGATTTGGGCGAATATGCCTACCAACTCTAAGCATCATTAAATCATCTAGTTGATAATCACGATTACCATGAGACTTCCACATATCAACTAGTTTATCTGAATATTGTTTATCAGTTAGAAAACAACAACCACCCGCCGGCGTAGCATAACCATCAAACCCATATTCTTTTGCTAAAGATATTTGTGGTTTACGCGTACGCCCTGAAAAATCCAATAATTTTTCTCTATCTACCCAATTCTCAATCTCTGCTTTAGTAACTGGCAAATGTTTTGCACACAATGGACGTAATAATAAATCATTAGCGCCTGATTCTAATTGAACAATAGGCATAGTTTCTTTACGCTGTGACATAGGACGTTGACCCACTACTTCACCTGTAATAATAAAGTCAAATTCATATTTAACCATCCATTCTTTAGCTTTTTTAACCATAAAGCCTTTACAATCTAGACATGGATTCATATTTTTCCCATAACCATGTTTAGGATTTAATAGTACATCACGATATTCTTCAATAACATCAATAATATGTAATTTAATACCTAACTTATCCGCTACCCATAATGCATTATTACGTTTTAACCCGTTTTTCTTTTGTTTATGAATGGCATGCGTGTGCCCTTCCATACAAAAACCAGTAAAAAAATTAATGCCTTCTACATGAATACCTTGATCTAGTATTATCTTAGTACTTAATAGTGAGTCTAACCCCCCTGAAATTAATGATATAGCTTTAATTTGTTTATTTATCATGCCTATTTTCTGATATACTAAAAATAGTGTTATTCAACTTTTAATATTTAACGTTAAATATTAAAAAATATAATAATTACACGTCTCTAAATTATCTCTACTATCTCTATTTAGTCTTGAATAATACTAAATAGTACAAATTTTTACACTTATCCTACTCATCATTATGTAACACAATTATTACTTAGAATCAAATTTATTTAAATGACAAATAAATTATACCATATAGAGTATTGACAATGCCTCATCATATATCCTCATTTATAACCTTGATAAATATTTTTATAAAAACCAAGTAAAAAATTAAGGTATTAGGTATAATAGGTATATATATTATATATACTACAAGGCAACCAAAATGGAACTAAAAAGAACAGGTAATGGCTACTTAGTTGATCCAACTATTTGGACAGAAGATATTATGCATAAAATGGCCAAAGAAGACGAAATAGAATTAACTGGAAGCATGGTTAATCAAATTCTTACAGCTAGAAAATATTTTGAAGAAAATTCATCAGTACCGCCTATTAGAACCTTTGCCAAAGTCGTCGGCATTGATAAAAAAATTCTATTTAAAGAATGGTTAACTGGTCCGATGAAACCTATCACTAAATACGGGGGTATGCCACAACCAACGGGTTGCGTTTAGTCCAAAAAGATCTTTAACTTAAAAACCTAAAATAAATCAAATTAATGACTTAACTGAGGCAAGTGCCTTGATTAAACACTCAGGCTTAGTACCTCCACCTTGTGCCATATCTGAACGACCGTCGCCTTTTCCCCCGATTTGTTTTGCTACATGATTAAGAATTTTTCTAGCTTGATACTGCTTAGTTAGGTCTTTTGTGACGCCTGTAACTAAAGATACTTTATCATTAATTACTACTGCTAATACAATAACAGCTGAACTTAGTTTATCTTTGAGTTTATCAACAATATCACGCAAATCTTTGCTAGTTACTCCTTCTACAACAGTAGAAAGTAATTTAATACCTTTTACTTCTTGTGCCTGTACAATTAAATCATCTCCCTGATTATTAGCTATTTTTCTTTGAAAACTGGCGATTTGCTTTTCTAATTCTTTTTGCTGTTTAATCAATTGTGTCACTTTTCCTACCACTTGTGTATTACTTGACCTAGTCATTTGTGCAATTTTATTCAAGCTATTTTGAATTCGATTGTCAAATTGATAAGCATCATAGCCTGTTAATGCTTCAATACGCCTTACTCCAGCAGATACACTGCTTTCTGATATAATTCTAAAAAGTCCAATATCACCAAGTTGGTTTACATGAGTACCGCCACACAACTCCACTGAAAATTCATTCTTACCCATAGTTAAAACACGCACAGTATCACCATATTTTTTTCCAAATAGTGCCATCGCTCCTTTCTTTTTTGCACCTTCAATATTAGTAATATCAGTATATACTTTTGTATTTCCTAATATTTTACGATTAACTATACTTTCAATTCTTTCCAAGTCTGACTTAACAATCACATCATCATATGAGAAATCAAAACGCAGTTTTTCACTACCAACCAAAGAACCTTTTTGCATTACCGTCTTACCTAAAACGATATGAAGTGCAGCGTATAATAAATGTGTTGCTGAATGGTTTCTAGCAATGCATTTACGAGATTTTTTATCAACATTAGCTTGTACCGCATCACTCACTTTTAACACGCCCTTATTTAAAACACCATGATGCTCAAATGCACCTGATTTTTGCTTATTAGTATGGTCCACTCTAAACTCAACCTGCATATTAGATAATACGCCCTTATCTCCAATCTGACCACCTGATTCAGCATAAAAACTTGACTGAGCTAAAACAACAATTCCATGGTCACCTACTTCAATTTTTTCAACCAATTCATTATTGTTAATAATTGCCTGAATTAAAGAAACATTTTTTAATTGTTTATATCCTAAAAACTCAGTTCTCTCAGCAATATCAACACCCTTTTCCGATATTTTAAAATCACTAGCTTGCCTAGCACGATCTCTTTGTTTGGTCATTTCAACCTCAAAACCTAACATATCAATAGTTAAGTTACGCTCACGAGCAATATCTGATGTTAAATCCACTGGAAAGCCATAAGTATCATAAAGTTTAAAGACTATTTTTCCATTAATTTCATTACCTTTAAAATTAGTAATTACTTCTTCTAAAATATTCATCCCTTGGTCTAAAGTTTTCGAAAAACGCTGTTCTTCACGCTTTAACACCTTTTCAACCTTGGATAAGGCTTGTTCTAATTCTGGATAAACATCCTTAAATTCTAGCGCTAATATAGAAGCCAAACGATAGAAAAATACTTTGCCAATACCCATCTTATGCCCATGACGAATACCACGACGAATAATACGACGAAGTACATAACCTCTACCCTCATTTGAAGGAATTACACCATCAACAATCATAAAAGCAGCAGAACGAATATGATCAGTAATTACACGAACTGAGGCGTTGTTATCTTTAATATTATTGAATTTAGGAGTTAAACTCACAACAGCCTTGATAAGGTTTTGAAAACCATCTGTATCGTAATTATTATTTTTATGCTGTAACACAGCTACTAAACGCTCTAACCCCATACCTGTATCTACACAAGGTACGGCTAATGGCTTTAAATAACCATCTTCTTGTTTATCAAATTGTGTAAATACTAAATTCCAAATTTCAATATATCGATCGCCATCTTCATTAGCGTGTCCTGGTGGACCACCAGCAATATGCTCGCCATGATCATAAAAAATCTCACTTGATGGACCACACGGGCCTGTATCACCCATTTGCCAAAAATTATCTTTAGCGCCACAACGAGAGATACGATTCTTGGGAAAACCGATCTCATTAACCCAAATATCTTCTGCTTCATTATCCTGATCAAATACACTTACCCAAAGATTTTTTTTAGGTAAATTTAACTCTTTTGTCAAAAATTCCCAGGCATAATGAATAGCTTCGCGTTTAAAATAATCACCAAAACTAAAATTGCCCAGCATTTCGAAAAAAGTATGGTGGCGTGCTGTATAACCAACATTTTCAAGATCATTATGCTTACCACCAGCGCGCGCGCAACGTTGAACTGATACAGCACGAGTATATGGACGCTTTTCTATGCCACTAAACACATCTTTAAATGGCACCATACCTGCATTAACAAATAATAAAGTTTTATCATTATGAGGAATAAGCGATGCACTAGACTCAATTATATGACCTTTCGATTCAAAATAATCTAAGAATTTTTGTCTAATTTGTGCGGTTTTCATTTTGCTAAAAGTGCTTAATAAAAACTACACATTATACGCCGTAAGTGCCTATACAATAAGGGAAATGTCTCCTGCGCCTTGACGAATAACGTTAATACTAGGCAAAGATAGATCGATCACAGTGGTAGGTTCTAGCGGACAATAGCCCCCATCAATAATAACATCTACATGCTTTTCTAATACATCATATACATCATATATATCAAAAAACTCACAATCTTTAATGATTAATGATGCATTTATTATTGGCTCATTTAATACATCTAACAAAGCTTGAACCACACCATGATTAGATACTCTAAAACCAATAGTTTTCTTCTTAGCATGCAATAATCGGTTAGGCACGTCACGTGTACCTTGTAAAATAAATGTGTACGCACCTGGAAGGATTCTCTTAAGTAATCTAAAAGAGATATTATCTAACTTAGCATATTCACCAATATGTGCTAAATCACGCATCATTAAGGTAAAGTAGTGCTGTTTTGAAAGATTACGAATACAACGAATACGCTCTAATCCATTTTTATTACCCAATGTTGTTCCCAATGCATAACCAGAATCCGTAGGATAAACAATAACAGCGCCACGATGCAACTCATCAGCCACTTGTTCAAGCAAACGTGTTTGAGGGTTTTTTGGATGAATTTCTAATAATTTTACCATGTCCAATGTTTCCATATTGCTTGCTTATAATTAGGTAAATTTTGTAAACAACCTATTTGTACTCTTTGGTTTGGCCAGCCATGATAATCAGAACCACTTGAATCTAATAAACCTAACTCATTTGACCATTGACTAGCAAGTATAATTTCATCGAGACTACTCATAGCTGTTACTACCTCAATCCCAGTACAACCGTTAACAGCTAAATCACTCACCATGCGTTTAATTTGAGTATGTGTTATTCTATAACGAAAAGGATGTGCTAACACTGCTACGCCACCTGCACTACGTATCCATCCAATTACCTCATCAAATTGTGCCCATTTAACGTTTACTCCACCTGGATTATTACCAGTTAAAAAATTCCTAAATACTGATTTCATATTTTTACAAATACCTTCTTGAATTAGCATTTGAGCAAAATGTGTACGAGTAATTATCCCTGTTTTAGTAAGGGCTTTGGTTTTTTCCATAGCATCAATAATGCCAGATCCTTCCAAACTACGTGCTATTTTTTCACCACGAATCTCTCGAAGCTGTTGATGCTTTTTAAGCCCAATCTGTAATATTTTGTTATTTGGATTAATCTTCAACCCAAGAATATGAATCGTCATGTTATTCCATATAGCTGATATTTCAGTGCCAAATACAAATTGTAAATTTAATTTATTCGCCTCAAAACTAGCTTCAGCAAGTCCATCAATCGTATCATGATCTGTTAATGCAACCATGTCACAGTTTTGTTTGTTAGCTAAACGAACCACTTCAGTAGGCGATAAAATCCCATCTGAATAATGCGAATGATTGTGCAAGTCGATAACCATAAGTTGTTTATTATAATCTATCTGTTTTGCAAGCGTAATTAGCTATAATCTCAATATAATTACTTAATACAAACACTATGTGCGGAATCGTTGGTGGCATCTGTAAATACAATATCACCCCAATTTTACTTAATGGATTAAAACGCTTAGAGTATCGTGGATATGATTCAGCAGGTATTGTAGTCTTATCAAATAGCAATAAATTGAATCGTGTACGCGCAGTAGGCAAGGTGATTAACCTTGAAACCCACATTCAAAACCAAAATTCCAAAATACAAGGTAATGTTGGTATTGCACATACTCGCTGGGCAACTCATGGCGAACCATCAACGCAAAATGCGCACCCTCATATTTGTTTTAATACTGTTAGTGTGGTGCATAACGGCATTATCGAAAACTTTCTTAAACTCAAGAAAGAACAAAAAGCACAAGGCTATGCTTTTACTTCAGATACTGATACTGAGGTAATTGTTCACGGTATCCATCAAGCCCTAAAAACATCAAAAAATTTACTTCAAGCCACCCAAAAGTCTATTAAAACTTTTGAAGGATCTTATGGTTTAGGGGTGATATCACCATCATACCCAGGACATATAGTTGTTGCTAGGAACGGTTCTCCACTCATTATAGGTATTAGTGATAAAGGTAATTTCATTACCTCAGATCAGGTAGCTTTATTAGGCATTACTAAAAAATTTATTTTTTTAGAAGAGGGAGATATCGCCGATATTACACTTAATTCAATTACTATTTATAATCAAGACAATGAACAAGTTAATAGAGTTATTAAAATTTCAAATCTTGACAGTAAACAAATTCACCTAGGTGATTATAAACATTACATGCAAAAAGAGATTTTTGAACAACCTCAAGCAATTCGTGACACGCTAGAATCACGAATTACCAAAGATACTGTGTTACTTTCTGCTTTTGGTCATAATGCTGAAACTATTTTCACAAACATAAAACACATTCAAATTATTGCTTGTGGTACTAGTTATAACGCAGGATTAGTAGCTAAATACTGGCTCGAAGACATTGCAAAAATCCCAACCAATATTGAAGTGGCTAGTGAATATCGCTATCGTAATCCTATTGTACTTAACAACACTTTATTAGTTACAATTTCTCAAAGTGGAGAAACTACTGATACACTAGAAGCGCTAAAATCTGTTAAACAGCATTACAATAATATTCACACATTAACTATTTGCAATTGCGCAGAATCTTTCTTAACACGAGAATCTGAACTTACCTTATTAACCCATGCTGGACCTGAGATTAGTGTGGCATCTACCAAAGCTTTCACCGCACAATTGGTATCTTTAGCATTATTATCAGTCGCTATTGGAAAATGCCATAAACAAGTGGACAAAAAACAAGAAACTGCTATTGTGGATGGTCTAAATCGCTTACCAGGTTTAATAAAAAAAACACTTGAACAAGAAAGTCAAATTATTGAACTTGCACAATCTTTTAAAAATAAATTCAATGCCATTTTTTTAGGAAGAGGAACAATGCATGCTATTGCCATGGAAGGCGCTCTCAAACTTAAAGAAATTAGCTATATTCATTCAGAAGCTTTTCCAGCAGGTGAACTTAAGCATGGACCTATCGCTCTCATTGATAAAGACACACCAGTTATTGCAATTGCACCTAATGATCAGTTATTAGACAAACTCAAATCAAACCTGCAAGAAGTTAAATCTCGTGGTTCACAGATGATTGTTTTTGAGGATGAAATGTCCAATGTAACTCCAATGCAAAATATGACTGTTATGTCAATCACGCATAATCTTGGTAGAATTACAGCACCCATTATTTTTACCATTCCATTGCAATTACTAAGTTATCACGTTGCATTAATCAAAGGTACTAATGTTGACAAACCTCGCAACTTAGCTAAATCAGTAACTGTAGAATAAGGAAATATTATGATCAACATACTAGGTTTTGATTCTGATTTTGATCCATCTCTTTTAGATCGAATTGTTAATGAGAAAAAAAAGATTGGTTATTACAACTTACCTAATCAAGATACCACTTATATTAATCATTACTTGAAACAATTAAACGAGAGACAAAACTTAAACAGTATTAGCGATATTGTTGTTATTGGTATTGGTGGATCAAGTTTAGGTGCTAAGGCAGTTTATCATTTTATCAGACCGATTAGACAATTAAAACGGAATTTACATTTTATGGATAGTACAGATCCTATTACTATTGCCAACATTTGTAATAGTCTAAACATCAGTTCAACACATTTTATTGTTATCTCTAAATCAGGATCAACTATTGAAACAATCGCGATCTATAAACATATTCTTGCAATAACAAAAACCATTCAACTTTCACACTTTCCCTTTACATTTATCACAGGTAAGAGTTCACTACTAGCAAAACATGCTCGCAAAGTTAACGGTTTAATTATTAATATCCAACAAAATATTGGCGGGAGATTCTCTCTCTTAAGCAGTGCAGGTATCATCCCATTAGCATTAACAGGTACAAAAATTGATTGCCTGCTAAAAGGCGCTGCAAAAATTAAAGATAGTTTTTTTAATCAAGGCTACATGCAAAATTTATTGCTCAAAAAGGCAACCTTTTATGCCAACAATGCTTCAAACTACAATATTAATGCTTTGTTCTCTTATACCGATTCTCTTAAATATTTTAATGATTGGTATGCACAACTATGGGGGGAAAGTTTAGGTAAAAAACAAAAAAATTCAGTCTTTCATGTTGGATTAACGCCTATTGGGCTAACTGGACCTAAAGATCAACACTCATTTTTACAATTATTATACGAAGGAATACGAGATAAAAGCGTTACATTTATTAAACTTAAAACCTTTGAGAATCACCAAAAAATACCTAATATTACCTTGGAAAAATTAGAAACATTTAACCTAATTAATCAAGTTAAATTTTCGACCTTGATTAATATGCAAGCTGACGCTATTATAGAATCTTTAAAAAAACATACAAGAATCCCTCTTGATGAAATTACCTTGCAAAAACAAGATGAATTTAGTATCGGTCAACTAATTTATTACTATGAGTTACTTACATCACTTGTTGGAAACTTGCTCAATATTAATACTTATAATCAACCAGGTGTAGAATTTGGAAAAAATATTCTCATTAAAAAATTACAACAACAATTATGATTAAAAAATGTCTTTTCCCTGCAGCAGGATTAGGTACTAGATTTTTACCCGCCACAAAAGCAGTGCCCAAAGAAATGTTGCCTATTTTAACTAAACCGTTATTGCAATACGCTGTAGAAGAAGCACTTAGTGCTAATATAACCAATATGGCCATCGTAACTAACAAAGATAAACGAGCTATCGAAGACCATTTTGATCAAGCTTTGGAATTAGAGTTGCAAATTAGAGGAACACAAAAAGAGGAACTACTAAAAGAAATCAATGCCATTTGCAACTATGCTACGTTCACTTATGTCAGACAAAAACAAATGTTAGGATTAGGATATGCAATTCTCACTGGCAAACCACTCATTGGTAATGAACCTTTTGCTGTTCATCTAGCCGATGACTTATGCATATTAAAAGAAGAAGATGACAATAGTGTACTATATCAAATGATTAAAATATACAACAAATATCAATGTTCGATAGTAGCTATCGAAGAAGTGCCTATAAACCAAATTCATAAGTATGGTGTGATTGTTGGTGACTTGATTGATAATACTAATGATACGTATCGAGTCACTAATATGGTTGAAAAACCAACACCAAAAAATGCACCAACTAACATGGCTATTATAGGTCGTTATATCTTAACGCCAGATATTTTTAATATCCTTAAACAAACTAAACCAGACAAAAGTGGTGAAATTCAAATTACCGATGCACTACTTACCCAATCAAAACAAGGTCACGTTATTGCCTATAAATTTAAAGGAAAACGTTTTGATTGTGGTAGCATTCAGGGCTACGTTAAAGCGACAAACTATTTTGCTAAACAACAAGGTATCATATAAAAAAGGTATCATGTAAAATTTGACATTTATTCAGAATATACAGTTCATAAACAAATATATTTACTTCCAATATAAAATATACCACGACTCTAAAAAGAGTTATTTTAATTCTAAATATGATTATGTAGTTCAGCTTCGAAACTTTCCACAAATTCCCCAAATATTACAACTTGATACACACTATTCCTATCCTAAAAAGAACAATGCTGAGTATTACCACTTGATGCTTTTTATCTACAAAAAAAATAATATTTAAACAATAATACGTATTTAGTTACAATTATCATATTAATAATTAAATAATTTTTAGTAATATATCATATATAGTCTTTATTGATATAAAATATTCTGCTATTAATTTAGCATTATGAAAAAAAAGTAATTAGACAAAAAATGAATAAAGTTAACATTATATGTATAAAGTGGGGTGATAAGTTCCCTGTTAAATACGTTAATAGACTCTTTGGTATGGTTTCTCGTCATCTTTCTATACCATTTCGGTTTGTATGTTTCACTGAAAATAATACAGGTATACGAAGCGAGGTAGAAATACAGGATTTACCAGAATTAGATTTACCGCTTGGATTACTAGAAAGAGGTTGGAGAAAATTGACTATTTTTAAAAACAACTTTGGCAACTTATCTGGTTCTACTTTATTTCTAGATTTAGACATAGTAGTGGTAGGAAATTTAGATGCATTTTTCACTTTTCCTGGTGATTTCCTAATTGCCCATGATAAGAAAAAACCAAAAAAAATAGAAGGTAATTCATCAATATTTAGATTTGAAATTGGAAAATACTCAAAAATTTTAAGTTATTTTGAAAAAAATTTCGAGCTAGTAAAAAGTGAAGTTCGCCATGAACAAGCATACTTATCACGAGAACTCCACAAACAAGATCAATTAAAATATTGGCCAGATGAGTGGGTACCAAGCTTTAAGTATCATTGTTGTCCTTCTTGGATAAAATCTTGGTTTCAAGCACCATTTATACCTAATAATGCTAAAGTTATTCTATTCCATGGCTTGCCTAATCCACCTGAAGCAATTATTGGATGCAGTAAAAAATGGTATCGACATATCCAGCCATCACCTTGGATTGAAAAATACTGGAGGGTTTAATAAATGCTAAAGAGCTCCTATTCATATTATAGCATTAAATAAAAACCTCTAATATATTACCTTATATGGATAAACAGTTATCTAAATTAGAAACCACATTCATACAAATGGAGATAATAGATAATCATCAAATTCAACCTAAAAGATTACAGTTTTATCAACAACAATTAAAATACTCACGAATTCATTATCAAATATCGATACTAGAAAATGTCGACTCAATCTATAAAAAATTCTCTACTCAAACCTTCCTAAATAGGAAACAAATATTTTTGCTTCATAATATACAAACTTGGAACCTGAACCAAAACTATATATCTTACCAAAATTTTAAAGTAGGTGCCTCTCAACAATCTCAGTCAAAAAATAATAATGGGACGTAGAGATAAAAGCAAATTTGAGAAATGGTTTTCATTAACCCGTCATCAAAGACGACTTGGTGCAAAATATTTATCAAAACATATTAGTGTTAACTTCAAAAACCAAAAAAAACAATTTATTGTCGATGATGGAATAATATATACGTATGGTAGTCCTAAGAATATTGAAGAACATTTTAATGCTTTAAAAAATGAATTCTCTGGACAAAGTGAACTTTGTCACACTCATGCAAAACTTATTATTCTAATTAGAAGGGAATTTGAAACAAAAAAACATTTTACTATTTTTGAAAATCTTTGGCATGAAGAAACAAAATTCTTGCTCAAACATTTAAACACACGTTGGCTACTTTCTGCAATTAATACTTTTACAGATTGCTCTAATAATGATGCAATTATAGGTTTATCTGTAGCATGCTCATGTTTGTTAATCACTATCGAAATACAAGAAAGTGAACGTTTCATTATTAATTCGCAAAATAATAAAGACGATAAAGAAAAAACTAATAGACTCAATAATGAAGAAAGAATAATGCTTTTTGATGGTATTTCAACATTTAAATTTGGCACTTCTGACACAATTAGAAATATGCGATGGCGGATTGATAAAGCAGCAAAAATAAATGTTGCAGGCAAGATACTACTAGAGGTATTTAAACGATTGCAAAAGTTTGATACTATTTATAAACGTGCAAAAGATAGACACACTCGTGATAAAACTGGATGGTGGTAAATGGATATCTTTGTTATTAATCTATTAAGTGCTATTAAACGCCGTAAATTTCAAGAACAACAATTATCTAAATTAAAACTAGATTATCAAATAATAAATGCTACCACCATAAGCGATATTAATAATAAAACTTATCAAAAACACCATTATGACTGGCAGAGACCCATGCAAAAAACTGAAGTCGCTTGTTATTTTTCACATCAAACACTATGGTCAAAAATTGTTAAAAAAAATAGAATGGCTTTAATTTTAGAAGATGATGTTTTATTGTCAAAACACACCCCTAATATACTAGCAAAATTAGAAAAGTGTACCAACTTCGATATGGTTAATTTAGAAGTTTTTAATAGAAAAAAATATGTAGCAAAAAAATATCAACCAATCGGTCATCATAAATTATTTTACTTATATCAAGATAAAGCAGGAGCTGCAGCCTATGTATTATACCCAAATGGTGCAAAAAAACTATTACAGCAGCAGCAAAAAAATGGCATTGCCCTAGCAGATGCACATTTACATAACTGTCTAGAATTACAATCTTATCAAATAGAACCAGCTTGTGCAGTACAACTAATGTTTTGCAAAAAATACGATATTAAACAGTACAGTACGGCAATTAGTCAATCATTCATAAGGTATGAAAATAATAATAATAATAATAATAATAATAATAATATCTTTGTTTTTAAAATAAAAAGAATAACTGTACAAGTAAAATTAGGGCTACATCAATTAAGTTTCATCTTTAAATCAAAAAAACGTTATATTAAATTAAATAATAAAGATTTTAAATAAGACTTACTTTTAATGAAAAAAAATAATGTAGCTATTGTAATCCCAACTTTACAAGGAAATGGAGCGGAAAGGATGGTATTGACTTTAGCAGAAGGCTTTATTCAGCAGGGATATACTGTCAATATCGTATTAACACTCAAAAAGTCAATTGAACTTAAATCAAGTAGACAATTAAAAATACATTATTTTAAAAAATATTATCGCTGGATACCAAAAATTATCAGAGGTATATTTTTAGCACCAATCTTAGATAAGTTTATCGTTAATAGGTGTGGCAATCCAAATCTTGTTCTATCTAATTTACTTCCATCTGACAGAATGCTATGTTATAGTAAGCTTAATACTTATTTAATTATCCACAATACGATAAGCAAGCAAAATAATAATTTTGCTGAAATAAGAAGTATATATACTAAAAAACCAGTTATTTGCGTTTCCCAAGGCGTCAAAAATGACTTTGACCGATTCTTTAATAGTCGATTTCCATCATATTGCATATATAATCCTATTGATGTTGATTTTATCAATCAGGAATCTATTGAATTTACACCAAAATATCATGATTATTTAGTTCATGTAGGTAAATTTAAAAAGCAAAAAAGACATGATATTTTAATTAAAGCTTACCACCAAAGTGGTATAGAAAATCCACTTATCCTGATAGGAAAAGGTCATTTAAAAGAAAAATACAAGAAATTAGTTAATAACTTAGATTTAAACAAAAAAGTAATTTTTGCTGGATTTCAACCTAACCCTTATCCATTTATCAAATATGCTAGGTTAATGGTGTTATCATCAGATTTTGAGGGATTTGGTATGGTTATAACAGAAGCATTAGCATTAAAAACACCGGTAATAAGTACTGATTGTCCGTCAGGACCATCAGAAATATTGCCTAAAAATAATCTTGTACCAGTCAACGATATTGAAAAATTAGCTCAATTAATGCAACAAGCCAATAATAACCCATTAATATTTTCACACCCATTAAACAAAAAATTCCACCTTGATTTTACTACTAAGAAATATATTGATATAATTAATGGTTGATAGACTTATTCACAATAACACAGAAAGTTTAAAGATACACCTCTAAAAGATGCAGAAACAAAAAAATAATATTATACTTGATACGACAGATCTCCAAAAACTTTTTATTATAATACTCTATGCACCGCCTAACAGCAAAATTTCCTATTATTAATGAACTTAATTCAATATAACATATGTTTCAAATAACATATCATTATCTATCAATATTTACCAGCCTTTGTAATCATACAAATAAGGTACCAAAACACGACTAATAAAAACTCTATACTATCAAATGAACATTTATTCTAAAAAAAGATATTTGTGTATAAAAAAATAGCTCCTACTAGGAGTATATAACTATTATTTTACAAACCTTGGTAAAGATATGGACAAAGAAATATCAAAAGTTTTTAATAAAACACTAAAATTAATATAACTAATTATTAAAAAAAGTACTTAAATTTATCAAATTATAATAAATCAATAAAAATGATACAAAAGTTGGCATTAATACCAAGATAAGAATTTTATATCTATTATTAGCCAGAAATTTAACACTCTCAAAATAAACAATACACTTAATATAATAAGACCTAATAATGCACTAGAACCATTACATTAAATACTAATATAAAACTATATAGAACTCCATCAAGGTTAATACAAGGTTGTATCTATTCTTATAAATAACCTAATCTATTTTATTAGATCTTAATATAAAATTATGCTATAAAAACAGGGTAATTAAAACTCTTTACAAGAAACTATGATAGGAAAAATAACAAAACTAAAATCAATCATACAGAATCGTTAAAATAATTTAAATTACTTCAATAAATTCTTTACCTGAAACACAAAATAAATACCCATTAATGGTCAATAATAATAAAATAAAATCCTTTACTATCTTAAAGATTAAATCTTCTAATTCTAAATAAAAGCAATATATTAACAATATTCGCACAAATAATTGATAATCTAATAAGATAAATTTTATATTTATTTTGATAAAAATTTAATACTTATGAATAAAAACAACACTTACACAAACTTTATCAGAAATCAAATTGATATTGATTTGGAACAAAAATTGCATACTTCTATTCAAACACGCTTTCCACCTGAACCTAATGGTTATTTACATATTGGACATGCTAAATCAATTTTCCTGAATTTTGGTTTAGCAAAAGATTATAAAGGACGGTGTAACTTACGATTCGATGACACTAATCCAACCACAGAAGATATTAAATTTATAGATGCTATCAAAGAAGATATTAAATGGCTGGGATTTTCATGGGATGGTAATATTAAGTACAGTTCTCATTATTTTAAACAGTTTTATGAATATGCTACTGAACTTATTAATAAAAATTTAGCTTATGTTTGCTTTTTAGATTCAGATGAGATTCGTACTTATAGAGGTACCTTAAAAAAAGTTGGAAAAGATAGTCCCTATAGAAATACATCAATTGCAAAAAACCTAGAATTACTTGCAAAAATGAAAGCAGGTAAGTTTTTAGAAGGTGAATGTGTATTACGAGGTAAAATTGATATGAAGAGCTCATTTATGTGTATGCGTGATCCAACCCTATACCGTATTCGCTTTGACAAACATCACCAAACTAGCAATCAATGGCATATTTACCCTATGTATGATTTTGCACATTGCATTAGTGATGCAATTGAAGGAGTGACTCACTCTTTATGCACATTAGAATTCCAAGACAATCGTCGCTTATATGATTGGATACTAGAAAACTTAGATGATTTTAATAAGCCCAACCGCCCACATCAATATGAATTTTCACGGCTACATTTAGAATATACGGTTATGTCAAAACGTAAATTACAACTTTTAGTAGAAAATAAACTAGTATCTGGCTGGGATGATCCACGCATGCCAACTATTTCAGGACTTCGTCGTCGTGGTTATACTAAAGTTGCAATTCGTGAGTTCACAAATAGAGTTGGTATTTCCAAAGTTGATAATATTACAGATATGAAAATTTTAGAAATTGCTATACGTGATAACCTTAATATTGTAGCACCTCGTACCATGGGTGTCATTGATCCAATACGTGTTATTATTGAGAATTATCCTGAAGGCAAACTTGAAACCATACAAGCCCCTATCCACCCTCAAAATAAGACAATGGGAAAACGTGATATATTCTTTTCTCGTGAGTTATACATTGATAGAGCAGACTTTAAAGAAACAGTTCCCAATAAAAAATTTAGACGACTAGCGATCAATAAAGAAGTACGTCTTCGATCTGCTTATGTCATCAATGCTACTACTTTTGACGCTGATCTTAACGGTAACATCACCACTGTATACGCAACATACGATCCTGATACATTAGGGAAAAACCCTAAAGATGGTCATAAAATTAAAGGAGTAATTCACTTTGTTGAAGCCACCAAGGCGCTTAAAGCAGAATTTAGACTATATGATCGATTGTTCATACTTAAAAACCTTGGAAAAAATAATAACTTCGAACAATTACTTAACACGCAATCACTAATTACCACTTATGGCATGGTAGAACCTAATATGGCTAATAGTAAACCTGAATTCGCTTATCAGTTTGAACGCGAAGGATATTTTTGTAGAGACAATCAATCAAGTAATAAACTAATTTTTAATAAAACAATCAGTCTACATGATACTTGGAAAAGTTAATAATTTATACTAAAAACAAAACAATTTAATTAAAGGTTTACAATAATTAATGAAATTTCAAGGAAAGATAATGATAGATTACTTATTAAATATACATTGAAATATAAAAAAAATACACTACAATAAATAATTTTGATATAAATATCTTGCTACCTTCTAAGAAGTTTTGCAATAAACAGAAAGAATTTTAGTGTTGAACTAATATAACTATAAATATCTAACTAAATTTTATACACACCACATAAACTTGCATAAATATACACTGATAATGTATAAAAATTTCATGAAAATAACAACTAATTTTAAAAAAATAAACTATCTTATTAAGACTATAAATAACTCTTTGTCAAAAAATATCTATAATATATGGTAATAAAACTAAATATTTATCAATATAATATCTTCTAATACTACTTATCCAAACTTTTAAAATAAATTGGTTCTTATCATTTAGTGCAGTTAAAAATCAATAAAATAAATCAAATCACATTCCAGCTACAGCCGCTTTACGGTATTTTATTTGAAGATTTGGTAATAGATTAAACAACATTCAAGATAATTATAGACTATAGAATCAAAAACTTTTATAAACCTACAGAATAAGACATTTCCACCAATATTGATAATAACAAGAACAATAATAAGATTAATCAAATTAAGTTATAATTATTTGATTTAGCCATGTTGATACAGTATTAATCTCATTATATTTAGTTAAATCAGTTTGTAAAGGTGTGATTGATACATAATGATTAGTGATGGCATGAAAGTCCGTCCCTACACCATTATCAGCCTCTTTACCATTCTCACCAATCCAATAAAGTGATGAATCATTTTTATCGATAACACTCTTCTCTGACATGTGACGCTTTCCTAAGCGCGTTGTTTGAAACCCTTTAATATCACTAAAAATCACATCTGGAACGTTAATATTTAGTACGGTATCATATGACAAATAAGCATGAGATATCTGATTAATTAATTGTCTGATTACAATACCTGCTGTCTTAAAATGCTGACCTCTCCAACTTGCTAATGATATCGATACTGACGGTAAACCTAAAAATCGTCCCTCTATCGCCCCAGCAACAGTACCTGAATAAATTACATCATCGCCCAAATTAGCACCAAAATTAATACCTGTAACCACTAAATCAAATTCTTTATTTAGGAAGCCACACAGAGCTAAATGTACACAATCACTTGGTGTTGCATCAATACAATAAACATTATTTGATATTTGAATAGGCCTCAAAGGCTTGTCAAGTGTAAGAGAACTACTAGCAGCTGATTTATTTTCACTAGGTGCAACTATAATAACTTCGTGTTCTTGTGCCAAAGATTGGGAAAGTTCTATAATTCCTTGAGCTTGATAACCATCATCATTACTAACTAAAATCTTCATTTTTAATTAATAAATTATTATATCACGACTGTATCGCAAGGATAATTCTATCTTTTTTAACGTCAACCTTTACCAAGCCACCATTAGTTAATTTACCAAACAATAACTCATCTGCTAATGGCTTACGAATTTCTTGTTCAACCAAACGTGCCATAGGCCGTGCACCCATCTTAGCATCATAACCATGTTTTGCAAACCATGCTCTAGCAATATCAGACACAGTTAAAGAAACCTGTTTATTTTCTAATGCTTTCTTTAGTTCAAATAAAAACTTATTCACTACATAAACAATAGTTTGTTCGTTAAGAGTATTAAAATAAATAACTTCTGATAAACGGTTTCTAAATTCTGGTGTGAATAATTTTTTCAATTCAGTTTCATAATCTAACGAGCGATCTTGTTCACTAAAACCTATTGATGCACGCTGAATACTTTGTACACCAGCATTTGATGTCATCACCAAAATTACATTTCTAAAATCAACCTCTCGACCGCTGGCATCAGTCATCTTGCTATTATCCATGACCTGTAATAGTAGATTAAAAATATCTGCATGAGCTTTTTCAATTTCATCAAGTAATAACACCGCATGCGGATTAGCATTAACCACTTCAGTTAACAAACCACCTTTATCATAACCTACATAACCTGGTGGTGAGCCAATGAATTTAGAAACTGAGTGACGTTCTCCATATTCGCTCATATCAAAACGTAACAACTTAATGCCCATAATTCGAGCTAATTGCTTGCAAATTTCTGTTTTACCAACACCAGTTGGTCCCGCAAAAAGAAAAGATCCTATTGGTTTATCAACTTGTGCCAAACCCGAACGTGATAACTTAATAGCTGTAGACAAACTATCCAATGCACGATCTTGTCCAAACACTCCCAATTTAAGCTCTGATTCTAGGTTTTTTAATAAAAATTTATCATCATTGGTTACTTTATTAGACGGAATACGTGCTAATTTAGCAATAATATTTTCAATATCGCCCACGCCAATATTAATCTTACGTTTTGATTTAGGCTGAATTTGTTGATAAGCACCCACCTCATCAATTACATCAATTGCTTTATCTGGCAAACAACGATTATTTATATAACGATGAGATAATTCAACAGCAGATCTTAATGCTGCCGCTGAATATTTAACTTTATGATAATTTTGGTAGTATTTTTTAAGACCTTGTAAAATTTTAATAGTATCTGCTACAGAAGGCTCATCAATATCAATTTTTTGAAAACGACGTGATAATGCATGATCTTTCTCAAATACTTTTCGATATTCTTCATAAGTAGTTGAACCCATACACCTAAGTGTGCCATCAGCTAATGCAGGCTTTAACAAATTAGAAGCATCTAATGACCCGCCAGAAACACTACCTGCACCAATTAAGGTATGAATTTCATCAATAAACAAAACAGCTTTCGGTATTTTTTCTAAATCAGTTAATACTGCTTTAAGACGTTTTTCAAAATCACCTCGATATTTTGTACCTGCAATAAGCACACCAATATCTAGTGAATAGATACTGACTTTTTTTAAAATATCTGGCACTTTCCCTTCAACAATTTTCAAGGCAATGCCTTGCGCAATAGCTGTTTTACCAACACCAGAAAGACCTACAAATAATAGGTTATTTTTACGACGTCTAGATAATACTTGCACTGTGCGAATAATTTCTTCTTCTCTACCAAGAAGAGGATCTATTTGTCCAGACTTAGCTTTTTCACATAAATTTGTTGTATAAGTTTCCAATGAGGATTGTTTGATTTTTTCCTTATCTAATTCCACTTTTGGCTCACTTATAATAGATTCTGGAGTCCTATTTAAAATATCCTCCATAGCATCTAAACGTGAAATATTATTAAGTTTTAACAAATAAACCGAATGAGAATCCTTTTCAGAAAAAATACTCACAAGTATATTCATTGCATATACTGTATTTTTTTGCGCAGATTGTGCTTGATAAATACTACGTTGTAAAACACGCTGAAAACCAACTGTTAAAACAATATCAACATTAGAATCAAGCGCAATAAGTGGTGTATGCGAATCAATATAACCTTCTAATTCATCACGAAATTCATCAACATCAACCCGTTTATTATTTAATAAAGTAACCATCTCATCAATATTAAGTAGCGCTAAGAGTAAATGCTCAACCGTCACAAATTCCAAACGATTATTACGAGCTTGTGTCATAACATAATTAATTTCTTGTTGTAATCCTGTTTCAATCATGGTTTTATTATATCTCTAATTCATATAATACACACATTAATAACTGTTAATTTATTGCGTATAAATTCTATCACCTATGATATTTTAATCCGTACAATATCAAATGATAAATATCACAAATTACATGGTTATATAATCATCATTTGACAACAATATTTAGATATTATTGGGTTTTTATTCTGATTATAAAGGTTATAATAATGCCTTAATCATATTAATTAGCTGATTTTCTCTTTAGCAACACCAATACAATAACTAATACTATTAATGTCGGTATTGAAGCACTTAGAAAATGATTATAATCAAACATAAGCGACAATACACCGATAACACGTGAAGCTAACTCAAAAAATAAACTCACCATTAGACCTAAAAAAATTTTTTTACCAAGCGATGCATCACGAAGTGAACCAAAAACAAATAGCATTGAAAATAATATCATCGCAACCAAAGTAACAGGCTTCATAAAACGTTTATATATTTCTATTTCAACAATATCAGCTACAAGATTATTATTTGTCAAAAAACTAATTTGCTTATAAAGATACCAAGTAGAAAGTGTTCGAGGATCTTTCTTGAGATTTTTTATAAGTTTTTGATTAAATGATATTTGAACACTGTATTTCTCAAAATAATTTTGAGAAAACGTTGTCAATTCTCCATTCTTACTTAATTGATAATAGATGGGTTTGATAAGTTCTAAATTATTCCCATTAAAAGTTGTATTATCAGAATATATAATAGAATCCAACACACCTGGTGCACGTAATTTAATAAAAGTAATATCTTGAAATGATTTAGCATCAAAATCTTTCTTAACATGAATAAAAAACCCATTGTCTTTCAGCCAGAACTCTTGTTGATTTCTGCATGTCATATTTTGTTCTAGTGCTTTAGAACGCAAACACTCTGCATATTCAGTAGTTATTGGCGCAACTAGTTCACCTATAAGGATAATAATTGCAATAAACATTAACGCAACCCAAACAACAATATTTGAAATTTGCATAATTGATATACCCGAACTTCTAATAATAACCAACTGAGAAGTAGATGCTAAATTAGTCAACGCCAAAAGTGATCCTAATAAAATAATAACTGATGAATGCGAATATATAACCGCAGGAATATTCAAAAACACATATTTTGTTGCTTCAAATACAGTGTAATTATATTGTCCTATAAATTTAACTTCATCAAGAAAATTAAAAAATGCATAAATACCTATCCAAACCAACATTACAACTAATGTATAAAAAGCCATAGTTTTAGCAATATAAAGGGTTAAGATTTTCATTAAAATAGTCTTCTTAATAATAGAATTATTTAACTTTGATATCATGATGAACAATGTTCACCTTAATAAAATTCTTATTCTTGATTTTGGTTCTCAATATACTCAACTTATTGCCCGTCGTGTACGTGAAATTGGCGTTTATTGTGAATTATCTCGCTATAATATAAATAGTGATTTTATTAAAAAGTTCAATCCTAAAGGTATCATTCTTTCAGGTGGTCCTGACACAGTAACATTTGATAATTCTGCTAGAGCGCCTAGTATTATATTTGATCTAAACATACCAATACTAGGTATTTGTTATGGTATGCAAACTATGGCAATACAACTTGGCGGACATGCTACTTCAGCTGATAAACATGAATATGGTTTTGCTAAAGTTCGTTATTGCAACTACTCACCACTACTAAATGGCATTAATGATGGAGGTGGCGATTCATTAAATGTGTGGATGAGTCACGGAATTGAGGTAAAAAGATTACCAGATGGTTTTAAACTAATCGCTTCTACAGATAGCTGTAATATAGCAGGATTTGCCGATATAAACAAACATTATTATGGCTTACAATTTCATCCAGAAGTTACTCATACTAAACAAGGAAAACAAATTTTAGAACGCTTTGTCAGTAATATTTGTCAATGTAAAAAAAATTGGACAACAGATAATATCATCACTAAATTAGTGAAGGATCTTAAAAACCAGATTGGTAGTGCCAATGTTTTATTAGGTTTATCTGGCGGTGTAGATTCCTCAGTAGTTGCCATACTTTTACAACAAGCAGTAGGCAAACAACTTACTTGTGTATTTGTTGATAATGGTCTTTTACGTCTCAATGAAGGCGATAAGATAATGCAAACCTTTGCACAAAATATGAGTGTGAAAGTTATACGCGTCAACGCTCAAGAAAAATTCTACAATGCACTATCAAATGAAGACAACCCTGAAGCAAAGCGAAAAATTATTGGTCATGCATTTATTGAAGTATTTGAAGAAGAGGCTAAAAAACTTAATAACATTCAATTTTTAGCCCAAGGCACAATTTACCCAGATGTTATTGAATCAGCAGGTACAAAATCAAACAAAACCAAAGTTATTAAATCACACCATAATGTAGGGGGCTTACCAGACAGTTTACAGTTAACATTAGTGGAACCTATTAAAGAATTATTCAAAGATGAAGTACGGAAAATTGGTGCTATACTCGGTATTCCAACGCATATGCTTCATTGTCATCCATTCCCAGGACCTGGATTAAGCATACGTATTTTAGGACAAGTAAAGCAAGAATATGCCGATATTTTAAGACAGGCTGATACTATTTTCATAGACGAGTTGTATAAAAATAATTTATACAACACAGTTAACCAAGCCTTTGCTGTATTCCTACCTATTAAATCAGTTGGCGTTACTGGAGATACAAGACGCTATGACTATGTTATCGCACTACGCGCTGTTGAAACCATTGACTTTATGACAGCTTGTTGGGCAAGACTACCTTATGACTTTATAAATTTAGTATCTAATCGAATTATGAATGAAATTCCACGTATTTCACGTGTAGTCTATGATATTTCTAGTAAACCACCAGCAACTATTGAATGGGAATAAACACAATAGCTTGGATGACACTTGCTATTGAACAAGCAAGACAAGCACAACAAATAGGTGAAGTACCTGTTGGTGCAATTTTAGTGCAAAATAATCAATTAATTGGAGGGGCGTATAACCAAACAATTCTAAATAATGATCCAACTGCACATGCAGAAATACAATTATTGCGTATTGCAGGTAAAAAATTAAATAATTATCGATTATCTGGTACAACCTTATATGTTACTTTAGAACCTTGTACTATGTGTCTAGGTGCGATAGTTCATGCACGTGTATCATGTATTGTATTCGGTGCTTATGACAAAAAATCAGGCGCTTGCGGATCGTGTATAGATTTACTAAATAATCGATGTTTTAATCATTTAATTAGCATTAAAAGCGGGATTCTAGCTGACCAATGCAAAAATCTATTACAAAACTTTTTTAAAAATAAACGAAGAAATACTCATTAAAAATAACTTAATTTTTAAACTGCATACATCCCGCCATTAACATGTAATGTCTGTGCTGTAATGTATGCACTACCATCACCTGCTAAAAATAATACTGCATTAGCAACCTCATAAACTGTACCTAAACGATTCATGGGAATTTGCTGAGATACAGCTACTATCTGCTCTTCAGATAATATATTAGTCATATCTGTTTCAATAAAACCAGGGGCAATTGCATTAATTGTAATATTACGAGAACCCACTTCACGAGCCAATGATTTAGTAAACCCTACTATACCTGCTTTAGCAGCAGCATAATTAGTTTGGCCTGCATTACCCATAGCACCCACAACAGAAGCAATAGAAATAATACGACCCGATTTCTTCTTCATCATTCCACGCAATACAGCTTTTGACATTTTATAAACTGAAGTTAAGTTAGTATTGATAATATCATCCCACTCATCCTCACACATTCGTATCAACAAATTATCACGAATAATACCTGCATTATTAACTAATATATCAATAATCCCATAAGTACCAACAATAGACTTTATTATCTTGACAATTTGCTCATTATTAGTTACATTAAGTTTCATGCCTATACCCGTAACACCATTATTCTTTAATACTATGCTAATTGCACTTGAACCTTTATTACTGGTTGCTGTACCAATAACGGTTGCACCTGCCGCCCCTAAAGTTAAAGCAATTGCCTGACCAATACCACGACTTGCTCCTGTTACTAATACGATTTTTCCATTTAAATTATTCATGATAAAATTTCCTTTAAAGTTATTTCTATACTAGTTGGATCCAATATAGCGTTAACCGTTAATGATTTCTCAATTCTTCTTGTTAAACTTGTAAGTACTTTTCCTGGACCAGATTCAATTAATTTTTCAACACCCATATTATGCATCGCTTGAATAGTGCTAGTCCATAACACTGGATTATGTAATTGCGCAACTAATTTAGATTTTATGTCATCAATATCAGTCGCTATAAGTGTATCAAAATTATGAAGTACATCAATATTACCTTGCTTAAACTGAACCATATCTACATAATTTTTAAACTCAACTGCCGCATTGTTCATTAATGAACAATGCGACGCTACACTAACTGGCAGTAGCACCACCCGTTTAGCGCCCCCTATAGTCTTCATTAATTGGCAAGTAGCCTCTACAGCCTCTTTATTACCAGCAATAACCACCTGTTTTAATGAATTAAAATTAACCGCTTCAACAATACCACGACCTGAATAATCCATACACAATTTAACTACAACACTACTCTCTAAACCAAGAATAGCTGCCATTGCACCTACTCCTTTAGGCACTGCCGATTGCATCAATTCTGCACGTTTTCTAACTAACTTAATTCCATCACTAAACCCTAAAGAGCCCGATGCTACTAATGCTGTGTACTCACCTAAACTATGACCTGCCATACAAACAGGTAATAAATTATGCTTATATGTAAGTGCTAAATAAGTTGCATAACCTGCAGCCAACATAGCTGGCTGAGTATTTTGTGTTTGACTAAGAGCATTTGGATCTTGTTGTGTTAATGTCCAAAGATCAAAACCCAGCACATCACTTGCCTCAGTAAATATTTCTTTTACAACAGGAAAATAACTGGCAAGTTCTGACAACATGCCTAAAGATTGTGACCCTTGACCTGGAAATATAATGGCGTATTTCATAAAATTTAAAACAAATCCAATTGCCATATTTTAATTAATAAAAAAGCGCCTAAAAAGCGCTTTTCAAAATAATCTAAATGCATAAAATTATGCAATTTCAATAGAAATATATTGATACATAAACTTACCTTTTTTAGAAAAAACAACCCTACCATCCATTGTAGCAAATAATGTATCGTCCTTGCCCTTACGAACATTAGTACCTGGATGAAACTTAGTACCTCTTTGACGTACTAAAATATTACCAGCTAACACAACTTGTCCACCAAATCTTTTAACACCTAAACGTTTTGATACTGAATCTCTACCGTTGTTAGTACTACCGCCTGCTTTTTTATGTGCCATAAAATACTCTCTTATGCATTAATTCTAACAATTTCAATTTCAGTTAACAATTGACGATGACCTTGTTGTTTCATTGAATGTTTACGACGACGAAATTTAAGTATGTGTACTTTTTTCCCTTTTCCTTGTGAAATAATTTTTGCTTCAACAGTTGCTTTAGACACGAAAGGTGTGCCCACCTGAATATCATTTCCATCAGAAACTATTAATACTTCTTTAAAGGTAACTTTATTACCAGGCTCAATTTCTAATTTTTCAATTTTTAGGATCGTGCCTTGTTCAACCTTAAATTGTTGACCACCTGTTTTAATAACTGCGTACATAACCAATTCTAAATATGCTTTGCTAAAATAGCGTAATTATACTTGAACGTTTAGATTTGTAAACGTTTCTTTAATAAAATTATAACGTATAATTAATATTTATTCTTTAAATGGACTTTTAATACATGACTATTTTTGAAACCAACATGGGTAAGATTCATATTAACGTTGATACTAAAAATACGCCAATTAGCGCACAAAACTTTACTAATTATGTGAATAATGGATTTTATGATGGCACTATTTTTCATCGTGTGATTAAAGATTTTATGATTCAAGGTGGGGGTTTTACAAAAGATATGATCCAAAAAACTACCAAAACTAACATTAAAAATGAAGCCAAAAATAGCTTTAAAAATAACAAATATTCATTGGCTATGGCTAGGACTTCTGCGCCACATTCTGCCAGCTCACAATTCTTTATCAACACATCAAAGAACTCATACTTAGATTTTCCCGGACAAGATGGATGGGGCTATTGTGTATTTGGTAAAGTTGTTAAAGGTTTTGAAGTAATTGATAAAATTAACCAAGTATCTACTGGCAATAAGAGTGGACATAGTGATGTACCAAATAACTCTGCAATTGTTAATAAGGCATATAACACTTAATAATGAGTCAAACATTTATCATAGCAGATTTACACCTTACTGTTAATAGAATGGAAAAAACTCATCTTTTTATTAAGTTTTGTCAAGAACAGGCTGTTATAGCCGATCAACTTTTTATTCTTGGAGATTTATTTAATACCTGGCTTGGTGATGACTTGTCAATCAATTATTATCAAAAAGTTATCTTGACTTTAAAAAAACTAAGCCTTAAAACTAAAATTTTTATAATGACTGGTAATCGTGATTTTTTACTAGGCAATAACTTTGCTAAACAAACTAATTGTATTTTAATTGACACTCCTTATTTACTTAAAACTAGTAAACAACAATATTTACTAACACATGGCGATGAATTATGCACTGATGACAAAGAATACCAGCGTTTAAAAAGCGTACTACAACACCCAATTACAAAATTTATTTTTCTGCATTTAAAAACAAAACTACGTATAAAAATTAGTGAACAATTACGCCAAAATAGCATCAAAGCTCAACAAAGTAAATCACTTAAGATTATGGATGTAAATATGACAAGCGTCAATCAATTAATGCAAAAATACCCTGGTGTAAATCTTATTCACGGACATACACACCGATTAGATACCCATATTAATAATAACTTTACTAGATACGTATTGGGAGATTGGTCAAACAAACAAGGGAATGCAATAAAAATTAATCATCAACAACTAAATCGACTTAAAATTAGCACTGCAATCAACTAAATCAACAGTTGTTACTTTTAGTGTTATTTTTTCATCTAGCTGAGGCAAAATTTTAAACTTAATCTGAGTCATCATACCTAATTCAGGAATCATAAGCAATGCCTTATCACCGCGTATATCCACTACAAAACTATCACCTGTCCATAATGGATTATCGAGTAGATAAACGCATTTATAATGGTCATTACTAGAACGTATTGTCCTACCAACACTAGACATAATAGCATTATGAATACCAATAATCTTTTTAACATCCTCCTTCTTTAATGTATCTTCACCTTTAATAAACCGACTAAGCTGTTGATGTGCAAATAAATCAAGATACCTTCTAAGTGGGCTAGTAATACGTAAATACGCCTTAACTCCTAAACCAAAATGGGGTAAATTCTTGATAGATGTAGCTGAGCGTTTAAAAAACTTTATAGCTTTGAATGACTCAGATAAAGATAATGTGTCTTGATTATCTAATATTTCTTGTGAAAACCCTCCTTTATCTTGAATTGTATAAGGCATAACAATATCATTATCAACAGCAAATTGTGCAACAACACGACCTGCCATCACCATCATTTCGGCCACCAATTCACGACTTTTACTTAATCTTTGTTGTGTAATTAATACTTGTCCCTCCCTAAACCTAATATCAACATTAGGCAAATTTAAACTAATTGCGCCATTTTTATATCTATATTGCTTATGTGCTTTTGTGATGCTTTGTAATTTTGATAAATATTCATTGGAGACCAACATCCCATCTGCATTATCATAACTAATATTGGTCACTTTAATTATACTGCGAACCACTTCAACGTTATTAATCTCGCCTGATTCTAAAGTAAAACCTATCGACAAAGCATGTGATGTTTCAGTCAATCCTAATGCACACATCTTAGTCACAGAAATAGGTAGCATGTGGATAATTTGCTCGGGTAAATATAAATTAGAAGCACGCTTTTGTGCATAAACATCCAACTCAGAACCAGCGGTAGCAATCAAAGATACATCAGCAATATGAATCCAAATTTTATCGCCATCAACACTAATTGCATCATCAGCATCATTTGAATCAAAATTATCAATTGCATAACTATATAAATGCGTTAAATCAACCCGCTCAACCTTTACTATACTAGCATCAACCTGATCATCTTTAAGAATATTATTACGAGTTGGATAAGGATTAAAACTTGGCTTAAAATAATTCAGATTTAATAACAATCTATAAGCAGATTCAGGTATATTTTCTACACCAATATTAGATAAAACCTTAGCATGCTTAGATTGATTTAATGCTACTTTCTCAATATCTCTAATATAAGGTAAATCTTGTTCATCCAATATATTATTAGCAATATTATCCGCACAATGCTTAAGATTTTTAGTCTCAATAATTTTAGCATCGCGTTTAGTTCGGATGCTTTCAACTTGGCAAGTTGGGCGTATAAAAACTTTATCTTTTTGCCAATAAAAATACAACCCATCTTCAATTAAAACACAACTACACCAAGCATTTTTAGCGTTATATTCATCAAATAACCATTGCGTTACTTCTTCTAATGTTAATACTTCTTCTTGTAGATCTTCAAGTACAGACATATCTGCATATGTATATGTACATACGTTATCTACCTGAACAAATTCAGAATGAATAAAACGAAAATCTTTTGCTCGTACCAAGCGTGAAGAACCATCAGCAAACTCTAATACAAATTTATGTATCGTTTGCTTAATAATACGTGCAGGCTTACCTTTATAGGATACTAAAGCGTTAATCAATTTAGAATCTAGTTTAATATTTGTGCATAAGCAATAGCATCCATTAAGTCACCAACTAAATGAGACTTAAATTTAACTAACCAACCATCATCATAACAACTAGAATTAACCAATTCTGGTTCGTCATCAAGTGCTTCATTAGCTTCGATAATTTGCAAATCAGCAGGTGAATAAACACCACTAGCCGCTTTAACAGATTCAACCACACAAAACTCATCATCAATAGAGATTTTATCATCAACATTAGGTAATTCTACAAACACCATATCACCTAACAATGCTTGTGCATGATCAGTAATACCCATAGTATAAGTATCATCACCATTATCCAAAATCCACTCGTGAGTTTGTGTATATTGCCTATCATTTCTTATTTCACTCATGCTGTTCTCCTAAATTTTTTCAAGTAATTTTTTCTTACTTATTTAAACCAATACACTACCATTACGCACAAATGGCGGTTCAACTATTTTAGCGTAAACCTGCCTTTTTCGTATCTCAATTTCACACACACCAAGGTTACCTTTCGGTACGCTTGCCAATGCAATTACCTTACCTATAGTAGGTGAAAATATACCTGAAGTAACTTTACCTTCACCTAGATTAGTCATTACTTTTTGGTGGTTACGAATCACATCTTTACCTTCTAAAACTAACCCAATAATGGTTTTTTTAACCCCCTTATCTTTTAACACCTCTAATGCATTACGGCCTATAAACGCACGATTTTCGTTACTTAAATCAACCGTCCAAGCTAATGATGCTTCAAGTGGTGAAACCATATCATTCATTTCTGAACCATATAAACTCACTCCCGCCTCTAAACGTAAAGTATCAAAAGCACCCAAACCATAAGGTTTAACACCAGCCTCAAGCAGCATTTTCCAAGTAAATTTTGCCGCATTTGAAGGTAACATAATTTCAAATCCATCTTCGCCTGTATGGCCTATACGTGCAATAAACAACTTACCTAAACTAGCTGCATTAAATGATTTTAACTCACCACAAACCTCTTCTACTCCTGGCATAGCAGAGAATACTTTTTCCCTTGCATTTGGACCTTGTACAGCAATCATAGCTAAATCAGATATAGACTCAACCAATACATCAAAACTATTTGCTTGAGTGTTAATCCAAGCCATATTCTTATAGGTAGTCCTTGCATTGATAACCATACGATAATATTCATTATTTCGATAATAAACAATCAAATCGTCCACTATTCCACCTAATTCATTTAACATACAACTATATAAAGCATTTCCTTGTACTCTTAACTTATCAACATCATTAGCAATCAAAATTTGCAAAAACGCTTTTGCTTCAGCACCTTTAAAATCTACCACGCTCATATGTGAAATGTCAAACATACCTGCATCATGGCGTACTTGATGATGCTCCTCAATTTGAGAACCATAATTAAGTGGTATTTTCCAATCCCAAAAATCAACCATCTTTCCTTGTGACTCTATATGTATTTGATATAATGGTGTTTGTTTCATTATTTTTTATCTTCTTTAATATATTTCTTAATAAAAATTATCATTATGATTATCAATATAAATGTTAGTCCTATAGTGCCAAATAATTTAAAATTAACCCAAGATTCTTCAGCCTCTTGGGCAGTAATACAAAGTTTACTCATTGCTATATTCGTGCAATTTAACATTGTCAATTCAATTTTAGGATCAAGTTCAGTAGCGGTAAATAATGCTTCTCTAGCACTTAAAGCAATATTAACATAATAAGCATTAACAATCGCAATACCCATAAAACCCAATCCCCACAACCAACTAAGTTGAGACCATATATTTATCGGTAAATCTAATTCTTTTCCTAACATCCTCTGTAATAAGGTTTTTTCACCAATCCACATACTTAACACTAACATAAAAGCAAATACCACATACAACACACTAACTTTCCACATTAAAAATGCAGGATCTCTCAAAACAAGCGTAACCCCTCCTAACCCCCCCAATAAAACAAATGTTATTAAATGCGTATTTTCAAACCTTCCAATTTGGTAACGTACAATCATCATCTGCAAAAAAGTCGCGCCAATCATGGCATAAATTGCCATATACAAACCCATGACTTTATAAACAACAAAAAATAGAATAATAGGAAAAAATTCAAGTAAGAATTTATTCACTTATTCTAAATGCTCTTTAGAGCAATATGCTTTATTATTTTGAATAATCGCCTCATTTTTAGGGATATGCATCTTACAAACACTACAAGCTAACATTATGTTGCTAGAAGATTTCTGATTAATACGATCAATTGGTTTCCTAAACTTTTTTAGCAACCAAAAACCCATCCAAAAAAATAGAATAATAATAATTAACTTAATAATCCCCATACAATACTACCCTAACAAAAAGTGAAATTTTACCCATGCTTAGTATATAATTCCTTTTTTTTACGTATCAATTAAGTTACAAACTTGCCCGGGTGGTGAAATTGGTAGACACACAGGACTTAAAATCCTGCGGCCTAACGGCCATGCCGGTTCGATTCCGGCCCTGGGCACCATTCTTAAATTAATTTTTTTAACAACCAGCACTTGATGACGAAAAACTAACTATATTTTCTATATTTTACTAACAAACAATTATGGAGTATTAGTTATCTTTACAACCACCATGTTCAAGATAATCTTGATCAATATTTATCAAAAAATTTATCTTAACTTAGCTAAGATTTCGTATAATTAATATATTCTAACTCAGGTACTTTATCATGCAAAAACAGATTATTTCAACCAACAAAGCCCCTAAAGCAATCGGCACTTATTCTCAAGCAGTATGTATTACTGGCGGATCTGTCATTTATTTATCTGGACAAATTCCTTTAATACCAGAAACAATGAAAATAATCAGTGGAGATATTAATGAACAAATTAATCAAGTTTTTAAAAATCTAATGGCTGTTTGTCGTCAATCTAATGGTGACTTAAAGGATATTGTAAAACTTAATATCTACATAACTGATCTACATAATTTTCCAAAAGTTAACAAAATCATGTCCACCTATTTTGATGAACCCTATCCTGCACGTGCAATAATTGGTATTAATGAACTACCTAAAAAATCTATGGTAGAAATAGATGGGATTATGGTGATAGAACCATGTGATTACACATACTAATGATTACACATACTAAACACTCCATACTAAAATAACTTTATACAACCATCATAATTTGTTTAAATAAACTCCACCTATTTTATTTTATATAATGTATCAATTATCTAATTCAATTATTATATTAGATGGATTAGGTCCAAAAACACAACAAAGACTAAATACCATTGGCATTTTTAATTTGGAACATTTATTGTTTCAATTGCCAACACGTTATCAAGATAAGACCAAGCTAGCTAAGCTAAACCAAGTCCGAGTAGGTGATGAGGTATTAATTCAACTAACCATAAAGTATACTGAACAGGTGTCAACTCATAAAAAACAATTGTTATGCTATTTATCTGACTCTAATCATCAAAACTTATTACTTAGATTTTTTTATTTTAATCAATATCAAAAACAAAACTTTGTTCGGGGTGATATCATCCAATGCTTTGGTAAGATAAAAATGGGTCAAAATAGCTTAGAAATACATCATCCTGAATATCGATTAATCTCTAAAGGACAAGCTAATTTACTAGAAAAAACACTTAGCCCTATCTATCCATTAACTGCTAATATTCGTCAAACACAAATGAAAAAATGGATAGATATTGCATTAGAAGTTCTTCAACAATCAGATTTGTCTGATAATTTTAAAAATCTAACAAACAATGCCATGCCTACTCTTAAACAGGCCTTAAATACATTGCACCATCCTAAAGTTTATGATAACATCAAACAAATCGCTAATTTTAAGCACCTTTCACAGCAACGCTTAATTATTGATGAGTTATGTGCGCAACGCCTTAATCTACTCAAATTCAAAAGAAAACGTAAATCCAAAACATCTAACATATTTAAAATAAAAAATAACTTAATTCAAAAAGCATTAAACACATTAAAATTTAAACTTACCAAAGCACAACAACGTTGTATTAATGACATTAATTCAGATCTTAGCTCAAACCATCCAATGCTTAGACTATTGCAAGGTGACATAGGGTCAGGTAAAACCGTTATAGTTATATTTGCTTGTTTACAAGCAATCGAAAATGGCTTTCAAACGACTATCATTACACCTACTGAAATACTAACTGCACAATATTTACAAGAATTCTCAAATTATCTAACTCCTTTAGGCATTGGAATTGCGTTTTTAACTGACTCACAAAGTGCAATACAAAGATCCAAACAACTTGAAAAAATTAACTCAGATACAGTAAGAATTATCATTGGTACCCATGTATTAATCCAAACTCAAGTTATTTTTGATAAACTAGGCTTAGTAATTATTAATGAACAACACACATTTGGTGTACATCAATACTTATCTCTTGTACAAAAATCGCATAATACGCCTCACCAACTAATCATAACTACCACTCCTATTCCAAAGTCATTAACCATTAGTGTTTATGCAGATTTAGACTACTCAATAATTGATGAATTACCGCCTGGTAGAACACCAACTAACACTATTGTACTTGGAAATGAAAAAAAAAATAAAGTAATTGAAAAAATCAAACAAGTTTGTAATACTGGTAATCAAGTATATTGGATATGTACATTGATTGAAGAATCAGAAGTACTCCGTACTGAATCTGCTACTAACACCCATAATTATCTAAAAAAAAATTTAGAAGAATTAACTGTAGTACTAATTCATGGGAGGATGCACAAACACAAAAAATCCAATATTATAGCAAAATTTTTTAAAGGTAAAATTGACGTTTTAGTTGCCACTTCAGAGATTGAAACGGGTATGAATATCATTAATACTTCACTCATGGTCATTGAAAATTCTGAAAGACTAGGGCTTACACAATTACACCAATTACGTAGTCGTGTAGGACGAAATCTTGACGCTAGTATTTGTATTCTAATGTATCAAGCACCACTTAGTTATAATGCTATTGCACGACTTGACATCTTAAGAAAAACAAATGATGGATTTAAAATTGCACTAAAAGACTTAGAACTTCGTGGCCCTAATGAGATTCTAGGAACACATCAGATAGGCATAACTAATATGAAAATTGCTAATATTGTACGTGATAGGTATTTGCTCAAACAAGTACAGTCTTACTCAAAGCAATTCTTAAAATTAGACAAAAACAAACAACACATACTTATTACTCGTTGGATTACCGATTATAACAACCCATATGATAATATTTAAAAGTATTTGATTGACGTAAAATACACACAATTATGTTTAACACAAAAAATTTAATATGGACAAACTTAAATCAAATAAAAAACATACCTGATCACATTCTGACTTGGCTTGATGATTATCAATCCTTAACTGCTAAACTAAAACAAAAATTCAATCGTTTTTCAATTAATATTTTATCACAAAAAGAGTCTATCCCACATGCTGATGAAATAGAATTGCTTAATTGGCACAACCAATTTGTTGTGCGCGAAGTAGAGCTTTTAGGAAATGATCAAGTTATTGTATTTGCTAGGTCAATCATTCCTATTACTAACAACACACAAAGCTTATTAAAAATTGGTAGTCACCCTTTAGGTGAAATGTTGTTTAATGATATAAATATTAAACGTAGTCAATTACAAATTACTCATACACATGGAACTTGGGGTAGAAGATCTATCTTTACCATTGATTCAACTCAAGTATTAGTGAGTGAATTCTTTATAAAAACTAATAAATTAATTAGTTAATTTCACCTTTTGATATATAAAAATATATTTGATAATATTCTTTCTAACCTCTAGTCATAAATCCATAATCAAAATAGTTAACTTAAAACCTAATAATCAAGATACAATACTTATTATAATCTTGATACCTCAACAAGAGCTACTTCCATTGTATTAAACATTAATAACCCAAATTCGAATCATTAACTTATTATCCTTGATAATTTAACAGGAATTCTTAAAAATATCAACAAAATTTAACAGGTAGAATTGATAATATTAAGCTGTTTTTTAGAGGTATTTTTGATATAGAATTTGAAAATTTATCTATTTATCTATTATTACACTTAATCTTGTCTTATAATCTATTACACTAAAAAATAGACAAGTTCTAATTTTAATAATTAACAAAAAAACAACTAGCCAATGGCTACTTATAATAAGCTTAAAAATGCAACACAAAAGATCAATCGATTGAAAACATACTAATAACAGACAAACTCACTTTGAATGATTTAACACGGTAAACTATAAAACAGTATTTGCTGTTTTCAGTGTTCTTAACTTCACCTCTATTTTAGCGGTAAAATAGCACATATTATGTTGCTTATGATTGACAATTACGACTCATTTACCTATAATCTAGTACAGTATTTTGGTGAGTTAGGACAAGTCGTTGAAGTGTACCGTAACGATGAAATTACAATACAGGAAATTGAAAAACTTATGCCTGAATTTTTGGTAATTTCACCAGGCCCTTACACACCAAACGAAGCAGGAATTTCAATTGAGGTTATTAAGTATTTTTCAAAGAAAATACCAATCCTAGGTGTATGTCTAGGGTTTCAAGCTATAGTTCAGACTTTTGGCGGACATATTATTGGTGCAAAAAAAATTATGCATGGAAAGGTGTCTAAAATTTATCATACCAATAAAGGTATATTTACAAGCCTCAAGAATCCACTCAATGCAACACGCTATCATTCATTAGTAGCACAACAATCAACTTTACCCAAATGCTTTGAAGTTACTTCATGGACCAAAAATAACAAAGGAGAGGTAGACGAAATTATGGGTGTTAGACACAAAGAATTTGCTACCGAGGGAGTGCAATTTCACCCGGAATCAATTTTGACCGAACAGGGTCATGAAATACTAAATAATTTTTTAATAAGGAGAGCTTTATAAACTATGAAAATATTTGAATTCTTATTTGCTAATGAGCAAATATTTACGACCATTACGCTTATATTATTAATTGCTTTACTTATTGGTAATATTGTTGTTGATAAATTAAAAAAATATAAAGATATTGACCCCAGTGGAGCGGTTACACTAATGGATAATAATAATCTTATTCTATTAGATGTTAGAGAAGAAAAGGAGAGAAAGGTTGGATATATTGATGGTGATATTCACATTCCACTTGCTAATGTTAAGAGTAAATTATTTTCACTAGATAAACACAAAAAAGTACTAGTTTATTGTCGTAGTGGCTCTCGTTCAGCACATATTTCTGGACTATTAACACGCAATAAATTTGTAAATGTATACAACTTAAAAGGGGGATTTCAAGCATGGAAGAAAGCCAAACTACCCATTAAAACCTAAATAATGATGAAAAAAAATATTATTTATTGCTCAGATTCTTGTTTTTTTTGCCAAAAAGCTTACCAATTACTTGAAAAAAGAGGTATCCCTTTTAAGAAACACTACGTTAGGACCCAAGCCGACTGGAATGAAGTGAAAGAAAAAACAAATAAAACAACCGTTCCACAAATATTTATTAATGACTTCTATATAGGAGGGTTTGATGACTTATCAGCCGCAGAACAATCCGGAAAATTAGATGAAATTTTAAATAAACCATGAGTAATAACCTTAGTATCATTGGTGCTGGCGCTTGGGGAAGTGCCTTAGCCATTGCCCTTTATGATAACTTTGATACAATTTATCTACACACCCACACTCAAGATGACATCAAAAAATTAAAATCAAAGCATTTAGCATTATCCATACCCTATCCTAACAATGTAAAAATTGCTTATGATTTATGTAAATTACAAGATTCTAAAAACATACTAATTACCACTCCTAGCTACGCATTTTCTGAAATTTTGGAAAAAATAAAGCCATTTATTAATCATACTCATAAAATTGCTTGGGGTACCAAGGGTTTTGATACAACTAAAAGATGTTTTCTATATGAAAGTTTCAAACGTTTATTCCCAAATCGTAATGGGTGTGTTATCTCTGGACCAAGTTTTGCATTTGAAGTAGCACTAAATAAACCTACCGCATTAGTCGTGGCATCTGTTGATAAAAATACCAGAAATCACTTTGCAAAATTAATACAAACAAACACATTACGTACTTATACTAATGCTGACATTATCGGAGTAGAAGTTGGGGGATCAGTTAAAAATATATTAGCCATCGCCGCAGGTATTGCCTCAGGATTAAAATATGGTTTTAATACTCAAGCAGCCTTAATCGCTAGGGGATTATCAGAGATGTCACGCTTAGGGAAAAGTCTTGGTGCAAAAAATTCTACTTTTATTGGCCTATCTGGTTTAGGAGATTTAGTACTTACTTGTTCAGATAATTTATCTAGAAACAGAAGGTTTGGCCAAGAATTAGTTAACAACCATAATATCAAAAATGCGTTAATCAATGTAGGGGGTACAGTTGAAGGGCTTAATACACTTGATCTTATTTTGTCTATTGCCAATAAAAAACAAGTAAAAATGCCAATTTGTGAGCAAGTTTATCAAGTTACTCAAGGAAAAATAACCCCTACTAAAGCAATTAATTATTTAATGTCTAGAGAACAACAACAGAATAACGAATGAAATTAGATCTACTTAGGCACGGAATACCTATTGGTGGGCATATTTATCGTGGCAACCAGAATGATCCTATTAGCAAAAATGGTTGGCAACAGATGCTCAAATCTACTCAAGGAGAATCATGGGATTACATTGCCAGTTCACCCTTAATACGTTGTGCTAAATTTGCTAAGTATTTATCCAAAAAACAAGGTATTTATTGCGAAATTATTAATAATTTTAAAGAGTTAGGTTTTGGTGATTGGCAGGGTAAAAATATTGATTCTATTGGTCTAAAATTAGTTAATAATTTTAGACAAGATCCTATTAATCATCAACCACCTAATGCAGAAAACCTTCATGATTTTCAATCACGGGTTTTGTCTTCCTTTAAAGATATTAAACTTCATTATACCAATAAATCAGTATTAATTATAACGCACGCTGGTGTTATTCGAATAATTAAATCTTACTTATTAAATCTACCTGTTGAAAAAATGTTTACAATGGAAGTTCCTTGTGCATCCAGTGAGAGTTTTACTATTTAGCATTTTACTTATTAGTAAAACTCTTTTAATCCAATCAAATTAATCTCAAAAATTAGAATCATAACTAAATTCTTTTAAAAACACAATTTTTTAAAAGAAAATAAAAAAATAAAATTACTAAAAATGTTAATTTAAGATAACCAACTTAACAAAATACAAATTAATACATTATTACTTAGAAAATAGGCATAATAATCACAATAAATACTATCCTATATTACTGATGTTTATTTACCATAAAAGTTTAGAGGATTACTCTAAAAGTAACCTTGATTATATGAAACAGATATACAACAGCATAAATATATAACAAACTTGAATAGTACGACGATTATTCAATTTAAAGAACACACTAATTGATAGACAATAAAAATCTATATTAAATAGTAACTTAACGCTTAGAGAATTGTTCACTCTTACGTGCTTTCTTACGACCAACTTTCTTACGTTCTACAATTCTAGCGTCTCGCGTTACAAAACCTGCTTCACGTAATACACCCCGTAAATCATTGTTGTACGCAATAAGTGCACGAGTCACCCCTAATCTAATCGCGCCAGCTTGGCCTGTATCCCCACCACCTTTAACCATAATATTAAAATCAAATTTATCTTTCATATCAGACGTATCTAATGGTTGATTGATAATCATTGAAGAAGTTTCACGTCCAAAATATTCATTCATTGGGCGTTTATTAACTATAAAAACACCTTTTCCTTTACTCATATAAACACGAGCTACTGATGTTTTTCTTCTACCTGTTGCATAATAAATCTCTGTTTTTACCATAATATTCTTTACCTTAAATATCTAATACTTTAGGTTGTTGTGCACCGTGTATGTGCTCACTGTCTGCAAATACTTTCATTTTTTTAAACATATCTCTTCCTAAAGGACCTTTTGGCAACATGCCCTTCACCGCTTTATTAATAATTATCTCTGGATTTTTAGCCTGTAAATCTTTGAATGCTATTGATTTTAAGTTACCAACATATCCTGTATGGTGGTAATATATTTTATCTTCAAATTTATTACCTGTTACCTTAATTTTTGAGGCATTGATAACAACAATATAATCACCAATATCCGTATGTGGTGTATATTCAGGTTTATGCTTACCACGAAGATAAGAAGCAATTTTAGTTGCTAAACGACCTAAGGTTTTACCATCAGCATCAATGAGTAACCAATCTTTTTTAACTTCGCATGCTTTAGCGCTAAATGTTTTCATGTCCCTATATATATTTATGTAAAATAAATGGAATGATTATAATCATTCTGAACTTTAAATGTTCACCTATATTTCAATACTAACATAATTAATCGCATCACTAGATTCACTTTGAAAAACAACTAACACCGTTAATTTATTTTATGTAATAAAAGTAATCAAAAAAAAATAGCCTGTATACAATAGCATTATCGTCGTATATTATTAATTTTTTCATTGGTGTATTCATTAAGTTAATTAGTTTTGGCTTAATATCATAAATAATATTAAAACTCTTTGAGTTAACATTCTAATAAAAAACTTAATTTACTATACCTTTTGAATTAAAATTGTTATTCTTACATAAACCATATACTTGCACAACTTGCAATATCAAGTACATTACTCATATTCTTACTTTTATAATCATACAATTATCTTCACCTAAATTTAAAAACATTCATGGTAATAAAAAATTAATATCTATAACACAAAAACACAACTTTATTCATTTACGAAAAAATAGATTATTATCCATTTTAAAAAACAATCTTATCTGATTATTTTAACAACCTATAATAATTAATTTTTTCTTATTAAAAACTTATTTTATTAAATAATAAAAATGTAAAACTCAGAACAAAATAATCATTCTTAACTTAAATTAAAAAAATTAAAAAGATTTTCCTTAACAATTTGAACCTTGTCAACCTAAAATAACTAATCATTACCCTTAATAAACCAACATATGCTAATATGCAATGTCTAAAAATTCCTAAAATCTCGCTTTGATTATGGTTAACTAAGTTAAAATTACTGAATATATTTTTTATTAAGGTACCTTAATATACTAAAAGATATGTTTTCTATAACTTTCTATTTTTTACAAACTTAACCCATAATTTGTACAATTTTTATAAGGTATTTATAACTTCAAAGTTTCATATCCGACTATTTAAATACTAAATGTTGTTATTGTCCCTTTATATTGAGTAAATGATTTTTTAATACTATTTTTCTGAGGTTGTTAATGCCTACAACAGTCTAAATGGTATAGTTATAGACTACAAGTAATATTAAGAGATTGAGTTGGTAGATATTAATTGTGATTAGTACCAGTTTCTAGACTTTAGTCATCTTATTTATTCTTTCTAGAAGTCGTTTTTGTTTGAGTTTGGACAAGTAATCAACAAATAAAATACCCTTTAGATGATCTATTTCATGTTGGATGCAAATAGCAAGTAATCCTGTTGCTTGCATGGTAAATATCTCACCTTCTTCGTTGATTGCTTTAACTTTAATATAATTAGCACGTTGAACCTCTGCTTGAAAATCTAACACAGATAGACAACCTTCGGTGTGTTTTTCTTGTCCATCTTTTTCTTTAATTTCTGGATTGATAAAACATAAAGGATATTGTTTTTGTAGTAACTCGTGTGAGTCATTTTTTCGATTTTTAAATAAAAATTGAGAGTTTGGCACATCAATGACTACTATTTGTAGATGTTGGTTAACTTGGGTAGCAGCTAATCCGATACCATTTCTAGCATACATAGTTTCAAACATATTTTTGATTAAAATTTGTATGGTTTTATTAACTATATTCACATTTTTAGCTCTAATTCTTAAGCGTTTATCAGGGTGGCTTAAGATGGGTAGAATCATGATTTTTTAATTACAGTATTAATTGGATTATTTGATTGTTGTGGATGATCTTCATTGTAATGCAATCCTCTACTTTCTGTTCTAAAAATTGCAGATTGCACAATTAATTGTGCGGTTTGAATAAGGTTTCTTAACTCAATTAAATTACTAGATATTAAATAAAGTTTGTAGTAATCGTTCACTTCTGCTTGAATTTGATTCAGACGATACTGTGCATATTTTAAGCGTTTGTTAGAACGTACAATGCCAACAAAATTCCACATAATACGGCGAATTTCATCCCATAAATGTGATACAACTACTTTTTCTTTTGAAGGTGCTACTTTGGAAGCGTCCCACTGACTAAATTTTTTATATGTTAATCTTGTTGTTGATTGTTGATTTATATAATTAGCACAAGATTTAGCAAATACCACACATTCTAATAAAGAATTACTTGCCATACGATTAGCACCATGTACCCCAGTGTGCGCAACCTCGCCAATGGCGTATAGATTATCTATATTAGTTTGACCATCAAGATTGGTTTGTACACCTCCACATGTATAATGTGCTGCAGGTACAACAGGGATAGCATTCTTAGAAATATCAATACCAAGTGACTTGCATTTTTTGTAAATAGTTGGAAAATGTTGTTTAATCCAGCTTTTGTTTTTAAATGAAATGTCTAAATAAACACATTCAAATCCATGAGTTTTTATTTGTATATCAATTGCACGGGCAACAATATCACGTGGTGCAAGTTCCTCTCGATTATCAAATTCATGCATAAAAGATTCGCCATTTTGTAAAATTAACTTACCGCCTTCGCCACGAAGTGCCTCGGTAATTAAAAAAGATTTTGCATGTGGATGGTAAAGGCAAGTAGGATGGAATTGGGTAAATTCCATATTAGTAATAATGCATTTTGCTCGATAAGCCATGGCAATCCCATCACCTGTTGATGTATCTGGGTTGGAGGTATAAAGATAAGTTTTTGATGCTCCTCCTGTGGCAATAATAGTTTTATGAGAGATAAAACTTTCAACTTGATTGGTATTTTTGTTTAAAACATAAGCACCATAGCAATCGTAGGATTTGATTAATAAATCAATGGCAATATAGTTTTCAAAAAGTGTTATATTACTTTTTTCTTTAACGTTTTTAAGCAAATTAATTTGGATTGATTGTCCTGTTTTATCAGCAACATGCGCTACTCTTCTATGACTATGACCACCTTCAGTGGTTAGATGATAATCATCTTTATCTTTGGTAAATTTAACTCCGGAATGTTCTAATGAGGTAATAGCCTTGGGTGCATTTTCAACCATAAAGCGAATGGCAGTTTCATCACCTAAGCCTGCTGCAGTTAACAAGGTATCTTGTACATGAGTAGTAAAGTTATCATTTATGTCTAGCACAGCAGATATACCGCCTTGCGCATAGTATGAACTGCCTTCTAATATTTTATCTTTGGCAATTAGCGCAACATTAAAATTATCTGATAATTGTAATGCACTCATTAGTCCTGCACTACCTGTACCAATAATTAGAACGTCAAAATAATGTTGTTTTGTCATTGGTATTAACGATAAATGAATATTATTGGCATAATCTTTTTTAATTCATTAATGTAGATTTATATATTAATTTTTGGTTTTATTATTAGTATTAATTTAGGTAATAGGGTTAAATTGGCAAATAGTGCACTAAGCATTGCAATAGCAGTAAATACGCCAAAATAAATACTGGGTATAAAGTTAGATAAAACTAAAATTAAAAAGCCTATTGTAACTGTAATTGAGGTGTAGAACATAGCTAATCCAATGCTAGCATGTGAGCGATACATAGTTGCCATATAATCCTTGTCTTTCTTAAATTCATGCTTAAAACGATGGATGTAGTGAATAGCATTATCAACGCCAATACCAATGGCAATTGTTGAAATAGTGATAGTCATTAAGTCTAGTGGGATATTTAATAATCCCATAATACCAAGAATAAAAAGTGATGGTAAAGTGTTTGTAATTAATGCAAGGATGGATAAACTAAATGATTTGAAAATAAATAAAAACATGATAAAAATCATTACAAATACCACAGTAATCGTTTTTATTTGCGAGTCAAATAAACTTTGTAACATGTTATTGTACAAAACTAGCATACCGCTTAAATGAAAACTATTTTGTTTAAATCCAAGTTCAGTAGAAATATGATGTTGTATTTGATCAATTAATTTTCCACGTTTTAATTGTTTTTCAGTTTCTCTAATACGGATAACCATTCTTAGTTCTCCACTGTTCTCAGATAAATAAGGATATAACACTTGTACTTTAGCACGTTCAGGTAATTGTGAATGAATAATATTTAAGAGAAATCCATTAGGTGCTTTACCATCATTAGCCTGGGTTAGAATCTGCATTAAAGTGTCAATTGATAACACTTTACCAGTTTCATCTAAAGAATTAAGATATTGATGAACATCATGTATCTCATTACGTAAATCCTCGTCAAACCAGTAGTCTTCTGCTAAATTGTCAAAAATAATTTCTAGTGGAATGGTGCCACCCAGTTCTTTATCAATCAGAGTTAGCCCTTGGTTGATCTCTGTGTTTTGTTTAAAATAATTAATAAAACGATTTTCAACACTAAGTTTGCTAATCCCAAATCCAGAACCTAATATCAATATTGCCAATATTACCAATAAATGATTGCCAAATTTTTCTACAAATTTAGCCAATAAAGTGGTAGCTCTTAGTTCGGTTTTGTGTTTTGTAATTTTTGCTTTTGGTAACAAACTCATGATCATCGGAAAAGCTAAAAACGATAACACAAGAGCAATAATAACGCCAATTGACATCATCCAACCAAAATTAATCACAGGCCTGATACCACTAATAAGTAAAGAACTAAAAGCTATAAATGTGGTTAAAGTTGTAAAAAAACAAGGCTTAAACATTTGCGATAAGGTGTCTTTAATTAGTTGATGTGAGTTGATATTTGGATTAAGCTGGGAAATTTCTCTATATCTAACTATAAGGTGAATAACTATAGAAAGTGTCATAACTAGTAATAATGAAAAAAAATTAGATGAAATAATGGTAATTTTCCAACCTAAATAAGCTAAAATACCTGTCATGATAAGCGAACTGGAAATACTTATTCCAATTGGAATAATAACCCATCGAATACTTTTAAAAATAATCGTTAAAATTAAACTCATCAACCCAATAACTGCTAAACTAAATATGATCAAATCATTGCTAATATAGGTCACAATATCAGTAGTTATCATAGGTAACCCACCTAAGAATAAATGAGCCTTGTTTGAATATTGGTTAATAGTAGTTCGAATTTGGGCAATTGTTTGTGCTTGTATTTTATTTTGGATAGTGATATTCTTTAAAACTTGCTTTTCAATAATTTTAAGTTTTAATTGTTGGTCATTTGATAATTTATTATTAGCTCTTTGGATGCGCATTTTGTCAAGATTTTCACGTAATTCTTTGAATTTTTGATTATTTTTTAGTGTCACTAGAATAGCAGTTGTTTTTCCATCTTGGCTAACTAAATTGTTAGCATATAAAGGTGAATTTTTGAATTCATTATTAGCTAAAGCTAAGTTAGCATTATCATTATCAATGCTAATATTTTCACTAGCTAGTTCTGCTAAAGATAATGGAGGAGATCTAAAAAGTGGTACATCTAGAATAGTTGTTACTGACCTGATCTGGTTAATTTTAGTTAAATCTTGTTTAAATTTTCTAAGATGATCAAGTTGTTTAGGTGTAATTAAATTGTCTTTAACCTGATAAGAGATGATTAAATAATCATCAGACCCATAATTTTTTTTAATGTTTTTATAATAACGCAGGTTTTCGTCACCTTCTAGTACTAAAGAGTCTGCAGATGCATCTAGTTGAAAATCAGATATTTGAGCTATAAAAAATATAGCAATTAGTAACAAAAGTGTAAGCCCTAATGAGGCTTTTTTTAAGACAAAATCAAAAAATAAGTTCATGATTAAAATTTAAAATTATTTGATGATTCTAACCCTTGCATAGTGTCTAATTGTGTTTCAAATAAGGATTTTGTATTCCATTTATTCTTACTAATTCGAGTAATAAGTTTTGCACTCATAACGTTCTTAGTACCTTCAATCACAAAAATTCTACCACCTACATTTAACAAATGAAAGTAACGGCCTGTAATTTTAGGCATTGAACTACTAATAATCACTACATTAAAGAAATCATTAGACTTCCAGTCCTTAGAAGCATCTACCACTTTTAAAATAACATTATCAATACCCAATATATCAATTCTCTTTTTGGCGCTATGACTAAGATTTTCATCAATTTCAAGACTGGTTACAGATTTGCATAATTTTGATAGAACAGATGTTAAATAACCACTACCTGTTCCTATCTCTAGTACAGTTTCATGTTTTCTAATATTAAGTGCATTCAATAATCGACCTTCAATTTTTGGAAAAAGCATTTTTGCTTTACTAGTAAGTGGAATTTCAATATCTGCAAATGTAAGATTTTTATATTTCTCTGGTACAAAATTTTCTCTTGGCGTGTCTTTAAGTGCATTATTAGCAATATAATTCAAGCCGCCCCAAGGACGTATTTGTTGTTCGATGACATTTCTTCTTGCTTGTTTTATATTCATATAAACTCTCCCCATTTTTTCTTTTTTGATGATAATAAATCTGTAATTGTACCTTGTGCCATCTCAGTTGCAAAGGCGGTAGTTTCACTTAAAGTTGGGTGGGCGTGGATAGTTAATGCAATATCATCCATATCACAACCCATTTCAATAGCTAGTGTTGCTTCAGCAATCAACTCACTTGCATTGGTGCCGCAAATACCCATGCCTAAAATTTTGCCTATTTTTGCATCGAATAATCCTTTGGTAATTCCTTCAGATCTACCAATACTTAAACTACGACCTGAATTTGTCCAAGGAAATAAACCTTTTTCATAAGATATTCCTTCAGCTTTGAGTTCTTTTTCGGTTTTTCCTGTCCAAGCAATTTCTGGATCGGTATAGGCAATAGATGGGATGGTAAGGGCATTAAAACCTGATTTGTATCCGCAAATGACTTCTGCTGCAATCTTAGCTTCATGTATGGCTTTATGGGCAAGCATAGGTTGACCAATAATGTCGCCAATGGCGTAAATGTTATTAACATTAGTTTTCATTTGTTTATTGACAGGAATAAAGCCCAAATCATTTATTTCAACACCAGCTTTTTCACAATCGATCAAATTTCCATTAGGGGTGCGACCAACAGCGACTAGTATTTTATCAAAGGTGTCGAATTTTGGAGTGTTTTTCCCCTCAAATCTGACTTTAATACCTTCTTTTAATGCCTCCATTTTAGTTATTTTGGTGTTTAAAAAGATGTTAGCATATTGTTTTTTTATACGCCTAAGTAGTGGATTAACAATGTCTTTGTCAGCACTAGTAATTAGTTGGTCAGAAAGTTCAACTACAGTAATTTCGCTACCAAGCGCGTTATAAACTGTTGCCATTTCTAAGCCAATAATACCCCCGCCTACAACTAACAAACGTTTTGGTATATTAGATAAGTTTAGTGCATCTGTTGAATTCATTACACGAACATCATCAAATGGAAGAGCGGAGATTTTGGTAACTTGTGAACCTGTAGCAATAATACATTGTTCAAATTCAATAATATTGTCGCTATCTTCGATTGCAATTTTATTAGCTGAGACAAATCTTCCATAACCTGTTATAACATTAATTTTTCTTGCTTTTGCTAAAGTTTTGATACCATTTGTTAGTTTGGATACGATGTTGTCTTTATTTGTGCGTATACCATTAATGCTAATTAATGGTTCATTAAAGGTAACGCCTACATGCGAGGCATCTTTTGCTTCATTGATGATTTGGGCTGTATGAAGAAGTGCTTTAGAAGGAATACAGCCGACATTTAAGCATACACCACCTAAAGCGTTGTAACGTTCAATTAGAGTAACTTGTTTACCTAAATCTGCCAGACGAAAGGCAGCTGTATAACCACCAGGACCAGAGCCTATAATAACAACTTGAGTCTTAATCATAACTTGCCTCTCTTAATGTTGCATTTAATTCTGCCATAAATCGTCCACCTTGTGCACCATCAATCACGCGATGGTCATAGGACAATGCTAGTGGCAATGTTAAAGTTGGGATAAAATTTTTACCATTCCAAATGGGTTTGAAATATGAACGTGATATACCTAAAATAGCCACCTCTGGCGCATTAACAATAGGGGTAAATTGAGTACCACCAATACCACCTAAACTGGAAATAGTTAAGCCTGAACCTTGCATATCTACGGGCTTTAATTTATTTTCTCGTGCGTTTTTGGAAGTTTCAAAAAGTTCTTTAGCCAAATCAGTTAAAGATTTTTTTTCAACATTACGAATAACTGGAACAATTAAGCCTTTTGGTGTGTCCATTGCAATTCCTAAGTTGAAATATTTTTTAATAATCAAGTTTTCACCTGATTCATCAAGTGAGGCATTAAAACGCAGATGATTTTTCAACGTTTGAACCAATGCTTTCATAATAAAAACTAGAGGAGTAAGTTTAATGCCATTAGATTTTTGTTCTTGTCGATATGCTTCCATTTGATTAATGTTAACTTCATCAAATTGGGTAACGTGGGGAATATTTAACCAGCAGGTAGTTAAATGTTTACCTGATAATTTATTTATTCTGGATAGTTTGATTGTTTCAATGTCGCCAAATTTAGAAAAATCAATTATTGGTGGTTTAGGAATGACGCTGTTAAAATTATCAGAAGTCATAATTTGTTTAACGTGACTTTTAAGGTCAGTATCTAAAATCCTGCCTTTTCTTCCTGTGCCAGTTATATATGATAAATCAACACCTAACTCTCTAGCTAGTTTACGAATAGAAGGTGAAGCGTGCGAGTTGCCTCTGATTGGTTCTGAAATTATTTGATTAATGTTAGTTGTTATAGGCGTTAGTGTACTAGGATTCGGCGGTATCAGTGGTATTGGCGTTGAACTTTGCGTTTTAATTTCAGTAAGTGTTTCTTCAGCTATACTTCTAATATTAAGAATTAGCGTACCTAGAGAGATTTTATCTCCTAGTGCAACATTAATATTAATAACCTTGCCTGCAACTGGTGTTGGGATTTCCATTGAAGCTTTATCACTTTCTAAAGTGATTATACTATCTTCCACAGATAGTTCATCCCCTACATTGACTAGAATTTCAATGACCTCAATTTCATCAAAATCACCAATATTAGGTACAACAACGGGTATAATTTTTGGTTTAGGATACTCCTTTTTGATATTTTTATTGATATTTTGAATCTTACTATTTTCACTTGAAATACTCAAGATAATATCATTTTCTTTAATTCTGTCGCCAATATTGACTTCAATTTTCGTAATAATACCTGTAAAAGGGCTTGGAATTTCCATAGAAGATTTATCTTTTTCCAAGGTTACTATACTATCATTAGTGTTTATTTTGTCTCCAACATTTACTAAAATCTCAATTACTTCAACTTCATAAAAATCACCAATATCAGGTAGTACTATATTTTTTATGTTCATCATAAGTTTTATATGTTTTGGAAAATAATTTAAAGTGGGTAATTATCGCAAAAATAGCTAATAAAAGGGGATAAATGTTAAAATGTTTTGATTTTTATTCAAAACTCATTATGTCTACTGCATTACTCATTAAAGGTTTAAAAAAAACTTATGCTAATCAATTAGAAGCATTAAAAGGTATTGATCTTTGTGTTGATCATGGTGATTTTTATGCATTGTTAGGAAGTAATGGTGCAGGAAAAACAACAGTTATTGGTATTATTTGCGGGTTACTTAATAAAACTTCAGGTAGTATTAAGGTATTAGGTTTTAATCAAAGTAACCATGTCAATCAGGTGAAAAAATTAATTGGATTAATGCCGCAAGAATTTAATTTTAATCCTTTTGAACCTGTTGAGGAAATTTTGATTAACCAAGCAGGTTATTACGGTATTGCTAAGTCAAAAGCTAAAATTCAAGCTGAGCTTTTACTCAAGGAAGTAGATCTTTGGGAAAAACGTTTTGATATGGCTAAATCATTATCAGGTGGTATGAAGAGACGTTTAATGTTAGCAAGGGCGCTCATTCATCAACCCAAGATATTAATTCTTGATGAACCTACTGCAGGTGTTGATGTTAAAATACGCCATTCAATATGGCGTTTTTTGAGTAAACTTAATCGTCAAGGAATGACTATTATTTTAACTACACATTATCTTGGAGAGGCTGAGTTACTTTGTCGTAATGTTGCTATTCTAAATAAAGGCAAAGTGATTAAGCAAACTAGTATGAAGGCATTATTGTCACAAGTTGACAAACAAGTGCTGATTTTGGAAAGCTTAACTCAATTGCCTCAGACTATAACAAGTGATAGGTTTAAATGTGAACGTTTAGATGACCATTCATTACAAGTTGTATTGAACACAGATATTAGCATTACCAGTGTGTTACATAATTTAGATACACAAGGTGTTAGTGTGGACTATATTCATAGCGCTCAAAATCGTTTAGAAACTTTATTTTTATACTTAACTAACAAGGAGAAATGATGTGGATTTCTTATAAAACCATTGTTATTAAGGAAATTTTAAGATTTTCTCGCATTTGGGTGCAAACTATTTTTCCACCTATTATCACTACGTCACTATATTTATTAATCTTTGGTGGTTTGATGGGCAAGCGTATTGGTGATATGCAAGGTGTGGATTATTTACATTATATAATTCCTGGAGTGATTCTAATGACGGTTATTACTAACTCTTATACTAATACAGTAACATCATTTTTTTTGGCAAAATTTAATCATAGCATTGAAGAATTATTAGTAGCACCTGTGTCTTATTGGGTTATTTTATTAGGTTATGTATCTGGCGGTGTATCGCGAGGCTTTGCAGTTGGCTTGGGGGTTTCTATTGCTATGAGCATTTTTATTGACTTTGAAATAAACAACATACTAATTGTACTTATTATTTTTTTATTTACCTCAATATTATTCTCATTAGCAGGATTTATTAACGCTATTTTTGCCCAATCATTTGATGATATCTCTATTGTTCCTACTTTTGTTCTTATGCCTATGACTTATCTTGGCGGTATATTTTATAATGTAGAAATACTACCTCAGTTTTGGCAAAATATATCTAAATTTAATCCTATTTATTATATGGTTGATAGTTTTAGATTAGGATTTTTAGGCGTTAGCACTTCTGAGTTTTGGGTATCAATTCTAGTCTTATTAAGTATAATTATTGTATTGGCAATATTTGCATTTTATTTATTAAAAAAAATGTGAATATTAAAACTTAATTTATTATATAACTATTTTTTAAAAGAAAAATTACTAAAAATATAGTACTACCTCCTCACTATTTATAATGGTTAGCATAATAGAGACTAATTAAGAACTTGGATTATTTTAAAGATTTTTTTTTCTTTGCTTTTTTTACTTCCTTTTTAGAAAAATACTCTATTTTCTTGTCGTTGTTTTTTTTACTTTTTTTAATTTTTTTGGCTAATTTTTTATACTGTACATCTAACTCTTTTCTTAATTTTACTATTTTATTAACAGATTTTTGAGCTTTCTCAGTTGCAATTAAGGCTTCAATTTCTGCTTTTCTTGCAATTTGTATAGCATCTTTTAATTGTTGTTTTTTATTTGATATCAAATATCCTCCTTATTCTTATATAAATTACTCACACTTCCAATAATTTTTGAATCAGGCTTAAAAACTATTTTAGTATCTTTATGAGGATAATCTAAATAGTAAAGAAAATGCCTAATACAATTAATTCTTGCGCGTTTTTTATCATCTGATTTTACAACAATCCAAGATGAATCAGCGGTGTTAGTGTAAAAAAACATATCTTTTCTAGCTTTGGTATATTGTTCCCATTTTGTTAATGATTGTAAATCAATTTCACTTAACTTCCACCTTTTTAAGGGATCGTTCTTACGTAAATGGAAACGCCTTAATTGCTCTTGATGACTAACAGAAAACCAGTACTTAGAAAGCATAAAGCCGTCATTAACTAGCATGCGTTCCAATAAAGGTGCTTGTCGCATAAATTCCAGATATTCTGAGTTTTTACAAAACCCCATAACACGTTCTACACCAGCTCTATTATACCAAGATCTGTCAAATAGCACCATTTCTCCATTAGTAGGAAAATGTTTAATGTAGCGTTGAAAATACCATTGCCCTAGTTCTACTCTTGATGGTTTTTCTAAAGCAATAACACGTGCAGCACGAGGATTAAGGTGCTCCATAAAACGCTTAATTGTACCACCCTTTCCAGCTGCATCACGGCCTTCAAATAATAAGATAATTTTTTTATTGTAATTTTTAATCCAGTCTTGTGCTTTTAGTAACTCTGTTTGTAATAAATATTTTTCATTCTCGTATTCTTCAACGTGCATCTTTTTAGCATAAGGGTAATCTCCTGCTATTTCTGATAAGCTTAATAACGCATTACCAGACATAACATTATTTTTATGCATAACATATTTGTTATTTTGTAATTTTTTTATCTTGTTTTTAGCATCTTTTTTACTAAATTTTTTCCTTATTAACATAGTATTGTAGCATTTAATTTTAAATAAACTTGTTATTATAACATTAATTTTTTAGTATAAATGTTGAGATTATAAGTGCTAATTGATTTTATTTTCTTGGTTATTAAATAGTCTCTTAATATTACTTTTATGGGTGTAAAAAATCCATATACATATTGAAATAATGACATAAGTAGCAATCAAATTATTAGTAATTAGATAGAAATAAACTGGTGTAAATGCGGTAGCTACTAGTGCTGATAATGATGAGATTTTCAGTACTTTTGCTACAAAAATCCAAGTGATTATAAAACTTAGTCCAGTAGGATAACTGAGGGCAAGTAAAGCACCTAGGAAGGTTGCAACTCCTTTTCCACCTTTAAAGTTAAAGAAGATGGGGTATACATGACCTAAAAATGCTGCGAAGATAATCCAAGTAATATTAAATGTATCTAAAGCTAAGTATTGGGCGATTAATACTGGAATTATACCCTTAAGTCCATCTCCAATGAGTGTGATGACAGCTGCTTTCTTCCCGCCTATCCTAAGTATATTTGTAGCGCCTGGATTGTTTGACCCTTGAGTTCTAGGATCAGGTAGATTAAATATTTTACAAATAATAATGGCTGTTGAAATTGAACCAATTAGATAACTAAGGATAATAATAGTAAAGAATAACTCAGGTAACATAATGCTTCTTTCTGGTTTAATTGGATTAGTAATTTTAGCTTCTTAAAATTTTATAATGGATATTATATTTATACAAGGATTAAAAATTGATACGGTTATTGGTATTTATGATTGGGAGCGAAAAATTCGTCAAGATATTGTGTTGGATATTGAAATGTCAGCTAATATTAAAGCTGCCAGTAAAACCGATCATATTAATCAAGCTTTAGATTACAAGGCAGTATCAAAGCGATTAATTGATTTTGTTCAGTGTAGTGAATTTCAATTAGTTGAAACTTTGGCTGAAAGAATTACTCAAATTGTATTGAAAGAATTTAAAGTTACTTGGATAAAACTTACCTTGAATAAAGGCGAAGTGTTGACAGGTGCGCAAGGAGTAGGTATTGTCATTGAACGTAGTAATGGCCAATATTCATATTAATATTGGCTCAAACCAAAATCGTAGGAAAAATCTATCTAAGGCGATTTATGCTATTAAAGTAATGTTTGAAAATACTATTTTTTCTAAGGTTTATGAATCTAGAGCATTTGGTTTTAAAGGTGATAATTTTTATAATATTGGTATTAATGCAACCACTAATTTAATAATTGCTCAGGTGATCAATATATTACATGACATTGAAGAAAATCTTGGTAGGGATAGAGAGATGTCAAAATTTTCATCCCGTTCAATTGATCTTGATTTAACTTTATATGATGCAGTTATTGATCAAAATTACAACTTACCAAGAGATGATATTCTGAAATATAATTTTGTACTTATGCCATTGGCAGAGTTAAACCCAAACCTGGTTCATCCACAAGAACATCAAACTTATACTCAGTTACAGGCAACTATGGATGGATTAAAATCGTATAATATTGACATTTTAAATACGGAATCACTATGAAAAAGATACTATTTATTTTATTTATTGCATTTTCTAGTTTTGTATTTTCGAAAGATTATGAAGCTGGTATAGATTATATAGTGCTTAATCCACCTGTTAAAACTATCACGGGTGACAAAATTGAAGTGCGTGAGTTATTTTGGTACTACTGCCTACATTGTTATAATCTTGAACCATTTATAAATAGGTGGCTTAAAACTAAGCCTAGTAATGTTGAATTTATTCGCCAAACAGCTATTTTTTCTAAACGCTGGTTGAATGGTGCAATTTTTTATTTTGTATTAGAGGAGTTAAACCTAGTTGAAAAACTGCATGAGGAATTATTTGATGTAATCCATGTAAATAATAAACATTTTAATTCTAAAGAAAGTTTTGTTAATTGGGTGGCAAGTTTTGGCATTAATAAAAATAAGATAGAAACAGCATTAAACTCTTTTAATGTGAAAATTAAAGTAAATAGATCTAAGTTAAGTACGCTTAAATATAAGATTACAGGTGTGCCAGCTATTATTGTTAATGGTAAATACTTGACCGATGCAACATATGCAGGTTCACATATTGATATGCTTAAAGTGGTAGATTTCTTAATCAAAAAAGAAAACAAGCTTGAATAATGCAGTTTTAGTTTTATCAGGGCTTGACCCTTGTGGTGGTGCAGGATTAGTTGCTGATATTGAAAGTATCAATCAATTTGGCGTAACACCATTAGTGATTATTACCAACCTTACCGTACAAAATACAGTGTCAGTTGAGAATTTAGTTGAGGTGGATTACAATTTTATTATTCAACAATTTGAGTGTTTACAAGCTGATGTTGATTTTGAAGTGGTAAAGATAGGTTTATTATCTTCAATTCAGCAAATTAGAACCATTACTAAGTTGGTTAAAAATAAAATCATAGTTCTTGACCCAATTGTTAAATCTAGTAGTAATTTTAATTTTTTAGATAGTGTTCTAATTGATTTTTTAAAACATCAATTATTACCAATAGCAAAAGTTATTACGCCTAATTTAACAGAATTACAAATTTTGGCCGGCGAACAGGATGAACAAAAAGCTATTAAAAAACTCTCTTATAATTGGATTTTACTCACAAAAACTGACTCATCTGATGATGTGATTGAACATTGTTTGTATCACTACGGAACACTTATTCAAAGCTTCTCTTATCAAAAGCTACCAGGTAGTTATCATGGTTCTGGTTGCACACTTTCAAGCGCAATGAGTGCATTAATTGCATTAGGTTTGGATATTGAAATTGCAAGTAAGCAAGCATTAGACTATACATATCAAACTTTGTTGAATGCTAAAAGTATTGGTAAAATGCAATTACATCCAAATAGACAAAAACCATTATGAGCTTTATTAACAATTGGTTGAGATCCGATATTAAGATGATTAATGCCTATCATGTGCCAATTTCTACTAATATGATAAAAATGGATGCCATGGAATCTCCATTTCCTTTATCTGACGAATTAACAGATCAATATTTAACCTATTTAGGTGATGTACAGCTTAATCGTTATCCAAGCCATAGTTCAGATAAATTGAATCAAACACTTAGATTGTTAATGAATATTCCTAAAGAATTTGGCGTATTACTAGGCAATGGATCGGATGAACTAATCCAATTATTAGCCTTGGCATGTGATACCGGAGATACTGTCTTAAGTGTTGAACCAAGTTTTGTGATGTATGGAATGATTACAAAATTTACACGTCTTAATTATCAGAGCGTTTTATTAACAGATGATTTTGAGATTGACGATGATGCTATGCAAAAAGCAATAAAAACTTATAATCCTAAATTAATTTTTATTGCTTATCCAAATAATCCAACAGGCAATACGTTTAATCGAGAAATTATTGAGCATATTATTAGCTCAACTAAGGCAATGGTTGTGCTTGATGAAGCTTATTATGCATACACAACAGATAGTTTTTTAACAGATATTGCCAAGTATCCAAATTTAGTTTTACTTAGAACAGTTTCTAAAATTGGTTTTGCTGGTTTACGTTTAGGTTTGTTAATTGCTACGCAAGACACAATAAATCAATTAAATAAATTACGTTTACCTTATAATATAAATATATTAACCCAGGTTAGTGCTAATTTTCTTTTACAAGAAAAAAATACTATTAATGCTAATGTTAGTGTTATTCTTGTTCAACGTCAGGTATTATTTGATGCACTTATTAAAATAAATGTTTTAAAAGTTTATCCGTCACAAACAAACTTTATTTTATTTAAAGCTCCTAATACAAATATTTTGTTCGATTTTTTGAAAGAAAATGGCGTTTTAATTAAAAATTTAAGTGTAAAAAAGAAATTAATTAATTGTTTACGTGTAACGATTGGTACTGAAGAACAAAATCAAAAATTTATTAATATTGTAGAAAAATTCTACATCTCGCAAAGGGGTATAGTATAAGTGATTGATAATAAAATCCTATCTGAATATTGTCATGATTATCTTAATGTAGATACATTTGATGATTACTGTCCAAATGGTTTGCAAATTGAAGGGCGTCAACAAATTAGAAAAATCATTTCTGGTGTTAGCGTCAATCAGGATTTAATTGAAAGAGTAATTGATGAAAAAGCTGACGCTCTATTTGTTCATCATGGATTGTTTTGGCAAAATGAAAGCCTAGTAATTACCGGCATCAAAAAAAATCGCATCAAGATTTTACTAGAAAAAAATATTAATCTATTTGCTTATCATCTTCCTTTGGATGCTCACCTTATAGTTGGTAATAATATTCAACTAGCAATGCAGCTTAACATTGTTAATCCAACTCCTATTAGCAATACTTTGGTTTGGCAAGGTGAAGTTAAATTATCACTTATTAAGATGTCTCAAGTAGTGCAAAATATTACACAACGTATACCTTTAGTATTTGGCGACCCTAACCAACAAATTAAAAAAATTACATGGTGTACTGGTAATGCTCAAAGCTATATTAAACACGCAATTAATATTGGTGCTGATTGTTTTATTACTGGAGAAATATCAGAACAAACGCCAGCTATCGCCAAAGAGAACAATATTGCTTTTATATCTGCAGGTCATTATGCTACCGAGCGTTATGGAGTACAAGCATTATGTCAACACTTGAGTGAAAAATTTAACGTTCAGTATAAATTTATTGATATTGATAATATAGTATGAAAAATAAGTTTGAAAGTAAGAAATAATATCAAATTTATCTTAATTTATCAAAAATTTAAATGGTATTTATTAATAATGTGTCGTTAGTATATTTTTTTATATTAGTTTTTAGCGTAAGGACTAAAATATATTTTTCGTATGCTATACATAATGATTCTTTGATCTAGTATTTGTTTTATAATAAAGGAATATTTAAATTGTTATATTTCCATAGTGTTGATTTTTATTTGTATAGGCGTTGGTAATTATGTATTGTTAATGTTTTGATGGTTACCCCGCTCTAAGGTATTAATTTTTAATTATATTTTTGTTATTATTTCTTTTTAGATATTGACGAAAAATTTATATTTATACTAAAATTAGTCAAATCATATTTATATAAAAAAATTGTGAAACAATATAATTGCTTAGTGTTAAATTCAACTATAACAAAAGTATTTTTAATGTTAAATACGCAACCATAGTTGCCTTTTAGGAAAGTTTTTATTTTGGTAAAAATAACAATAGGAAAAAATATAAAGAAACTTAAATAAATAATAAAATAACCATCTTGAATAGTGAAATAAGTTAAAAATAACCTGTTTTTGACGAAGAAAATATTGATTAAAACTCAAGTATAATACTATTTATATAACTTATAAATTATAATTTTATGAAAAAAAAGTATGATGTTGCTGTTGTTGGTGCAACAGGTGTAGTAGGCGAGATGATTCTTTCTATTTTAGAACAGCGAAATTTTCAAATTAATAGTTTATATCCTTTAGCGAGCGCTAATTCTACTGGTAAAAAAGTATTTTGTCAGGGTAAAAGTTGGATGGTACAGGATTTAAATACTTTTGATTTTTCACAAGTGCAAATTAGTTTGTTTTCAGCCGGAGGTAGAATTTCTAAGAAATATGCACCAATTGCAGCTAATTCAGGGTGTATTGTGATTGATAATACGGCATATTTTCGCCGTGATAAAGATATTCCATTAGTGATACCAGAAGTAAATCCCCATGCGATTATAGATTACACAAAACGTAATATTATTTCCAATCCCAATTGTTCAACTATTCAAATGTTAGTAGCACTTAAGCCGATCTATGATGCAGTAGGGATTAAGCGTATTAATGTTGCTACTTATCAGGCAGTGTCTGGTTCTGGTAAAGAGGCTATTACTGAACTAACAGATCAAACAGTTAAATTGTTAAATGGCCAAGAGATTGATATTAAGATTTATCCAAAGCAAATTGCGTTTAATGTCATTCCACATATTGATGTTTTTCAGGACAATGGTTATACTAGGGAAGAAATGAAAATGGTATGGGAGACTCAAAAGATTTTTGAAGATGAAAATATATTAGTCAATCCAACAGCAGTTCGTGTACCAGTTATTTATGGTCATTCCGAGGCAATTAATATTGAAACTAGAAGAAAAATTACTGCAGTTGAAGCTACTAAGATTCTATCAAAAGCAAACGGTGTAACGGTTATGGATAAGCGTGAAGATGGTGGATATGCTACGCCATTTGTTGAGGCAACTAATCATGATGATACGTTTGTAGGTCGTATTCGTGAGGATATTTCCCATGAAAAAGCTCTAAACTTGTGGGTAGTCTCTGATAATATTCGTAAGGGTGCAGCGCTTAATACCGTACAAATTGCTGAAATTTTAATTGAGGAATATTTATAACTTGATATCACAAAAACTACTTATTAAAAGTTTTTTGCCGGTTGTTTTGTTTATATCTTAGGAGTAATTTAGTTGTTTTATATAAGTATTATTGGTATTTTGATTATGTTGATTATTACCGAAATTATTAGTTTTATAACTGCTTTAGCTTTATTCCTTTATTTTGTAATGGTTATTATTTTTGTCAATAGTTATAATAAAAAATTATTTTAATTTGCAGAATAAATATGATTAAAGTATCTAGAAAAACCAATGAAACTGACATTAATGTTGAGTTAAATTTATATGGGATAGGCGATGCAAGTATAGATACTGGTGTTCCATTTTTAGACCACATGCTGGATCAAGTTGCACGGCATGGATTAATGGATTTAACTATTAAATGTGATGGTGATATACAAATTGATGATCACCACAGTGTTGAAGATATTGGAATTACATTAGGCAATGCCTTTGTTCAAGCAGTAGGTGATAAAAAAAGCCTTATACGTTATGGCCATTCTTATGTGCCATTGGATGAATCTTTATCTCGAGTTGTATTGGACCTTTCTGGTCGTCCTAGTCTAAATTTGAATGTAAATTTCACACGTGCTATGATTGGCACTTTTGATGTTGATTTGATTTCAGAATTTTTCCAAGGCTTTGTTAATCATGCTTTAGTTACATTACATATCGATAATCTTAAAGGAATTAATTCCCATCATCAAGCTGAAACCATCTTTAAAGCATTTGGCAGAGCATTACGTATAGCAATAACAAAAGATGAACGTCAAGAAGGTATTCCTTCAACCAAAGGATCACTCTAAGTATTCGTGCAAAGTATCGTAATTATTGATTATGGCATGGGTAACACACGCAGTGTGCAAAAAGCACTTACATATGTTGCTCCTAATGACAATGTAGTTATAACTAATAATGCTAAATTAATTATACAAGCTGATCGCATTGTTTTTCCAGGGCAAGGCGCAATAGGCGCTTGTATAGAAGCATTAGTAAAACATAAATTAATTAATGTGATTAAACATTGTGTTAATGAAAAGCCATTCTTAGGTATCTGTTTAGGTTTACAGCTTTTATTTGATTTTAGTGCAGAAAATGGTGGTACTGATGGTTTATCTATTGTAGAAGGTAATATTGTAAAATTTTCTAATAATCTTAAAGTGCCACATATGGGCTGGAATACAGTCAAACAAACAATAGAACATCCACTTTGGCATAATATTGATGATAATACACATTTTTATAGTGTACATAGTTACTATGTAGAACAAAATAGCACCAATGTAGTTGCTGGTTTGACTAGTTATGGAATTGATTTCACTTGTGCTATTGCTCAAAATAAACTGTTTGCAGTACAATTTCATCCTGAGAAATCACAATATGATGGGTTGCAGTTACTTAGTAACTTTGTCAATTGGAAAATTTAGTCTTTTTTTTGTTAAAAAGTTTATTTCATTTAATTTTATGAATTATCTAGCTCAACAATAAGCCGATTTTTCTTATTTGTGAAAATCTAAAACCAACTTTTGTTTTCTATAGATGCTTTTTTATCCAAATAAAAAGATTAAAGTAAAATCAATTTTACAATGACTATAATAATTTTCAAAATCAATAAGATCATGATTATTTATTAATAAACTATAAATTTCTCTAATAATTGTTAAATCCAAAACAAAAAATAGTCATTAGTATTTTGATGAAGTTTAGTAAACTAAATACTCATTTGTAACTATTATGTGTAAGTTTTAATATCAAGTAGATGGTGAATTTAGAACTATCTTTTAAAAAATAAAAGTAGATTACACATGCAAATATTGTCTATGTTATTTGAGTTTCTAATTGGTTAAGTGCTACTTATTTAAAAAATTATAAATTTTTTTCTTCGTATTCACAAAGATCAAGCAAAATACACTCTGTGCATAATGGAGATCGAGCTTTACAGGTATAACGACCATGTAAAATCATTAAATGGTGTGCAGGTACTCGGTATTCATTAGGGATGAATTTAACCAATTTTTTCTCTACTTCTAATACAGTTTTACCACTCGCAATAGCAGTGCGGTTGGCTACACGATAAATATGTGTATCCACTGCAATAGTGGGATGGCCAAAGGCAGTATTAAGAACAACATTAGCAGTCTTACGACCAACACCAGGTAATGCTTCTAGTTCTTTACGAGTTTTTGGTACACCTGAGTTGTATTTTTCAATCAGAATTTTACAAGCTTGAATAATATGTTTAGCTTTTGAGTTAAATAAGCCAATAGTTCTTATTGTATCTCGAAGTGTGTTTTCCCCTAGTTTAGAAATAGTTTCAGGTGTATTGGCAATTGGAAATAATTTGTCAGTTACCTTGTTGACACTTTTATCGGTTGCTTGGGCAGACAATGTTACGGCCACTAATAGTTCAAATGGCGTTGAATAGTTTAATTCTGTGGTTGGATTGGGTATCTTTTTAAGCAACCTTCCAAACATCTTTGTACGTGTCTCGGCGTTCATTTTTTCTTTGCCTATTTTTTTTCTCAATGCTAAACATTATACCTTATATTTAAATCTAATGAAAATACCCTAAAAGAACGACTTGCTATAAGTTTCAAGTTGTTTCCATAATTTTTCTTGATTTGGATGTTGTTTCCTTATTACGTTAATTCGTGCTAGATAATCATCAATGGTTATGTATCCATTTTTACCTGTTTGCACTCGCTCTTGTACAGTTTCAAACCATTTTTCTTTTTCGTTTTCAGTTAGAACATCGGGATAGTTCCTAGCTTTGAAGTGTATTAATAATTTTGAAAGTCTCTCATCTTTAAACTTTGGATGAAAGTTTTTTAGTTCATTAGTAGATAAAGTTTGGATTTGATTGCAAATATATTTATCTGTATTGTCGTTAATAAAATTATCATATAATGCTTGATCAACATCAGAACTTGGTGGGCGTTGCTGATCATTTCTGTATAGATCTTGTACAATTTTACTAATTACAATCTTATTTTCTTTAATAAATTCAAGTCGTTGAAGGCAAGTGCTCATATCAATTTTCAATTGTTTAATAATTTTTGACTCAAGTTTATAAATATTAGGAACAAACATTGGGCTTTTATTAAAAATTAGTTCTTTAATTTGCAATCCTTTCATTTCTTTTGATAATGCAGATTGATTATTTTTAGTAAACATTAAAGTTTTAAGTGTTTTAATGTTAAGTTCTAATAAAATACAAGGATCCTGATCAAGGTTAAACACAAAGACCCGATCATGATATAAATGATAAGCAAGGGCAACTGATAAACGTGTACAAGAAAGAGTAGCAGGATATATCCCTGAGGTATACAACATCGGTTCAAATAGTTTGATTTTTTCCTTAATCGTTTTCTTCTTTCTTAAACTAAATGCATAATCAAATAATTGTGGTTGTGTTTTTTTAATGATTTTTGCTATTGCAATAGTGGCGTATACATCAGCTAAAGCATTATGTGCGTTTGTATGTTCAATATCATTAGCTAATGATAATTGATCTAATTTAAATATTACCTTATTGTGCTCATCATAACCCCATTTAAGACTTGTATCTTTTTTAAGTGCATAACATAAGCGTACAACGTCTAATATATCCCAACGAGTATTACCATTTTTCCAATGCCAAGTATAAGGGTCTATAAAATTACGATACAATGTGTGACGAGTAAATTCATCGTCAAAACGAATTGAATTGTAACCTACAATACAGGTATTTGGAGTTGAAAGTTGAGCATGAATTTTTTTAATAAATTTATGCTCAATCATTCCTTTTTGTTCGCATAATTGCGGGCTAATACCAGTTATAAGACAGGTTTCAGGTGATAATAAGCAATCATTAGTAGGTTTACAGTAAAACATCTGTTCATCTAGAATATTAAAATTCTCATCAGTCCTGATACCAGCAAATTGAGAGATTCTATCTATTTTTGGAGAAATTCCAAAAGTTTCGTAGTCATACCAATAAAATGTTTTCATAAGTACACTAGTTTAGTGTATTAATTGTTTACGAATAAATTTCTTATGTCTCAATTTTAGTAAAAATCATATACTATATCGAATCTCCGAATATCTTTAAGGTAAATTACTAATATTAGTTTTTTATTATTACTATCTTTAACTATCTTACTATTTTTTCTTGCAATTTATTTTTGTTTAACACCTCTTGAATCATTGCGATTTTTATATACTTTAGAAGTAAAAGAAGATGGGCTACCAAATTATCAAAGTAATTTAGATGAGTTATTATAAATTTTTTGAAGTAGTATTTAATTTTTATAATATAGTTATAACTATAATAGTGTTTTGTTCTTTAGTTAATAAAATTAAATCACTTTTATTCTGAGAAATATCAGTAACATAAATTAGGTATTATTTTATATCTTGTGATCTCCATCTACTGATTAATAACCATCTAAAAAATATTAAACTAATCAGATATTTTTATTAAATTTTTAATTCTTAGTTTAGTAATTAAAAGATGAGATTTATTTATTTTAATAAATAGTAAAAATCAATTACCTGATAATTCCATTAGATAGATAATTTTGTTTTTGGAAAGACATTTTAATTGTTAAAGGTGAATATTCAGATGATTAAGTTGGTTTAATTGAACTAAGGAAAAATGATATAAAAAGTAAAAATAATGTTAACAATATATACAGTATATTACTAATAACTAAATACGCCAGCTGCTAAAATTAGTAATGACAAGAGCAATTTTTTGTAAGTAATTTAATATAATAAGTGTAGCATCTTCTAAAGTATTGACAAGGTAAAGATCACTTACTTGTATTATTACTCAAAAAAATATAGAAATACTGTTGAAAAGTATTAGGTCCTACCTAATTGTATTACAATAGAGAGATTGTATTACAATAGAGAGAATACGATAGTAGAGTTTATACAGTTTATACTATGAATAAAGGATATTATTTTTACCCTATTTTAAATATAGTTAGATAAAAAAGATACTGTTATATCTGAAATAGGGGATAAATTAAATATTTATTATTGAAAATAATAAAGTTTGTTAGTAGTTTAGAGTTTAGCTGTACAACTGTTATAAGTTTAATCCCCTTTGCTTGAAGGGAGATATATTCTAGTTTTGCTAGTTTTGTTTGTAATAGGAAATAAGCCCAATGGATTAAACTGGGCTCGTTATTTAAATAAATAATAATTTATTTTGGAAAGACATTAACAGCTTGTGGTCCTTTTTCACCATCTTCTAAGTCAAATTCTACCTCTTGACCTTCTTCTAATGATTTGTAACCATCGCCTTGAATAGCGCGAAAGTGAACGAATACGTCGCCACCAGTTTCTTGCTCAATAAAACCAAACCCTTTCTTTGCGTCAAACCATTTGACTTTTCCTGTTGTAGACATTGTGTTCTCCTATAAGTTAAAAATTACCGAAAAAATAGACCACCTTTATAGAGTACGAAAACCGACATTGAATCAATCAACAACATAGATATAAATAGTAGCTGCAGCCCAAAACTAATTTTTTTATTGAGCATATTCTTTACAGCACTTTTTATTTTAGCATATATTTTTATTATTAAGGATAATATTTACTGAAAAAAAAATATTTGTCAGATTATTAAAGCTTTATATTCTAATTTTTTGTAAAAATGCATAATAGTTTGTGATTTTTAGTTGAAAAATTTAATCTGGTAATTTATTTAATGTAATTTATCAGTATAAATATAAGTATTCAGTCTAACAAATTATAGTAGAACAAAAGAATAATACTTTCTACAGTGTTAATAGTCGTGTAATAAATATGATAATGATCATTATCATAGAGTATAAATATATCTTCAAACATATCTTATTTGATTACTACTAATTAAATTAGATATGTTGCTGTAAAGCTAATTGAAATAAAATTAATTATTTCAATTAATAAGAGGGATAAGATAAATTCTAGTAATAAAAGTTAGCGCGAGTGGTGAAAATTAGACACCACCTCTGATTTATTTTGATATGACTAATAGCGTCAGAACTATGATAGAGAAGTAGCTATGGTTGTTTCTTCTGAAACAAAGTATAATGACGAATAAAGCGCAGTGTAATAATAATTACAATATATAGACAATAATAGTACTAGTTAATCCTGCCCGATTAAATACGCACTTCTTTTAATAAGTTTAAACTAAATTAAAATTAGGAAAAAACACGTCAATTTCATTACATTTTAAACCTTAATATGATAATTTTAGTTTTCTACTGTGTTTATCATATCTTTTGTTTTTACTGTGATAGTTTTTATTATCACGTTGGTTATTGTTTTTACTCTTGGAGAATTTACCCCGACTAAAGTTACGTTTTTCTATTCGTCCTACAATTGTATCTTTGTTATTTTTTTCAGTGAGCTTTACAATATTTAAGCACTTACCACAAACTATAATTTTTTGTAAAACTCCAAATACTTCATTTGGCATCTTAGCAGGTAAGTCAATGGTTGAGAAATGATCAAAAATTTGAATTGATCCAATATATTCACTATCCATATTAGTCTTATTGGCGATAGCACCTAAAATATTACTCGTCTTAACATTATTATTATTACCCACTTCAATTTTATAGCGACACATTGAAATTTCCGGAAATTCTTTTAGTGGTTTAGCTTTGATAGAGATTATTATTTTTTCTTTGGGTGTTTTATTGAATCCAATGTTTGACTCCTTTTCTGATAATAGTAATGGTTCATTACCTTGTGCAATATATGCCAAGGCAGAAGAAATTTGTAAGATTTCAATTTTTGGATTTTCTTGTTGAAATTCCCCAACTAATTTTTTAAATATTTCTAAGTTTTGATTGTTAATAGTTTGTGTTATATTTTGTTTGAATGTTTCAATTCGTTTGGTGTTAATAATTTTTACACTAGGTAGTTCAATAGGAGTTATTTTTTGTCGAGTAGCATGCTCAATAGTACTAAGCATACGTCTTTCACGATTTGATACGAATAAAATCGCTTCACCTTTTCGACCTGCACGTCCTGTTCTGCCAATGCGATGTACATAAGATTCAGCATCTTGGGGGATATCATAATTGACCACGTGAGAAATACGTTCTACATCTAAACCACGGGCAGCAATATCGGTAGCAATTAGGATGTCAATTTTTCCTTGTTTGTAGTTATTAATAATACGTTCCCTTTGATTTTGTTGAATATCCCCATTAATTGCATCTGCTGAAAAACCACGAGCAGATAGTTTTTCTGTCAATTCTACGGTGAGTGTTTTAGTTCGAACAAAAATAATCATTGCATCAAATACGGTCACTTCAAGAATACGAGTTAATGCTTCTAGCTTTTTTGCTAAGCCACCAACCATGCAGTATTTTTGGGTTATGGTGGTTGCTGTTTCTGTCTTTGTTTTTATCTTAATAATTTTTGGCTGGTTTAAAAATTGTTTAGCTATTTTTTTGATAACATTTGGCATAGTAGCAGAAAAAAGAGCAATTTGTCGTTGTTCTGGAATACGTTGCATTATCCATTTAATATCATCAATAAATCCCATTTTAAGCATCTCATCGGCTTCATCTAGTACGAAAGACTTAAGATTATCTAGTTTTAAAGTCTTTTTTTCAATATGATCCATTACTCGACCAGGAGTTCCAACAACAGCATGTACACCACGTTTTAGAGGACGTAGTTGAATATCATAAGATTGCCCTCCATAAATAGGCAATACGTGAAAACCTTTCATACCTCGTGCATAGGTTTGTACTGCTTCTGATACTTGAATTGCAAGTTCACGGGTAGGTGCTAAAATCAATAATTGTGGTGCATTAATATTTAAGTTAATTTTGTCAAGTAATGGGAGGACAAATGCTGCGGTTTTTCCCGTGCCTGTTTGGGCTTGACCAATAATATCTTTATTATTTAATAAGTGAGTTATGCATTGTTCTTGAATTGGGGAAGGAGTTTCATAGCCAATAGAATCTAATACATTCAAAATAGTATTAGATAATCCTAAACGTTCAAATTTAGACGGTGACTTTTGGTCAGATTTATTTTCAGACATGTGATTTATAAGACAAATGAAGATCAGAATTATACCTAATTTAGGTATTCTTTTAACGAACTATATTAATTTTTAATTACATCTATAAATTGAAATACAATTCATCACATAATATATATGAGAAATTTTATAGGTACAGAACAAATATTGTTAAGTAGTAGTCAGTCTAAGTTGTATGCTAATGAGTATTATTTTTAAGTATCTACAGATAAATAATAGTGACAATACAATCTATTTTAATTTACTATATTTATATAGATAAATAACAAAATATTATCCATTGGCTGGCGTTACTTGAATGATTCTATATAGCTCACCAATATTAGTAGTGTTAAACTCTGTCGTTATAGTTATATTTATTCACTTTACTGATAAGGTAAACATGAAGATGCTATCTTAATTATTTTTGTGGATTTGAGTTTATTGCCAATATTTTATGATAATATAATTGTCAATAGTTCTTAAGAGATTAATATAGTAGAATCAATAGACTTACTTCATTTTAATTAGTAGCACTTGTCACATTAAAAAAATTCAACGATACAAACTCTAACACTTTATAATCATTCCTTAATTAGCATAAAATATTAAAGAAATAAAATGTCTATACAACGTGCTTTAATCAGTGTTTCTGACAAAAATGGAATTACTAATTTTGCCAAATTCTTGGTAGATAATAATATCGATATTATTTCCACAGGTGGTACGGCAAAACTTTTGATAGAAAATAATATTCCAGTAATTGAAGTCTCAGATTACACAAGTTTTCCTGAAATAATGGCAGGTCGGGTTAAAACTCTTAACCCTAAAATTCATGGTGGTATTTTAGCACGTCGTGGAATTGATGAGGACATAATGACGCAAAACAACATTAAGCCAATTGACTTAGTTATAGTTAACCTATATCCATTCCAAGCAACAATTGCCAAAATTGATTGTACATTGGAAGATGCAATTGAAAATATTGATATTGGCGGCTCAGCAATGCTTAGATCAAGTGCCAAAAATTATATATCTGTTACAGTTATAGTAAATAACACAGACTATCAAAAAGTTATGGATGAAATTAGCGAATTAGGCAATACTACACTCAAAACTAGAGCTACGCTAGCCCTTAAAACATTTGAACATACTGCCATGTATGATGGTGCAATTGCTAATTATTTAGGTAAAAATAAAGATGGCTTCTCTAACACCATAAATCTACAATTTAATAAAGCGCAATCAATACGTTATGGTGAAAACCCACACCAAAAAGCCGCTTTCTATGTTGAAAGCAACTTATCAGAATCTTGTTTAGCATCTTCTATTCAATGTCAAGGTAAAGAAATGTCATATAATAATATGGCAGATGCTGATGCTGCTCTTGAATGTGTACGTAGTTTTAACAAACCCTGTTGTGTAATTATTAAGCATGCTAACCCTTGTGGCATAGCTGTTCGTAACAATATTCTAAATGCCTATTTAGATGCTTTTAGAACTGATCCAACTTCTGCATTTGGTGGCATTATTGCCTTTAACAGGCCACTAGATAAAAATACAGCTCAAAATATTATTGATAAACAATTTGTAGAAGTCATTATTGCACCAAGTGTACAAACACAAGCTAAACAAGTACTATCTACCAAACAAAATATACGCGTACTAGAATGTGGTAATTTAAACACAGCAAAACCTTCTTTAGATTATAAACGTGTAACTGGTGGGTTATTGGTACAAGATAAAGACCTAGGCATTATCACAGAAAATAATATAAAATACGTCAGTGATTTAACACCAACCAAAGAACAAATAGAAGATTTATTATTTGCTTGGAAAGTTGCTAAAGTCGTTAAATCAAACGCTATTGTTTACGCTAAAAATAAGATGACCATTGGGATTGGTGCGGGTCAAATGTCCAGGGTCTACTCTGCTAAAATAGCTAGTATGAAAGCTACTGACGCAGCTTTCATTATTAAGGGGTGCGTAATGGCGTCTGATGCTTTTTTCCCATTTCGTGATGGTATTGACTCAGTAGCACAAGCTGGCATTAAAGCCATTATTCAACCAGGCGGGTCGATACGTGATAAACAGGTTATTAAGGCAGCTAATGAGCACGGCATCACAATGGTATTTACAGGTATGCGTCATTTTAAACATTAATTGCAAAATAATAGATCTTACTAAGATTTATCCGCACAAATTAATAAGGATTTCTTAGATCTTTTCTTATATTATAATTACAAAAAATCAATATTTTAAAATAATATGACTTAAAATAAAGTAAATTTAAAAAATCCTTTAGATTACTCTATAAAATTATTTGACGAAGTTATCATATTGTACTGAATTTAGTGCTAAATACTAATCATTATTAATCCAAAGCTTAGATCAATCATAACTTTAACTTTTTTATCAGGAAAGGATTTAACTGATATTTATTATTGACAACAAACTTAATACAGACAATATATAGAATATAAAAGTAGTATTGGAGAGTTATGAATATTTAACGCCTAAATTAATTAAAAACATACTAACTGATGATTTATTTCAAAATAAAATAATCAAATAGATCTATTAGTGATTCTTAAACAACAAAAATTTTATCTATGAAAGAATTCTTACTTTAAACGACCTTCCTTTTAATTTGTCACATCTTATCTTTTTTAATGCCGTTTTAACCAATTTTGAATTAACTGCAACATAAGACCACTGACTAAGCACATTAATTTTTCCAATCTGATTGAAGGAAATCTCCTTTTTTTCCCCAGTTAATCCACCTACAATATCACCTGGACGTAATTTTTGTTTCTTACCGCCGTCTATCTTCAAAGTTATCATAGATGGTTTTTTAATGGGGTTATTTAAATAATGCTTACTTGGTAATGAATCTAAACTAATATCATCCCCAGCACTTAATCTTAATATATCAAGTTTATAGATTTCTCTATTACTATACAAAGTACAAGCAATTCCAAAATGTCCTGCTCTACCAGTACGTCCAATACGATGTGTATGAACTTGCTCATCATGAGCAATGTTAAAATTAATAACCATATCAAGTGAGTCAATATCTAGACCCCTAGCTGCAACATCAGTTGCCACGAGAATAGACACACTTTTATTAGAAAATCTAATCAACGCCTGATCTCGTTCTCTTTGATCAAGATCACCATGAATAACTAATGCATAGAATCCATAATAAACCAACTCATTAGCAACTTTTTGAGCATCCTGCTTAGTATTACAAAACACCAAACTAGACTCAGGTTTATATTTTGCCAACAAAAGTCTCAAAGCCATCATACGTTCATTATCTGTATTGATTTCATAGAAATACTGCTTAATAGTTGACCTTTCATGTGTTAATGGTACCTTAACCATAACAGGAGACTTCATCACGCGCTGCGTGATATTGATAATAGTATCTAGATAAGTCGCACTGAATAATAAGGTTTGTCGATTAGTAGGAATTGTTTCAATAATATTGTCAACAGATCCTTGAAAACCCATATCTAACATACGATCTGCCTCATCAAGAACTAATGTATTAACATAACTCAATTTAAGCGTACCTTTTCGCAAATGTTCTTCAACACGCCCAGGTGTACCTACCACAACATGCACACCATGTCTTAATGAACTAATCTGCACTCCAAAAGACACACCCCCACACAACACCACAACCTTAATATTATTAATAACTCTAGCTAATTTTTGAATTTCAACTGCTACTTGATTAGCCAACTCACGAGTTGGACACAAAACAATGGATTGCACTTTAAACAATTTAACATCCAGTTTTTGTAACAAACCCAAGCCAAATGCCACTGTCTTACCTGAACCTGTCTTACCCTGACCAATTACATCTTTACCAGATAGAATAACTGGTAAACTTATCCTCTGAATAGGCGTCATTAAATCATAACCTAAAGTCATTAAATTTTTTAATAAATTTGGATGTAGCTTCAATGAAGAAAAATCAGTCGTGTTCAAAATAATAAAAGTTAATTAATACAGAACAAATTTTACGCCAATCTTTTATGTTAAATCCCTTATACCAATAATTTAAAAACAAGGTTTATTTATTTTAAATACTCTCTAAAATATATTAATAGTTTATTATATTCTCTGAATAAATAAATACATCAGAAAACACTATAGCTTACTATTAAGCAAGACACCTTGAAATATAAATACTAAAATAACCTTCAAACTTTCTTCTTGCATCTTATGATTCAATTTTCGCATAACACAATACCGATAAAAAAGTTATAATTATTATTATGAAAGCATTAAGACTCACACTCAGACAAAAAAGACACACTATTAATCACAACAATCGAAAAAAATTTGCACAATTCTTATTATTTCAAATACAAAAATTAACCACTTTTAAACGTGGGGGAAAAATTGCTATTTATCTGCCAAATGATGGCGAGATTGATACTAAATATATTACTAACTTCTTAAGAAGACAGAATTTTAATATATATTTACCAAAACTAATTGGTAAAAAACTTAAATTTGCAAAAATTAATAAGTATTTCAAAAAGAATATATTTGGCATTAAAGAGCCTATTTACACTCAAATTTTAAACACCAAACAAATGAATATTATCTTCGTACCACTAGTTGGTTTTGATAAAAATAAAAACCGAATTGGCATGGGTAGTGGTTTTTATGACCAAGCACTTGCCTTCAAAAAATACCAACAAAATTATAAGAATCCAAAACTTTATGGTTTAGCATTTGATTGCCAAAAAGTAGATAAGCTCAACACCAAACCTTGGGATATACCACTTGATGCAATCATAACACCAACAAAAATTTACAATAAATAAAAATATTAAATTATAATATAATAGTATATAATATGGAATGTTTTAATTTTTCCTATCAAGATTATATCTATACTTGAGTTTATTTCAGTGTTTTTTTATAAAATTAAAAATACTAAACTAGTAGCACTATTACTATTATTTTACAAATGTTAGCCTATTGACATATCAACACTAATCCTCCTCTAATCTTCTCAGATTATTTTAAAGTTATTATAACGACCCACAAGATTAATTATTTATTAGACCTCTAAGGCTTATTAAATGTTTAAGTAAGTTTTAAATTTTGTAAGAAATCATTGATAATATCAATGATATTCTCTATACCCTCTAAAAAATAAGCATTAGTAAAAGAAAGTGTAGTAGCGAATTTGTTAAAAGAAGCTATACTAAATATTAAATAGTTTATTTTCTGAAGCTTGTTTTTGAAAGTAAGACTTTAAAGTCTTACTTTCATTAATTAGATTCATACCAAAACCACGCAACCATCTAAGTGGTTCATTATTCTCTTTATAAATCCAATTGAGTCCAGTCATAGTCTTTGCCATAAGTTCATTGTTTAATCTTCTGGATCTAGCATATTTTATTAATACTAAATAATCACCTAAAGGTTTATGATTAGCTTTTATTTGTTGTGATAATTCGATAACATCAGAAAAACCTAAATTAACCCCTTGACCTCCAAGAGGGTGAATATTATGTGCGGCATCGCCAATTAATACTAAATTACATTTTATGTAATCTTGTGCGCTACGCTCAATGAGCGTAAAGGATTTAATATCACTAACAACTTTAAATCGACTAAATTTATATTCAATACCTTTAGAAAGTCTATCGGCAAACTGCTTAACTGAAAGTTGTATAAGCTCATCAGCTAAATTATTTTCTGCTGACCAAACAATGGATGCTTGTTTATCACTTAAAGGAAGTAAAGCAATAATACTGTCTGATAAAAAACGTTGCCAAATTGTATTTTGAAAACTTTGTAAGGATTCAATATTACAAACAATAGCTTTTTGCTGGTAATTATTTTCACTAAACTCAATACCTGCTAATTCTCTAACATTTGATTTAGCGCCATCTGCACCAACCAATAAACCACATGTTATTTTATGATTATTATTCAAATCAACCTGATAACCATTATCAATTTTATTGATAGCGGTGAGTTCTGCACAAATAAATTCAACACTAGTTTTCTCTAATATCGTATACATTGCAGATTGCATAGCATCATTTTCAATAATATAACCTAATTGGTTAATATCTTCATCTTGACTATGAAAATCTAAACTACCATGAGAATTCTGATCCCAAATATGGATATCGGTAAACGCATATTTACGCTTAATTAACTTCCAGACACCAATATTTCTTAATAACGTTTCTGATTTAGGTGTAATTGCACTAACACGTGTATGATACTTATCCTGCAATTTTAGATTAAAATAGTTAGGCTCAATAATAACAATCTTTAAACCCTTGTTAATCATAGATAAGGCAAATGCCTGTCCCACCATACCACCACCAATAATAATAATATCATATTGTAAATTATTTTCAGAACTCATTACACTTCTCCTGCAATAGTCATCTGCTGTATTAGAACAGAACCAACTTTAATATTATTACGATAATCAATATCCGAACCAATGTGCTCAATACCTAATAGCATTTCTTTAAGATTACCAGCAATTGTAATACCTGATACTGGATATTGAACTGTACCATTATCCACCCAAAAACCCAAAGCACCGCGAGAATAATCACCTGTTGTGTAATTTACACCTTGGCCCATCAGTTCAGTTACAACTAAACCTTGGTGCATATTTTTAATTACTTCATCAAGACCACCTTCAAATTTATGTTCAATCATAACATTATTCACACCACCTGCATTTGCTGTAGTTTTAAGGCCTAACTGATTAGCTGAATATTGTCCCATAATATAACTTTGAACCTGACCGCTCTTAACAAAATATTGTTGTTTTTTGAGCACGCCATCTTGGTCAAATGCTTTAGAACCAATAGTTTTCTTAGCCAGTGGTTTTTCTAATAAACTGATACTACTAGGTATTACTAACTGGTCAACACTATCCAATAAAAACGTTGATTTGTTATATTGTCGAGCGCCATTTAATGCCCCCATTAATTGTGAAAATAATCCACCAGACAAACGCGGTGTAAAAATAACTGGGCATTTTCTTGATTTTAAAGACCTTGAAGCAAGCTTATTAAAAGCTAAATTTGCTGCCTTTTTACCTACTACTTCTGGCGACTCTAAATCAAAATTATCCAATGCTACTGTATATTCATAAGCCGTTTGCATATCTCTACCTTGTTTAGCAATAATAGAGCAATGCAATGAATGCTTAGCACCTTGTTGTGCAACCATCATGCCATGTGAATTAATATATAAATCCTTACCTTGAAAACTTGATAATTCAGCACCATCTGAACTATCAATATATTTTTGTTCTAACGCCGCTGTTTCACAACGTTTAGCTAAATCAACACTATGACTCGGATCTAAATCCCACGGATAATACAAATCTAAATCAGGAGGGTTAAACGCCATTAATTCTTTTGGTGCTAAGCCATTAAATAGATCTTCTTGTGTATATTTAGCAATTAGACAAGCAGATTCTATAGTTTTACCAATCCCTTTCTTATTTAAATCCACGCTAGATGCATGTCCTTTTTTGTTACCCATATAAACATTAATATCAAACATTTTATCTAAATGATGTTCTAAGATTTCAATTTTACCCAATCGAATAGCAGTAGAAACACCAGAGCTTGAACTTAAAAAAATTTCATAATCAGTAATATCATACTTTTTTAATAAATCAATAGCAAATTGTGCAGTATTTTCTAGTAAAAATGACATAATGAAATTATACCAAATAATAAAAATATATCAGCTTAGAAAAAATGCATAATATCATATGTATCCATAAATACCATAGATTGAATTGGCATCCATAATGCCATAATTCCTAATATAATAATCAACAAACCAGATAAGTGCCGAATCCAAGGCTTTTGGATTAAAAAACCCAACTGAGTAGATAAACTTGACATTAACAACAAACTTGGCAACGTACCTAGTCCAAATGATAACATAATTAAACCACCTTCAAGCATCGAACCAGATAAAACAGAAAAACTAAGTGCTCCATAAACTAACCCACAAGGAATACCTCCCCATAGCAAACCAATAAAAAATGCACTTCTAAGATTTCTAATTGGTAAGAACTGTTGAGTTAATGGCTGTAATTTTACCCAAAATTTAGCACCAAATTTTTCCAATATTTGAATATTGAATGACCAATTACCAATATATAGCCCAACCATCACCATTAATATACCTGATAATATTCGCAAAACCTTATCAAACACGCTCATTTGTAAGACTTGAGTTAATATCATTCCAACTAAGCCAAAAATAGCACCTATTAGTATATAACTTAAAATTCTACCAAAGTTATAATTTAGATGGAAAAGTGCTATTTTTTTTGGATTACTCCTAACTTTTGAGTCAAGTCCAGCACTAAGCATACCTACTATACCACCACACATTCCTAGACAATGCACGCCACCTAATAGTCCCATTAGAAACACACTAATAAGAATACTCATTAAACATTATTACCATTTATAGAACGTTCCACTTCAAGTAAATGAATACGTCTAGAATCAGTTTTTAAAATTTTAAAATTAAAGCCCTGTAGCGATATTTCATCCATTTGCTGAGGCAAACGAGTAAATCCTTTAATTACCAAACCAGCTACTGTATCAAGATTTTCAACTTGCAACTTCACCTTAAAAAACTCATCAAATTCCTCAATAGGGGTATTGGCCTTAAGAAGAAATCTACCTTCACCAAAATCAATAATATTATCTTCTTCCAAATCATGCTCATCTTCAATCTCTCCTACGATTTGTTCTAATACATCTTCTAACGTTACTAAACCTGCAATTTCTCCATATTCATCCATCACAATTGCCATATGTGATTTTTTTTGTTGAAAATCTCTTAATAATGCACCAAGGGTTTTACTTTCTGGTACAAAGAGAGAATCTCTTAAATATTGTTTATAATTAAACTCAAAGTTCTGCTCTTCTGCCAAAAACCCAAGCAAATCCTTAGCCAAAATTACACCTTGTATTTTATTTTTATCACTATTAATAATTGGGAATCTAGAGTGTGAGGATTTAATCATAATATCAAGCAATTCTTTAGTGGTTGATTGATGCTCAATCATCACCATCTTGGATTTTGGCACCATTACATCGCGAACTTCTAACTTTTCAAGCTGCATTGTACCTTCAATAATTGAGCGAGAATGAGAGTCAATAATATAATTTTCCTCCGCTTCTTTAAGCATTTTCAAAAGTTCATCACTTGAACGTAGTGGTATATGCAGGTAACGTTCTTTAAGTCTTTGTAAAAAGAAGGGTTTCAGTGAAAATTGTTCTTTATTCATTAACGCCTATATAAATTATAGAATTATTTTCACAAAGTTCAAGTTTTTTTACCACTACGCATCATTTTTCCTTGTGCAGCCCTCTCCTTACGTATGACTTTAGGGTCAGCAATTAATGGACGATAAATTTCAATCCTATCTTTTTCCCTAAGCACCGTATCAAGTTTAACAATTTTACCGAAAATACCAGTTTTTTGTTTAATAAGATCAATCTCTGGGTATATACTCAATATACTAGACAGCTTAATAGCTTGCTGTAAAGTTGTTCCTTCACTTATTTCTAATTCAAACAAAGTCTGCCTATCTCTTAAGGCATAAACAACCTCAATTTTCATCGCAAAGTTGTTGTGCTTGTTTAAAATCAAGTGTACCTTCATAAATTGCACGCCCAGTAATCACCCCCATAATACCAAAATGTACCTTGGTTAATAATCCAATAATATCTTCTATATTAGTAATTCCTCCTGAGGCGATAATAGGGATTGAAATTTGCTTAGCAAGATTAACTATTGCCTCAACATTCATTCCCTGCATCATTCCATCACGTGCAATATCTGTATAAACAATAGAATTAATCCCATCTTGTTCAAATTTTTTAGATAAATCTACCACATTCAAATTCGTTTTTTGTACCCAACCTTTTGTCGCTACTAAACCATCATTTGCATCCAAACCTACAATCACCTTATTAGGGAATTCACGACATAATTCAGATACAAATTCAGGGTTTGTTACCGCCATTGTACCAATAATCAAATAACTAATTCCTGCTTCAATATAAGTATTAGCAATTTTAATATTGCGAATACCGCCACCAATCTGAATTGGCAAATCAGGAAATGCCGATACAATCTCAATTACACTAGCTATATTAACAGGTCTTCCTTCAAATGCACCATTAAGATCCACTAAATGCAACCTACGCGCACCTTGCTCTACCCACTGCGTTGCTATTTCAATAGGATTACTAGAAAATACCGTTGTATCCTCCATCAAACCTTGCCTTAAACGAACACATTGTCCATCTTTTAAATCTATTGCTGGAATAACAATCATATTTCTCTTAATTATTGTATTAAACAATACCCAATCACTTTGCCCAACATGATGATTAGCATGCTAACTATTTCTAAAATTTGATAATAAACCCTAATAAACAAGTGCATATTATTAATCTATACATTTTAATAACCGTTTATTTTCCTTGTTCTTCTATTCTCATATTATAACTTTTAGACACTTATCTTTCTTATGAGATTTACTATTCTTAATATATTTTATATTGCATAATACCTACTTTAACAATAGGAAAAGTATATTTAACAATATGTCAATTTAATTAAGATATTTGTTAATATAAGATTTTCTCTCTTTAGGTATTTTATATACACTAAAACTACATTCGCCATATTTATAAACTCTTTTGAGTCAAAAATTAACATAACATTTACAATCATAATGCAACATGATGAAACTTTTTTTAAATCAAAAAAGTAAATTTGATGTTATAAAAATCAGCAATAATTAATAAATACTATTTAAATTACATAGCATATAAACTGCCTTTTACTTCAAAATATGACAGTAAAAAGCGTTTAATTTATCTCATTTAAAAGCTTGTTATAATTTGATAAGTCAAATGTGTACCCTTTCACAAGAGAAGTAGTTACTTTAACCACTCTCTTATTAAAATAAAATCAATCTTATCATACTAGGTTTTATCCCTATAATTAACAACAATTTAGCTTGCTTCTTTGAAAATATTGTTAACGAAAATTTTTTATTTTAAAACATGTTCTATAAACCTTTTAAATGGTTACCCATCTACTACTTTATCGCTTTTACCATAAATAATTTATAAAAATAGCAATTATACTAGCTCCTACAAAAAAATTTCCAGATACAATTACTATTCACATTGATTGATACCATCAATTTTAATATAGTTTACATCATTTTCAAGCAGTACGTCTTCTGAAAGAAATGGCGTATTTTTTCTTGCTTAGCTACTATATTATACTTCATTTATAAGTCTTGTCATGGAATCTAAAAACAAGTAATGATTTTCCATTAATAAGTATCCAAGCTAAACCATAACAAACTGCAGTAATGAATTTTTACTTTGATAAGAGTGTTAGTGAATATTATTAATATTAGGAATTAATAGACAAATCAGACATCCTTACAAACTTCAAGGTAAAATGCCACATAATCATAAAACTAGATTATGATAATTTAAAAGTAGGTTATAACGAATCAATAACTTCCAGCCATTATATTATTCTAACCATTCCTATATTTATATTACTTTAAGAATCATTAAATAACACGAGATAAATGAATCTTTAGTTCAACGAACTATAGTTTTGTTGGTAATTAAGTAAGTTTTAAATACCTTAAATACCTTAAATACTTTACCAGTACCCCTTATCACATGCCCCCTTTATCACATGATTAAAGATAAGTGTTCTATAAAATATAGTTCTACCTGAGTAAAATAGGCTGATTAAAAATCATACCCGCTACTTATGACAATAATTTCAATTACATATTTTAGCGTGATATTAATTCTTAATTCAAAAGGATCATTATTATCAACTAGCTATCTATTAAAATAAATTCACATCTATAAATAATAGGTTACTAACCAATAAATATTATAATGCAAGACTTAATTTGGCAGGATACTTATCTTACTTAACTACTTACAATAATAGTTAGTAATAATCTTTCAGATGTATAAATTCAATTCTTCATAAAATTTAAATAAGCTAGAATCAATACTTTGTTTAATTTATTTAAAATCCAGTAGCAATCCAATAGTAATGTAGAAATTATATATAGTATATTTACAACAATCATCCATTTTGGAAAAAATTTAAACTTTAAAGTCATAATTCTACTACGCACATAATCTTTACTTTTACACAAACCAACTATCGGAAACTATAGCAAGTCAACCTCTTAGATATACACTTCAATAGTTAACAGTGTGATACATCATGCCTTATTAATGTGTAGAAAACAATTTATTTAATTTGACTCAATTCTTCTATATTCCATCTAGGCTTAATATTAATTTCATAATTGGTATCACACTGTCCATGACTTAAACGAAAATGCCCAGCTAAAGCTATCATAGCACCATTGTCAGTACAAAACTCTTGCCTTGGATAAAAAATATTTATACCTACTTTTCTACCCATTTGGTTAAGTTTCTTACGCAAAGATAAATTTGCACTAACGCCGCCTGCAACCACAAGTGTTATTCTTCCAGTCTTCTCTAATGCCCTTCTACACTTAATCATAAGTATTTGCGTAGTAGCAACTTCAAAAGCTTTAGCAATATCTGATTTTTTATTAGGATGTTTAGTAAAAGTATTACGCGCAAACGTTTTTAAACCACTAAAACTAAAATCAAGTCCAGGACGGTCAACCATAGGAAGTGGAAACTTAAAAGTATTAATATCACCTTCTTTAGCAAGCATTTCTAAAGCAGGACCGCCAGGATAACCTAAACCTAAAATTTTTGCTGTTTTATCAAACGCCTCGCCTACTGCATCATCTAAAGATCTGCCTAAAATTTTGTATTCACCAATGGCTTTAACATCAATTAACATAGTATGACCACCTGAAACTAACAAAGCTACAAAAGGGAATTTAGGCTGAGACTCTTCCAGTAAAGGTGCTAGTAAATGTCCTTCCATATGGTGTACAGCTAAAGACGGAACATTCAAACTCCAGGCCAAAGATTTAGCCAACGCACTTCCTACCAAAAGCGCACCTGCCAAGCCTGGTCCAGCTGTATAAGCAACCCCACTTAAATCTTGCAAGGTAAATTTTGCATTTGTTAAAACTGTTTTAATTAAAGGTAACACTCTTTGAATATGATCACGCGATGCCAACTCAGGAACCACACCACCGTATTCACTATGGATTTCAACAGATGAAAATAACTGATGACCAATAAGACCAAGCTCAGAATGGTATAATCCAACACCTGTTTCATCACAAGAACTTTCTATGCCTAGCGTAATAAAATCAAGTTTAGCCATTTATTAATCGTAATGAATATACATTGTAAAATAGGATCATACTCCTCCTAAATAAACTTCACGAACCATTTCATTGCAAAGGATTTGTTCTTTACTACCCTCTGCAATAATAACCCCATTATGTAATACATAGGAGTTATTGCAAGTATCTAGCATTTCACGATAATTATGATCCGTAATTAAGATGCCAATATCTTGATCTTTCAAATAGAAAATAATTTTTTGAATATCTACTACAGAAATTGGATCGACCCCTGAAAATGGTTCATCAAGTAATATAAATTTTGGATTCATTGCCAGTGCTCTAGCACTTTCTACTCTTCTTCTTTCACCCCCAGATAAGCTAACGCCGTTAATATGACGAATGTGTTCAATACTAAACTCTCTTAATAATTTCTCCAATCTATGTACTCTCTGTATTTTATCAAAATTAGAGTTTAGTTGTAACACTGCCATAATATTATTTTCTACAGAAAGATTACGAAAAATAGAAGGCTCCTGAGGTAAATAACTAAGTCCTAAATCAGCACGCTTATGCATTGGCAAATGATCAATTCTCTTATTGTTTAAGTATACCTTTCCTGAATTTGCTTTAACCAAACCACAAGTAACATAAAAACAAGTAGTTTTTCCTGCACCATTTGGACCTAATAATCCAACCACCTCACCACTTCTCACAAAAAATGACACATCATTAACTACATTCCTACCTGAATAAGATTTACTAATATTTTGTATGATTAAAGCGTTACTAGTCATAAATAACAAATATTAATTATTTTAACAGTTCTAGTCATTAATCTAAACCAAACAATAAGCAAGAATGCGTAAATATTAGAATACAAAACACTATTGTTAATATTGAATAAAAACCTAATTTAAAACAAAATCTAAAAGGTACCACATTAAAAATAACATTTCTAGTTACAATAATATGAACATATTTGAAAACATTAAAAGCACCATAATCCTAAACAAATAACTCAGTTACAAATGAAAAATTAAAATAGATATTTTTGCTAAAATGATTAATGATTTTATTTAAAGCGAGTAAGAAAATTATCACAATCGATAGGAGTTAAGTTACTATAAAATATAAATTCATCACAAATTATTCTAAAAGATATCTTTAACTAAAACATTAGTTCAATAATAAACTAAATAGTACATCAATTAACATTAACAAAGATGTAAAAATTCAGATGAATAAACCAGTTTAATGCCACATTGAGTTTCAACTAACAAAACTCCTTCGTGATTGATACCAAGACAAGTACCACTAAACAACTGCATTTTATTTGTATGCTTAACCTGCTTACCTAATAAATAATCTATTTTAGACCACTGGTTATAAAACTCATCAAAACCACTTGATTCAAAAATATCCAGATATTCTAATATCTTGTTAATTAAATTTTTACTTAAGTGAAGCTTATCAATCGGTATTAAAATTATTTTTTTTAAATCTATCCAAGGCGTTTCACACTGAAAATCTTTATTAAAATCAACATTTAGTCCTAAACCAATAATGACTGAATAATAGTCGCCTTGAAGTGAATTCTCAATCAAAATACCTGCTAATTTCTTATCCTTAAAATAAAGATCATTTGGCCATTTAAGTTTCAAATCACAAATATCATATTTTTCTAACACATCAACTAATGCAAGACCAACCACCAAACTTAATCCGCTCAATAAAATTCTACTAAGAAAAACACGACGTATTGATAAAATGATACTTGCATCTTTCTGACTCAACCATTTCCTATTATATTGGCCTTTTCCACAAGTTTGTTCAGAAGTAATACAAACTTGCGTTTTCATACAAAAAGCTAACTGGGCTAAATAATCGTTAGTGCTAGATATTGAATCAAAAACAAAACATTGAATATCATCACTCAAATAACTTGATAGATTTGTATAATTATAAGTATTCAAGCAAAATGCTAAATCTTAACTAAAGTTATGGTTTTTTATAATTTACGTTTAGCAACTCCAAGGATTATTTTTAATAAGTATGTTATATGTACCTTTAGTTATATGTACCTTTAAATAAAGGAGACAGAAAATGATGTTTTGATGATTATCTACAATTATATAAATCTCTCCAATTTGCTTAATCAAAAACTATAAGTAGCATAAATGATAAACACTTTCACTCTGTTACAGAGCCTATATTCTATATCCATCTCCTATCCAACTAGCTTACAATAAAGGCATTCATAGCAAGTTCTGTTAACTCCTGATTCAGAAGTTTAATTTAAAACTTCAATAATTAAACCCAAAAAAATAATAAACACAATTAATAAATTATTTATTAAAAAGTAACTTACTAAACAAAATTCTCAACTTAACCTACTAACCTACTAACCTACTACTCACCCCTACCTAAAAGGTGTTTCAAGCTAAACTAGAAGACTTTAGGTCTCTCATATGAAAAATCCAAAAACATTGATAATGTTCATTCATGTTTCATACTAACTAATTTAATTGGTTAAAATAATTACATTTAGTTGAACATTATACCATGAAAATAGCATTAGGCGTTGAATACTTAGGCACACATTTCCACGGCTGGCAAAGTCAAAAATCTAACATTCGAACTGTACAACAAGTAATAGAACAAGCTTTATCAAGCGTTGCCAATCAACCTGTAAGAGTATTTTGTTCTGGTAGAACCGATACTGGCGTACACGCCACCTGCCAGGTTATTCATTTTGAAACTAACATCAAACGTAAAAATAAGGCTTGGCTATTTGGTGGCAATGTTCACCTGCCAAGTGATGTTAACTTCACTTGGGTAAAACCCGTTGATGATAATTTTCACGCACGATTTAGTGTTATCACCAGACAATATAATTACAAAATACACAACACAAAAATCCGTTCTTCTATCATAGCAACTCATTCATTATGGGAACCAAGAAAATTGGATATAATAGCAATGAATAAAGCTGGACAATATTTAACTGGAAAACATAACTTTTCAGCCTTTCGAGGAAGTTTATGCCAAGCAAAATCTCCCATTAAAACCATTGAGTTTATAAAACTAACCAAGCATGATAATAATATTTTACTAGACATAAAAGCCAACGGCTTTTTACACCATATGGTACGCAATATTGTTGGCACGCTGCTCAAAGTAGGTAAAGGAGAAAAACCCATTGAATGGGTGAAAGAGGTTTTGAATAGCAAACAACGAAAACAGGCCGGTCCTACCGCACCACCACAAGGACTTTACTTTATTAAAGCTTTTTATAAAAATCTTTAATACTAAAAACAACGTTTAAATATCGTATTTAATATATTACTAAAAACAATCAACAGATGAGTTTATTAAAAAATATATGTTAAATAAATTCGCACAAACAACAACAGGTTTAATCAAAAAATTACTTGTAAGAAGAAAATAACTATCACTCAGTTTAAAAACAGATATTTTTAATCAGCGACACTTATTAGCAGTGATTAGCAATGTTATGATTATGGTATAATTTTTTTATTATTTTGTACACTTTTTAAAATTAAAATCATGTTAAATAAAAAAAATATTTCAGCTATTATTTTTGCTATTTTTGCCTTATGGCTCTCAACAATTGCACCAACTACTTCTATTTCTTGGATGTTGGGTGTTCTCGTATTAACAATCTACTTATTTGCTTTTGAAGTAGTAGAGGTTGATGAAGCTGCCATTACCATTATGATTATTTTAGGGCTAAGCTCTTTACCATGGATTTATACTTTAATGGGGCTAAAAGAAGGATTAGTTGACAATCAAAAACTATTTGATGGATTCTCTTCTAATGCAGTTATGTCAATTATTGCAGTAATGATTATTGGTGCAGGTTTGGACAAAACAGGATTAATGGGAAAGGTTGCTACTTTTATTCTTAAGATAGGTGGCACCTCTGAACCAAGAGTGATTCCAATTATCTCTTCTACTGTTGGATTTATCTCATCTTTTATGCAAAATGTTGGTGCGGCTGCGTTATTTATCCCTGTTGTAAGTCGTATTTCATCACGTTCAGGCATTCCAATGTCACGATTATTAATGCCAATGGGATTTACAGCAATTTTAGGCGGCACAATAACCATGGTAGGTTCTAGCCCTTTAATCTTGCTTAATGACCTAATTTTAACTACTAACCAAGGACTAGAAGTTGGACAGGAAATGAACACTTGGGGTTTATTCTCTGTTACACCAATAGGTATTGCACTAGTAATAACAGGTATTATATATTTCGTTATTGCAGGAAAGTTTGTCTTACCTGTAACTAAAAAAGAACAGTCAGAATCTGTATCCGCCATTGAACACTTTCATAAAGTTTACAATATAGATTATGATTTATTTGAGGTCAATGTTCCTACAGATTCCAACTTAATCGGCATGATGCTTGATGATATTGAAACAACTGCTAAAATTAGAATAATCGCAATTCAGACCATTGAAGGAGAGACATTTATTGGACATCATTCAGTTGAAAGGAGTACTGCAATTAAACCCCAAATGACCTTAGGTGTTTTAACAAAAAAAGAGCATTTAGATACTTTTGTTCAAGAATTTCATCTTAAACTATCAGACACAATTGAGAAATTCTCCAATTTACTATCCACACAAGAATGTGGTACAGCAGAAATTGTTATCCCACCTAATTCTTCGCTCATTAATCAAAGTGCTAGAGACGTATGGTTACGGAAAACTTATGGGATCGCCATGGTAGCCCTACATCGTGGTGGTGAAACCATGCAAGAAGGTGAAGGTATTCGTAATATAGCATTTCAATCTGGTGATACGTTAATTGTCCATACACGTTGGATTGACCTTGATAGACTACAGTCTAATACTGATTTTATTGTTATTACTTCTGAGTATCCAAGACAAGAAGAATACCGACCTGAGAAAATCAAATGGGCAAGTATTTTCTTTGTCATTGCGCTTTTCTTAGTCCTATTTACAGATATTAAACTTTCTATCGCTCTTATGACTGGTGCTTTAGGTATGATTTTATCTGGCGTTATTAAAATAGAAGAAGCTTATCGCGTCGTTTCTTGGAAAACAGTATTCTTATTAGCCAGTCTTATTCCACTAGGTATGGCCGTATCAAAAACTGGCACTGCCTTATGGATTGCACAAGAAACAGTTAAAGTAGTTGGAGATATGGCACCTTGGATTATATTAACCTCAATTGTAATATTAGCAACTTTCTTTACATTAGTTATGTCTAATGTAGGTGCAACTATTCTCTTAGTACCTATTGCCGTTAATATTGCTATTCAAGTAGGCGAAAATCCTGCAGTTTATGCACTAGCAGTTGCTATTGCAACTTCAAACTCATTTTTAATTCCTACTCATCAAGTAAATGCTTTAATTATGGGTCCTGGTGGTTATAAAGTAGCAGATTTTATCAAAGCAGGCGGCCTGATGACAGTACTATTTATCATTGTGATGATGTCAATGATGAGTATCATCTTTTAAATAACTACTATAATCCTTAACTTAAAGAGAGAAACGTTCTTAACGAGACAAAAAATTTAAATTCAATACAAGCAAAGAAAAAACTGATTGATGGTAATCAACGTTTTATTAATGGTGCTACTACATTGCATCATCAATTACCTCCACATAAACATATAAAAAATATACAAGATAAAAAACCTTTCGCAATTATATTAGGCTGTTCTGATTCACGAGTACCTATTGAGACCATCTTTGACCAAAATTTTGGAGATTTATTTATTATTCGTATTGCAGGTAATATAGTAGCACCATCACAAATGGGTAGTGTTGAGTTTGCAATATCAAAATTTAAAACAGTTTTAATTGTTGTACTAGGACATTCTAACTGTGGCGCCATTAACGCCACCATAGATGAATGTATCAATAAAACACATTTATCAAGCAGCCTTCACTCTATTACTGATAGAATAAAACCATCAATCCTACCTTTAATTAACTTAGATTTACCCAATTATGAATTAATGAACAAAGCTGTTAAAATTAATATTATTAATTCTGTCAACCAATTACAAGATCAATCAACAGTAATTAAAAAATCTATTAAGAATAACAAACTAATGATTATAGGTGCCAACTATTCTTTAACATCAGGAATGGTTCAGTTCCTAACTTAAATTACTTAAGCTTTTGTAGTTGAAATCGAGTTGTTTAAAAATTCTCATCCCAATCAACTAAAATAGTTTGATTGTTTATATCCACTTGTATTAAAAATGGAGAAATATAAGGCACCCAGTGCTCTTTTATACCTCTAACTACAAGTACATTGTTCGAACCAGTATCAACTAAATTAAAAACCTTACCAAGTACAATTTGTGCTTTATTAACTACTTCTAACCCAATTAAATCATTCCAGTAGTACTCACCTTCTTTGAGTCTTAATAATTGTGATTTTTCAATATATAAATTAGTATTTATATAGATTCTAGCTTGTTCTTTATCAAAAATATCTTTGATTTGTGCTACGATAGTTTTAGCTTGCACACGACCTCGAACGATATTTAAAGTTTGCCAATGACTATCAACATTGATATACCATGGTTGATAGGATAAAATATTCACTCTTGGATAGGTATGGGAGAAAACTTTAACCCAGCCATTAACACCAAAAAATCCATTAATCTTTCCGATTAATATCTTTTTATTATCTAATAATAAAAACTCTAAATTACTCAGCGATTTCTACTGCTTCTGCTATTAGTTTAGATGTAATCAAAGATTTTTTGCTGATTTAACAGCAATACCTCTTCCGCGAATTAAAGGGTCTTTAAACTCTTTGACAAGCTGCTTAACACGATCAGAAATTTGAGCACCTTTTGACGTCCAATATGTTAACCTAGCTTCTTCGATAATAAGCCTAACCTCTTGTCCGTGAGTAACTGGATTAAAATATCCAAGTCGCTCAATATAGGCACTATCTCTACGCCTTCTAGAGTCTGTTGCTACAATTGAATAAAAAGGTTTCTTCTTGGCTCCACCCCGAGCTAATCTAATTTTAACCATGGTTTTTTATTCCTAATTTATATTATATAACATATACTTATAACACTAAGGCACAAGATAAATCATTATATCAGTTTTTTTATTGCGTTTGCTAGTTTTTGTGCATCACCTGTATAAGTCATGGGTGTTAACTCAAATAAGGTTATCTTAGCTTCATTTGGAATATCAAGATCTTTGACAAATTCTACCAACATTTGTGCATTAACTGTTTTGCCACGAGTCAGATCTTTAAGTTTCTCATAGGGATTTTCAATGCCATAACGACGCATAACCGTTTGTATTGGCTCAGCTAACACCTCCCACGAATTATCTAAATCCTTGGTTAATTTAGCCTTATTACTCTGTAACTTGCCAACACCCTTAACAATAGATGAATACGCTACCAAGCAATGCGCACAGCTCACACCTAGATTCCTAAGTACAGTTGAATCGGATAAATCTCTTTGCCAACGTGAAATCGCTAACTTATCTGCTAAATACATATTAATCGCATTTGCAATACCCAAATTACCCTCACCATTTTCAAAATCAATCGGATTGACCTTATGGGGCATAGTAGATGAACCTACTTCTCCAGTAATAGTTTTTTGCTTAAAATAACCAAGAGAAACATAACCCCAAATATCACGACAAAAGTCAATCAAAACTGTATTAAAACGATTAATCGAATGGAAATACTCTGCAATATAATCATGTGGTTCAATTTGCGTAGTATACATAGCATAATTAACGCCAAAACTTTCAATAAAATTCTGAGAAATATACTGCCAATCCAAATCCGGATAAGCACAAATATGTGCATTAAAATTACCAACAGAACCATTAAATTTACCCATAATTTTCACACTTTCTAACTGCTCTATTTGTCTTTTTAAACGATAAACAAAGTTAGCCATCTCCTTACCTACAGTACTCGGAGAAGCTGTCTGTCCATGTGTGCGAGACAACATCGGAACTGAAACATTATTTTCAGCTAATTTAGCAATGAGTGACAATAATTCACGCATCTTGATTAGCATGACATTACGTCCTTCTAACAACATAAGTGCATATGAAAGGTTGTTAATATCCTCAGATGTGCAAGCAAAATGAAAAAACTCACTAACCGCTTCAAGCTCACTATTTCCTTTGATCTTATCTTTTAAGAAATATTCAACCGCTTTAACATCATGATTAATTGTATGTTCAATCATCTTAACCTCTTGAGCATCAATCAATGAAAAATTAGTAACAATATCATCTAAAAACTTAGTTGCTTCTTGACTAAAAGATGATACTTCCTTTATACCAATATTATCTGCCATATCTTGTAGCCACTTCACTTCAATTAAAACACGATATTTAATCAAACCGAACTCACTAAAAATAGAGCTCAATATTTCAGTTTTTTCAAAATAACGCCCATCAATAGGGGATATTGCTGTTAGTTCAGTTAGTTTCATAAGACTATTTAGTATAAAAAATTAATTATTTATTATATAAAAAAATAAGATTTTTATATAAAATAAAGATACAGAAATAAAATGATAAAATTATACACTTTTATTGTTTTATATGAGAACTCAGATGAAATCTGTATACCTTGAACATGTTAATAAACGCCAACAAAATAATTTACCACCAATTGCCTTAAATATACAACAAACTGAATCAGTAATTAAGCATTTAATCAAAGGTCATCATTCACCCTTTTATCTTGATTTACTAACCCATCAAATACCACCTGGTGTTGATGAAGCTTCTTATATAAAGGCCAATTTTTTAAGTAGTGTTTCCAAAGGACATCAATCTTGTCATAGCATTTCTCAAGCACATGCTACTTTTCTGTTAGGTACTATGCTAGGTGGTTATAACATTAAGCCTTTAATTGAACTATTGGATATTAATGCTACAAGAAAAAATGCACAAATAGCACTAGCAAGTACCTTATTAATTTATGAAGCATATCAGGCTATTATGGATAAATCTAAAACTAATTTTTACGCTAGAAACGTTATACAAAGTTGGGCAGATGCACAATGGTTTAACAAGAAAACACCCTTATCTGACAAAATTAAATTAACAGTTTTTCGTGTTGAAGGTGAAATTAATACAGATGATTTATCACCCGCAACTCAAGCTTGGTCACGCCCAGACATTCCTTTACATGCACAATCTATGTTAATTAAAAAAATTAATAACCCGCTTAAGATTATTACAAAACTCAAACAAAAAGGTCTACCATTAGTCTTTGTAGGTGATATTGTTGGCACAGGGTCTTCACGAAAATCTGCTATTAATTCAATACTTTGGCACATTGGTCATGATATTGATTACATACCTAATAAACGAAGTGGGGGTATTATACTGGGTGGTAAAATTGCGCCAATATTTTTCAATACCGCGCAAGATTCTGGAGCATTACCAATTGAGTGCAGCGTTGATAAAATGCGAATGGGAGATAAAATAACAATTTATCCATTTGAAGGAAAGATTACTAATAGCAAAGATGAGATTATTTCAACTTTTGTCATCTCACCAACTACACTGCCTGATGAAGTACGCGCAGGTGGTCGAATTCCACTTATTATTGGTAGGGGGTTAACTGATAAAACTCGTCAAGACCTTGGCTTGCCTATCTCAACTACTTTTTTACGACCAAAAACACTACGTAGAAGTACAGAAAAACAAAGTATTAGCCGAAGTCATACTGGTTACACACTGGCACAAAAAATTGTTGGTAAAGCTTGTGGGGTAAATGGTATTTATCCAGGCACTTATTGCGAACCACACATGTCTAGCGTAGGTTCACAAGATACTACAGGTGCAATGACACGTGATGAACTAAAAGAACTGGCTTGCCTTAAATTTTCCGCAGATTTAGTTATGCAAAGTTTTTGTCATACAGCTGCTTATCCTAAACCTATTGATTTAGAATTACAACACTCATTACCTGATTTTATGCACTCACGTGGCGGTGTATCACTAAAACCAAGTGATGGAATTATCCACTCATGGCTTAATCGTATGTTATTACCTGATACAGTAGGAACAGGTGGTGACTCTCATACACGTTTTCCTATTGGTATTAGTTTCCCAGCTGGATCTGGGCTAGTTGCCTTTAGTGCTTCACTTGGCGTGTTACCACTCAATATGCCCGAATCTATCTTGGTACGTTTTACCGGCACAATGCAATCAGGAATCACCTTAAGAGACCTAGTCAATGCAATCCCATACACAGCTATACAAAGAAACCTACTAACCATTGACAAATCTAACAAAAAAAATATTTTCTCAGGGCGTGTTCTAGAAATTGAAGGGCTAAACGATTTAAAAGTAGAACAAGCATTCGAGCTAGCCGATGCCTCAGCTGAGCGTTCTGCTAATGGTTGTACTATTAAACTAAATAAAGAGCCTGTTATAGAATACTTAAGATCTAATATTGCTTTATTATCTTCAATGATTAATAAAGGCTATGAAAATAAAAAAACCCTAGCTAGACGCATTCAAGCAATGCAAAAATGGCTAGAAAAACCTGATCTGCTGATAGCAGATTCAGATTGTAAATATGCTTCCATTATTGAAATCAATCTTGATGAAATAAAAGAACCAATCTTGGCATGTCCAAATGACCCAGATGATGTCAAACTACTATCAGAACTATCTAATACCAAAATTGATGAAGTCTTTATTGGTTCTTGTATGACTAATATTGGTCATTTTAGAATGGCTGCTCAATTGTTAAAAGATGAATTAAATCTAGCAACTGAATTATGGATCGCACCGCCCACTCGAATGGATAAAGCACAACTTAAAGAAGAAGGTATATATGATATATTTAGTAGACTAACTACACACGTCGAAATTCCCGGCTGTTCTTTATGCATGGGCAACCAAGCACGAGTTAAAAACAATGCCACAGTTGTATCTACCTCAACACGTAACTTCCCTAACCGCTTAGGAAACAATACAAACGTTTACTTATCTTCTGCTGAAGTAGCAACAATTACTGCAAAACTAGGACATATCCCAACAAACATAGAATATCAACAAGCAATAAAGAACATTAAACCAATAGAGAAACAAATTTATCAAAATCTAAATTTTGACCAATTAGAAGAATATAAAAACGAGATAAATAACCTGTCGCTAAAAAACATCTTAAATACATAGTCAATACAAGTCAATAAAAAAATTCCAAAAAAGCAATTCTTTTTACTAAAATTTGATTAAGAAAGAATAGCTACTTAATCTTAACTTCCTTATACATCACGTGTTTTCTAACAACTGGATCAAATTTTTTAACTTCTACCTTCTCCGGGTGAAGACGTTTATTTTTAGTGGCGGTATAAAAATGGCCTGTTTTAGCTGATGACACTAATTTAATTTTCTCTCTCATAAACTTAACTCCTTAAACTTTCCGCTATGTTTACGAATTTCGGTTAATACAATGTTGATACCTTTTTTATCAATAATACGAAATCCTTTAGCTGATAACTTCAACTTAACAAAACGATTCTCGCTTTCTACCCAGAAACGATGTTTGTGAAGATTTGGATAAAAACGACGACGCGTTTTATTATTCGCATGAGATACATTATTACCACTAATTGGTCGCTTACCCGTAACCATACATACCTTTGCCATAACTCACCATCAAAAATCTAAAAGATAGGAATTATATCTTAAAATTATGCAAATTTCAAAGTTAAATTATACAAAAAATCTATTTACTATTAACCAAACAGACGGTATCATACACTAATGTCGGAGGGATGGCAGAGTGGCTGAATGCACCGGTCTTGAAAACCGGCAAGGGCTAATACCCTTCTAGGGTTCAAATCCCTATCCCTCTACCATGATAACACTCTACATACTAAATATTAAAACAACATTTATTTAGTCTTAATAAAATAACCTTTTATTAACTATTCTTCCAAATAGTCTACTACGTCCCACATATAAATATCAGTATTAACTGATCAATACCAAAGAATTTACTTTTTATCCAATAGCTTTACTTTTATGAAGTAACTATTATAAGAAAGATATAATTAAAATAATAACTTTCCTTATACTTGTATTCAATACTATTGAATTATCTCGTCTAATAAGACAAATTTGCATACACTGAGAATAAATACAAAAACAAATATTTATCAACAAAGCAATATTTCTCTATATATACTACAAATCATTTACAATAGCAAAATTTAACATTACAAATTAAACATTAATATACTTGTCTTGTAATATACTTGCTTGTATTAAGTTTAAATCAAAAATAAAAAAACGATAGCCATTAATCTAAAAATAGAATTATAGCTGAAAAAATAATAGTTAACATTTTAAACCATAATTATCTCTGTACTTCAATACGATCAATTAACGCATGATTATTGTCTTGTTTTAGATAATCAAACACATTCGATAAATTAATAATACTGAATACTGAAATACCAAAATTCTGCTCAACTTCTTGAATAGCAGATTGTCCACTCTTACCTTTTTCTTGGCGATCAACTGCCACAATCACACCTTTAACAGTAGCGCCATTTGATTTAATAATATCCACTGCCTCATGAATAGCGGTACCTGCTGTGATTACGTCATCAATAATCAAGATATTACCTTCAAGTGGATGACCAACAATACCTCCACCTTCTCCATAAGTCTTTACTTCTTTACGATTAAAACTATAAGATACATCTTTATTAAAACTATCATTAAATGCCACAGCTGTTGCCGTTACTAATGGAATACCTTTGTAAGATGGACCAAATAAAACATCAAAATCTAAGCCACTATTCTCAATCGCTATAGCGTAGAATTTTCCCAATTGAGAAAGACACTGCCCAGTATTAAATACTCCAACATTAAAGAAATAAGGGCTAATTCGACCAGATTTTAAGATGAAATTACCAAACTTAAGCGCACCGCTATCCAAAATAAACTTTACAAAGTCTTCTTGATACTGTTCCATCTAATTTTCCTATAAAATTATTCTGATGATAAGAATTATAACGACTAATGTCAATGGAATTCGTGCCGCTGAAAGAAAAGGTTTTTTCAATTGGATAAAAACTCAAAATGCAGACGTAGTTTGTCTGCAAGAAATAAAGGCAAAAGAAGACCAATTAGATGAGCGATTTTATCCAGAAGAATACCATTGTTATTATCAACCCGCCGAAAGAAAAGGCTATTCTGGTACGACAATTTTTACCAAACAAGCACCAATCCAAGTCATTAAAGAAAGTCCATGGAAAGATATTAATTTTGAAGGACGATTTATTCAAGTTAACTTCAAAAATTTTTCAGTTATTTCAATTTATATACATTCAGGTAGTGCTAAACAAGCACGCCAAGATTTAAAAATGGAATTTTTAACTGAACGATTTATGCCTTACTTGCAAAAGCTTAAGATAAGCGGACGTAAGGTAATTATTTGTGGTGATATGAATATTGTACACCAAGAAAGAGATATTAAGAATTGGAAAGCCAATCAAAAAAATTCAGGCTGCTTACCAGAAGAACGCGCTTGGTTAGATAAATTATTTTTTAAAGTTGGCTTTATTGATGGATTTCGTGAAATCAATCAAGAAGATAAACAATACACTTGGTGGAGTAATCGAGGACAAGCATGGGCGAATAATATCGGCTGGCGTATTGATTATCAAATTCTCACTCCAAACCTCAAAGGCAAAGTTAAAAATGCTAATATTTATAAAAATAAGCGTTTTTCAGACCATGCACCAATTATTATGGATTATCAAATATAAAAACAACAATAATCACAAATCTACATTAAACACATCATTTCTAATAGTTTAAATAAGATAAATAAACAAAAAACGATAAAAGTAAGGCACTCTAATTCAACATTATCTATTCTTGCTACATCTTAACTTTGAGCATCTATAAATACTAGATTACTTAGAAAAGTAACAGTGTTAAATACTGGTTAGTTACTTTAATTTATTCAAAATTATCAACTCTTTTGATTAATTCAACATTGTTAAATCATTACTTAAAAGATCATTTATGACGTACTATCTCATCTCCATCTCTTACAAGTTTAAATGTAACAAAAGTCGAAGATAGTTAAAGTCTATATAAATAATCTAGTTGAAACTACTTAACACTAATATTTATTAATAACTCTATATCTGTATCTGTATTAATTATATGTAATATTAGGATGTTCTGATTAATTGGACAAAAAAATTTGTAAAGAAAGCCTCACTTATCAAAAAAAGACAGAACCTTATTAACCTAAGCCTAAATCTTCTATTCATCCTACTATCATAAGAGATTTTACACTATTTATTTTAGGTACAAATAAAGTCATGATAATAACAGGTAAGCAGAAAACCATTTTCTGGTTTAAGACTTACAAATATACTATACATCACTTAACTTTCAAACGGTAAAATACAGCTTATTATAACGAATAACTTTTATAAAATACTTGTTCCTTTAGATTTTTTTTAATACGTTTTTTATTTTAATTTTCTCGGCAACAATCCACTAAATACTGTTTATATTTATGCTAATATTTTGATAAATCAAATAAGAAAAATTAAAAGTTTTGTACGTCGTCCTGGCAGATTAACCCTAGGTCAAGAAATGGGTCTGACTAAGTTTTGGGCAGGTCATGGAGTGGACTTACCAAAAGGCAAAATTGATTTAAATGCTTTATTTGTTAAACAACAAAAAATTATTTTAGAAGTTGGGTTTGGCAATGGCAATAGTTTACTAAAAATGGCAATTAATACGCCTGATAGAAATTTTTTAGGTATTGAAGTATATGAAGCAGGGGTTGGTCAGTTAATTAATAAAGCGCATAAGTACCAATTAAAAAATCTTAAAATAATTAAAGAAGATGCTGTTAAAGTATTAACAAATCATATAGAAGATAATAGTTTTAATCTTTTTCAACTTTTTTTCCCTGATCCATGGCATAAAAAAAAGCATTTTAAACGTCGATTAGTACAAACCGATTTTTTAAATTTATTATCACATAAAATGATTAAAAGTGGAAAAATTCATATAATAACTGACTGGAAACATTATGCTATTCATATGATGACAGTCTTAGAAAACCACCCTAACTTTAAAAACACACAAAACGCTCCTATCTATTCACCAAGACCTGAACATCAACCTATTACCAAGTTTGAACAACGAAGTCATAGACTTGGACATGATGTTTGGAATTTGATCTTTACAAACGAGAAATAATATGATTTTTCCAATATTTGTAGTCATAACTCTGCTTGAAATTTATGTACTCGCCTCAGTAGGTGCTGCTATTGGTGGTTTTTCAACAGTTTTATTAGTCATCATCACAGCGTTTATTGGCTTCTTTTTATTAAAACAACAAGGTTATTCAACAATAGCTAAAGCACAAAATACCATCTCAAATAGTCAAATATCTACCTTTGCAAGGCTTGAAGGTGTAGTAATTGTAGTATCTGGTGTGTTGTTATTAACCCCTGGATTTATTACTGATACGATTGGTCTCTTAGGTCTATTACCCTTTTCTAGATCTTACTTTATTAACCGGATTTTAGAAAAAAATGCAAAAAAAATATTTAACAACAAGCACCACTCTAGTTTTATTCATAAAACCCAAAACACCCAACCTAAACAACATAATGAAAAAAACACCATTGAAGGTGAATTTTGGGAAGATTAAACACTCTTAATGGCTGGTTAAATTACCAAGAAAACTTACATTTTAAGAAAATTGATTTAGGGCTAGAACGTGTTACAAAAGTTTATAAAAAACTATTTCCAAAAGGAATACTTTTTCAAGTAATTACAGTTGCTGGCACGAATGGCAAGGGTTCCACCGTTGCTTTTATTGATAGTATTTACCAACAATCAAACTTTAAAGTGGGAAAATTTAGCTCGCCACACATTCTTAAATACAATGAACGCTTTGTGATTAATGGCATACAAGCTACTGATGAGAAAATTTGTTCAGCATTTAATAAAATAGAGCAAATTCGAGAAAAAACATCACTCACTTATTTTGAATTTTCAACACTAGCTGCTCTGATTATTTTTGAACTAGAAAAAGTTGATGTGGCCGTATTAGAAGTAGGAATAGGTGGTCGGCTTGATTCAGTTAATATTGTTGATAATAATGTTAGTGTTATTACTAATATCGACATTGATCATGTAGATTATTTAGGTAATACTCGTGAATTAATTGGGTTTGAAAAAGCAGGCATTATGCGAAAAAATACACCTTGTATTTGTGCTGATATTAATCCACCAACTTCAATTAATCAATATGCTCATCAAATCAAGGCGCAACTAGAATTTGTAAAACAAAGATACACAGGTGATATTGGCCTAATCAGCAAGCATCAACAACAAAATGCAGCAACAGCAATACTTACTGTACAAAAATTGAATAAAACGTTACCAATAAACACTAATGAAATTAAATCTGGCATTAAATATGTAAAGCTTAATGCAAGATTCCAAATAGAAACCATTCATAATAAAACCTTTATTTTTGATGTTGCACACAATGTAGCTGCCGTTAAAGTATTATCAGAAGAACTAGCAAAGCAAAAATGTCCTACCATTGCCATATTTTCAGCTTTAAAGGATAAAAATATTAGTTTGATGATTAGTAAAATTAGTATGATTATAAATCAATGGCTGTTAATACCACTTAATGTTAACCGGGCAATAAGCATGCAAACACTTAGTAACCAATTTAGCTTAGCTCATAATGTCCAAATTTGCAATGATATGCAAGACGCTATTAATCACAGCATTAATGACAAACAATATCAGCGTATTGTTATTTTTGGATCATTTTATGTTGTGGCTAATGCATTGAAAATACTTACACCATTTATGAAAAATAATAAAGAATAAATCTTGTAAAATTACAACTAATCACATAGTATCTCTAGGAGAGATTTGATGAATGAGTTTTTTATAACTGTTTGGAGCATGATTGAACGCTTAGTTTGGTCAGATTGGATAACCATTACTATTTTAGCGATATTCTTAGTACTAGGATTTAAGCGTGGCCTAGCAAAAGAGCTGATTAACTTAGGGTTTTTATTACTAGCAATTTTAATTGCATTGTTGTTTTACCAAATATTAGCTACAAGCTCACTTATAAATTGGCTGATGCTATCACATCAATCTAATTTAACTATCTCATTTGGGATAATTTTTATTTGTATTGTGATTATCAAAAAATTAATTTACAAACTAACACAACTTTCTTTAACCATTGATAACTCTTGTGTACTAAACAAACTATTTACACTAATGATTCTTTTCACGGCAATTACAATATTTAGCTGGCATCACCTAGATATTGTAGCTGGATTAGATATTATAAGAACACTTATTGATAATAAATACATTCGTATAAGTTTATCATTTATTATTTTATTTAGTTCTATTTTTGGTGCTGTTGCTTTTATATCAAAAGCATTAAATATTTTTATTGACAAAACAAAACCTTGCTTCTTATCATCTTTTTTCGAGAAAATACTTAAAATTTTACAAGCAATAGACATTAAGCTTAATGCAAGAAATATTAATAGCATCAAAAATAGTATATTAGGCTCATTAATGGGATTAATTAAAGCCAACTTAGCAATTTTAATCATAGTATTAATGTTACAAAATATCAGCTGGGTTTCACAACAATATTATTGGATTGAAACAAATGGTACTTTAAAAATATATCAAGATATAGCTTCAAATATCAAGCCTAAATTGTCGCAATACTTGCTGTTTATTAACAATAATTAAGGATTAATGTATGTGTGGTATTGTTGGTATTTTATCTACTACTAAAAAAAATATAGCTGTTTATATTTATGATGCGTTAACTATTCTACAACACCGTGGTCAAGATGCAGCAGGTATTGTAACTGCCTATAAAGGACGTTTTTATATGCGTAAATCAAACGGCCTGGTTAAAAACGTCTTTAGAACTAAACACATGACACAATTATTAGGTGATATGGGTATAGGACATGTGCGTTATCCTACTTCAGGAAGCTCATCCAATGCAGAAGTCCAACCTTTCTATGTTAACTCTCCATATGGTATTACATTCGCACATAACGGCAACCTAACTAATACTGAACAGTTATCTCAAGAATTATTTGAACAAGATCTTCGCCATATTAACACCAATTCTGATTCAGAAATTTTACTGAATGTATTTGCCAGTGAATTAGCTAAACTACAAAAACAACGTATTAATGAGTCTGATATTTTTAACTCTGTCTCACAAGTACACAAGCGTGTACGAGGTGCTTATGCAGCCATTGGTATGATTCCAGGATATGGTATTTTTGGATTTAGAGACCCAAATGGCATTCGTCCACTTATTCTTGGCAAACGTATCACCAAAGATGGCACTAAATATATGTTGGCTTCTGAAAGTGTAGCGCTTAGAGCACTAGGTTATAAAATTACTCAAGATATAAAACCGGGTGAAGCAGTAGTTATTGATAGAATGGGGAATATATTTATTAAACAATGCGCAGAAAAAGCCAAATACTCACTCTGTATCTTTGAGTTTGTATATTTTGCTCGTCCAGATTCAGTAATTGATAATATTTCAGTGTATAAATCTCGTTTAAGAATGGGGGAAAAATTAGCCGAAAAAATTAACAAAGAATGGGACATTGATAACATTGATGTTGTTATCCCTATCCCTGACACCTCTAGAGTAGCCGCTTTACAACTAGCACATAAATTAGACGTTAAATATAGCGAAGGATTAATTAGAAATAGATATATTGCTCGTACATTTATCATGCCAGGACAAAAACTTCGCAAAAAATCAGTACGCCAAAAACTCAGTACAATTGAACTTGAGTTCAAAAACAAAAATGTATTATTGGTTGATGATTCCATTGTACGTGGCACAACCAGTGAGCAAATTGTACAAATGGCTCGTGATGCTGGCGCTAATAAAGTATTTTTTGCCTCAGCCGCACCTGTTGTACGTTATCCAAATGTATATGGTATTGATATGGCAAGTAATAAAGAGTTTATTGCCCATAATAGAAATATCGATCAAATCTGCAAAGCTATCGGCGCAGACAAGCTAATCTATCAAGATTTAGACGATTTAATCTGGTGCGTACAACAAGGTAATAAAGCAATTACCACATTTGATTGCTCTTGTTTTAATGGTCAATACGTGACCAACGATATTGATCAAGATTATCTTGAACATATTGAATTTTTACGGAGCGACTCCACTAAAGGGAATAACAATACCTGTGAAGCTTCTGAATTAATTGGTAATGATGTAGAATAGAGTTATTTAACAATTTTAAAAACACATGAAAAACTTAAGCTTTAATACTAAAGCCATACGTACAGGTTATAGAACTACTACTGAACAAGAACATTCTGAGGCAATATTTTTAACCTCTAGTTTTGTTTTTAGCTCAGCTGAACAAGCTGCCAATCGCTTTTCCAAAAAAGATCCAGGAAATATTTATGCACGTTTTACCAATCCTACAGTTGATGCTTTTGAAAAAAAATTAGCTATACTTGAAGGTGCACAAGCATGTGTTGCAACTTCATCTGGTATGGCAGCGATCTTTGCAACTATTATGGCACTGTTTAAATCAGGTGATCATATTGTTGCTTCACGCAATATGTTTGGCACCTCAATTATAATGCTAAACACAATTATTACTAAATTTAACATTGATATTAGTTTTGTCAATTTATCTGACTTATCAGCTTGGGAAAATGCACTCAAAAATAACACCAAACTTTTTTTACTTGAAACCCCATCTAACCCATTAGGTGAGGTTGTAAATATTGACACACTTAGCAAAATATCAAAAGCCAATAGTATTCTGCTAGCAGTTGATAATACAATTCTAAGCCCTGCACTACAAACTCCTATTACTTTAGGGGCTGATATTGTCATACACTCAGCTACTAAATATATTGATGGTCAAGGTAGATGTTTAGCGGGTGTTGTAGCTGGAAGTACTGATATTATTGAACAAATTCATAGATTTTTACGCACCACAGGTCCTAGTTTAAGTGCCTTTAATGCTTGGATTGTACTTAAAGGGCTAGACACCTTAAGTCTTAGAATGAAGGCACATTCGGACAATGCACTCAAACTTGCTATTTGGCTTGAATCACAAGATCAAGTAGAAAAAGTCTATTATTTAGGTCTACCATCGCATCCTAATCACAACTTGGCTAAATCCCAGCAATCTGGCTTTGGTGGTATTGTATCGTTTAAAATTAAAGGTGGAAAAAAATCGGCATTTAAAATAATTAACGCTACTAATATACTTTCTATTACCGCTAATTTAGGTGATACAAAATCTACCATAACTCATCCAGCAACAACAACACATGGACGTTTAACAGACGAAGAAAGACTTAACGCTCATATAACAGATGGATTAATCAGAATATCTGTTGGTCTAGAAGACATTAAGGACATCATTGCTGATATTAAGCAGACACTGGTATAATCTAGATAATTGTTTTACATAAAACACAATGCAAAATTCTTTCTCTTATAATGAATTAATTAAATGTGGCGATGGCGAATTGTTTGGATTAGGTAATGCCCAACTGCCAAAGCCTCCTATGCTAATGTTTGATCGTATCAGTCATATTTCTAATGATGGAGGCGAATACGGCAAAGGTGAAATTATTGCTGAGTTAGATATTAATCCTAATTTATGGTTTTTTAAATGTCATTTTAATGAAGACCCAGTTATGCCTGGTTGCTTAGGACTAGATGCAATGTGGCAATTAATTGGTTTTTATCTTGGATGGTTAGGTGGACCTGGCCGTGGTCGTGCACTCGGTGCTGGTAATATTAAATTTGTTGGACAGGTGTTACCCAGTGCAAAAAAAGTAACCTATAAGATAGACTTATCACGCGTTATTGCACGTAAATTGTATATGGGTGTAGCCGACGCAACTATGGAAGTCGATAGCAAGGTAATTTACGAGGCTACCAACCTTAAAGTTGGATTATTTACTGATACTAGTAAAATGTAATGCATAGAGTTGTTGTCACAGGAATGGGAGTTGTTTCCAGTTTAGGTGCAAATTGTACAGAGGTTCTAAACTCCTTAAAAACCTCTAAATCAGGTATTAAATTTAATGAAACCCAGGAAAATATAGGGCTTCGTTCACACCTATCTGGAACAATTTCTGAGATAAATTCAGACGAAATTATTGATAGAAAGATGAAACGCTTTATGGCTGATGCCGCCATTTACAATGCAGTTGCACTAGACGAAGCAATTAAACAATCAGGCTTAACAAAAGTACAAATCTCAAATGAACGTACTGGACTTATTATGGGTTCTGGTGGAGCCAGTAACCAAAATATAGTTGAAGCTACTGATATATTACGAAAAAAAGGCATTAAACGCGTTGGCCCTTATCGTGTACCGCGTACGATGGGCTCTACAACCTCAGCTTGTCTTTCAACTCTATTCAAAATTAAAGGCATTAACTATTCAATTAGCTCTGCCTGCTCAACATCTGCACACTGCATTGGAAATGCCATGGAACAAATACAAATGGGCAAACAAGACGTAGTATTTGCTGGCGGTGGCGAAGAACTAGATTGGTCATTAACCATGTTATTTGATGCGATGGGTGCTTTATCTTCTAAATATAATAAATTCCCTGAACAAGCCTCCCGTGCTTTTGACAAAGAACGAGATGGCTTTATAATTTCTGGTGGTGGAGGTGCTTTAGCTCTTGAATCACTAGAATACGCGCAAGCACGAGGCGCAACCATTCTTGCAGAATTAACAGGCTATGGTGCAACGTCCGATGGTTATGATATGGTTGTGCCATCTGGTGATGGTGCTAAACGTTGTATGGAAATTGCTATATCAACAGTAAATGGACCTATTAACTACATCAATGCTCACGGTACCTCAACGCCAATTGGTGATGTAAAAGAACTAAATGCTATCAAAGAAGTCTTTGGAGATAATATTCCTAATATTAGCTCAACTAAATCACTTTCAGGACATGCATTAGGTGCAGCGGGTGTAAATGAATCAATTTATTCATTACTAATGTTGCAAAATAATTTTATGACAAAATCTGTAAATATCAATATACTAGATGAGGCAGCTAAAGGCATGCCGATTATACAAACAACAATCAAACAAACATTTAACCGAGTTATGTCGAATAGTTTTGGTTTTGGTGGTACAAACGCTTGTTTAGTCTTCGAAAAATTTAAATAATAAGTTTTAGAATACCACACAAAGCCCAACTCTTAACTCATATTGTAAGAATCCAACGAAAAAATAAAATAATTTTTCTCATAACAACAAAACATATAGGATTACTAACGACCATTTAATAAATAACCATATAAATAATATATGTTTATATTCTCTTGCATATTAGACATTATTAGTTCAATATCTTGACTTTGAATATTTGTTTATCCAAAATAGCACATATATTATATAGTTCTATAGAAAAATTTAGTTGATTCAAATAATATTCTTTCCTGATGATAATCATTAACATTAATAGCAAAGGTAAAAAACTGACACTCACTAATTAATAACTAACTTGTCTCCATTAATCTAAAGAACATAATGCATTAATAAAACTATTATAGTTAGGATAAAAATAAAAACCACAGTAATTCGATTAAAATTTATACTATATGGCATTGCAAATAAAACTGTATAATTCATGTTCCCTTACATATTATACTCAAATTTAATTAAATCAAGGTCTAGACTTTGATTTCTCAGATGAAAAGAAATTTTCCTTTGTAATGCCTAACTCAAGAATCATCAAACTTGCAACATAAATAGAAGAATAAGTGCCCACTACTACACCAATTAGTAATGCTAAAGAAAAACTATGAATAATCTCACCGCCTAAAAAGAACAGTGCCAATAACACCAATAAAGTAGTAAAAGAAGTTGTTATTGTTCTAGAAAGTGTTTGGTTAAGTGCATCATTGATGATCCTAGAAGATTCAACATGGTGTGTTAATAAGAAATTCTCACGAATTCGATCAAACACCACAATAGTATCATTCAAGGAGTAACCAATAACTGCTAATATAGCAGCCAGTACCGTCAAATCAAACTCGATTTGGAATAATGAAAAAACACCCAAAATGATGATAACATCATGAATAAGAGCTACAATTGAGCCCAATGAAAAACGATATTCAAAACGAAATGACACATAAATTAAAATACCAATCAGGGCATATAACATTGCTAGACCACCATCATTCGTAAGTTCTTCACCCACCTTAGGACCAACAAATTCAACCCGACGAATATCAACATCATCGCCCAATAAATAAATAATTTTTGAACTTAGATTGACATTAGAAATTGATTGAGGCTCTAAACGAATTAAAATTTCATTAGTTGAACCAAAATATTGAACATGAGCCTTTTTAAAATTTGCATTCACTAAAATAGTTCTAATTTCAGCTAAATCAACACTTTGTTGATATCCCACTTCAATTAAAGTACCCCCTTTAAAATCAATACCTAATTTAAGTTCCTTTGTTGTTAATGAAAAAATACTAGCTGAAATTAATAACACTGAAAATACAATGGCATAAGTACGCTTACCCATAAAGTTAATCGTTGGAATATTTAATACTTTAAAATTCATATTGAAATCTTTTCTAACTTCTTACCACTATATATCTTATTAATAATTGCACGTGAAACAATAATAGCTGTAAACATTGAAGTAATGATACCAATTGACAAGGTAATCGCAAAGCCTTTAATTGGTCCAGTACCAAAACTAAATAAAATCAATGCCGCAATCAAAGTCGTAATATTAGCATCTAAAATAGTCAATAGCGCCTTATCATAACCGGTTGAAATAGCTTTTTGCAAATTTATATTTATTGCCATCTCTTCTTTAATACGTTCAAAGATTAACACATTAGCATCAACTGCCATACCTACTGTTAATACAATACCTGCAATACCTGGTAATGTAAGAGTAGCTTGTAATAAAGACAAAATAGATAAAATCATCACTAAATTAAGCATCAAAGCCACATTTGCTACCATACCAAATAGTTTATAACGTATAACCATAAACAACAACACTAAAATAAATCCAACTAATACTGATATAACTCCTTTAATAATATTATCAGAACCAAGACTTGGACCAATAGTACGCTCTTCAATAATTTCAATCGGCGCTGAAAGAGAGCCGGCTCTTAATAATAACGCTAAATTACGCGCCTCTTTGACATTATCAATACCTGTAACCTGAAACCGTGATGAAAATATACCTTTAATTGTGGCAGCATTAATAATATCTCTAGTAGTGGTACGCTTCTTAATGTTTTTACCATTTTTAACAAGTGTTTCAACTTTATTTTCAATAAAGACAACTGCCATACGATGGTGTAGGTATCTTTTAGTGGTATTAAACATTGCCCTACCGCCAGCACTATCAAGTGTAATATTAACCATTGGCGTGTTATTTTCTTGATTAATACCAGACGTTGCACCCGTAATATTTTCACCCGTTGTAATCACATGACTTTTTAACAAAAGTGGACGACCATCTTTAAAATAATAAAGTTTTGAGCCAATCGGCAAACGCCCTAACTGAATAGCTATTTGTGGGTCATTTATTTCATCAACCAGTCTAAACTCTAAAGTTGCTACCGCACCTAAAATTTCTTTTGCTCTAGCTGTATCTTGTACACCTGGTAGTTCGACTACAATACGTTCCAGGCCTTGCTGTTGAATAATTGGATCTGCTACACCTAACTCATTCACTCGATTACGCAACGTTATAATATTTTGTTTAAGTGCACTTTTCTTAGCTTGTTTTTGTACACTCTCACTAATGCCAATATTTAGTAACAAATCATCTGTATTATTCAATATAACTAAATCACTCAATTCTGATTTAATTAACTGAGATGCCTCATCTTTTAATTCAGATCGCTTAAAATGAATAACAATACTATTACCTTCTTGCTTTATACTACTATAAAGTCTATTTTTACGTAATAAAACACGAAGTTCATTGTATGCTGTATCCATTGAAGCTAAAATTACTGCTTCCATATCAACTTCTAATAAAAAATGAACGCCACCTCTCAGATCTAATCCAAGCGACATAGCCTTACCACCAAGACTTGCTAACCAAACTGGCACAGAAGGTGCCAAATTTAACGCCACCACGTAACTCCGGCTCAATGCCTGATTAAGAGCGTCTTTAGCTAAAAGCTGTTGTGTATTATCCTTAAAACGTACTAAAATTCTTTGATTAATTAATTCAATAGATTTAAACTTAATTTGTTGAATATTTAATATATTTTTAATATTAACCAAATCCTGATCAACAATCAAAGCATTACTTGTACTTGATACTTGAAGAGCTAAATCAGAACCAAATATATTCGGTAATGCATACAATATTGAAAGCAATAAAACAAATGCAATCAATGCATTTTTATGCCATGAATAATGATTCATAATGGTTGTATTTAATTAAATTTTAGCGCTCCCTTTTGGCATTTTTTGATTAATACCTTGCTTTTGCACCTTAACCACAATACCATTAGCAATTTCTAATATTGCAAAAGACTCATCCACAGAAACAACTTTACCAATTATACCGCCATTAGTAACAACCTCATCACCTGTTTTTAATGCTACTAATAATGTTTTATGCTCCTTGGCACGTTTTTGCTGAGGCCTAATTAGTAAAAAATACATCAACGCAAACATAACCAATAAAAATGGTAACCCGCTCCATGAGTCTAGAATACTACTCTCTGATACTAAACCTTCTGCGAATACTGGTACAATAATTAAATCTAATAAATTCATTTTATTTCCTTATATAAAAAATTAATTCATAACTTCCAACCCACCCATGTAACTCTGTAAAACAGAAGGTATTTTAATACTTCTATCAGCTTGCTGATGATTTTCCAATACCGCCACTAACGTTCTACCAACTGCTAATCCTGAACCATTTAATGTGTGTAATAATTCTATTTTATTAGTTTCTTTGTTCTTATATCTTAATTGCAAACGTCGTGCCTGAAAATCTTCAAAACAAGAACAAGAAGAAATTTCACAATAAATATTTTGTCCAGGTAACCACACTTCTAAATCATAGGTTTTAGCAGCAGAGAAACCAAGATCTCCCGCACATAAGCTAATTTTTCTATAGGGTAACTCTAATGCTTGTAAGATATCTTCAGCATGTGTAGTTAATACTTCTAAAGCTTGGTATGAATCTTGTGCTTTAACTACCTGCACTAACTCAACTTTTTCAAATTGGTGTTGACGAATAAGGCCACGAGTATATCGTCCATAACTACCTGCCTCTGATCTAAAACTAGGTGTATGAGCCACAAACTTAAGAGGTAAATCATTCTCTTTGATAATCATATCACGCATCATATTAGTCACAGGCACTTCACCAGTTGGAATTAGATACAATGTCTTTGTTTCCCCCTTATCGCTATGCAAATATGTTTTAAATAAATCAGCTTCAAACTTTGGTAACTGACCTGTACCAATTAAGGACTCTGTATTCACTAAATAAGGTACATAAACCTCAGTATAGCCATTAACTTCACTGTGTCGATCTAACATAAATTGTGTCAATGCACGATGCAAACGTGCAATTTTCCCACTCATAACAGAAAATCTAGCACCAGAAATCTTAACTGCTGTCTCAAAATCTAGCCCATATATCGCACCCAAACCAACATGGTCTTTTACATCAAAATCATACTTACCTAATTTACCCCATTTTGATACCTCAATATTATCCTCTTCACTTTTACCATTAGGTACAGAATGATGAGGAATATTAGGCATCGATAAAATAATTACATCAATCTCAGATTGAATTAATTGTAAATTTGATTTTGCCAAATGCAACTTAGCACTTAAATCTAAAACATTCTTTAATAAAGACTTAACATCTTCACCAGAAACTTTAGCTTTTCCAATCGCCTTAGACTGCATATTGCGTAGATTTTGCAAATTCTGAGTTTCAATTTGAATTTTTTTTCTATTACCTTCTAACTCTAATAATTGATCAACATCAAAATAAAAATATCGCTTCTTTAAGGCATTAGCAACAGCTTTAATGTCTAATCTAAGTTGTTTTTTACTTAACATTGTTATATAATAATTTTATTATATATATCATATGCCTAATTATACCAGGTCTAACTTTAAAAACTAACTTTGGAAATTATACTATGTTTAATTCATTTTCAAGCAGTGATGCTTGCAAACTATTAGCTAATGGCGCGCAATTAGTTGATGTCCGTTCCAGCAATGAATTCGCTCAAGGTGCGCTACCAAATGCAATCAACCTACCATTACAGTCTATTATGAATGCTGCTGATAAAATCATCGACCGTAATAAGGCTGTTATTCTTTATTGTGTTACAGGTATTCGTTCATCAACTGCTAAAAATTATTTAATACAAATGGGTTATAAAAATGTTAACGATTTAGGCTCATTTAGAAATTACAACTGCGAATAACACAATACAAATAATAATGGTATAAACTTATACAATGAGAGTTAAAAGTACTTGGCACAAAACTCAAGTGAAAACCATTGATGATATTGCTAGCACACTAGCATTTAATTCATGGCGCATTACTAAAAATCATCTAGAAGATTTAATTAACGAAGCATTTGTAATTGAGAAAGCACAAGTGTTTGATATAATCTCTGAATACTTATACTTTTTAATTCAATGTATTGATAGATTGGTTCTTAATAAATTAAATTATAAGCAACGTCAAACATTGATAATCAAACTTGCTAAGCAATCAGCTACTTATTTTCATGAAAACAAACAAGAACGTATTGGCTCAGGAGAATATTGGAAGGACTTTATTCAAACTTATAACACTAGGTCTCAAAACTACGCCAATTACGAATTTACAAATGGTGAGCCTAGTTATCATTTCTTAAGATACTTTGCAAAAAAAATCCAAAAAGCTATGACCAATGTTGATTCAAAATGGATTGTCCAACAAATTATTGAAATTCAAGCACCAAAAGCCTTTAAGTCAATAAAAAGAAGTATTAAAAATTTGATAGCAGTTGAAAAAATAATATTTAAGACAGAACAAATAAAAATTAAAAATAAGATCCCTAGATCTAAAAGAAAATCAATTTCCCCTTAAATTACAATAAACTCAACTCACTTATATATAATATCAAAATTAGGAGCTAATATGATTGCAATATGTCTAAACTGTAATAGACTTAACAACATTCCAAAAAACAAATTAAAGAACAAACCTCATTGTGGTAAATGCAAGAGTCCAATATACAACGGTCAACCTATCAATATAAACGGTACACAACTTACTCGCGCAATAGAAAAAACTGATGAATTATTAGTAGTTGATTTTTGGGCAACTTGGTGCGGTCCATGCAAAACATTTGCTCCTACCTTTAAACAAGTGACGGCACAACTTGAACCTAAAGCCAGATTTATCAAAATCGAAACTGAAAAAGAACAAGTAATTTCTACTAAGCACAATATTCGCTCTATCCCAACATTAATCATTTTTAAAGATGGGAAAGAAGTAGAACGAACTTCTGGTTCTCTAAGTGCCTCAGATTTTATTAATTGGGTTAATCAATATACATAAAGAAGCACTGCCCTTTTTTAAACATAAAAATTTGTCTAGGGCTTTAAATTTAAAGCCTAGCAATGTCCTACTCTCACATGGGGAGTCCCCACACTACCATCGGCGCTAAGTGGTTTCACTTCTGAGTTCGGTATGGGATCAGGTGGGTCACACTTGCTATTGTCACTAAGCAAACTGGTTATATAATTGTGTATAAATCACAATCATAATTAATTAAAAAGTTTTTATACCCTAACTATATAAACTATATATAGTTAGAAGTTATAACAATCAAATACATTCATAAAGCTTATATTCTTATCAGCGTATTACATGACACATCAAACACAAAAATTACAGATTTATTTAAATAATTTGGGTGTTATATGGTCAAGCCTCACGATCAATTAGTACAGGTTAGCTTCACACGTCACCGTGCTTCTACACCCTGCCTATCAACCTCGTAGTCTTCAAGGGATCTTTAGGAGTGTTCAAACACACTCAGGGAGACCTAATCTTGGGAGAGGCTTCCCGCTTAGATGCTTTCAGCGGTTATCCTTTCCACACATAGCTACTCGGCAATGCGACTGGCGTCACAACCGAAACACCAGAGGTGTGTCCATTCCGGTCCTCTCGTACTAAGAACAGCTTCCCTCAAGTCTCCAACGCCCACGGTAGATAGGGACCGAACTGTCTCACGACGTTCTAAACCCAGCTCGCGTACCACTTTAAATGGCGAACAGCCATACCCTTGGGACCTACTTCAGCCCCAGGATGTGATGAGCCGACATCGAGGTGCCAAACACCGCCGTCGATGTGAACTCTTGGGCGGTATCAGCCTGTTATCCCCGGCGTACCTTTTATCCGTTGAGCGATGGTCCTTCCACTCAGAACCACCGGATCACTAAGACCTAGTTTCCTACCTGCTCGACGTGTCAGTCTCGCAGTCAAGCACCCTTTTACCTTTGCGCTCATTGCACGATGTCCGACCGTGCTGAGGGTACCTTTGCGCTCCTCCGTTACTCTTTAGGAGGAGACCGCCCCAGTCAAACTACCCACCATGCATTGTCCCTGATCCAGATAATGGACCTAGGTTAGAATTCTAACCATACTAGGGTGGTATTTCAAGGATGGCTCCACTCAGACTAGCGTCTAAATTTCAAAGCCTACCACCTATCCTACACAAGTAGAATCAAAATTCAATGCAAAGCTGTAGTAAAGGTGCACGGGGTCTTTCCGTCTGGCCGCGGGTATACTGCATCTTAACAGCAATTTCAATTTCACTGAGTCTCGGGTAGAGACAGTGTAGCCCTCGTTACGCCATTCGTGCAGGTCGGAACTTACCCGACAAGGAATTTCGCTACCTTAGGACCGTTATAGTTACGGCCGCCGTTTACTTGGGCTTCGATCAAAAGCTTCGGATAAATCCTAACCTCATCAATTAACCTTCAAGCACCGGGCAGGCGTCACACCCTATACGTCCACTTACGTGTTTGCAGAGTGCTGTGTTTTTAATAAACAGTCGGAGCCACCTGGTATCTTCAACTCTTACCAGCTTCATTCAGCAAGTAAAATTACCGGCAAGAGCACACCTTCTCCCGAAGTTACGGTGTCATTTTGCCTAGTTCCTTCACCCGAGTTCTCTCAAGCGCCTTAGAATTCTCATCTCGTCCACCTGTGTCGGTTTGGGGTACGGTTTCATATAACCTGAAGCTTAGAGGATTTTCCTGGAAGCATGGTATTACGCACTTCTCCCAAAAGAGGGATCGTTATCACGCCTTAAAATATAGAGTTCCGGATTTTCCTAAAACTCATTTCTACACGCTTGAACTTGGACAACCATAGCCAAGCTGCGCTAACCTTCTCCGTCTTCCCATCGCAGTTATATGAAGTATAGGAATATTAACCTATTTCCCATCGACTACGCATTTCTGCCTCGCCTTAGGGGCCGACTAACCCTACGCCGATTAACGTTGCGTAGGAAACCTTGGACTTCTGGCGAGGGGGTTTTTCACCCCCTTTATCGTTACTCATGTCAGCATTCGCACTTCTGATACCTCCAGTAAACCTTACAGTTTACCTTCAACGGCTTACAGAACGCTCTCCTACCATTGCAATAAATTGCAATCCGTAGCTTCGGTATGTAGTTTTAGCCCCGTTAAATCTTCCGCGCAAACCGACTCGACCAGTGAGCTATTACGCACTCTTTAAAGGAATGGCTGCTTCTAAGCCAACTTCCTGGCTGTCTTAGCCTTTTCACATCGTTTCCCACTTAACTACAATTTTGGGACCTTAGCTGACGGTCTGGGTTGTTTCCCTTTCCACTACGGACGTTAGCACCCGCAGTGTGTCTCCCATGCTCATACTTGTCGGTATTCGGAGTTTGCAATGGCTTACTAAGCCTTGACGACCCGCTAACCATAACAGTGCTCTACCCCCGACAGTAATACATGAGGCTCTACCTAAATAGATTTCGGAGAGAACCAGCTATCTCCGGGTTTGTTTGGCCTTTCACCCCTATCCACAGCTCATCCCCTCATTTTTCAACATAAGTGGGTTCGGGCCTCCAGTTAGTTTTACCTAACCTTCACCCTGGCCATGGATAGATCACCCGGTTTCGGGTCTACTCCCAGCAACTAAACGCCCATTTAAGACTCGGTTTCCCTACGGCTCCCCTATTTGGTTAACCTTGCTACTGAGAAGTAAGTCGCTGACCCATTATACAAAAGGTACGCAGTCACAGAATAAATCTGCTCCTACTGCTTGTATGCATATGATTTCAGGTTCTATTTCACTCCCCTCCCGGGGTTCTTTTCGCCTTTCCCTCACGGTACTTGTTCACTATCGGTCATTAGAGAGTATTTAGCCTTGGAGGGTGGTCCCCCCATATTCAAACAGCGTTTCACGTGCGCCGCTTTACTCGATTTAACATAAATTAAACTTTCCTATACGGGATTATCACCCTGTATCATTGAACTTTCCAGAACATTCTAGTAATTTAAAATATGCTTAAGGGCTGATCCCCGTTCGCTCGCTGCTACTAAGGGAATCTCGGTTGATTTCTTTTCCTCTAGGTACTTAGATGTTTCAGTTCCCTAGGTTCGCTTCCTTAACCTATTCTATTCAGTTAAGGATAATGGTCTGATGACCACTGGGTTTTCCCATTCGGAGATCTCCGGATTAAAGCTTATTTATCAGCTAACCGAAGCTTATCGCAGATTATCACGTCCTTCATCGCCTTCTAATGCCAAGGCATTCATCATATGCACTTATTCACTTGACCATATAACCCCAAATTATCTATTATGCTTTATCTATTTACTGTATAAATTTTATGCTTAATCAACTATTTAGCAAAGCTAAGCCTCTTAACCACTTAAAGAAATACTTTGCAAATAAATAAAATTCAAAACCTTATAATATTGATGTTTATAGTTAGTATTTCACCTTGAAGTCACAAATCATGATAAATCACAATTGGTGAATTCTTTTTATTTCATTGAGATAAATTAATTTCTCAATGAGAATCCATATTTTTTTGAAATTGTTGTGTCAATGCAATACACCAATGAAGATTATTATCATAATAATCTTCGCGTTGTTATATTGTATATTTACAAACTTTACTTCATGTATTAAATTGTTAAAGAGCTCTACACTCGAAGGTGCAGTATAAAAACTTAAACAAAACAACTATTAAAAATTTTTTTGTTTAAGTTTTCTTTGCACAATAAAATAATAGTTGGTGGAGCCAGGGAGGATCGAACTCCCGACCTCTTGCGTGCAAGGCAAGCGCTCTCCCAGCTGAGCTATGGCCCCTTTTTACTTACAGTATAAAACTGTATGTTTTTTACAAAAGGGACTTAATTAAACTTACGTAAATAAACGATGGGCCTGAAGTAATCATAACGCAAAATTTGGTGGGTCTGGATGGATTTGAACCGCCGACCTCACCCTTATCAGGGGTGCGCTCTAACCAACTGAGCTACAGACCCAAAATTATTTGTCTATTTTTATTATTTTATGTAATCATCATAAAAATTATCAAACGAATAGTGTGATGTAATTCTTATTATCTTTATCATTATTAAACAACTTGTTGTGGACACTCATACTTTTCTTAAGGAGGTGATCCAGCCTCACCTTCCGGTAAGGCTACCTTGTTACGACTTTACCCCAGTCATGAATCACACCGTGGTAACCGTCCTCTATAAAATAGTTAAACTAGCTACTTCTGGTGCAACCCACTCCCATGGTATGACGGGCGGTGTGTACAAGACCCGGGAACGTATTCACCGTAGCATTCTGATCTACGATTACTAGCGATTCCGACTTCACGGAGTCGAGTTGCAGACTCCGATCCGGACTACGAAAAGATTTGTGAGATTAGCACCACCTCACGGCTTAGCGACCCTTTGTCCTTCCCATTGTAGCACGTGTGTAGCCCTGGTCGTAAGGGCCATGATGACTTGACGTCGTCCCCGCCTTCCTCCGGTTTATCACCGGCAGTCTCCTTATAGTTCCCACCATTATGTACTGGCAAATAAGGATAAGGGTTGCGCTCGTTACGGGACTTAACCCAACATCTCACGACACGAGCTGACGACAGCCATGCAGCACCTGTATTCACATTCCCGAAGGCACCAATCTATCTCTAGAAAGTTTGCGATATGTCAAGACCAGGTAAGGTTCTTCGCGTTGCATCGAATTAAACCACATGCTCCACCGCTTGTGCGGGTCCCCGTCAATTCCTTTGAGTTTTAACCTTGCGGCCGTACTCCCCAGGCGGATAACTTAACGCGTTAGCTTCGCCACTAAAGGGTAACCCCCCCAACGGCTAGTTATCATCGTTTACGGCATGGACTACCAGGGTATCTAATCCTGTTTGCTACCCACGCTTTCGTACCTCAGTGTCAGTATTAGTCCAGAAAGCTGCCTTCGCCGTTGATGTTCCTTCTGATATCTACGCATTTCACCGCTACACCAGAAATTCCACTTTCCTCTCCTATACTCTAGTTTTCCAGTTTCAAATGCAGTTCCTAGGTTGAGCCCAGGGCTTTCACATCTGACTTAATAAACCACCTACGCACGCTTTACGCCCAGTAATTCCGATTAACGCTTGCACCCTCCGTATTACCGCGGCTGCTGGCACGGAGTTAGCCGGTGCTTCTTCTAAAAGTAACGTCAAAAATAATAGATATTAGCCATTATTTCTTCTTCCTAATTGAAAGTGCTTTACAACCCTCAGGCCTTCTTCACACACGCGGTATTGCTGGATCAGGCTTGCGCCCATTGTCCAATATTCCCCACTGCTGCCTCCCGTAGGAGTCTGGACCGTGTCTCAGTTCCAGTGTGGCTGATCATCCTCTCAGACCAGCTAAAGATCGTCACCTTGGTGAGCTTTTACCTCACCAACTAGCTAATCTTACGCAGGCTCATTTGATAGCGAAAGCATATATAACTAGAGGCCTTCTTTACTTTATCAAGATTATGCGGTATTAATCCGGATTTCTCCGGGCTATCCCCCACTATCAAGCAGATTCCTACGCGTTACTCACCCGTCCGCCACTCGACGCCTACTAGCAAGCTAGTATCGTTTCCGTTCGACTTGCATGTGTTAAGCATACCGCCAGCGTTCAATCTGAGCCAGGATCAAACTCTTCAGTTCAATTCTAACCATTTAGAACATCTAAAAACAATTTAAATAAATAAATATGCTTTATGTTCAATTTTTTTAAAAGCTTTTTTGCTTTAGTTTTTAATGTGCACTTGCACAATTTTATTGTACGAGTGCCCACACAAGTTGTTTAATATATTTTTAAAGAGCAACTACAACATTAAATTGATAAAACAATTTTTGTGCTACAGTTAAAAACAAAAAATTATACAGATAACAGATAATCTGTCAAGCATTATTTTTAACTTTATGCTTTCCAGTCCTTATTTCATTAAAAATGAAGGCTATTTTCATGTAAATTACAAATTACAATAAAGATAAAAATAATAATAAAGATAAAAATAATAATAAAGATAAAAATAATAATAAAGATAAAAATAATAAATTTAAATATTAATTAACATCATTTTTACCAGATGCTAATTTATCTTTTGAAATAATTCTATTAAGCCAATTATCAGCTTGATTAATATCAACAATTACATGATTGGAATTTACCATTTCAAGATCATTATCATTCCAACCTTTAATACCCATTTTTAATGAACGAACCTTAGTGAAGCCCATTTGTTGCATAGTTAAAGTTGCGAGTGCACTACGATTACCTGAGTGACAAATAACAACAATATCTTGGTTTATTGCTTTTACTAATTTTGGCACAGTGTTGTCATAATTCCAAACACACGAACTCTCAAGTATACCTCTAGGAACATGAATTGAATTTTTAATATGCATCATATCAAATTCATCTTGCTCACGAACATCTAATAATATTAGATCTGTATTTTTTTGAATCTCTTCTTCCAAGTCCCACGAAAATACCTCAATCACTAATGTTAATGCTTGTGCTACTAATTCTTGATATCTATCCATTGATTTTATTTACAATAACCTTTTTGTGTCACCATTACTGCCACTTCAACGCGTGAGCTTAGTGATAATTTTTTAAGAATTGACTTGACGTGTAGTTTAACTGTACCATCAGAAATCCCCAGTTCTCTAGCAATAACTTTATTACTATAACCACTAGATACCTGGCAAGCAACTTCTTTTTCTCGACTAGTTAAGGAGTCAAATGAAGGCTCGTTATCAGTTAATTCATCCCGTAAAGCCTTTGCTAATATATATCTCATATCTTCTGCAACAACAATTGAACCTTTAATAACTTCATCTAAAGCATCGACTAGTTCATCTGGATCCATATCTTTTAATAAATAACCTTGGGCGCCATGTTTAAGACAACTACACAAATCATATTCTTGAGTACTAGTAGTTAACATCACAATTGGTATGGTAATATTCTTTGTTTTAAGTATTTTTAACACTTCAAGTCCAGACATTTGAGGCATGCGTAAATCTAATAGAATAATATCTACTGATAAAGAAGGAATTTCTATCAAACCTTGCTTTGGCGAAGCAGCAGCACTGGCACTAATTTGTTTAGATTCCAATAAAGCAATAAGTCCATTACGAAACAAGGCGTGATCATCAATTATGTAGATTTTCATGATACCTTCTGGAAATTGACTATAACACGTGTACTTCCATCAACTTCTGATTCGATTTTAATGCTAGCACCAATTCTTATTGCTCGTTCTTTCATAATATTCATACCAATATTATTTCCCATTACTTCGCTTTCATTTTGGTCTTTTTCAAATCCAACACCATCATCTTCAATCAATAATTGACAATTAGGTTCTGCCAAAAGTAAAACACGTACATTACGAGCTTGAGCATGTTTACGTATATTAGACAATGCCTCTTGGGTAATACGCATAATTTGCATTTCTACTTCTGGAGATACTTGTAACTTCCCCTCAACCTGTAAATAAGTAGTAATATCTTCTTCTAACATAAAACGATTAAGTAAAGTTGTCAAAGAAGCCTTAATTCCTTTAGGGTCTAACGGTATACGAAAATTACACATAAGTTCACGTAACTCTTGGTTTGCTTGAGTAATATTAGACTGCAGACTCAGTACTTTATCGTTCGCATCAGATTTTTTACCTACTTTAAGTATGTTTCCAAGTGCCGTTACTTGTAACTTCAAACTATAAATAGTTTGTGCTAATGAGTCATGTATTTCTTGTGATAAAAATAAACGTTCTTGTGACAATTCCATGCGTTTAGTTTGGATATCTAGCCAAGCTTTATCTAATGAAATAGCGATATTTTCAGCAATAGAACTAAGTAGTACACGTTCATCAAAAGCCAATGATGGTAATGTATCAAAAAACAAATTAAAGGTACCTAATGTTTTTCCATGATACCTAAGTGGGATAAATATCGTACCAACACTTGCTTTAGTTTGAGATTTTTTACCTACACATTGTGCGCAGGTATGCACACTAAATTGTACACAAGTATCACTTGCCATAGCCACTTCACCACAAAAACAATCTGCGCTTAATATATCTATCACTTGTCCTTGCTTATCAATCACACCTTGTGTTGCCATCAAGTGAAGCTGACTATCATCAGATAAGCTACGTGCAGCACCTGATGAAGCGCCAGTCATCTTAATAAGAATGTCTAAAAAGTGTGCAAATAATTCATCAACTGAATGTATTTTATTAAGTTTTGATGACACACTATACAAGGTTTCTAAAGAAGCAGATTTTTTACTTAAACGCTGAACTTGTTTATTTAAAATACTCTCCATATCATCATATAAACATTGATTTTCATCAATTAAATGATTAATCGCTTTTGCAACAGGCTGAAACGTAGTTTTTTGATGATCGCTTAAACGTACACTTTGACTAAACTTATAACCATCTACCCAATTTTGCAAGTCACTAAATGGAGATAAGAAATCTTGACGAATAGACAAGTATAAACCCAGATAAACCAATAAAATTAGAATAACCAATAATATATCAACTACACTAATCATTGTATAAGAAAGCATTGCTTCATACATTAACAATGGTGAAAGCAAAATCGTGATTAAAAAGTAAATATAAAATTTAGTTTTAATATTCATTATTTTTTAGTTTCAAACCAAAAAACAGGCCTTTCTTATTTTATTTCCCAATACAAAAAGAAGAAAATATTTCATCAAGTAAATCATCCGATGAAAATTCACCAGTAATACTACCCATAAATTGACCAGCAAAACGTAAATCTTCAGCCATTAACTCTATTGCACCAATTTCTAATTGCATAATAGCATTCCCAATAGACACTAATGATGCTTCTAGAGCAATGATATGACGTCTTCTAGCAAGCACAACCCCTTCTGATAAATCTTCTAATCCTGCAATATTAAATAACTCTTTTCGTAACAGTTCTATACCTTCTGAATACTTAGCTGAAATTGACAATTGCACAATATCATTAATCACTTCTCTTTTAATAGCGCCACTCGTTAAATCCACCTTATTTTTAATTAACAACACAGATTGATTATTAATATTTTTAGGTAGTATGGATAAATCTGGTTTATCATCTTGCGTGTCAAATACCATTAGCACTACATCAGCATGCTCAATCTCAAAATTTGCTCTCTTGATGCCTTCTTTTTCTATCTTATCATGGCTATTACATAGACCTGCTGTATCAATAATACTAAGTGGTACACCATTTATATGAATAGTTTCTTTTAGTACATCGCGCGTTGTACCTGCAATATCAGTCACAATAGCGCTAGATTCTTGTGTAAGTGCATTCAGCAATGAAGACTTACCAGCATTAGGCTTCCCAGCAATAGCAATATTCAACCCTTCTCTTAAAATAACACCTTGTGTGGCAGATTTTAAAATAGTTTCAATTATCTGTTTAATATCTTTTATTTTACATTTAACTTGATCGGATTGTAAAAAATCAATTTCCTCATCCGAAAAATCTATAGTCGCTTCAACAAAAACTCTAAGCTCAACAATAGATTTGGTAAGTGCATTTATTTGATTAGAAAACTCACCTGATAAAGACCTAAATGCTGACTTAGAGGCTCGTTTTGAATTAGCATTAATCATATCTGCAATCGCTTCTGCTTGTACCAAGTCCATTTTTCCGTTTAAAAAAGAACGCTTTGAGAATTCACCTGACTCAGCTAGTTTAGCACCTATTGATATGGCAGATTCTAGCAAAGAGTGCATACCAATCATGCCACCATGTCCTTGAAACTCTAATACATCTTCACCTGTAAATGAGTATGGTTTTGGGAAAAACAAAGCAATGCCTTTGTCTATTTCAGTGCCTTCTTGATCAAAAAATAAACCATAATACGCATATCGTGGCTTAGGAATAAACCCAAGCATTTTTTTTGCAATAACTTTACATAATGGTCCTGATACACGCACTATACCAATACCCCCTTTACCAACACTACTGGCTAATGCACAAATTGTTGTTTTACCGCTATTCATTAATTTTTAAGATATTTTATAAAATACTCAGTTAGAAACGTATCAAAATCTACTAAATCAGAAGCTTCAATTTGAAGTTGCTTTTGACATGAAATCTTTGCTTGCTGATCTAAATAATCGAAATGTTTCTTATTTATTGTATTAAATAAGAAATCACCTCTATATTTCTTAGATAATGAATTAGTATAATCAAAAAACCCCTGATTACGCCTTTTCATCTGACTAAGAGTTATCGCAGAAGGTGTTAAATCTGGATTGTTAATACGACATGCTATATCTCGAACAGACACTTGATGACTCTCACTTAATAACGCTGTACACCATTCCATCTTAGTGATAATATCAGCCCCCCACTTTTGACGTGAAATCTGTTTACCTTTGTACATTAGCATTAATTTAGGCTTACGACCTTCATGGGCAACTAGCTGATCATTAGTGTCAATTCCAAACTGTTCTGAAGTAGAAATAGCACAGGATGGCTCAAGTAAACAAAACAACATAAACGCTTCTAAAAAATGAATTTGTGGCTTATCGATACCCAAAGATAAAAGTGGATTAATATCTATTGACCTTAGCTCAACATAGCCAATACCGCTACTACTTAGCGTATTTAAAGAATTTTTATTTGACTCAAGCAACGGTTTTGGACGTACAGAAGCATAATACTCATTTTCAATCTGTAAAATATTAGTATTAAGCTGTTGATATTTCCCGTGACGTTTGACGCCAATCATTTCATACTCAGAACAAGAAGTTTGCATGCCTACTTTAAGACTGTTTATATAATGACTCAAACTGTTATAATTAGCTTTAACACCTGCCTCATCCTCGGCTAAATTCTGATAACCAATATCTCCCATACGTAAAGAGGTAGCATAAGGTTCATACAAAGTTGAATCATTAAATTCAACCAACGAATGTGTATGGTACCCTTTTAAGAATGACTTACATACAGCAGGTGATGCTCCAAATAAATAAGGAATTATCCAACCATAACGCACTATATTACGGATTAGGCCCATATAGCCATTATCAATAAATGACCTTAATACTTCTGTAGGAGCAAATAATCTTTTATATTGTTGCCAAAATTTATTAGAAAATGAATAATTAAAATGAATACCTGCAATAGTTTGCATAACACTACCGTAACGATTTGCTAGTCCTTGACGATAAACTGTTTTCAACATTCCTTGGTTAGAAGTTCCATATTGAGCTATAGGAATAGTAGTTTCACCACGAATAACACAAGGCATACTAGTTGGCCAAAAATTTTGATCTTTAGGCAAATGATGATACAAATAATACTGTGTATTTTCTAAAAAAGATAACATTTCTACTGCGCCACTAAGCGGTGGGGTTACCAATTCTACTAAAGATTCAGAAAAATCTGTGGTAATATTAGGATGCGTTAAGGCACAGCCTAAAGCATAAGGATGTGGCACTTGAGAAATTCCACCTTTCCTTGACACTCGCAATCCTTCTTTTTCCAAACCCATTAAATTGCCTTTCAATAGCGTATCAAATGGTTTTAATCGTTGAATTTTTTCCTTTAATTGCAAAACAAATCCAGATGTTAAAATAGCATTATTTTACATTAGGACAACTCATGAAAACAATCAAGGCAGTTACAGATAATTTACACAATAAAAACCAAAAAACGCTAATTACAAAACGCAAAAAAAAAAAAAAANNGAACACTTAATCAATGGTTTCTTAAAGCTCCCTAATGGCAAAATTGAAACTGGTAAATCAAAATAATAAGTCATCATTAGAAAACTAAAAAAAAGCTGGATATGCAAATTAAGCAACTAACTCTTCATACAACTATGGTGCATAAATATGAAAATAAAACTGTTTAATTAAGTATTTATAATATAAATCTAATATACAAATATATCTTTGTAATATTAAAAGTTAAACAATATATTAGTTTAGTATTAAACAAACATTAAAAAATTATAAACTATTACCTACCATGAAAACATTTATCAATTCCATTGTTCTACCAGATAAATATTGGATCACTCCATCAAACAACCATCAAAGTAATAAATGGATGGAAAAGTTTAACCAAAAACTAACACAAAATATAAAACTCATCCAACTTAGAAGTAAAACCAAAATTAATAATAACTTTATCCAACAAATTCACAACAAATGTAAACAACATAATATCAAATTACTGATTAATACCGTTAATAAAACTTTTAATGAATCTTATTGCGATGGATGGAATCTAACTACCGCTGAGATGCTAAAATTTGACAAAAGGCCTTGCACTAATAATAAACTATTAGGTGTATCTACGCACAACCTAACTGAAGCACTAAAAGCCCAAACAATAGGTGCTGACTTTATTATTATTTCCCCTGTACAAACTACAAGAACCCATCCTGAACTTCTGCCATTAGGCTGGGATAGCGCTAAAGAAGTCGTAAATACACTTAATATTCCTGTCTACTTTTTAGGCGGGATGAGTCTCCAAGACCTAAAAAAAGCACAACAACTTGGTGCACAAGGTATTGCGGGTGTCAGCACCTTTTAGAAAATTAAAATTGCTAAAAAATACATTCTAAATATTAAACAATCCTCGCTGTTTATCAATTCTTTGAATTTAATAATTATCATAACATACAGATGCAAAAATCAATAACATTAAATAAAAATTTAATGCAAAAATTAATCAATAATTCTATCTTAATATGATTACTAAATGTACTACTTTCGTAGTACATTAGAAACATCAATAGAATATTTTTTACGTTATAATTAAAGGGTTTTAAATTTATTTAATTTTATAGATTACAACCTATGAAAACCCAAATATTATACCCGCCTAAAGCTCATGGTCTTTATCATCCAAATAATGAAAAAGAGAACTGTGGCATAGGATTTATCGCTCATATCAAAGGTAAACCTTCACACCAAATTACCCTTGATGCCTTAGAAATGCTATCCAGAATGGAACACCGTGGTGGTTGCGGTTGTGAAACCAATACTGGTGATGGTGCTGGTATTTTAACTAATATTCCACACGAATTTTTCATTCAAGAAATTAAGCGTTTATTTGGTGTATTAGTTGAAAAAGGTGCTTATTGCGTTGGTAATATTTTCTTACCACAAGATAAAAAACAAAGAGTACATTGCATGGATTTATTAGAAAAATCTATTGTATGCGAGAATCAAACTTTTATTGGCTGGCGTAATGTGCCTATTAACACTAATAAGGCAAATATTGGCAATATTGCTAGAAAATCTCAACCTGTAATTAAACAACTCATTATTGCTCGTGCTAAGGGACTCGATACACCAGCTTTTGAGCGTGCATTATTTATTATTAGAAAACACACCTCAAACATCATTAGAACAAATGAAGCCTTGTCTCAAGCATTATTATTCTATGTTTGCAGTATGTCAAGTAATATTATTATTTACAAAGGCATGTTGTTAGGATCACAAGTGCTTGATTTTTATCAGGATTTATCTGATATTAAGTATTCAACCTATTTAGCAATGGTGCACTCACGTTTCTCAACCAATACATTCCCTTCATGGGATAGAGCACAACCTTGTCGCTATATGTCACATAACGGTGAAATCAATACCAGACAAGGTAATTATAATTGGATGCATGCCAGAGAAGGTGTATTAAAAAGTAAGCTTTTTAAGAATAATTTAAACAAGATCTTGCCTGTGATTGAAACTGAGGTTTCTGATTCTGGTAGTTTTGATAATGTATTAGAATTTTTGATGATGAATGGTCGCACCTTACAAGAAGCGGCATTAATGATGGTACCTGAGGCCTGGCAGAATGACAATAATATGAGCGCTGAAAAAAAAGCATTTTATGAATATCTCTCTAATATTATGGAGCCATGGGATGGTCCTGCTTCTATTGCTTTTACCGATGGTTTTTATATTGGTGCAATGCTTGATCGTAATGGTTTACGTCCTTCACGCTACTACCTGACCCACGATGATCGTGTTATCATGGCAAGTGAAGTAGGTGTAGTCGATGTAGCAAATGATAATATCAAAACTAAAGGAAGATTACGTCCAGGAAAAATGTTTTTAGTTGATTTTAGCAAAGGTGAATTGATTAATGATGAAACAATTAAATCTGAATTTGCAGCAAAAAATCCTTACCAAACCTGGTTAAATATCCAGCAAATACATCTATCAGAATTTCACTGTCAAACTAAAGCGCATAGCCTCCATCCAGAATCATTAATTCATCGTCTAAAAACATTCGGTTATAGCACAGAAACCTTACAATTTATGTTATTACCACTAATTAATGAGTTACGTGATCCAGTAGGATCTATGGGTAATGATTCAGCACTAGCTTGTTTATCTAACCAATCTCGCATTATTTACGACTATTTTAAGCAATTATTTGCACAAGTCACCAACCCAGCAATTGACTCTATTCGCGAAGAAGTAGTAATGTCATTACGTTGTTCCATTGGACCAGAAGGGAATTTATTACACGACAGGGCTGAAAATGCACACCGTTTAGTTATTGAACATCCAATTTTAACTAATAAAGAGGTTAACGCATTAAGACATTGCAACCATCGTAACTGGACAAGCAAAACCATTGATATCACTTATGATATTAATAAGGGTAAAAAAATATCTGAATTACTAGATGATATTTGTATCCAAGGCTCTCAAGCCATTAAAAATAAACACAATTTAATTATATTATCTGACCGTAATATTAATCAAAATCGTGTTGCAATATCTAGTCTATTAGCCTCTTCTGCCCTACATAGACACTTAGTTGCCAGTACCGAACGAACCCAGGTTGGAATTATTGTTGAAACAGGTGAGGCTCGTGAAGTTCATCATTTCTGTTTAATGATAGGGTTTGGCGCAGATGCAATTAATCCATATCTTGCATTTGAGGCGTTATGGCAAGCACGTCGTGATGAAATAATTGATATTAAAAGTGATAATGCTATCATATCTTCCTATCGAAAAAGCATTGCTAAAGGCATGTTAAAAGTCATGGCAAAAATGGGCATTTCTACCTTAGAATCTTACAAAGGTGCACAAATTTTTGAAGCAGTAGGCCTAGCACCAGAAATAATGGATAAATGCTTTTTTGGCACAGCTTCTCGTATTAACGGTGTTAATTTTGATATTTTACAAACAGAAAGTGAAAACCGCCATCAAAATGCTTACCAAACCAATTCTTTAGACAATTTTGGTCAATACTATTGGCGTAATAGTGGAGAAAAACACATGTGGGATCCGCAAACAATTTCTAATTTACAAAATGCGGCACGCAATAATAACAAATCAGCTTATTGGGATTTTTCTAAACATGCAAATGAACAAGGCACACGAAACTCAACATTACGTGGGCTTATGTCTTTTAAGAAAGGAAATCCAATTGCCATTGACGACGTTGAAAATATTAAAGAAATTGTGAAACGATTTGCTACAGGTGCGATGAGCTTTGGTTCTATTTCATCAGAATCACACGAAACACTAGCCATTGCTATGAACCGTTTAGGTGGAAAATCAAACACAGGTGAGGGCGGCGAAGACAAAAAGCGCTGGACACCTGATATTAATGGTGACTCACGCCGTAGCGCCATTAAACAAGTAGCCTCTGGTCGTTTTGGTGTAACCATTGACTATCTTAACAATGCGGATGAGATTCAAATTAAAATCTCACAAGGTGCAAAACCTGGCGAAGGTGGTGAATTGCCTGGTACTAAAGTAGATGAAAATATCGCCTCAATACGCCATTCCACACCTGGTGTAGGACTTATTTCCCCACCGCCTCATCATGACATATATTCAATTGAAGATTTATCACAACTTATTTTTGATCTAAAACACTCAAATCCATCAGCACGCATTAGTGTAAAATTAGTCGCAGAAGTAGGTATAGGAACGATTGCTGCAGGTGTTGTTAAAGCAAAATCGGACCATATTGTTATCGCTGGGCATGACGGCGGTACAGGTGCTTCTCCACTAACCTCAATCAAACATGCAGGCTTGCCATGGGAGTTGGGATTAGCTGAAACTCATCAAACATTAGTAATGAATGGATTGCGTTCACGAATAGTTATTCAAATAGATGGACAATTAAAAACAGGTAGAGATGTTGCCATTGGTATTCTTTTAGGTGCTGAAGAATTTGGATTTTCAACTGCACCCCTAATCACATTAGGATGTATTATGATGCGTAAATGCCATCTAAATACTTGTCCAGTTGGTATTGCTACACAAGATACAGAATTACGTAAAAAATTTACAGGTAAACCTGAACACGTAGTTAACTACTTATTTATGGTAGCTCAAGAATTACGTTTAATAATGGCAGAACTTGGTTTTAAAACTGTTAATGAGATGATTGGTCGTGTTGATATGCTACAAGTGAATCAACTACTTAATCATTGGAAACAAGAAACTATTAACCTAGATGCGTTATTAACACCAGCCAAAAAACCTAACAAACACACAGTTACTTATCAAACTGTTACCCAAGACCATCAATTAGATCAACAAATTGACAATAAACTAATTGCAAAATCAAAATTAGCTGTTAAAAATACCAAAAAGGTTCATATCAATTCTATTATCACTAACGTTGATCGTGCCGTAGGTACAATGTTATCCTCATATATTGTTAAAACAAGAGGTGCTAATAACTTACAAGACGACACTATTCATATTAGTTTTAAAGGCTCAGCAGGACAATCTCTTGGTGCATTCCTAGCAAAGGGCGTTACTTTAGAAGTTGAGGGTGATGCTAATGATTATGTTGGAAAAGGGATTTCAGGAGGTTGTATTATTGTTTACCCGCCTAAAAATTCAACCTTTAACGCTGAAAATGAAATTATTGCTGGCAACGTTTGTGGTTATGGTGCAACTGCTGGTGAAATATATTTATCTGGTTGTGTATCTGAACGCTTCTGCGTACGTAATTCAGGAGCTATCGCTGTAGCAGAAGGAGTTGGCGACCATGGTTGTGAATATATGACTGGTGGTAGAGCTGTTATTCTAGGTGAAGTTGGTCGTAACTTTGGCGCTGGTATGAGTGGGGGTATTGCTTATATTTATAATCCAAATCATACATTTGAATCTATGGCCAATCCAATCATGATTGACCTTGACCCTATGGATAGTGAAACGCAAATAGAATTGAAACAATACATCAATAATCACGCTAAATACACTGGCTCACAAATAGCTACACGTATTCTTGACAACTGGCATAGTGAAATCAAACATTTTATTAAAATTATGCCAAAAGATTTCAAACGTGTTTTAGCCAAAAAAATTACATCAAAACAATTCAACAAAAATAAAAAAATAGTCCACATAACATAACACTTCAAATTAAAAGTTAATAAAGTCCAAATACACTTAAGATTAACAATAAATATTCACCAAAAAAAATAGAGAAAGAACTAGAATATATTATAAACCATAATGATAAATTGCTTTATAACTATTAATACGTATTCCTTTGTAAAACAACAAAATTATAGGTATACAAATTTTTCTCATCAGGTTGATGAGATTCACGACTAAGTTCGATAAATTTAGTACGGTCAAATTCTGGAAAATACGCATCACCATCAAACCGACCTTTAACTTCAGTGATATACAATCTATCAACTTTATCTATTATTTGGTCATAAAAAGATGAACCGCCCACAATCATCAGTTCGTTGTCATTATTAACTAAACTTAATGCTGCCTCAATGCTACTAACAACCTCACAGTTATCAGCTTTAAATTTATTATTTTGACTCATAACAATATTACGACGATTAGGTAATGCCCTACCAATAGAATCATAAGTCTTACGCCCCATTAAAATTGTTTTCCCTATTGTTGTCTTTTTAAAATAAGCCAAATCAGCCGGCAAATACCAAGGCAAAGAATTATCTTTACCAATCAAATAATTGTCATCCATCGCGACAATAATAGATAATTTCATAGAAAAGGTTTCGAATAAAGTAAAATACTATGTATTTTACAAACTATCAATCATTATGATCCCATTAATTCTAGCCTCCAATTCACCTTTTAGAAAAACATTGCTTGCCAAATTAGGTTTAGCCTTCAATATACATCCGCCAAAAATTGATGAATCAAGAAAAAAAGGTGAAACACCTGAGAGGTTAGTTTACCGTCTAGCTCAGGAAAAAGCCAGAGAAATAGGAAAAACACACAGTGGTTTAATCATTGCTTCTGACCAAGTAGCGACAATTAATAATAACTTTAATACTGATGACAACATACTAACCAAACCAAAAAACCATAAGGAAGCCATTAAACAACTACAGCAAAATTCTTGTAATACAGTAAATTTTCTTACAAGTTTGTCCCTTTTAAATACAAATACCGGTAATATGCAAACTAAAGTTGAAATATTTAAGGTGATTTTTAAAAAATTGAATATTGATCAAATTAACTATTACCTTAAAAAAGAAACTCCTTATAACTGCGCAGGTAGTTTTAAATCTGAAAGCCTAGGTATTGGATTATTTAAATGCATGATTGGTAATGATCCAAATAGTTTAATTGGTTTACCACTCATTCAACTTATTACAATGTTAGAAAATGAAGGAATTGACATTTTAACTGACAATATTTAAATGTGATGCCATATCTCTATTCTAACAAGGTTAAATGCTTTGAATTAGGTCGAAAAATGTATTGGGGTTCACTATATGGTAGTGCAAATGCATTGGCATTAATTGAATTCGCCAACCAACAACAAGTCATTTTAGTAATTGCTAATGATATTGTACATTTTGATAATTTTTATAAATCTTTAAAGTTTTATAACACTGACTTAGAAATTTTAAAATTTGATAATTGGGAAATTCTCGCCTATGATTACTTCTCACCTCATCCTGATATTACATCAAATAGATTAAAAACCTTATCAAAACTTAAAAGTCTTAAACGTGGTATTGTTATTACTACGTTAGAATCGTTATTTTCACACTTATGCCCACTAGAGTTTAGCGAAAAATATAGCTTAAATATTCGTATTAATGACAAAATTAATTATGATACTTTTAGTGAGAAATTACTAAAAATTGGATACAAACATGTAATCACAGTAATGGAGCATGGTGAGTTTAATATGCGTAGTTCATTGATTGATCTATACCCAATGGGTGCAAAAACAGCTTATCGAATTAATTTATTTAACCAAAAAATAGAATCCATTCTCGCCTTTAACACTTCAACTCAACGTTCTAAAACTAAAATACCTGAAATTACGTTATTACCTGCTAGAGAATTCGCGACAGATAATGCCAGTATTGAATACTTTAAAATCAATTATAAAAAAACATTTAATGATAATGGTTTTATTTATACCGAGGTTAGTGAAGGAAGATTACCGGGTGGTATCGAGTTCTATTTACCATTGTTTTTTCACACAACAAATACCTTATTTGACTATTTAGCGAATAACACTATTATTGCTACATCAAAAGAATTTTCGAGCTTAGTGGATAAAACTTATAGCGAAATACGTGAACGATTTAAAAATGCTAAAAAATCATTAGACAGAGCGCCACTTGACATTCAACGAGTCTTCCTATCCAAAGAGTTGCTTTTTAGTGAAGTCAAAAAAAAATCACAGCTTATCCTTAGTACATCTAAACTTGAAAATAAAAATCAGTATTTTAATTTTAACTCAAGCCTACCACCACCAGTACGTATTGAACTACAAACAAATAATCCGTTAAGAAAATTTTCAACATTTGTCAAAAAATTTACTAACAAGCAAAACAAAAAGATATTAATTGTTTGTGAATCACTCAATAGACAAAATATACTCAGTAATTTACTCATCAATCATAATCTTGATATTAATATCGTTAAGAGCTGGCATGAATTTACTACTAGTAGCAAATCGCTTAACATTCTCCATGAGAATCTTATCCATGGTTTACTTATCCATAATATTGCTATTATTACTGAAGAAGATTTATTTGGACAAGAAGTAGTTCAACAACAACGTCGTCATGCCAAACATAAAGATTTTGACATGGCCATTAAAAGCTTAATAGAGATTAAAATAGGCGATGCTATTGTGCATGAAAATTATGGCGTGGGTAGATATTTAGGGCTCAAAACCAAAATTTTTGATAGACAATCACAAGATTTTCTTGTCCTAAAATATGCCAATAACGCAAAATTAATGGTGCCAATCATCTCATTTAATCTAATCTCTAGATATGCTGGAATTTCACTAGAAAGTACGCCATTACACAAACTAGGATCCAACCAATGGAGTAAGGCCAAGAAAAAAGCAAGTGAAGCTTTATTTGATGTAGCAGTTGAATTATTAAAAATTTCTGCCAAGCGATCATCCCAAACAGGATTTTCTTTTCCTAAGCCTAATGATGATTACTCTTCATTTGTTGCTAATTTTCCCTTTAAGGAAACTCCAGATCAGATAAAAACCATGAATGAAGTACTAGCAGATATGCAATCACAACAACCAATGGACAGATTGGTATGTGGAGATGTTGGTTTTGGAAAAACTGAGATTGCCATGCGTGCAGCTTTTTTAGCAGTTAAAGCAGGTAAACAAGTTGCAATTTTAGTGCCAACCACACTATTATCCAACCAACACTATCAATCTTTTATCGATCGTTTCACTAATGATCCTGCAAAAATTGCAACATTATCAAGATTTCAAACCCTAAAAGAGCAAAAAATAATTATTGAACAACTAAAGCAAGGAACCATTGATATCATTATCGGTACACACAAAATTATTCAAAATAATATTAAATACAAAAACCTTAGCTTGGTTATTATTGATGAAGAACATCGCTTTGGAGTTAAACAAAAAGAAGCCTTGAAAAAACTACGAGGACAAAGTGATATTCTAACCATGACTGCCACCCCTATTCCCCGTACATTAAATATGGCACTAGGTTCATTAAAAGAATTATCTATCATTGCAACACCACCAGCTAAGCGCAGTACTATCCAAACTTTTGTACAAGAGTGGCATAACAACAACATCAAAGAGGCAATTACAAGAGAAATACACCGTGGTGGGCAGGTTTTTGTACTGCATAATGATATTAATTCAATTGACAATATGGCAGAAAATCTAAAACAAATTATACCAAGATTACAGATTCGTATCGCCCACGGAAAAATTCCAACACGTGAATTAGAACAAATCATGAGTGATTTTTACCACGCACGTTTTCACATTCTAGTTTGCACCACGATTATTGAAACAGGGATTGATATTCCTAACGCTAATACCATCATTATCAATAATGCACAAAATTTTGGTCTAGCACAATTACATCAACTTAGAGGTCGTGTTGGTCGTTCTCACCACAGGGCTTATGCTTATTTAATTGTTAAATCTTATCAATCTTTATCTAAAACAGCTAAAAATAGACTTGATGTAATTAAGTCTTTAACAAAACTTGGTTCTGGGTTAATGTTGGCTAATCATGATCTTGAAATTAGAGGTGCAGGTGATTTACTCGGTGATAATCAATCTGGACAAATCAGTGAAATTGGTTTTAACCTTTACCATGATTTACTGAAACGCACCATTGATGCCATGCGCTCTGGTAAAAAAATTAACCTTAATGATCCAATTAATCATGAAGTACAAATTGATTCTGGCTTACCATCAATTATTCCAGAAACCTATATTTTTGATGTTCATGAACGGCTTGTACTTTATAAACGCATTGCCAATTGTCAAAACAACAATGAACTTAAGGACTTACAAATTGAGATGATTGATCGTTTTGGTCTATTACCAGATTCAACTAAAAACTTACTTTACAATACCAAACTGAAACTCTTTTCCCAAATAATTGGGGTTAATAAAATAATTCTTTGTGAAGACAAAGCCATCATTACCTTTAACGAAAAAAACACTATTAATCCTATAAAAATCACCAACCTTATCCAAAAACAAGCAAAAAAATATCAGCTAAAAGATCAAAATACATTAATTGTCAAAAAACAAATGCCCAAAAATATTAAACGAATCAAATTAATAGAATATCTATTAAAAACATTAAATTAATTCAATTAGAATAATAATTCTCCATAGTTATCTTGATAATATCTTTCAATATAAACCATATTAAATTGGTGGTTTTGTGCACCTAAATGTGTAACTTTAATAGCACCAAGTAATCCTGCTAGTTGTCCTATAGTTTTCCAATCCATATCATTCATTAAACCATATAAAAGTCCTGCACGATAAGCATCTCCACAACCTGTTGGATCTTGAGAAACATCTACTTTAACAGGAATAATATTGATTACTTTCCCTTCAGTATGAATCTCTGATCCTTGTATACCTTTGGTAATAAATAACGCCCTTACTTTTATAGCAATAGTTGCCAAATTTAGTCCAGTTCTATCTTGTAACATTTGTGATTCATAGCTATTCACTACCACATAACTGGATTGTTCAATAAAATTGATTAACTCTTCACCTGAAAACATTGGCATGCCCTGACCTGGATCAAAAATAAATGGGATATTTAACTGCTTAAATTGTGCTGCATGTTCAATCATTCCAATACGTCCATCAGGGGACACAATACCAATATCAACCATACTAACATCAGATACCTTATTTTGATGCGACTGATCCATCGCACCAGGATGAAAAATAGTAATTTGATTGTCACTCATATCAGTGGTAATAAACGCCTGGCCTGTATATTGATCTTGGATAATTTTAATATATGCAGTATTCATATGACATCTTGTCATCCATGCTAAATAAGGTGTGAAATCACTACCAACTGTTGCCATTGGCACTGAATTAGCTCCTAATAAATGTAAGTTATAAGCAATATTACCAGCACAACCACCAAACTCTTTACGCATAGTTGGTACTAAAAATGATACATTTAGCATATGCACTCTATCTGATAAAATATGGTTTTTAAAATAATCGTGAAACACCATAATATTATCAAAAGCATAAGAGCCACAAATTAATGCTGTTTTTGTCATATTATTTTTAGAGTATTCTATTAAACTTGATTACACCTGTGATAAATAAAAATTCCTATCTTAATTCTTTTGGTACTGGAAAATGAATATTTTCCTTTACGCCATGTACTTCAATAACTTTAGTTGCGCCCTTATCTCGTAAATAATGAACAACTTCTTGAACTAGAACTTCTGGTGCTGAAGCACCTGCAGTTACGCCTATTGTATCAACGCCTTTAAACCATAATTCATTAATACCATCAATACCATCAATTAGATAGGCAGGAATACCTATTTTTTCAGCAATTTCTCTAAGACGATTTGAATTGGATGAATTACTAGAACCTAATATCAACAATACACTAGAAAATTGCATCAAAATTTTAACTGCATCTTGGCGATTTTGAGTGGCATAACAAATATCATCTTTTTTAGGCATATCAATAGTAGGGATTCTTAATTTTAAATAATCTATAATAGATTGGGTGTCATCAATTGAAAGTGTAGTTTGTGTTGTATAAGAAAATGACATGTTTTTTGATAAATTTAAACGCTCAACATCTTCAATTGTTTCCACTAATTGAACATGATTGCCTTTACTAGATTGACCTAACGTACCCTCAACCTCTGGATGACCTTTATGCCCAATTAGAATCACCTGATAATTTTGTTTTTGTTTTCTAGCGACTTCTTTATGCACCTTAGTAACCAAAGGACAGGTAGCATCATAAATAGTTGCGCCTATATTATGTGTTTGCCTACGCACTGCAATTGATACACCATGCGCACTAAAAATAACCACTTGATTATTAGGTACATCAGCAATATCCTCAACAAAAACAGCACCTTTATTCTTTAGTCTATCAACTACAAATTTATTATGCACCACCTCATGACGAACATATACTGGCGCACCATGTAACTTTAACGCGCACTCCACAATTTCAATTGCACGGTCAACACCAGCACAAAATCCACGTGGATTTGCCAATAAAACTTTCATTGTTTTTGAATGATTTTTACCTGAAAAGAGACATCATTACCGGCCAGTGGATGATTAAAATTAACGGTAATATCATCATTCTTAATTTTATCAATACAACCTACATAAGAATCTCCTATAGGAGATTTGAATTCAACAATAGAATCTAACTCAATAATCATAGTTTGGGGGAAATCTAAACGTTTCATAGTTTGAAAAGCCTCTTCTAGTTCATTACCAAAAGCTTCTGATGCACTTAAAAGGAAAGTTTGCAGTTTTCCAACTTGAGCATCCATAACACATGACTCTAAGCAAAAATCCAACTGACCATCACCCAATTCAAATTCAAGTGGATCATCCCAAGACTCATCAATCAAAATACCATTTGCATGACTAAATTTATAAAAAATTTTGTATTTAGTCATTATTAAACGTCATAGCACTTAATATTCTATGTACTTGAGTACGCAACTCAGAACGATGTACAATCATATCAATCGCACCTTTATCTAACAAAAATTCACTACGTTGAAAACCTTCTGGCAATGCTTCACGTACTGTTTGTTTAACCACTCTAGGGCCAGCAAACCCAATCAATGCTCTTGGTTCAGCAATATGAATATCTCCTAACATAGCAAAACTAGCAGAAACACCACCCATAGTTGGATCGGTCAGAATCGAAATAAAAGGTACTTTTTTATCACTTAGTAACTTAATTATTAAAGCTGTTTTACTCATCTGCATCAACGAAAAAAGACCTTCCTGCATACGTGCACCACCTGAGGCTGAAAAACAAATCAGTGGTGTATTAGTTTTAATGCTTATTTTTGCAGCGCGAACAAACTTTTCACCAACAACAGAGCCCATAGAACCACCCATAAACTTAAATTCAAAAGCCACAACCACAACCTTTATACCGTTAAGTGTTCCTATTTTAACTACAAGCGCATCTTTTTCATGGGTAATCCTTTGTGCTTGTAAATAACGGTCTTTATATTTTTTTTGATCTTTAAACTTTAGAGGATCAACCGCGCTCAAATCAGCAGCAACTTCTTTCTGTCCTTTCTTGTCTAAAAATCCATCAATACGAGCCCTAGCAGTAAGACGAATATGATAATCACACTTAGGACAGACATAATTCAATGTCTTTAACTCTTCTGAATAAAGCGTGGTTTCACACTTAGGGCACTTACTCCATAAACCTTTTGGAATATCTTTTTTCACTACACTAGTAATAGAAGGTAAAATTTTTTCTAACCAACTCATACTCTTTTCCTTATTTTAACTATTTAATTATGGTAGAAATCTCATTTGCCAAGCACCCAACACTTTCTAACATTTTAGTTCTATCATTTGCATATCGTTCAACCAATAAAACCAATGATGAACCTACAATAACCGCATCAGCATATTCAGACACCATCTTTGCACTTATTGCATCTTTAATACCAAATCCCACTCCAATAGGCAGATTAATTGCTTGACGAATTCTTAAAATATGTGTTTTAACCAAATTAATATCCAAATATTCTGCACCCGTTACACCCTTAAGGGAAACAAAATAAATAAAGCCTGATGCAAGGGTAGCTAAAAATACTAAACGCTCATCCATTGTCGTTGGCGCAACCAAAAATATAAAATTAATTCCGACACCATCCAAGATTTGCTTTAAATCATAGGCTTCTTCTGGGGGCATATCCACTACTAACACACCATCAACACCACTTTTACTAGCAGCATTGGCAAAAGATTGATAACCAAAAACTTCAATCGGATTTAAATAACCCATCAACACAATGGCTGTTGTATCATTAGTTTGTCTAAATTTCTTAATTACAGTAAATACATCAGATAAACTAACGCCATCCTTTACTGTACGCTTATACGACCTAGAAATAATAGGTCCATCAGCCATCGGATCTGAAAACGGTACACCAAGTTCAATCACATCTGCACCATTTTTAACTAATACCTGCATCAACTCAAAGGTATTATCAAGTCCACTATCACCTGCAGTAATAAATGGGATAAAAACCTTATGATTTTTAGGTGAATTAAAAAATATTCTACTAAGACGCGACATATTATCTACATTCCTTACTAAATTTATGCACACAATCAACCAATACCTTTACATTTTCAGGATCAACATCAGGAGTAATGCCATGACCAAGATTAAAAATATAACCTGTATCTCCTTTAAATTGTGACAATACTTTTTTAACTTCACGCTCAATTACTTCAGGTGTAGCATACAAAACAGCTGGATCAAGGTTACCCTGAATAGCAACTTTACTACCTACTTCTTGTTGCACTTGATAAAGTTCTACTGTCCAGTCTATACCTACACCGTCACATCCTGTATCAGCAATATGCGTTAAATACTTACCCCCATTTTTACTAAATAACGTAATGGGAATATTTGGATGCTGGGCTTTAACACCTTTAACTATTTTTGCCATATAATATAATGAAAAATCTAAATAATTTTGTTCAGATAATACACCTCCCCAAGTATCAAAAACCATCACACTATCTGCGCCAGATACAATCTGTTGATTGAGATAGGCAATCACACTTTGTGTCAACTTTATTAACAATAAGTGTAATGCTTCTGGATCATTAAATAGCATTTTTTTAATACTAGCAAATACTCTACCGCCACCATCAATCATATAAGTCGCCAAAGTCCATGGACTACCACTAAATCCAATCAAAGGTACACGATTATTCAATGATTTTTTAATGGTTGAAACCCCATCAAAAACATAACTTAAATCGTTATTAAGGTCAGTAGATATTTTTTTAATATCTTTCAGGTTTTTAATTGGATTTCTGAATTTTGGTCCTTCACCTTCCATAAAATACAAACCTAAACCCATTGCATCAGGAATCGTTAAAATATCTGAGAATAAAATAGCTGCATCTAAATCAAATCGATCAATAGGCTGCATAGTAACTTCACAAGCCAATTCTGGCGATTTACATAACGTTAGAAAATCTCCAGCTTTTGCACGTGTTGCACGATACTCTGGCAAATAACGACCTGCTTGACGCATTATCCAAATAGGTGTGCGTGAAGTGGGTTTTTTTAGTAAGGCATTAATATAATCAAATGACATAAACTTTAAATATAAAAAAGTAAACACTCTAGTCAGACATAAAAAAGGCCACTCTCGTGGCTTTTTTTATTGAATTTTATCTTCTTATCTTTTAAAACTAGCATAGCGTGATTTAAATTTTTCAACACGTCCTGCACTATCCATAATTTTTTGCTTACCTGTATAAAAAGGATGGCAACTAGAACACACATCCAAATGCAATTCCTTCTTATCAAGAGTTGAACGAGTCTTGAAGGTATTGCCACATGAACAAATAACCTGAACGTCATTATAATTAGGATGAATACTTGTTTTCATATTAAAATTAACCATTTTCTAAAATCGTAAAAATTAATGGAGGTTGATTATATACTATTTAGAACTCATAACGATACTATTTTTAATTGTTTCTTAGACGTGCAGCATTACCAATCACAATTAGTGAACTAATAGGCATAACAATAGCTGCAAATAATGGTGTAACTTTTGCCATCATAGCCAATGGTATCATACAAGTATTATACAGTAATGCAAAAATAATATTTTGTCTAATAATACTATTAGTATGCTTTGCCAAATTAATCAGATCAATAATTGGGTTAATTGTAGATTCTAAAATAACTAAATCTGCACTGTTAACTGATACATCACTACCTGAACCAATAGCAATACTAACATCAGCCTGTACCAGAGCAGGAGCATCATTTACTCCATCACCTACCATAAGTACTACATGTCTTTGTTGTAATTGTTTTATATAATTGGCCTTATCTTTTGGTAAAGCTTGCGAAATCATATGTTCAATACCTAACTCTGAAGCAATCGCTTGCGTCACTATTTTACTATCACCACTTAATATACTAACTTGCTTACCTATAGATATAAGCTGATTAATAACCTTAGCAGCATCTAATTTAATCTTATCCTGTAAAATAACAAATCCCAACACTTCGGATTCAGTAGCGCACCAAATACAACTAGTCCCTTGCTCCTCTAATATGATAGATTTATTTAACAAATCAGTATTTACCTTATGATGAACATCCACATAAGATAGATTACCAATTGTATACCGTTGTTGATCAATAATACCACTAACGCCTTGACCATAGTCAGCGTAAAATTCACTAACTTCTAAATATTTACTAGCAAAATCAATACCAACAATTGCCTTAGCTAATGGATGTTCAGAATACCTTTCAATACTTCTCATGATATTGATAAAACTTGTTTTATCAATCACGGTTTCAATGTGGCTAATACTAAATTTACCTCTAGTGAGAGTTCCAGTTTTATCAAAAACTACCCAGTCTACTTTATCCAATACTTCTAGTGCATTACTGTTTTTAATGAGTATTTTTTTTTTAATCGCTACACCAGTTGCAACTGCAACACTCATTGGTGTAGCCAAACCAAATGCACAAGGACAAGTGATAATTAGTACGCTAGTAGCACTTAACAATGCCAAATCAAAATCATATGGATACCAATAAATAAAGGTCGCTATTGCCAATAAGATTGTCATACCAACAAAATAAGGAATAATTTTATCAAGCATACAAATAATTGAACTTTTATTATATTTAGTAGTTTCAACTAAGCTCACAATTTGTCCCAAAGCTGAGTTCCTTAAAGTTTTAGTTACTTTGATTATCAAACTCCCACCAGCATTAATTGAACCAGAAAACACCTCATCACCAGATTGTTTTCTAATCAATAAAGATTCACCTGTCAATAGTGACTCATCTACTTCACTATTACCTGACAAAACAATCCCATCTACAGCTACACGCTCTGCAGGCTTAATCAAAACAGTATCGCCTATTTTAATTATGCCTACTGGAGTAATTTGTTCCTCACCTTTATTAATGACATAAGCAACCTTAGGTTGCAACTGCTGCAATGCACTAGAGGCTGATAAAGTAGATTTTTTAGCTGAACTTTCAAAATAACGTCCAATTAAAATCACAAATATAAAATTAACTACTGTGTCAAAATATACTTCATTCTTAACTGATAATCCAAACAACACATATACAGAATAAAAATAAGTACTTAAAGCGCCAATACTAATTGGTACATCCATATTCATAAAACGATTTTTAAGTCCAAAATAAGCATTTTTAAGGAATGGCATACCCGCATAAAATAGAGTAGGAGTCGCTAATACAAAACTCAACCATTGAAAATAGTGATGGTATTTACCCTCTGTTGCTCCTGTGTACAAAGCAATTGAAATCCATAATAAATTCATCATCGTAAATGCACTAAAACCAATACGATAAAGTATCAATCTATTGATTTTATTAGCAATAGATTCAGCTATATCTTGTTCATATGGCATTGCTGAATATCCAAGGTCTGCTAATTTTTGCATAATTACAGACAACTGAGTATCAGTATCAATCCAACTAAGACGAATACGCTTATCAGTTAAATTAACCCGTATCCAAAGTACTCCATTAAGTTCATTAATCGCTCTCTCAATTAACCAAACACAAGCAGCACAATGAATGGTATTGCTAATTAAAGTGATAGTTTTAGTACCTCTTTCACAAGAAGACTCTAAAAAAGGCTGCTGAAAAGCCTGTGCATCATAAAACTCTATTGGATATTCCAAATCAATTGCAGGTAATAATGAATTAGTTTGCTGATGATAAAAAGAGCTTAGTCCGCTTAAATAGATAGTTTGACATACGCTTGCACAACCAAAACAACAAAAGTCTTGCTGTTTACCCTCAATTGGCACTCTAACTTGATTACGGATAATGACTTCTAATCCACAATGATAACAGGTATTACTCATAGTGGTTGATTTTATTGTATTTATACCATTAAACGTTTACAATATTAACCCAAACTTTTCATTAACTCGATACAATTAATGCAGCTCACAAAACAACAATTATTTCATATAAAAACTCAACAAATAATAACTAACTACGCCTATTATTTCTCAAATAATAATATACGCTCTATATTTCTAGACGTGTAAATCACACTTTGTATTTAGACTATGAATAAATTATCCATACAACTCGTACTACTTAGTTTGTTATTATTTAGCAATCAAAGCATCTCTAAATCTCCAATTCATCTTTATAAACAATACTTAATTGGTACACCAAGAGCTTATTTACAAAAATCACACCCATTAAAAGATTGTTCTGCCAAATACGAAAAAGGCACGCTGTGTATGAAAAATCACTCATTAGCAGGTGAGGAAGCTGAAATTGCTTTCCGGTTTTTAAATGACAAACTTGTTTCTATTGTGCTGATAATGACACTAACTGACGTGAGTAAAATTAAGAAAATATTTTATGTATTAAAAACACAATTTGATTTAGTCTTAATTGAAGATGGATACAATAAATTAGATATTATTCAAATTAATGCCAGCACTTTTAATAAACATGAGTTTACTAAAATAATCGCTGATTTTGAGAATAAAGCCTACCAAAAGCACAATATTAAATACACTTTTATCAGTAAAGATGAATTTATTATCCAATCACGTAAATCACGTAATTTTTCTGATATTTTTAAAAATGCACCCATGCGAATGCGCGCTGCAATTTATAGTATAGGTCGAAAAGATGAACGAGTAATTGGCACTATCAGTTTTATTATACCTGGAGTTACCCAATCTTATCTCGATCAAAATCCAATTGTAGAGGATTTTTAAGTTATCATTATGAATAATATTCATGCTATTATTCTAGCAGCAGGCAAAGGTACACGCATGAATTCTACTAAACCAAAAGTCTTACAAGTCTTATCAAATAACACCTTATTGGAACACGTCCTATCTCAAGTTAAAACCTTGTGTAATAAAATTCATATAGTTTATGGCTTTAAAGGCAGGCAAATACAACAAAAAATTAATAATTCTAGTATTAACTGGGTTAAACAAGTTAAACAATTAGGCACTGGACACGCCGTAGCACAAGTAATGCCATATATTGAAGATAATTCAATTTCACTCATACTATATGGTGATGTTCCACTAATTAAAAGATCCACATTGTCCGATTTAATCAACAAAACACAACAAGGCAGCATTACCTTATTATCTGTTGTTTTAGACAACCCAACTGGTTATGGACGTATTATTCGCAATAATAAACAGATACAAGCCATTGTTGAACAGAAAGATGCAAGTAATATTCAATTGGATATTAACGAAGTGAATACAGGGGTCATGGCTGCTAATTCACAGTTATTAAAACAATATTTAAACGAAATTGACTCAAGAAACACCCAAGATGAGCTTTATCTGACTGATATTATTGCTTGTGCGGTGGCTGATGAAAAAACTATTTCATCTATTATTAGCAAAAATAAATTTGAGGTATTAGGTGTAAATAACAAAGTACAACTAGCAGAATTAGAACGTCTTTTCCAGAAGAATCAAGCAACACAATTTATGCAACAAGGTCTTGGCTTAAAAGATCCTGCTAGATTTGATTGCCGAGGAACCTTAACCTTTGGACAAAATTGCGAAATTGACATTAACATACTCATTGAAGGTAAAGTATCGCTTGGAAATAACACTACAATTAAACCAAATTGTATTATAAAAAACACTACAATTGGTAATCATGTGTCAATTTTTCCAAACTGCGTTATTGAAGATGCCGTTATTGGAGAAGGTGTCACTATCGGGCCATTTGTACATATTCGCCCACAAACTCATATCCAAACCCATGCTAAAATCGGTAATTTTGTTGAAATTAAAAAATCAACCATTGGTAAAAATACCAAGATTTCCCACCTAAGCTATGTGGGTGATGCTACTATTGGCAAAAACGTTAATATTGGCGCAGGTGTTATTACTTGCAATTATGACGGTGTCAACAAGCATCAAACTATGATTGCTGATGGTGCATTTATTGGTTCTGACTCTCAGTTAATTGCACCCATAAAAATCGGTAAAAATGCCAAAATTGGTGCAGGCTCTACCATCACAAAATCAGTATCTGAAAATCAGTTAAGTTTAAGTCGTACTAAACAAAAAAACCTAAAATACCATTCTAAAAAATAAATTCACTTCTCCTTGTAATATTTTACGATTAACACCATAATACATAATACCCACTTGTCAACCATATCATCAAAGGTAATAATTATTCTAGACATTACTAATAAAAAATATTTCTATTATTTTAAGATTAGTAGAGAAGACATATTATCTTAGACATTTGTATTTACACAATTGATATAATTACACCTGATATTCACAGCATTACAAATAGAATTTGCTTTATTTATTCTAATTACCCATCTTTTTTGTTGAGTATTACTACAATACTTTAAATTAATTTAAATTTACTTTCGTTGTAAAAAGTATTCACAAACTAAACATAATAGTAACCTAAAAAATGATTTTTTAGTTATACCATAACTTTCTTATAAAAGAACATACATATTTTTAATGCGTATTAAAAATACCTTTAAGAGATAATTATAATGATAAAAAACGCCTAGATTAGTCCTTACACTACAATAATACCTCTGAAATAAATCTTCAAGAAAATAATCTAATACTTTTAAATTAATTTTTTTGATACAAAATATAGTATTTACAAAAAAGATATAAATTAACCCTATTCAAAATAATTTTCTTATAAATCTTTTAATTCATATTTATTAACATTCAATACCTTCAATTTGAGCAATAGTGTGAATATCCTTATCACCACGACCAGAAAGGTTAATAATGATACTTTTATTTTTACCTAATTTTTTTGCAAGTTTAATACCATAAGCCACAGCGTGAGAAGACTCTAATGCTGGTAAAATACCCTCAATTTTAGTAAGTATATGAAATGCTTCTAATGCTTCTTCATCAGTAATCGCCATATATTGCGCACGACCACTATCTTTTAAATACGCATGTTCAGGCCCAACCCCTGGATAGTCAAGACCTGCTGAAATTGAATGCCCTTCAATAATTTGCCCATTCACATCTTCCATTAAATAAGTGCGATTACCATGTAATACACCAACATTACCTGCGCAAAGTGGGGCAGCATGTGCACTTGGGCCTTTTTCCAAGCCATATCCTGCTGCTTCAACACCATAAATCTCAACTGAAATGTTATCAATAAACGCATAGAACAAACCAATCGCATTTGAACCACCACCCACACAAGCCACCAAAGCATCTGGCAAACCACCTACTTGATCATGAAATTGTACTTTTGCTTCTTTGCCAATAATACTTTGAAAATCTCGCACCATCATTGGATAAGGATGTGGGCCTGCTATTGTACCAATAATATAAAAAGTATCATCAATATTCTTTACCCAGTCACGCATTGCTTCATTAAGAGAGTCTTTAAGTGTTTTTGAACCTGAAGTAACTGGAATAACCTTAGCGCCTAATAACTTCATTCGAAATACATTCAGAGATTGTCTAGCTACGTCCACCTCACCCATATAAACCACGCACTCCAAGCCTAAACGCGCTGCAACCGTTGCCGTTGCTACCCCGTGCTGACCAGCACCTGTTTCAGCAATAATACGTGTTTTCCCCATACGTTTAGCAAGTAATGCTTGACCAATAGTATTATTAATCTTATGCGAACCTGTATGGTTTAAATCTTCACGTTTAAGATAGATTTGAGCTCCGCCCAACTTCTTGCTTAAATTTTTCGCATAGTAAAGTGGAGTTTCACGACCAGCATAATACTTTAAATCCTGCTCAAATTCAAAAATAAATTTAGGATCTTTTTTAAATCTAGCATAAGCATCTTTAAGTTCAAAAACAGCTGTCATAAGCGTTTCCGCAATAAAAATACCACCATATTTATCAAAATGACCATTATCATCTGGTAAGTTATATTTACTCATAAGTTTGCCTTCTGAATAAATTGTTTAACCTTATTAATATCTTTAATTCCTTTTTCACTTTCAACACCGCTTGACACATCAACCGCATAAGGATGTACTTGATTAATAGCATTAACTACCGTATTAGAATTGAGCCCACCTGCTAAAATAATAGGCAAATTAATATCAACCTGGGCCAAACGCCAATCAAAATTCTCACCTGTACCACCATAAATATCTTTGTTGAACACATCTAACAATAAACCACTAGCTTGATGATATTCATCTGCCATTTTTTTGATATTAGTCTGTACATTCATATGAAGCGCCTTAATAAATGGTATATTATATTGAGCACATTCGTGTGCTGATTCATCTCCATGAAATTGTAAAGTATCCAAAGGTACTTTACATAACACCTCATCAATAAAATTAGAGTCAGAATTCACAAACAATCCCACACGATTCACAAATGGCGGTAATACATTCACAATATCAATTGCAGTTCCAACATTCACGTAACGTGGGGATTTGTCATAAAATACCAAGCCAATTGCATCAATATCAAGTCTAGTAACTTGATTCGCATTATCTACACTAGTAAATCCACAAACCTTAATCCTCATCTACTTACCATCAACATCTAATTTTGTCTTAATCTTATCTCTATCAATCCACCAATCATCAACTACTAGTTGATCAATAGCACCTGAAAGTTTTCTCAAAAACACCTCTGGCTTGTCTAGCTGTAAAGCTTTATACCATAAATCAAAAGTTGACTGATCAGTCACATGAGAATGATTATCTGCAACAGATGCCATCATTTGTGATGAGAAAAAAGTTAAATCGTCATCCGCACCACAACGCATAGAAGTAATATAATGCGCTGTTGTAGCAGCAATAGCACAAGTATCTGTCTCTTTTGGTGACTCATCAACTAAATGTTGTAACATCGCAACACTTAATTCTGGGTTAATTGGAAAAGTAACACTCAACCATAACGCATGACCTAATGCCTTTAAAGCGTTTGATTCTCCAGATAAAAACATCACATCACAAGCTTCAACTGCTAACTCCCAAAGCTCATTATCCCTTGCAATATCAAAGGCAATAAATGCTTTTTCCCAAGCATCTGAACTCTTATAACGCTCAACTTGAATTCTACCGATTTCTAATAAATTATTAATTTTCTCTTCAACAGGAGTGTTCTCAGTTTGCAACTTAATTTTCTTGTCAAAAAACTTAAGTCTAGACTTAAGTTGCTCCTTATTGGCATATAAATCTTCACCATCTTCAGCATCAAAGATTTGTTGTTTATTTAAATACTTTCCCATCCAAACTCTTCTTAATAAAAAGAAGACTCTAAGCGATCTTCCCAATTATTAGGAACATCAATATAATCAGGTTTCACATCCATCCTAAAGAACAGTTCATCAGATCCTTTGGACACTTTTCCTAAAACAACAACCAATTCCTCAAAATTATCTACCTGTGGATTAGCAATAATAACTTCACTTAATAATAACATAATTTTCAGAGAAAAAATTTAATATTTTACACTTGTATAACTTGATTTATATTTGCAACTCTTTTAATATCAAATAAATATGTTCATCCTACTCACACCCAATCCCATATACTATATTTTTTTCATCCTTCATTAATTTAAATATTCTTTATACCGCTAAAACATATTTTCTCCGCAATTAATTCTTAATCAAAATAATAAATTTATTTAATACTATTTTCTTTGTTGACAATTACTAATTTCAAAACCCTTATTAAAACTTCTAGCACTTTTATATCAATAACCATATCGTTGGCTCCAATAATTTTTTATAAACACTTTTTTCAACAAATTCTAATAATCTAATATCTATTAATTTATTTAGATATCTCACACTTTTAAATTGATAAATATCTATAAATCTAGATTTTCTAGATTACTCATTAATAGATTTTTATCCAATTTTTATAAAAAATATATACTTCTCCATACAAGTTGTTAGATTTTAAAAAGTTTTTTTCTATCTAATAAAAAACATATTCAAGATTACTATACATCCTATTGTATGTCGATACTATCAATAGTTACACTATTTCTATTAGAAATAGAAATGTATCTTGAATATTTTACTAATTTTAAAAAAGTTTTAGTAAATCTTTTAATTGATTTAAAAGTTCTATATATATCGTATTGATAGTTTTACATAATAACAGAATAACAGATGCACAATTTTTAAAAAACATTTCATCATCATTGAACACCTACAACTATCTCTATGAGTTAATCTATTTTATTTGAATATCAAAACTCGATAAATAATTTACAAATTTTTAAGAAAGCCTTAAATTATTTTATCTACACAGCTATTTACACAAACAAGATTCATGTTAATTTTATTTTAATAAGACCTTTTAAAACCACAAAATAGATCAACCCTAAGCAATTAAATTGATAAGTGTTTATTACACTAGCTATTTTTAGTAACCTCTTTCTTAACTATCTTCTTTTTTAGTTTCAGTTTGCCAGAAATAGCTTTTTTACATTCTTCAAGGGTTAAATTTGCTATAGGTTTGTTGCCAAAAACTTTCTTAATAGTAATATTTTTTTGGCCCTTTCCTTTCTTTTTTCCATTCCAAATATAAGGACCAAAACGACCGTTAAGAAGCTGTATATCAGAACCATCAAATATTTTTATAATACGTTCAGAATCAAATTTTTCTTTAATCTTAATGAGTTCTAGTGCTTTTTCTAAGCTAACTTCTTCTGGGATATCTTCTTTAAGAGAGACGTATTTTTTGCCATATTGAATGTAAGGACCGAAACGACCGTAATTGGCTTTAATAGCGCCAAAATTATCAGTTTCACCAAGGTGACGAGGCATATTAAATAATTCTAAAGCTTCATCAAGAGTGATACTTTCAATATCTAATAAACCTCTAAATGAAGCAAAGGTTGGTTTATCCTTATCGTCTGTATGTCCAATCTGGACAAAAGCACCATATCTGCCAACACGCACGCTAACGGGTTTGTCACTTTTTGGATCCACTCCAAGCTTACGCATACCGTGGATTTCTTCTCTAGAAATATTAGCAGCATCTTCTATTTTTTGATGAAAAGGTATATAAAAATTCTCAACCACGCCTTGCCACGAAATATTTTGTGTAGCTATCATATCAAAATCACTTTCAAGTTTAGCAGTAAATTTATAATCAATAATATTATTAAAATATTTGACTAAAAAATCAGTAAGTAAATAAGCAATATTAGTTGGAAATAATTTATTCTTTTCACCACCTATCACTTCGCTTGGTTGTGATTGAATCACTTGATCGTCTTTAATTTCAATCAATTGATATTCACGTTCCACACTTCTTCCAATTTTTTTTGTGACATAATTTCTATCTTGTACTGTAGATACCATAGTAGCAAATGTTGAGGGTCTACCAATACCCATTTCTTCAATTTTTTTCACCAATGAAGCTTCAGTATAACGTGGCTTAGCACGAGAAAAGCTCTCTCTAGCTTTAAAATTAACTATATTTAATATATTACCTTTATTTAACCTTGGTAATAATTTATCTTCTGACAAGATATAATTATAGATCCTTAAAAACCCTGAAAATATCAATACTTCTCCATTCGCTAGAAATATCTCATCAAGTCCTTCAATATTAATTTTTATTTTAGTTTTTTGTAACTGAGCATCGCTCATTTGGCAAGACAAAGTACGTTTATAAATAAGGCTATATAATTTAGCGTCTTGCTCTTCAATATCAAAAATATTAGGCTTGGTTAAATCAGTTGGACGAATCGCCTCATGTGCTTCCTGTGCCCCGAATTCTTTAGATTTATATCGTCTTGTATTATAATATTCACTGCCAAATTCTCTTACAATAATTTTATGAACTGCCTCAATTGCAGTTTCTGATAAAATAAGTGAATCAGTTCGCATATAAGTAATAAAACCCTTACGATATAAATTTTGTGCCAAAATCATAGTTTGTTTAACTGAGAAGCCTAATTTTTGAAAAGCTTCTTGTTGTAAGGTTGAAGTAATAAAAGGGGGTTTGGGAGAACGTTTAAAGGGTTTTTTTTCAATCGATGTAATGGTTAAGTTAGCCGATAAAAGTGTATTAGCAAAGGCTAATACTTGCTTTTTAGATTTAAACTCTTTGTTCAATTTAACCTTAAATATCTCACCGCCTTCGCTCGATAACTCTGCTTTGACTTTATAAGTAGAGTTATCAATATGTTTGATAATTTCTCGTTCTCTTTCTACAACAAGACGTACTACTGGAGATTGCACCCTACCAGCAGAACGTGCACCAGAAATCTTTCGCCATAAAACAGGAGATATTTCAAAACCCACTAATCTATCAATAATACGACGTGCTTGTTGAGCATCTACCAGATGATAGTTAACTACCCTAGGCTCTGCAATAGCATGAATAATTGCATTTTTGGTAATTTCATGAAAAACAATTCTTGGAGTGTCTTTAGGCAAATTAAGTGCCTCTAACAAATGCCAAGCAATAGCTTCACCCTCACGATCTTCATCTGTTGCAAGATAAACTTTTTCTGCTACCTTTACAGCCTTACGTAAATCAGCAACCACCTTTTTCTTGTCTGGGGTGATTTCATAGGTAGGGGTAAAGTTATTATCAATATCTATACCCATATTTTTCTTAGGCATATCACGAATATGACCAATGCTAGATTTAACAATAAAGTTTTTACCTAAAAATTTTTCAATAGTTTTTGCTTTGGTAGGAGACTCAACAATAACAAGATTTTTTGCCATTATTGAATAGTACGATTTTCATCAAGAAACACGATGGATTCTAACCATTGTGTTGATGTTTCACCATCGACACTATTACCTAATACCATCATAACTACCCACTTAAGGTCTTCTAAAGAGATACTAGTATCACCTAATAACATAATCTGATCAATAATCATTTCACGCTGATTACCATTTAGCTGACCAATATTTTCCATAAACAACAAAAATCCTCTAGATTTAGCATTGAGTTTTATTTTTTCAGTCTTAGTATAAATACGTATACTACCTTGATAAGTCGTCTTAAATGGCTTAATCTTTCCATCTTGAATGGTGGCTATTTTTTCTAGCCAACTAAGTGCTTTATCAATACGGGTTGTGTCAAATCCGATATCTGAAAGATGTGCTTTTAACTCAGTATTATCAATTTCATGAGTAGCATCTTGCTCTGCCTCTTCAAAAAGATAATCAAACATGTAAGTTAGAACATCAAGAATATTATTTGTCATAAAAATCTCACTTAGTTAGTTACATAACCTAAATCCGTTAATTTAAGCTACCTTATTTTCAGGCTTAAGATAATCTACGAGCTACGATTCTTATTTATCAACCCTCACTACATCATAACTCAGACATTTTAATAGTATAGAGTCTATTTTGTCTACACTTTTTACATAAGCAAACTCACACCTTTAATATAATTAGATAGTTTAGCACCTTTCTTAATAAATTGATGATAGCCTTTTGATAAAAGGTTCTTGATCTAAATATTGAAAATACCTCTTTATCTTATATAAATAAATAATTTTTCAGTAACTATAGTACTACTTCTAATGCTCACTACTATCAAAACTCAATTTGCTAATCTCATAATACGATTACTAAATAACGTGGTTACTCGCTATAAATAAAATATCAATGAACAGTTCTTACAATAAGTACGTTACATATTAAAATTTTAAATACTAAAGATTTATATTTTGCTGAATTTGATTTTATCAAGCAAAATCACAAACTATAATCGTTCATCTATATAATAATTATATTGAATCATAAATTTTGTTTAATAACAAAAGACCAATATAATGCTTCAACATCAAATACTACTTATCATATCTAAAATAATCATCATATCAAACTCAAATAATTCAAAAATAAATACACAAGTATTTTACTACCAACAATAATCAATTATAATATATAAACTATACATTCAATATCCTCTCTAACATATAACAATGTTAGAGAATTTGAAATAATTTTTAGTTATTTGAAGTATCTTTTATACATTAAGATGAAGATATAATACATTTTTCACCTACACCTAATTCATGTGTCTTAACTAGTTATTTACCAACTTATTACAAATATATTTAGAACAATTTTAACAACATTAACCAATAAACAATACCACTTAAAACTTTTACCCTAATCCCCAAATTAATAATTGTGGTATTTTTTAGATAAGAGCATAAAAAACGATATAATATTAGAACATTAAAGCTCTAACAAGATAACAAATATAAGGCTAGAGAATTAAATTATGGTAGAATTGCAAGATTTTATCTTATAAGATATTTCATCATGAAGCAAAAGAGAACCTTTCAACCAAGTGTTATTAAACGTAAACGTACACACGGTTTCAGATTAAGAATGAAGACAAAATCAGGTCGTGCTATTATTAATGCACGTAGAAAAAAAAAGCGTAAGCGTCTAGCAGCCTAACTAATTTAAGTGTCCTTTAGGCTAACACGTAATTTAAGAGTTTTAAAACCATTTGACTATAAAATTATATTTAAACATGGTAGAATGATTAAAAGCCAATACTGGCAAGTTTTAGCACGAAAAATTGATACTCCAGAGCCCCGCCTCGGGCTTGCTATTTCAAAAAAAGTTCATCGTCTAGCCATTAATAGAAATAAAACTAAAAGAATTGCACGTGAAACTTTTAGGACACACCAAAATGATTTAAATCATTGGGAATTTGTAGTAATGGCAGAACATTCAAAACCCGCTAAAAACTCTATAATGACTAATGATTTATTACATTTATTCAAAAAAATAATCACCTATTAATGCATTATTTACTCTTAATTATAATTAAATTTTATCAACTGTTTATCAGTCCTTTGTTAAGCTCTAATTGTCGTTTTCAACCTACTTGTTCACAATATGCCTATGATGCAATCAAAACACATGGCTTTTTTAAGGGATTAAGTCTTAGTTTAAAACGTATTAGCAAGTGCCATCCATGGCATGATAGTGGATTTGATCCCGTACCAAAAAAATAATTCCGCTATTTAATTAATAAATAATATTATGAACAATCAAAAATTCTTTCTCATTATTGCTATTTTTTTAAGTATTTTCCTCTTGTGGGACAAGTGGGAAATAACACACGCAATAGATGAAAACAATAACCTGATTAACCAAACCAAGATTAAAGATACTAGCACGATAAATAATTTATTAACAAATCAAAACCTAGATATACCAAGTGTTATAAATCGAAATGATAAATTAGACCTTCCTAATACTGATACAAAAAATCAGATCCCATTTACAACAGTCAAAACCGATTTACTTACTCTAGAAATTAGCCACAAAGGTGGTACTATCCAAAATGCATGGTTAAACGATTATCCAATAGAAATTAATTCTGAACAAAGATTCCAACTACTTAGTGATAAAACTGGTGAAATATTCCAAGCCCAAAGTGGCTTATTGCCCCAAGGAAAAATGCCTAATCACCATTCAATATTTAGTTCAAAAAATATCTATTATCAAATGGATGGTAATAATTTAATTGTACCATTTACTTGGAAAAGTGAAAACGGAATCATAGTTAATAAAAGATATCACTTTAACAAAAATAGCTACGTAGTTGGCATTGATTACCAAGTAACTAACACCACTAATAGCACATTACACATAACTAGCTACACACAATTAATTCGTAATATGCCTGATCAAGATAACATGATCATGCCAACTTATACAGGTGGTGCAAGATTTAATGACCAAGATGTGTATGAAAAAATAGAGTTTGAGGACTTTAACGATCAACCAAAAACCAGCTATAAAGGTGGATGGATGGCAATGATTGAACATTACTTCTTTGTAGCAGTAATTCCAAATTTAAACCAAATACATACTTATTCTTCAAAGATTATAAATGATAAGTATTTATTAACTGTTGTAAATCCAGAACTATCAATTGCGCCTGGTACAACAAAAACCATAACAAATAATAATCTTTATATCGGACCTAAAGAACAATCTCATATTGATAATGTTGCACCAGGTTTAGATAAAACTGTTGATTATGGCATATTATTTATTATTGCCAAGCCATTATCTGAATTACTTAATTGGATTTATTCAATAATTCATTCTTGGGGTTATTCTATTATCATCCTTACTTTGTTAATCAAATTAGCATTTTATAAACTCAGTGAAAAATCATACCGCTCAATGGCAGGTATGCGACAGCTTGCTCCAAGATTAACAAAACTTAAAGAAACCTATGGTGATAACAAACAAAAACTAGGTAAAAAAACCATGGAATTATACAAAAAGGAAAAGATCAATCCTGCATCTGGTTGTTTACCTATCTTAGTACAAATTCCTGTATTTATCTCACTCTACTGGGTACTATTAGAGATGGTTGAATTACGACAAGCACCGTTTTGGTATTTAACTGATTTATCAGCACCAGATCCATATTATATATTACCACTTATCATGGGTATTTCGATGTTTATTCAACAAAAACTAAATCCCCCTCCACCCGACCCAATGCAGGCAAAAATTATGATGGCATTACCTTTTGTATTCACTATCTTCTTTTTATGGTTCCCTTCTGGATTGGTGCTTTATTGGATGATCAACAATATCTTATCAATTACTCAACAATGGGTGATTAATAAACGCATTAATAGCTAAAAATTATTATGTCCATTCTTAATAATTTAGATGAATATAAATGTTGGAGAGATGATAAATTAGAAAACTCTAACACTAATATTGAAACCTGTTTGATTGAAATTAACAATCCTTTCAAAATTATAAAATCAGAAAAAGACAAAATTAAGCTTTTATGCCAAAAAAATAATTTTGTCTTATTTCATATTAAACAACAAAGCAACTATCCAAAAGCTATCATCGCTATTAACAAACAGCTTGGGTTAGTAGATTATGATTCACATTTATACGTTCTAAATCAAGGTTTAGCAAATATTACCAAGAACGTTAAAAAAGACCAATCTAAATTTATTCCCTACACCGATAAAGCCATCGGCTGGCACACAGACGGGTATTACAACAAAATATCTCAACGCATACGAGCATTTTCTTTGTTTTGTGTCACGCCTGCCAGTTATGGTGGAGAAAATAAGTGGATTAACCAACAAATAGTGTATTTACAATTAAGAGAATCTAATCCAGATGTTGCCATGGCTCTTACTCATATCCAAGCTATGAATATACCAGAACACGCTATAAACAACATTGTTAAACGTAAAGCTTCTATAGGTGCAATTTTTTTTATTGATCAACCCACCTCACAACTTTATATGCGTTATACGCAAAGAAAAAAAAATATTATTTATTCAAATTCCCAAGAAGTTAGACAAGCTATTACCGTTTTAGATAAATATTTAAAAACTACCACCAAATATCATTTCAGTCATACAATGACTGCTAATCAAGGTATATTATGTAATAATATCTTACATAAGCGCTCTGCATTTACTGACAACCCAACCAATCCAAGATTACTACTAAGGGGACGTTACTTTAATCGATTAAATTAGAATTATAATTTATATGTTATATTAATAGTCACCGACTGGGAAAAAATAAACAAATTAGTTTACCAAATTTTAATCAACGACCCAATTAAATCATCTTCTTAATTATTATTTATAGCATTTCATTACCACCTGAAAAATTTGGTCATCACTATATCGAAGATTTTTTCACAATCAACTAGAGACTAATCAACACACTTATTGATTAAATGAAATGGCATGATAATTTAGTTTATACCTTTTAATCAATAAACTTGGCATGTAATCTAGAAGATAAAGTATATTTCATAAAATTCAAGAAGACAATAATATACTATATGAATCGGTACACAATATGATATCTTAAATAAGATGGTAAAATTACTAAAAGATCATTATCTAATAAGTACCATTAAAGATCACATTAATATTTATCCAGAAATAAAAACCGATCCTAACCCTTATTTTAAATGGAATAAATCACATGCAAATATCTAATAAATTCTATTTAAAAGCCAAAAACATAAAACTAATTATTTTTGATGTAGACGGCGTACTAACAGATGGTGGCTTATATTTTTCTGACAAAGGTATAGAATTTAAACGCTTTAACTCTCTTGACGGGTTAGGCATTAAACTACTAAAACAAAATGGTATTGAAACCGCTATTATTAGTGCTAGAAGTTCCAAAAATGTAATGTATCGAATGAAAAATTTAGACATTAAACATTTCTACCAAGGACAAGATACCAAAATGGTTGCTTTTAATAATCTCATCAAAAAACTATCACTTAAAACTGAGCAAGTTGCTTACATAGGTGATGACATAATTGATTTACCCGTTATGAGAAAAATTGGTCTGCCAATCGCTGTTTCGAATGCTCATGAACTAATTAAAGAAAATGCTTATTTTATAACTAAAAAAATAGGTGGTCACGGAGCAGTAAGGGAAGTTTGTGATTTATTACTAAAATCTCAGAATACTTATAATAAAACTATGAAAAAATACCTAACATAATACCATTTTAACAAAAATATTACCAAGCCCAGTTTTTACTGAAAAAATCATACAATCCTGCCCTTTCTTATAAAACAAAATATTTTTTGCCATCGCGTAATTAAGTAAAATAGAGATATAGATAAATTCTACAGAAGACAATCTACCCAAGAAGATATTATAATAACAAAATAATTTTTTCATCAAAAAGCTATTAATATATGAATCACATTAAACCAATTATTCTACCTTGATTTGAGAAAATCTTATAACAAGCCAAAATCTTGTATAACTCCAGCATTAATATATTTTTTACATTCTAAATTTATTCAAATTTAAAAATCATCCAACTTTGTTAGGAAACTTCTGAAACAACAAACCAAATTATCTATAATTTCTCCATTAAGTAAAGATTCAAGAAATAGAGTTTTACAGGCTGTTACTTTCATTTGTTTAAGGTATTACAAACAATAATAATTCTAATCAGAGATCTTCTTTAGTGATTCTATTAAGACTTTAATCAGTTGTTTACTGACAATAAATAATCATTTTAATTTTACTTAGTTACTGTTGTATTACAATCTTCGTTAATATAAAAATCAAAACATAAACATTAAAAATAATATTTTTTCACGTATTATTATTTTCAACACTTTTTACCACGCATTTTATTAATCATTTGCAATTGTGCTATAGACTCAGAAAGTGCTGCTTGTGTTGCTGAAATATCTTTAGTATCAATTGAATTATCCATTTCATCTTGCGCACGTTGTTTGGCCTCTAATGCCTTAAATTCATCTAAGTCATTTGCTCTAATTGCAGTATCAGAAAAAATAGTAACAACATCTGGCTGAACTTCTATGATTCCACCAGAAACATAAATTGACTCTATACCTTTATCAGTTTCTATTCTAACTTCACCTGGTTTTAATATTGATAAAAGTGCCGTATGTTTTGGGTATATACCCAGTTCTCCTGTAGATGCAGGAGCAAATACACACAATACCTCACCCGAATAAAGAGATTCTGTTGCACTAACAACATCAACATGAATGGTCGACATTTATGTCTTCCCTTTAGATTTTCCACGAACCTCGTCAATTGAGCCTGTCATGTAAAATACTTGTTCTGGAAAATCATCCATTTCACCATCAAGAATAGCTTTAAATCCAGCAATTGTATCTTTAAGAGATACATATTTTCCTGGTGCTCCAGTGAATACTTCTGCTACAAAAAATGGCTGAGATAAAAAACGTTGAACTTTACGAGCACGAGATACTGAACGCTTATCTTCTTCAGATAGCTCATCCATTCCTAAAATTGCAATAATATCTTTTAATTCTTTGTAACGTTGCAAAACTCCTTGTACTCCACGAGCTACATTATAGTGCTCTTCTCCTACGATTAACGGGTCTAGTTGGCGTGAAGTAGAGTCCAGTGGATCTACCGCAGGATAAATACCTAATTCTGCTACTTGACGTGATAATACAACTGTTGCATCTAAATGAGCAAATGTAGTTGCTGGTGACGGGTCTGTTAAATCATCTGCAGGTACATATACTGCCTGGATTGAGGTAATTGATCCTTTTTTAGTTGAAGTAATACGCTCTTGTAATGCACCCATCTCACTTGCCAATGTGGGCTGATACCCTACTGCTGATGGCATACGACCTAATAATGCCGATACTTCCGTACCTGCAAGTGTATAACGATAAATGTTATCAATAAACAACAATACATCACGGCCTTCATCACGAAAGTATTCTGCCATGGTGAGTCCTGTCAAGGCAACACGCAATCTGTTTCCCGGTGGCTCATTCATTTGACCATATACAAGAGATACTTTATTAAGTACATTTGACTCTTTCATTTCATGATAAAAATCATTACCTTCACGAGTACGTTCACCAACACCAGCAAACACTGAATAACCAGAATGCGCAATCGCAATATTACGAATTAACTCCATCATATTAACAGTTTTACCAACACCAGCACCGCCAAATAAACCAACCTTACCGCCTTTAGCAAATGGGCAAATTAGATCAATCACCTTAATACCTGTTTCTAATAATTCTGTTGTAGGTGCTAGCTCATCATAATCAGGGGCACTTCGATGTATAGTCCAGTTAACCTCTTGACCGATTTCACCAGCGTTATCAATCGGTTCACCAAGTACATTCATAATACGTCCTAATGTCTTGACACCAACAGGTACTTTAATAGGTTCACCTGTATTAGTTACTTCTAGCCCTCTTTTTAGGCCTTCAGAGCCACCCATAGCAATTGCACGTACTATATGGTCCCCCAGCTGCTGCTGCACTTCTAAGGTTAAGCCTGTTTCTAAAACTTTTAAGGCATCATAAATTTTTGGCATATTATCTGCTGAAAATTCAACATCGATAACCGCACCAATAATTTGTGTAATTTTTCCTATACTCATTTTGCTTTTCCTTTTTTAAACTCTAAACAGCTGTAGCACCACTAACAATCTCAGAAATTTCTTGCGTAATTGCTGCTTGCCTTGCTTTGTTATAAATCAATTCCAATTCCTTAACCATATCAGCTGCATTGTCGGTCGCACTTTTCATTGCAATCATACGTGAAGATTGCTCACAAGAGATGTTCTCAACCAAACCTTGATAAACCAAAGCCTCAATATAACGTACTAATAACGCGCTTAGAACTTCTTGTGCATTAGGTTCATAAATATAGTCCCAATAATAGTTTATATTGTCTGATTTGATTGATACTATTGGTACTAATTGCATAATTGTTGGTATCTGAATCATGGTATTTTCAAATTTATTATAGGCAACTGATAATTGCTGTATTTCACCTAAATCAAACCCATCAAGCATGATTTTAATCGTTCCTAATAAATCATCAAAATGGGGTGCATCGCCTAAATCTGTCAATACAGATTTAACATTTAAACCAAAATTTTTAAAAAATAAAGTTGCTTTCTTACCAATCGTACAAATGTCAACTTTAATACCCTTATCTTGATATTCAACAACTTGCCTTAAAATATATCTAAATAAGTTAGTATTCAAACCACCACACAAACCCCTATCACTTGAAATAATAATAATACCAATGCTCTGAAGTTTTTTAAAACTATTCATATAAGGATGTTTAAATTCTGAATGCGCATAAGCTAAATGACCAATAATATTAGAAATTTTCTCGCAATAAGGGCGTGATTCTAACATTCTATCTTGTGCTTTTTTCATCTTAGAAGCTGCCACCATTTCCATAGCTGAAGTAATCTTCTGAGTATTTTTAATACTCGAAATTTGCGTTCTAATTTCTTTTCCGGCTGCCATTATCTACCTTATTCTACCAAGTATAGTTTGTTTTAAAATCATCAATTGCTACTTGTAATTCATTTGAAATCTTATCATTATAATTACCTATTTCATTAATCCTATTCATTAATGATACTTGGTTTACCTTCATATAAGCAATTAGTGACACTTCAAAATTAACTATTTTATTTACATCAATATCATCTAATAAACCTGAATTAGCAGAAAACAATAAAGTAGCCATTTCAGCAATTGATAAAGGCGAGTATTGATTTTGCTTCATTAACTCAGTAACACGTTGACCACGATCAATTTGAGCTTTAGTTTCTATATCAAGGTCAGAAGAAAATTGTGCAAAAGCTACTAACTCTCGATATTGTGCTAAATCAAGACGAATACCTCCACCTAATTTTTTAATAATATTGGTTTGTGCTGCACCGCCCACACGTGATACTGATAAACCCACATTAATCGCTGGACGAATGCCTGCATTAAATAAATCTGTTTCTAAAAAAATTTGACCATCCGTGATTGAAATAACATTAGTAGGCACAAATGCTGATACATCACCACCTTGGGTTTCAATAATTGGCAACGCTGTTAAAGAACCTGTTTGTCCTTTAACTTTACCATTGGTCATTTTTTCTACATAATCTGCATTAACACGTGAAGCACGCTCAAGTAGACGTGAATGTAAATAAAATACATCACCCGGATAAGCTTCTCGGCCTGGAGGACGTTTAAGCAACAAAGAAACCTCACGATAAGCCCAAGCTTGTTTAGTTAAATCATCATAAACAATCAGTGCATCTTCACCTCGATCACGAAAATATTCAGCCATGGCACATCCTGCATAAGGTGCGATATATTGTAACGCTGGAGAAACTGCAGCACCCGCAACAACTATAATAGTATTTGCCAATGCACCATATTCTTCCAATTTACGTACAACTGTAGCTACTGATGAGTCTTTTTGACCAATAGCAACATATACGCAACGAATACCACTGTCTCTTTGGTTAATAATTGCATCAATTGCTACCGCTGTTTTACCTGTTTGACGATCACCAATAATTAGCTCTCGCTGACCACGACCCACAGGCACCATTGCATCAATTGCTTTAATACCAGTTTGAATGGGCTGGTCTACTGATTTACGATCAATCACACCAGGTGCCATTACTTCTAATGGGCGTACGCCTTGAGTATTAATATCGCCTTTACCATCAATAGCCTTGCCTAGAGGATTAACTACTCGACCCAACATAGCCTCACCAACAGGCACTTCAACTAAACGATTAGTACATTTAACAATATCACCTTCTAAAATATGTAAATAATCGCCTAGAATAACTGCACCGACACTATCTTGTTCTAAATTAAGTGCCATACCAAAGGTATTATTTGAAAATTCAATCATCTCACCAAATTGTACATCACCCAAACCGTGAATACGAACAATACCATCACTCACACTAACCACACTACCTTCTGTACGTGCCTCAGCAGTAAAATCAAACCCTTCTATTTGCTTTTTAATTAAATCACTGATTTCATGAGCTTTTAATTGCATAGTCACTCCTCTTTAAATTTTAATAATTAATGTGTTTTTGATAAACGCAAACATAGCTTGTCCACTCTAGCTTTGATTGAGATATCAATAACTTTATCACCATCTTTAATAATAACGCCACCTACTAAATCTTTATCTATGGTAATGTCAATACTTACTGCTTTATTGTATTGATTCATCAAATCACTCACAATTTGTTCTTTTTCAGATTTTTTTAACTCATAAGAACTAATGATAGTAAATATTTTAGTATTATTTGTTATGTTAATCAAACTTGCAAACAAGATTGCAATACTTGGCAAAATACTAATACGATTATTATCTAATAACACGCTAATAAACATCGATTCATGTTTGCTTAATTCTCTGTCTAATATTGACCTAAGCAATGCTTTAATAGTGCTTAATTTATCTTGTTCTAAAATGTTAGGAGAAGCAATCAATCTACGCATCTTCTTATCAAGAAGTAAATGCGCTCCTACATCTAAAACCATCTTCCACTGTAAATGCGAACTATCCTGCTGTGCTAATTCAAAAATTGCATTAGCATAAGGTTTGGCGATAACAGCTAATTTCATAGCTAATTACAACAGTGATTCTGACAATTTACCTAACATTTGTTGATGTAATTTAACATCAACCTCCTTATCAAGGACCGCATTAACACCTTGTATAACCAAATCAGACACTTGATTCTTTAGCTTATTACGAACACAAATTGTGTCTTGTTCGAGCTGCGCTTGTGCTTGCTCCTTTACCTTACCTACTTCTTTTAAAGCGATATATTTTGCATCTTCAATCATATTTGATGCCTGACGAGTAGCATTTGCAATAATCTCAGTTGCTAAACTTTTAGATTGATTAATAATTTTCTTAGCTTTAATTTGCGCCTCTGCTTTCTCAAAACGACCACGCTCTGCCGCTAATAAACCATCTTCAATACGTTTTTGACGTTCTTCCATAGCCATTATAATAGGTGGCCAAATAAATTTCATACAAAACCAAGTAAACATGGCAAACATGATTAATTGCCCAAACATTGTCAAATTAATATTCATAACTCAATCCTTGCATTTTAAATCATTTTTTTATTTTACCCTGCAACCGCAAATAAAATATACATTGAAATACCAACGGCAATCATTGGTACTGCATCCACCAAACCCATCACAATAAACATTTGCGTTCTAAGCATTGGTATTAACTCTGGTTGGCGCGCTGCGCCTTCTAAAAATTTTGCACCTAAGATACCAATACCAACTGCTGCACCTAATGCACCCAAACCCATTAAAATTGAACCGGCTAAAAATAAAATACTTTGTTCCATCCTTTTACTCCTATTTATAAAATATAATTAATGTTCCTTTTGATGGGCCATATCCATATATACAATGACCAGAGTCATAAAAATAAATGCTTGTAATAATACAATCAAAATATGGAAAATTGCCCACGGTAAAGACAAACTCCACTGAATCCAAAATGGTAATAAAGCAATAAGAATAAAAATCATCTCCCCTGCATACATATTACCAAATAAACGTAATGCTAATGAAACAGGCTTAGCAATTAAGTTCACTCCTTCTAAAAACAAATTAAACGGCAACATCATTTTACCAAATGGGTGAAAAGTTAATTCTACTGCAAAACCCCCTATTCCTTTCTCCTTAATACTGTAATAGATAATCAGAATAAAAATACCAATTGCCATACCAAGAGTTGCATTTGGATCTGTAGTTGGCACCACTTTAAAGAAAACATGATGTAGATCAGCACCAAACCAAACCCCGATTTTCTGTGCAATGTATGGTAACCAATCAACTGGCACCAAATCCATAGTATTCATTAAGACAATCCAAATAAAAGTAGTCAGCGCTAATGGTGCAACCATAGGATTTTGACCATTAAACGAGCCACGAACGTTTTCGTTAATATAACTAACCACACTTTCAATAAAATTTTGTGTCCCTGAAGGGGCATCGTAGGTCATTTTTTTACCAATTCGATAAAAAAAACTTAAAAACAAAATACCTAACACAAAAGATACTCCCAATGTATCCAAATGAACAGCTAAAAAACCCATTTCTTTTGCTTGTTCAGAAGTATGTGCAAAACCCCAATAACCATCTGGAAATTGACCATACGTCAAATTTTGTAAATGGTGCTTAATATAACTACCAGAAGTTATGACTTCATTTGTCGATGACATTACCTATTTATAACCCTATCTATTAAAAAACCAATCTGCCCCAAAACCAAGCCAATAATTAACGCTTCTGGCGCTAACCCTATAATCAATAAGCCAAAAAAAGTCAATAACACTAATAAGGTCATACGCATAATAACACTAACTGACATCATTATAACGCCAGTACCTGGACTAATATTTAATTTCCCTTTTTGTTTATTTGTATGCCTATTAATCAAACTAGTATTTAATAGGCCAATTATGCCGCCATAAATTGCTGCTATAGCTACATTGCTCATGGAAAAATAAATACTCACCATTAATAATGCGCTTAATTGTACCTTTGGCCATTCACTTCTTGTTGCCAAAATATCTATTCGCCTATATCGAATTTACAAAGTTTAAATTATACAGTCTAGCTTGTAAAAAAATCGCTTTTTTATGACTTCCGATCAATTAAATTATTCCTTAATTAAATATGATTATATAAGCATATTGTGATACATTTGACAAGTATGCGTATTATCAGAATAATTAACTTATTTTTAGGAGAGATATATGTCTCATATTGTTGTTATTGGCGCAAGCACAGGCGGACTCCCTTTTGCCTATGATATTAGAAAAACATTAGGAAAAGATCATCAGATAACGGTTATTTCCAATAATCCAAACTTTAACTTCATTCCTTCAAACCCTTGGTTAGCTGTTGGTTGGCGTAGTGAAGAAAATATTAGTTTTTTACTTGAACCTCATTTAAAACGCAAAGATATTGAGCTTATTATTGGTGAGGCTAGTGAAATCAAACCTAATGATAACCAAGTTATAGTTGGTAACCAAGTTATAAACTATGATTATTTAGTGCTAGCTACAGGCCCTAAACTTGCTTTTGACGAGATTGAAGGTTTAGGTCCTGAAGGTCATAGTGTTTCAATTTGCACTACTGCCCACGCTGAATCAGCACGCCAAAAATGGAAAAAGTTTTGTGCAAATGGTGGCGGGCCAATTGTTGTAGGAGCTGTACAAGGTGCCTCATGTTTTGGTCCAGCTTATGAATTCGCTACTATTATGGATACTGATCTTAAAAAACAAGGTATTCGTGACAAATGTCCTATTACTTTTATTACAGCAGAGCCATATATTGGCCATCTAGGATTGGGTGGTGTAGGTGACTCAAAAGGTTTATTAGAATCAGAATTTAGACAACGTCATATCAAGTGGATTACTAACGCTAAAGTTACTAATATTGCAGCTAATAAAGTTACGGTAAATCAAGTTAATGATGAAGGAGAAGTAGTTAAAACAATTGAAACATCCACTCAATACACTATGATGTTACCGGCCTTTAAGGGTGTTGATACAGTTGCAAAATTAGCAGATATAGATGCAGGTTTTGTCAATCCACGTGGATTTGTCATGGTAAATGATTATCAACAATCTCCTGTTAAAGATAATATCTTTTCAATCGGTGTAAATATTGCCATTCCACCTGTTGAAAAAACACCTGTAATGTGCGGCACACCCAAAACAGGTTATATGATTGAATCCATGGTCACCGCTGTTGTACATAATATTGAAGAAATGATTGCTAATAAAGCACCTACTCATATCCCAACTTGGAATGCTGTTTGTATTGCTGATATGGGTGACACAGGTGTTACCTTTGTCGCCATGCCTCAAATCCCTCCCAGAAACGTTACCTGGGCCAAAAAAGGTAAAATGATGCATCTTGCTAAAATAGCCTTTGAGAAATTTTTCATTCGTAATATGAAAACTGGCAATTCTGAACCCGCTTACCAAAAATACATTTTTAAAATATTAGGAATTGAACGTTTAAAAAAAAAATAAATTTTTAAAGATTAGTAGTTAACCAGCTTTGAGGATCACTATGAAATTCACAAGCACATAAATTCTTAATGCGTTGGAAAATAGAAATAAATTGTTAGATTGCTTTTTCTAAAAGTTCTATCGCTAGTGATTATAGCTCGGTTAACTAAATTTTAAAAAAGCATGTAGGATAAAATTTATACAAATATTTGTAATTAATGTTTGTAATTAATAGCTTAAACACATAGCATTGGATATACAAATAAAATATTAATTACCAACAAAATATTCTGATTATTAAATATACTTCTGACTATTAATTATACTATATCCTTGTAAAATATATCATACTCATACAATAAGTAAAAATATTCATAAGATGACTAAAATATGACTTTCGATCAATTAAATTATTCCTTAATTAAATATGATTATATAAGCATATTGTGATACATTTGACAAGTATGCGTATTATCAGAATAATTAACTTATTTTTAGGAGAGATATATGTCTCATATTGTTGTTATTGGCGCAAGCACAGGCGGACTCCCTTTTGCCTATGATATTAGAAAAACATTAGGAAAAGATCATCAGGTAACGGTTATTTCCAATAATCCAAACTTTAACTTCATTCCTTCAAACCCTTGGTTAGCTGTTGGTTGGCGTAGTGAAGAAAATATTAGTTTTTTACTTGAACCTCATTTAAAACGCAAAGATATTGAGCTTATTATTGGTGAGGCTAGTGAAATCAAACCTAATGATAACCAAGTTATAGTTGGTAACCAAGTTATAAACTATGATTATTTAGTGCTAGCTACAGGCCCTAAACTTGCTTTTGACGAGATTGAAGGTTTAGGTCCTGAAGGTCATAGTGTTTCAATTTGCACTACTGCCCACGCTGAATCAGCACGCCAAAAATGGAAAAAGTTTTGTGCAAATGGTGGCGGGCCAATTGTTGTAGGAGCTGTACAAGGTGCCTCATGTTTTGGTCCAGCTTATGAATTCGCTACTATTATGGATACTGATCTTAAAAAACAAGGTATTCGTGACAAATGTCCTATTACTTTTATTACAGCAGAGCCATATATTGGCCATCTAGGATTGGGTGGTGTAGGTGACTCAAAAGGTTTATTAGAATCAGAATTTAGACAACGTCATATCAAGTGGATTACTAACGCTAAAGTTACTAATATTGCAGCTAATAAAGTTACGGTAAATCAAGTTAATGATGAAGGAGAAGTAGTTAAAACAATTGAAACATCCACTCAATACACTATGATGTTACCGGCCTTTAAGGGTGTTGATACAGTTGCAAAATTAGCAGATATAGATGCAGGTTTTGTCAATCCACGTGGATTTGTCATGGTAAATGATTATCAACAATCTCCTGTTAAAGATAATATCTTTTCAATCGGTGTAAATATTGCCATTCCACCTGTTGAAAAAACACCTGTAATGTGCGGCACACCCAAAACAGGTTATATGATTGAATCCATGGTCACCGCTGTTGTACATAATATTGAAGAAATGATTGCTAATAAAGCACCTACTCATATCCCAACTTGGAATGCTGTTTGTATTGCTGATATGGGTGACACAGGTGTTACCTTTGTCGCCATGCCTCAAATCCCTCCCAGAAACGTTACCTGGGCCAAAAAAGGTAAAATGATGCATCTTGCTAAAATAGCCTTTGAGAAATTTTTCATTCGTAATATGAAAACTGGCAATTCTGAACCCGCTTACCAAAAATACATTTTTAAAATATTAGGAATTGAACGTTTAAAAAAAAAATAAATTTTTAAAGATTAGTAGTTAACCAGCTTTGAGGATCACTATGAAATTCACAAGCACATAAGTTCTTAATGCGTTGGAAAATAGAAATAAATTGTTAGATTGCTTTTTCTAAAAGTTCTATCGCTAGTGATTATAGCTCGGTTAACTAAATTTTGAATAGGTTTTCACCAACCTGTTTCGTTTGTAATAACACTCTTATCTCGCCTACAAAAAATCTAGCATTTCAACAACCTACAAATTTTTAACACTTAACTAAAAAAACATAGACTAGAGTTTGTGACCCCAGTGTAATTTAGATCGAATAATCTCAAAATAATTATAATCCTTGGGGTGTAATAAATTAATAAAACTATTATGCTGATGCACACAAATATCTTGACCAACTTTAATAACAATCGAGGTTTGCCCATCAAAGCTAACAATCGTACCATCATCTGAATCTTTCACTTGAATCATCACTTCACTATCACCTGGAATCAATAAAGGGCGATGACTCATAGTATGTGGACAAATTGACACTAAACCAATAGCATTAACACCTGGATGCATAATAGGTCCACCACTTGATAATGCATAAGCGGTTGATCCTGTTGGTGTGGTAATAATCAAACCATCAGCACGCTGATTATTAACGAGTTTATTATCAATATAAACATCAAACTCAATCATTTTTAAATGTTCTTTTCGATGAATAATCACATCATTTAATGCTAAAAAATTATCTAATATTTTATTATTTTGTTTTATTTGACAAGACAACAAACAACGTTCTTCTTTAATATACTTACCATTTAAAACTTCTAAAACAATATCAAACATATCTGTTAACGGTACATCAGCCAAAAAACCCAACCGCCCAAGATTAATACCTAAAATTGGAATATTGTTGTCAACAAAACTACGTGCAGTACTAAGTATCGAACCATCGCCACCCACAACAATAATCAAGTCTGCTTGTTGAATAATACTTTTATTCCCAGATACTACATCTACGCTATGGATTAATAAAAATTCACTCAATTTAATAGCCGTGTCTTCACTCACAGAATCATTGGGTTTAGTAATAATACCAATCGTATTAAACATATTTGTTAATCATTAAGATTAAATTCTTTAAAATAGTCATTATAATAATTAATAATTAATTTATTTTATAGATAATTTCATTTATTATCTATAAATCAATACTTTCAATAAATATACATGAATTGAGTAACAAAATGACAAAAAAGAAATCAGAAAAAAATAATCAGAAAAAACCTTCAGTAGAAAAAAAAGATATTGAAAACACTACTAAAGTTGACTTACAAGCACCTCAAGATGATGATTTACAAGAACAACTAGCCCAAGCACAACAATCTGCTAAAGATAATTGGGACAAACTTTTAAGGTCTCGAGCAGAAATGGAAAACCTGAAACGCCGGAATACTAAAGATGTCGAAAATGCACACAAATTTGCATTGGATAGTTTCGTCAAAGCTTTACTTGAAGTAAAAGACTCACTAAGCATGGGTATTAAAACTGCACAAGAAGAAAAAGCAACTGTTAAACATATTGTGGAAGGATTAGAAATGACTGATAAAGTTTTTCTATCAACTCTAAAAAAATTTGGTGTAGAAATGATTAATCCTGAAGGTGAAACCTTTAATCCAGAATTACACGAAGCTGTTACAATGATACCTATGACAGACAAAGACCCAAATTCTGTTTTAGAAGTCGTACAATTTGGCTTTACTTTAAATGAACGCTTAGTTCGCCCAGCAATGGTCGTTGTTGTTCAATAGACAATCAACTTATAGCTTTATAAAGCTTTATAAAAGTTAGAGGATACTTAAATGAATACTGACTATTCACTAAATTTATAGCATATATTTTATAGCATATATAATATGTTGAACATATTCTTGTTCACCATAAACAACGTATTGCATATGTTGCTACTAAACTACTCAATATTTTATTACTCTAGCTGATGAGAGTCATATAGAGTTACTGATAAAACACCCTTAATTACTAATAATCTTCTTGAAACAAGAAGACAGAACAATAAACATATGTTGTTATTCATTTTAACTAAATAAATATTCTTATTACGAATAAATGGTAAAACTTATTTAATAAAATTAAAACATAATTTCAATTAATATTGAAGGTAATAAAAAAGTTATAATTAACAAAAACTAGTCTTTTAAGTTAAGAGTGAATGACAACATAAATCGAAATGCAATATAAACTAACACTGATTTCTTTAAATCAAAAAAAATAGTAGCATAGATTAAAAACTATTAAAAACCTGAAAAAATAAAAAAAACTCTTCAACTATAGAAATAACAAGCAAATTAACTTTAGAACAATATATTAAAATAAAGTAACAGTTACAAACTATAATATTCTTTAAAAAAAAATGATATCTATATTTTTAGAACTCAATTAACCATATTCATAAAAATAAAAGTTGCAATACTTACGCTTATTTTTTTAATGCTAAATCCAAAGACAAAGTCTATCGTCAATTAATTTAACTCTTTCTAGCATGGTACATTATGATACCTATCTATAAATAATTTATTACTAAAAATTAAAGACAACCAAATCACGCCTAAAATGGAGTGAGGTAACTCAAACTTAACTATCGACCTGACATTATTTTATTTAAAAAAGATGATAAAATCACCAGTATTTATTGATATAAAACTTCCATTTTCAAAAAATATTGATATTCATAAATAATATTTACTTGTTAAAATTAAGCGTATAACATATTAGAATTGCAATTGATTCTTCTATAAAAGAAACATGAAACATTTACTATTATCCTTAACTTTAATATTATCTACATTTTTATTAGCACAAGTAGAAAATGATTTATTGCCAGTAAACAAAGCATTTGTCTTTAAAGCTGAAGTGGTTAATAACAAAATATTACTTAATTGGAAAATTAAGAAAAATTACTTTCTTTATAAAGAAAAAATTAATATTTCTGCTGATTTTTCAGCACAGCTAGGTAATGCTAAGTTTCCAAAAACAAAGATTATAAATGATGAGTTTTTTGGAAAAATTGGGGTTTATCGTGATAATGCCATAGTGATTGTACCTATCCTTAAAGGGAGGGCTAAATCTATTTTATTAACCGTTAATTATCAAGGTTGTTCTGATTTAGGTGTGTGTTACCCTCCTATTACTAAATCAGTTGTACTTGACATTAGTTCAATACATTCGACTTCCTTAGATAATAATTCATTTAATCTCTTACCACAAGTAACTAACAAAGTGCAATCACTTGTTAAAAACAGCATACCAACTTCTGATAAGCCTTTGTCTGTAGACAATGCATTTAAATTTTCAGTGGTGACAATTAATGACAATACACTACTAGCTAAATGGGATATTCATCAAGGATATTATTTATATCATAATAAATTTTTATTTGACATTAAAGGAGCAAAAATTGGCAATATTGTAATCTCGAAAGGTAGAATTAAAGACGACAAGTTTCTTGGTAAAATTGAGGTCCACAAAGATGTGTTAGAAGTTGAAATTCCACTCACTGATATTAATACTAAGTCAATTACTCTTATCATTAAATATCAAGGATGTTGGGAAGGTGGTGTTTGTTTTTCTCCACAAGAAAAAACCATTAATATTATGTTACCTTCTCAAACAAACAATCCTAAAATTAATATTTTATCTGAAAAAAAATCAATATACACACCTAATATTCTTCAGATTGAATTGAACGAAACTGATCAAATTACTGCACTATTTCAACAAGACAACACATTATTAGTATTAGCAAGTTTCTTTAGTTTTGGCTTATTGTTATCATTAACTCCTTGTGTATTTCCAATGATTCCAATTCTATCAGGCATTATTATTGGTCAAAAAGAAGAAATCAGTACTAAAAAAGCATTAATTATGTCCATTGTATTTGTATTATCCATGAGCATCGCCTACTCAATCGTGGGTGTATTTGCAGGTTATTTTGGTGAAAATTTACAAGTATTATTCCAAGCTCCTTGGATTCTGTCTATTTTTAGTTTGATCTTTGTTACTTTAGCATTTTCTATGTTCGGCTATTATGAAATCCAACTACCTACCAGGTTACAAGAAAAAATTACAAAAATTAACAATAATCAAGAGGGTGGACACATAATTAGTGTAGCTGTTATGGGTTTTTTATCAGCACTTATTATTGGGCCTTGTGTTGCACCACCGCTAGCAGGTGCATTAATTTACATTGGACAAACTGGCGATGCATTATTAGGTGGAATATCACTGTTTATAATGAGTTTAGGCATGGGTTCACTACTTATTATAGTTGGTGCAGGCGTAAGCAAGTTACCTAAAGCAGATGGTTGGATGGAAAATGTTAAGTACGTCTTTGGTATTTTAATGTTAGCTGTAGCAATTTATCTACTCGATAGAATTATCTCACCCATTACTTCACTTATCTTGTGGGCAATGCTTATTACCATATCACCAATTGCAATGGGTACATTAAACACACAAATAAATACTTCAAAACCTTGGCAGCGTATTTTTAAAGCTTTAGGATTAATTATACTAGGCTACGGCATTTTACTTTGGATATTAGTAGCACGTGGAGGTGGTGATATGTTACAACCACTATCTAGCTGGAGGTCACCAAATGTAGGAACTGAATCAGACCATTTAAAATTTAAACAAATTAAATCTATAAACGACTTAGAACAGGTTTTAGCACAAGCTAAAAACAATAACCAAATTGTTATGCTAGATTTTTATGCTAATTGGTGTATCTCTTGTAAAGAACTTGAACTCTTTATATTTTCCAATGCCAATATAGTCAATGAGATGTCTGATGTTATTGCACTCCAAGCTGATGTGACTGAAAATAATATCAATGATAAAGCCTTAATGAAACGATTCAACATTGTTGGACCCCCTGCTATTTTATTTTTCAAAAACGGTATTGAAAATCGCTCACAAAGAATTATTGGAGAAATCAACGCACAAAACTTTCTTAGTCATCTTAACAAAATTAAATAAAACAAGCTAAAACGCTGTCAGAACTTACTATCTTACATAATATTGATGGTAAAATTATCTTTATTTTTATCTTGCTTATTTGAATAAATGGATGTTCTTTTATTAAACGGACCTAACCTTAATCTACTTGGTTTTCGTGAACCTGACTATTACGGCACACAAACATTGGATGACATTACCAGTAATCTTACAAAAATAGCAAATAATGTTAATCTGACGTTTGAACACCATCAAGATAATTCAGAAGCAAAGCTGATTAAATATATTCACAACGCTGCCGATAACGGAGTTCAATACTTAATTATCAATCCTGCAGCTTTTACACACACATCGATCGCTTTACGTGATGCTATACTTGCTGTAGGTATTGAATTTAGTGAAGTTCACTTGTCTAATATATATAAGCGTGAAAATTTTCGCAAAAAATCTTATTTTTCAGATATTGCACAAGGAATTATTTCAGGCTTTGGCCCTCAGGGTTATGAATTCGCGCTACAAGCTGCAATTCAACATATTCAACAATTAAAGAGGTTGTAAATGGACATTCGTAAAGTAAAAAAATTAATAGAATTACTAGAACAATCTAGCATGAGTGAAATTGAAATTATTGAGGGTGAAGAATCTCTGCGTATCTCACGCTATAGAAATGCTACAATAACGCCACCAGTAGCAATTACAACTCCATTAATAGCGCCAATAGAAGCCACTAATGGGATAGTAACTCCGTCTGAAAATAATCTATCCACAATAGATGGTCATCCAATTACTTCACCTATGGTTGGTACTTTCTATAGCGCAGCATCACCTAATTCTGATGCTTTTGTTAAAATTGGACAACATGTCAACCAAGGCGATACAATCTGTATTGTTGAGGCAATGAAAATTATGAACCAAATCGAAGCAGACCAATCTGGAACAGTAACTGAAATATTATGCACAGATGGTGATGCAGTTGAATTCAGTCAAACACTAGTCATTATTCAATGACATTAATGAAAAAAATAAGTAAAATTCTCATCGCTAATCGTGGTGAAATTGCGCTTAGAATTTTAAGGACTTGTAAAGAGCTAGGCATTAAAACTGTTGCTGTCTATTCAACAGCAGATAAAGACCTTAAGCATGTTCGCTTATCTGACGAAGCTGTATGCATTGGTCCACATCCATCAAAAGATAGCTATTTAAACATCCCAGCACTGATTGCTGCAGCAGAAGTTACTCATGCCGATGCAATTCATCCTGGTTATGGTTTCTTATCTGAAAACGCAGATTTTGCACAACGTGTTGAAGAAAGTGGCTTTATTTTTATCGGGCCGCGTGCTGATAATATCCGCATAATGGGCGATAAAGTTGCTGCCATTAATGCCATGCAAAGATCGGGAGTGCCTTGTATTCCCGGATCAAATGGAAGTTTAACTGAAGACAATGCTCAAAATACCAAACTTGCACGTGATATTGGCTTTCCAATTATAATCAAAGCCTCTAACGGAGGCGGAGGACGTGGTATGCGCGTGGTTGAAGAAGAAGCTGACCTAGTTGACTCAATTGAAGCGACTAAAACAGAAGCGCTTAACTTTTTTGGCAACTGCAAAGTATACATAGAAAAGTTTTTAACTAAACCTAGACATATTGAAATTCAAATATTAGCTGACGAATACGGTAACGCCATACACTTAGGTGAACGAGACTGCTCAATGCAAAGACGCCACCAAAAAGTCGTAGAAGAAGCACCAGCACCTGGCATCAAACCAAAATTACTCGATAAAATCAGTAGTGCTTGTACAGATGCTTGTAAAGCCATTAGTTATCGTGGTGCTGGTACATTTGAATTTTTATTTGAAAATAATAAATTCTATTTTATTGAAATGAATACACGGATCCAGGTAGAGCATCCTGTTACCGAAATGATTACTGGTATTGACATTGTACGTGAACAAATACGCATTGCTGACGGTCAAATATTATCATTCACACAAAATGAAGTACACATTAAAGGTCATGCGATTGAATGTCGTATTAACGCCGAAGACCCTAATAATTTCATGCCCTCACCAGGAAAAATCACCCAATACCATATAGCTGGAGGGTTGGGTGTACGTGTTGACTCTCATGTATATAACGGTTATGTCGTGCCGCCCTATTACGACTCTATGATTGGTAAACTAATTACTTTTTCTGATACTAGACTAGGTGCTATTATTAAAATGCAAAATGCACTTGATGAAATGGTAATTGATGGCATTAAAACCAATATTGCCTTACAAAAAAGAATCATAGATGATAAAACTTTTCAACAAGGTAGTACAAATATCCACTATCTTGAAAAAATGCTGGGAAACTCTTTAATATGATCAAAGTAGGTATTATTGGTTCTACTGGATATACAGGACTAGAGCTTGTACGTCTTATACATAACCACCCAAATGCAAAAATTATCGCACTATGTTCAAGAATAAATGCTAGTAAATCCGTTATTAAAGAATTTCCTAGTCTAATAAGCTATATTGATCTTGACTTTGTTACGCCAGATGAAAAAAAATTATTTGAATGTGACATTATCTTCTTTGCTACCCCACATGGCGTAGCAATGAATAGCGTTAGTAAATTCTTAAATAAAGATATTAAAATAATTGACTTAGGTGCTGATTTTCGCATTAAAAATAGCACTGAATGGAGTAAATGGTATGGTATGGCACATACACAAGGTGATTTATTAAAAGATGCTGTTTATGGCTTACCTGAAGTTTATAACTCACAAATCAAAAACGCCACCTTAATTGCCAATCCTGGATGCTATCCAACTGCAATCATTCTAGCACTCAAGCCTTTGCTTGAAACAAATGTAATTGACACAAAAAGCATTATTGCTGATTGCAAATCAGGTGTTAGCGGTGCAGGAAGAAGTGCTAATATTGCCACACTTTTTTGCGAAGTAAACGAATCTTTAAAACCTTACAATGTTAATCAACATCGTCATAAACCTGAAACGCAACAAGTGTTAACCGACATCGCTGGCAAAGAAGTTAATTTTTTCTTTACCCCGCATTTAATACCCATGACTAGAGGTATGCTTGCTAGCATTTACGTTGATTTAACAAAAGATATAAACGTAAAAAAATTATTTGAAAAACACTACCAAAACAACAGATTTATTCATATATTACCAACTAATGTTTATCCACAAACAAAATCAGTTAAAGGCACAAATAATTGTCATATTGGTATTCAAAAATCGAATAACAAACTTATAATTATGTCAGTTATTGACAATATTATTAAAGGTGCCTCAGGGCAAGCTATACAAAACATGAATCTTATGTTTGGGCTTGATGAAGGATTAGGATTGGAACAGATTGGATTACTACCATAAAGGAATAACATGGAAATAAAACAAGTTTTAGAAAAAGCAGATATCATTTTTAGTGATAATGCAGCTAAAAAAGTATCAACACTAATTGAAGAAGAACAAAATAATAACCTGTATTTACGTGTTTATATCACAGGTGGTGGCTGTTCTGGATTTTCCTATGGTTTTACTTTTGATGAAAAACGTAAAGAAGGTGACTCAAGCGTTACAAATAATGGCGTTCAATTAGTGGTTGATCCAATGAGCTATCAATACTTGATTGGCGCAACTGTTGATTACCTGGAAGACTTACAAGGTGCACGTTTTATTATTCATAACCCAAATGCTAAAACTACTTGTGGTTGTGGCTCATCTTTCTCTGTATAAATTATGATTAAATACATCCCTGGCTTAGCAGGCGTTCCTGCAACAGAATCCTCCATCTCTTCCATTGATGGAAAGAATGGTATTTTAACTTATCGTGGTTACTCAATTGAGGATTTAGTGAAATATGCTTCTTTTGAAGAAGTTTCTATGCTACTCCGAGATGGAGAATTACCAGACAAAAACAGATTAGATAACTTTAAAGATGTTTTACATAAACGATATGAAGTAAAACGTAATATCCACTCCATGATGTGGTCTTTACCCTCCACTGGACACCCAATGAATGTTTTACAAACCACCATTGCCGCTATGGCAACATTCTATCCTGATGCAGGTGCACAAAATCCAGATTCTAATTGCACGCAAAGTGCGCTAACTAAAATTATTTCTAACATGAGCACTCTGGTAGCAATGTGGACACGTATTAGTGCTGGTTATGATCCTATCCCACCTAGTAAAGGGATGTCATACGCAAAGAACTTTTTATATATGTCATCTGGAGAAGAGCCTAATAATAATATTGTCAAGCTTTTTGATGCTTGCTTAATTTTACATGCAGAACACACGATTAACGCCTCAACTTTTTCCGCCATGGTAACTGCTTCTACACTTGCCAATCCATTTGCCTCAATTTCAGCTGCAGTTGGCACTTTAGCAGGTTCTTTACATGGTGGTGCAAATGAAGATGTGCTTAAAATGCTAGACGAGATTGGCAATGCCAAAAATGTACGTACTTATATTGAGAATCGCCTAAAAAATAAACAAATCATTTGGGGTATGGGACATAGAGAATATAGTGTTAAAGACCCTCGAGCAAATATTTTACAAAACATGCTTGAATCCTACATCAAAAAATCTAATATGCATTTTTCTAAACGTTTTGAAACTGCACTAGAGGTAGAAAGAGTTTGTGAAGAGTTGCTATCAAATAAAGGTATTTATCCAAATGTAGATTTTTACTCAGGAATTGTATATGCCGAAATTTTCAAAATTCCACAAACACACTTTACACCTATTTTTGCTATGGCTCGCTCAAGTGGATGGACAGCTCATTGGCACGAACAAGTTAAACACAACCGTATTTTTAGACCCACGCAAATCTATACAGGGGCTGATTTTAGAAGTTATCCTAAGAAATAATCATGGAAAATACTACACATTTTGGATTCAGGGAAGTAGCTACAAATGACAAACAAAATTTAGTAAGAGATGTCTTTAACTCTGTTGCAAGCAAATATGATTTAATGAATGATATATTATCTTTTGGTACACATCGACTTTGGAAACATTATGCAATCGCTTCAGGTAATATTAAAATAGGTGACAAAGTACTTGATATTGCTGGTGGCACAGGTGATTTAACAATAGAATTTACACGACAAGTTGGCGATCATGGACAAGTTATACTCAGCGATATTAACACTACCATGCTGCACGAGGGTCGAAAAAAATTAACTAACAAAGGTATTTTTGGTGTTGATTTTATACAACTCAATGCACAATACCTACCTTTTAAAAATGACACATTTGATTGTGTCAGCATTGCCTTTGGCCTTAGAAATGTAACTAATCAAGACCAGGCGCTTGAAGAAATGTATCGTATTCTAAAACCTAGCGGTTGTTTGTTAATTCTAGAATTTTCTACAACCAATTCTGTATTACTAAAAAAAATATACGACTTTTATTCATTCAAAATTATACCAAAACTCGGTGATATTATTGCTAACGATAAAAACTCATACCAATACTTAGCTGAATCAATCCGTAAACATCCAAACCAAGAAACTCTTAAAAATATGATACTAAATGCTGGATTTGACTTTTGCGAATATCACAATCTATCAAATGGTATTGTTGCCTTGCATAAAGGCATCAAAGCATAAAAGACAATGCAACTTTTTTGGCATAAGAAAACTGCCATAATGAACAGAACATTAAATCAATTAATTACTAACAATGAAGTTGCCATCTATACATTCAACAAAAAAACAATTGGTTTTTCTTTACAAAATTTACCGTTGAACTTACATTTTATATGCACTAAAAATCAAATATTTGTCTTACCTATTACTAACAAATCCACAAACGTCAATATTAAACTAAAATCTATAGTGTTTATATCCTTACTTCAATATAAAAATTTAACTCAATTAATCAGACAAAATAAAATTAACATCCATGGTAATGTTAAAACTACTCAACTATTGGTTAATCTATTGAAAGAGGTTGATATTGACTTTATAGTTTCTCATCAAATAACAAAACTAACGAAAAAAGTCCAAAAAGTTAATATACAACAAATAAATTCGCTTGAAATGATTAAGAATAGATTATCCACTCTGTCGATCAATAAAATCAAAACAAAACAAAACAAGCGTAAAAATAATTGGCCTCTATGTATAGCATTCTAAGATTTATTAAGATTTCTCGTGTTTTAATGCGCTATCGTCTTGATTCTTTAGTGCTATCAACGCCACTACTAAAAAGTTTTAAACCCTTAGTATATCTCATTCCTTGGCATTACTTTCCCGTTAAAAAATACACACGAGGTCAACGAATTCGATTGGCACTAGAAGAATTAGGACCTATATTTATCAAATTTGGACAAACGCTTTCCACTAGACGTGACTTAATACCAAAAGATATTGGAGATGAATTAGCAAAATTACAAAACAACTGCCCTGCATTTGACCCAATAAAAGCTAAAAAAATTATTGAACAATCACTCGGTGCATCCACTGAAAATTTATTTAAACGCTTTGATATTAAACCTCTAGCCTCAGCCTCAATTGCACAAATACATACTGCACTAACAAATGATGACAATGAAGTGGTAATTAAAGTCGTCAGACCAAATATCAATAAGATAATCCAACATGATATTAAATTAATGTACACCTTAGCAATATTATTTAACAAACATCAACTTAGTAAAAAACTACGTCCTATAGAAGTGGTTGCAGAGTTTGAAACTATTATTCTAAATGAATTAGATATGCGTATTGAGGCCAAAAACTGTTTAACAATTGGCAAAAATTTTAAAAACTCCAGCCTACTTTACATTCCAAAAATTTACCCGAACTTATGTCATAAGAATATTCTAACAATCGAACGAATTCATGGTATTCCAGTTAATGACATTGAACAACTAAAAGCCAATAATATTGACATGAAACAACTAGCAGAAGAAGGTGTAATTATTTTCTTTACTCAAGTTTTTAAACATAATTTTTTCCATGCTGATATGCATCCTGGTAATATTTTTATTAACACTAATGGACAATATATGGGAGTTGATTTTGGTATCATGGGTACGCTAACCAACACCGATAAAGATTTTTTAGCAGATATTTTCATAGCATTTTTCAACCAAGATTATAAAAAAGTAGCGCAAATATATATTGATTCTGGTTGGATAAGCTCAACAACAAACATATTTTCCTTTGAAACTGCTGTTCAAAGAATTTGTGAACCAATGTTTGAAAAACCTTTAGGTGAAATATCTTTTGGTCAAGTATTGCTTGAACTTATTCAAGAAGCTAAAAATTTTGACATCACTATTCAGCCACAACTGTTATTATTAGACAAAACTTTACTAAACATTGAAGGGCTCGGCAGACAACTATACCCCCAACTTAACTTATGGACAACAGCAAAACCATTTTTAGAAGATTTGGTTAAAGAAAAATATAGTATAAAACACACCTTTGAAAAAATAAAAGACCAGACTCCTCAACTGCTAAAAGACATCCCAGAACTACCATCCATGACTATTAATGCAATCAAACAGTTAAACCAAATAAAAGATATAGGACATCTTTATGTCCAACAAACCAATATTATTGTTAACCAACTTAAAAACAACGAAAACAAACAAACTTCAGCCATTTTAGCTGGCTCCATGACCATCCTTAGCGGTATTTTAGCAGTTAATACATTTTGGCTTCCAAGTATATTCAGTAGTATCATTGCTTTAATATTTTGGTTACAAAGTATATAATAAATTCCTCCAGCTCAACATAAAGAATTTATTATTGTACTTTTAGCCAAGTTTTCAGGTAAAATAACTTCTTGATATAAATATATTTGATCACAAAATATATCTTTTATATAACGTCGCCCATTGCGGTGTTTTTTTATTTTTTGGAGTATCAATATGAATCTAACAATTAACGCTTTAACAAGAAATTGCCAAGGCAAAGGTGCGAGCCGTCGTCTACGTAGAAATAATAAAATTCCTGCTATTGTTTATGGTACTGACAAAAAACCCAGCAAGATAACCTTAGATATTTTTGAAATTACTCACCTATTAGAAAATGAAGAATCTTACACTTCAATACTTAACTTAATAGTTAACAAAAAAAAAGAAGCAGTAATTATTAAAAATCTACAACGCCACCCCGCTAAAAATAGCATTACTCATATTGACTTCTTGCGTATTAACTTAAAACAATCTATTATCACCAGTATCCCTATACAATTTAACGGCGAGGAAAATAATAAAGATATGCGTCTAGGTGCAGTTCTTAATCAATTTATGACTGCCATTGAAATTTCTTGCTTACCAACAAATTTACCTCACAGCATTAATGTAGATATCAGTCATCTTGCAATAGGTGAACATATTAACTTAACAGATATTAATATACCAAAAGGTGTAGTTATTACCGCGTTAACACACGGTGATATTGAAACTCATAACCAAAGTATTGCTATAATTCAAGAACCTAGAAAGATGGCTGAAATTGAAGAAAATATCCTTGTTAAAGCTGAAGATAATAAAAATAAAATATCTAAAGATAGTGAACCCAACAAAGATAAATTAAATTCATAATTTATCCAAACATGACGATAAAATTAATTGTTGGCTTAGGCAACCCAGGTAAAAACTATAAATATCATCGTCATAATGTTGGATTTTGGTTTTGTGACGCTTTAGCTAAACTATACGCTGGAAATTTTAAAAAAAGAGCTAAGTTCTTTGGTGAAATCACCCAGATTAATATATTTAATCACAAAATTCAATTACTCAAACCTACTACATTTATGAATTGTTCTGGTCAATCGATTCAAAATGTTGCTAATTTTTATCAAATTAATGCTGATGAAATATTAATCGTACACGATGAACTAAACATCGACCCAGGCATTGCCAAAATTAAATCAGGTGGTGGTCATGGGGGGCATAACGGCTTAAGAAACACTATTAAAATCTTAGAAACTGAAGCATTCCACAGGCTAAGAATTGGCATAGGTCATCCAGGTAACAAATTACAGATAGTTAATTTTGTACTAAATACACCAAGTAAGGACGAATTAGAAAAAATACAAAGTGCATTGAATAATTCATTACAAGTGATTGAAGATGTGATTAAAAATAACTTGGATAAGGTTATAAAAACTTTACAAAAAAGAAATAATCTAGAGGAGTGATAAAATGGGATTTAAATGTGGCATAGTTGGTCTACCAAATGTTGGAAAATCAACCTTATTCAATGCATTAACTCAATCTAATATTGAATCTGCCAACTACCCTTTTTGTACAATTAAATCAAATATTGGTATTGTGCCTATTAGTGATACACGCTTAAATAAATTAGCAAAAATTATTAACCCTAAAAAAATTATACCTGCCACAATAGAATTTGTTGATATTGCTGGATTAGTTAAAGGCGCTTCAAAAGGTGAGGGACTGGGCAATCAATTTTTAACTAATATACGTAAAACAGATGCCATTATCCACGTTATTCGTGCTTTTGATAATGATGATATTATTCACGTATCAGGAAAAGTTTCACCACTTGATGATATTGAAATTATCAACACTGAACTTATTTTAGCCGATTTGAATATAGTTGAAAAACTGTATAAAAAATCCCTTAAAAACACCAAGTCTGGTCAAAAAGATGGTATACCCCTTAAAAATATATTGACAAAAATATTATCTGTGCTTAACAATGGCAATAGTATACGTACGCTCTCGTTTGATAAAGAAGAATTAAAATTACTAAAAGGCTTTCAATTACTTACTATTAAACCAGTTTTATACGTTGCCAATGTAAACGAAGTAGGCTTTTTTGATAATCCTTATTTAAAGATAATAAAAAAATTATCCAACAAAGAAAATACACAAGTTGTCACAATTTGTGCTAAAACAGAAGATGAAATTTCAGAATTAAATAAAAATGAAAAACAAGAATTTCTATCCGACATAGGGCAAAGTGAATCAGGACTAAATAGATTAATTAAAGCAGGATATAAATTATTAGGATTGCAAACATATTTTACTGCTGGCGCTCAAGAAGTACGTGCTTGGACAATTAACATTGGTGATAAAGCTCCACAAGCTGCTAGTAAAATTCATGGTGATCTTAAAAAAGGCTTTATTCGCGCACAAACTATCGCATTTTCTGATTTTATTAAATTTAACGGTGAAAAAGGCGCAAAAGAAGCTGGGAATTTACGTTCAGAAGGCAAAGAATACATCGTTCAAGATGGTGATATTATACACTTTCTGTATAATATATAAACTTATTTAATATTAAACTAAATGAAATCTAAAAAACAAACAAAACTATTGTTAATTCTAGATGGCTGGGGTTATTCTAAAACAACCAAAAATAATGCTATTGCACTAGCAAATACTTCAGTTTGGGATAAATTAAATCAAACCTTCCCGCATTCTTTAATTCATACCAGTGGCAAAGACGTTGGCCTACCTGGAAAACAAATGGGAAATTCAGAAGTCGGGCATCTTAACCTAGGCGCAGGACGCATTGTAAAACAAGACTTTACTCGAATTTATAACGAACTTCAAAATGGCGATTTCTTTAGAAATCCAATTCTAAGAAACTCGTTAGAATACGCAAATGATAACAATAAAGCTATTCACATTATGGGACTTTTATCTGATGGTGGCGTACACTCACACGAAGAACAAATCCACGCCATGTTAGAAATGACACATAGACAAGGTTGTAAAAACGTTTATTTACATATATTTACAGACGGTAGAGATTGCGCACAAAAAAGTGCAAAAAAATACATTAAAAAACTTGAAAGTAAAATGAAAGAGCTTAATACGGGAGAGATTGTTAGTCTTATTGGTCGATACTTTTCAATGGATCGAGATAATCGTTGGTCACGTATACGTTGTGCTTATGAACTTATAGCAAAAGGTAAAGCAAAGTTTTTAGCTAAGTCTGCTTTAAACGCTATAGAATTAGCATACACACGTGGTGAGACTGATGAATTCATCCAATCAACCTCAATTAAAGCACCAATCTCAATAAAAAAAGGTGATGTGTTAATTCTTATGAATTACCGTGCAGATCGTGCTAGGCAAATTACATGTGCTTTTACTGATGAAGCTTTTCAAGGGTTTTCACGTGGAACATTCGTACCAACACAATTTGTTTGTCTAACTGAATACAAAAAAGACTTTAACCTACCAGTAGCTTATCCTTCTTCTAAACTAAACAATGTTCTAGGAAAATATTTATCAAATTTAGGTATGACCCAACTTAGAATTGCCGAAACTGAAAAATATGCACATGTAACCTTTTTCCTTAACGGTGGTATAGAACAAGCTTTTAACGGTGAAGAACGTGTATTAATTCCTTCACCTGATGTAGCTACTTATGACTTACAACCTGAAATGAGCGCATTTGAACTCACTGATGCATTGGTTGAAAATATTGAAAGCCAAAAATATGATTTAATTATTTGTAATTTTGCTAACACTGATATGGTGGGACATTCTGGCAAATTAGACGCCACTATTAAAGCTGTTGAAGCCGTTGATACTTGCTTAGGGATTATTTACAAAGCTATGTTTGCCATTGGTGGTGAAATGCTAATCACTGCTGATCATGGCAATGCAGAACAAATGATTAACCCGCAAACAAATGAAGTACATACAGCACACACCAATAACCCAGTGCCTTTAATCTTTGTTAGTAATCGAAAGGCAGATATTATGAAACCAGGGAAAGGCGCATTATCAGACATTGCACCAACATTATTAGCAATGATGGATATTAAAAAACCAGATGAAATGACTGGAAATAGTTTATTAACATTTAAGTAAAATAATGAGATTAACCTCTCAAGGAGACTCATGAAACAAGCTAATTTTATTGCCCCTTCAATTCTTTCAGCAGACTTTTCCAGACTAGGTGAAGAAGTTGATAATGTACTTAAAGATGGTGCTGATATCATCCACTTTGACGTAATGGACAATCACTATGTACCAAATTTAACCATCGGGCCTTTGGTATGTGAAGCACTTAAAAATCATGGCGTTAATGCACCAATTGATATCCACTTAATGGTGAAACCCGTTGATAACATTATCCCTAATTTCATAAAAGCTGGCGCGTCATATATTACTTTTCACCCAGAAGCATCAGAGCATATCGATAGAACATTAGGTATGATTAAAGAAGGAGGTTGTAAAGCTGGGCTAGTATTAAATCCTGCAACACCAATACACGTACTAGAAAACGTCATGAGTAAACTAGATATAATTTTATTGATGTCTGTCAATCCCGGCTTTGGTGGACAGTCCTTTATTACTCATACATTAGAAAAATGTCGTGAAGTCAGAAAACTAATTGATGCAAGTGGTAGAAACATTCGTTTAGAAGTTGATGGCGGTATAAAAATTAATAACATTCATGAAATATCCAAAGCTGGTGCAGACACATTTGTTGCTGGCTCTGCAATCTTTAAAACCGACAATTACAAAACAACCATAGATGCAATGCGCATGAAGCTTGTTGAAATTTAATTAACTTGAAGAGTTAACCTAACTTTGGTATAATACATTGCTAGAATAAATCTTTGTATACCTACAAATAACAATAGATTTAAAGTTAAACTTAGGGTTATATGATTCTAAGTTCAAAGGTAAAGACACCAAACTTATTTTAATGTACCACATAACTCGAAATATATTTAGTCAGGAGTCTTGTAAAAGAATTGACTAATAGAAGTTTTGAAAGAAGGTGTCAATAAGTTCTTTACTAACTCTAACCTCCTTGGAGAAAATATAATGGCAAAAACGTCAATGAAAAAAATGCTAGAAACTGGTGTACACTTTGGTCACCGCGCTCGTTTCTGGCATCCAAAAATGAAGCGCTTTATTTATGGTACTCGTAATGGTATTCATATTATCAACCTAGAAAAAACACTTCCCATGTTTAATGATGTGCTTAACTTTATAAACAAAACTGTAAAGGCTGGTAGATCTATTTTGTTTGTAGGTACAAAAAGAGCAGCAAGCGACATTATCAAACAAGAAGCTATACGTTGTGGCATGCCATACGTCAATCACCGTTGGTTAGGCGGCATGATGACTAACTATAAAACCATCAAAGCCTCTATTAAACGCCTAAAAGATCTCGAATTCTTAGCAGAAGAGAACTTTAATCAATTTGGCAAAAAAGAAGCACTCATAATGAAGCGTGAAATGAAAAAATTAGAACGTAGCCTTGGAGGTATTAAAGATTTAGGAAGTATTCCAGATGTTGTCTTTGTGATTGATACTGGAATTGAAAAGAATGCAGTAGCAGAGGCTAAAAAACTACATTTACCCATTATTGGCATTGTAGATACTAATCATAACCCTGAAGGTATTGATTATGTTATCCCTGGTAATGATGATTCCATTAGAGCAATTGGTTTTTACGCAAGAGAAATTGCAAACACTATTTTAGAAACCAAAGCTACTTATAACTCACCAATAGATAAAAAAGTATCAGTTAAGAAATCAGAAACTCAAAAACCAAACATTAAAAAAATACCCGTTGAACAAACACTAGTAAAAAAAAGTTACTAACACACCTATGAAAAAATTAAGAACCTTTAAATAAAATAAAAACTGATTTAATTGTTTCTACTGAAACAAAGCAAAATACAGCTGTTAACAGTTCAAACAAATACTAAGACTAAACAACACATTATACCAATACATTGTTTTATCTTAAAAGATATAACAAAAACAGGAGATTAATTATGAAAATTACAGCCTCTTTAGTTAAAAAGTTAAGACAAAAAATAGGAGCAGGCATGATGGATTGTAAAAAAGCATTAGATACAACCAATGGTAATATAGAAAAAGCTATTGATTTAATGCGCACTTCAAGTACTACCAAAGCCGCTAAAAAATCAGATCGTATTACAATCGAAGGCTTGGTCAAGATTAACATTAGTGCTAATAAAAAAATAGTTACTATTTTAGAAGTTAACTCTGAAACTGATTTTGTTACCAAAAGTGATGCTTTTATTGGTTTTGTTAATATGCTAGGAATATTAGCACTGAAAACAACACCTGCTAATATTAAAGAATTTTTATCTCAACCACTAAACAACGGAGACTCAATAGAAAAAGCACGTGAAGAAATTATTGCAAAAGTAGGTGAAAATATTACAATCAGGCGTGTACAAACAATCAAAACAAATAATGGTATTATTGGTACATATAAACATAGGGATCGTATTGCTGTAGTTACAATATTAGAAAATGGAGATGAAACACTTGCAAAAGACATTGCAATGCATATTGCTGCTACCAAACCAGAATGTATTACTGAAGCAGAATTATCATCAAATCTTTTAGAAAGAGAGAAAGCAATTTTTATTGAACAAAGCAAAAAATCTGGAAAACCAGATAATATTATTGAAAAAATGATTATTGGTCGTATGAAAAAATTTGTCAACAGGGTAACACTATATGGTCAACCTTTTATAAAAGACCATGACATAACAATAGGAAAACTTATGCAATCAAATAATACACAGGTGGAATTTTTTGTACGATTTGAAGTTGGTGAAGGCATTGAAAAAAAAGAAAAAAACTTTGTTGATGAAGTTATGGCACAAATTTAAAACTAACATTTATTCTTGTAATTTAAAGTATTTAATATAAAAATACAAAAAATTTAACAAACAAATTATACCTTAATTTATGTAAATGTAAAAGACCACCATAAAGAGTGGTCTCTTTATTTAATCCTTAACACTAAACTTAACCAAGAAGCACTAGCCTGGCCTACTCAACAAGGAAAAAATAATTTTACTTAGAAATCATTTGATCGCGACTATCGGCAGTTGCATTAGCTTTAGCATCTGCATACCCCTTAGCATATGCATCAACCTGTGCTTTAGCATATGCATCAGCTTGTCCTTTAGCATATGCATCAACTTGTCCTTTAACCTTAGCATTAGTAATACCTTCATATTTTCCATCAACACTTACATTAGAAACATTTTTAGTTCTATTCTTGTTGTTATAATGAAAACCCCAATCAGAATCATTGTCCATGTTATTATTATTAGAAAAAGGACCCCAATTATTAGCGCCGTTAAAAGGGCCCCAATTAGAACCCCCATCAAATGGTCCCCAATTATTAGCACCATTCAAAGGGCCTATATTTGAACCAGTATTCATTGGACCCCAATTAGAACCCCCATCAAATGGTCCCCAATTATTTGAACCATTACCATAACCGTAGCCATTATTATTTGAACCATTGTTAAAGAAACCAGCTGATGCTGATGTAGTAGCTACTAAAGTAGCAATAGCAATTATCTTTTTCATATTAATCTCCAAATTTAAAAGTATTAACCCTCTTATTATTAAGAGGGTTTTAAGTATCAAACTTCATAGTCTTGATAAAAATATTATACGATAAATATATTATAAGTCAATAATATTCTAATATATTTTTTAGAATACGACTAGAAAAACTAATAATCCTAAATTTCAAATCACAAATATTAATACTTTCAATAATAATGCAATTCTCTTCATCAACGAAAATATTCTTAAATAACTTTTAACAACATAACCAATAACCAACTCATACGATTATCTAAAATTTTAACTATCTCTCTAACATTTCTCTAAATTAATATGACTATTTCTAAATAATAAGGCAAAATAGACTTTTCTCAATCTTATTGAATCTCAATCTTTAAAGTAGAAACTGCTGCAGGAAATAACATATAACCTAGATCATCATAAGTCGTATTCCTCGATTCGAAAAAATTTTTCTGATATTGATTGGTATTATTATTCATAGTAAAATTAGACTGTAAAATTTTATTTCTTTTAAAAGTAAAAGAAAAATCAGTTAATATCAACCAATTACTAGGCCGAATCCTATTTTTAATTCTAAAATTTATACTATTCAACCAAATATTTTTATTTCTTACAATATTATAATAATTCATAAAGCTTAAAGAGTTCCAATAAGAATAGTTTACTTGATTATTATAATTTGACATACTATTACCACCCCAAAATGCAAATGATTCATTAAATGTTATGAATAGAAAAAATAATAACAAATTAAATTGTTTCATAAAAACACCTAATCAATCATCATATACTTAAAAAAATTATATCATTGTGCTTAATATCTGCAAATATTATCAAATATCCACTTATGTAATTAATCAATACCCTTCTCTAAAACACCTGCTTATATTATATTTATACTAAATGGTCTTAATCTGTATTAATACTTCTAACATTTATGGTGGAATCATTCAAATTAACGCTATCAAATAAATTAACTAATACTCACTATTACACAACCAATAATTATTAATAATGATATATCATAAATACAATAATATTTTATCAATTAACAACAGATTTTAAATCTTACAAACAAATATATTAATAATCGTCTTAATCATCATCACTAAAATATTATATTTTTATATTAAATCTGGTGCCGATGGCCGGAGTCGAACCGGCACAAGCATAGCTTACTACCCCCTCAAGGTAGCGCGTCTACCAATTCCGCCACACCGGCCATATGAATCAGTATTATTAATAATCTGGAATATCAATAATATCTAACTGTTTTGAAATAGGAATAACCGCAACAATAGGAACATCAGGTGCTACCAGATTTCCTGTTGTTACTTGTTCCATAATACTGATTGGCTTATTATTACCAACACTACTATCATAAGTCGCCAAATAAGCTAACGTCAAACTAGTTAAAAAAAAACTCAAAGATAAACCAGTAATTAGCTTATAAAGAAATGAATTTGCACCTCGTACACCAAAAACCGAACCAGAAACACCCGCACCAAAAGCAGCACCTGCATCAGCGCCTTTACCATGTTGCATTAAAATTAAAACAATTAAACTTAATGCTAAAAACATATGAACAATCAAAATAAATTGGAAAGACATAATTAACTAGCCTTACAAATTTGTAAAAAATCTTTGGCTTTAAGTGAAGAAGCTCCAATTAAACCACCGTCAATATCTTTACACTTTATTAATTCAACTGCATTTCTAGGATTCATACTACCACCATAAAGAATCGGAGTAATTTGTGAAATATTATCATCATATTTAGCAAGTATTGAACGAATAAAAGTATGTATACCTTGCGCTTGCTGAGGCGTTGCAGTAATACCAGTACCAATTGCCCAAACTGGTTCATAAGCTATAATAATATCTTTAAATGCATCAATACCCACCAAATCAATTACCGCTTGAATTTGTTTTGAAACTACCTCTTGAGTCTTTCCAGAATCTCTCTCTTCTAATAATTCTCCAATACACAAAAGAGGAGTTAAGTTATTATTCAATGCAACTTGCACTTTTTTCGCAACAATCTCATTATTTTCAAAATAAAGACTTCTACGTTCTGAGTGACCTACAATAACATATCGAACACCAAAATCTTTAATCATATCAACACTAACTTCACCTGTAAAAGCACCTGATTTATTAATATTTAAATCTTGTGCCCCTAAGTTAAGTTGCGAACAACCAACTAATGCTTCAACCTGTGCCATATAAGGAAAGGGTACACAAACAATTACCTTAGATTTAACATCTACCATACCAGACAAAATATCCATTATTAATATATTAGTTGCTTCTTTAGAAGCATTCATTTTCCAGTTACCTGCTATGATTACTTGACGCATAATAATTTTCTTTTAAAAAAGAAATGATGTTACGCCATTTAATTATAAAAATCAATTCTATAAAATCTTAATATTAAGATTTAGAACTAAAATACAAAGCCAATGAAACCATTAAAATACCTAAAGAAAAATAAATCAGATCTAATGATGAATCAAATGACATTAACAAAGACACTTCAAAAAAAGTAACCACTAAAATCATAAGTATTACTTTAGCAAGTTTAGACTTTAAATCATCCAACGAATTAATCACCAAAACTTTAGATGATTGATCGCTTTCCTTAGCTTCATCAATATCACTAATAAAAAGTTCATACAAACCTAATGAAAAAATCAACAAAATAGTTGCTAATAAAAATCCATCAATAGAACCTACTGTATGTGCAACCAATTCAATCTTTAATACCTTTCTAACATCTGATGTAGCTATTATATAATCAAAAATATGAACTAATAAAGCAAATACATCAACTGACGTAATCACAAAAAGTAATAATGATAATAATAATGAAGAAATAACAGCTACTAAAACCATATAACGAGAACCCCACAATAATTTTTCAAAATACTTTTCTAAACCATTCATTGAATAACCTCACACACATAATACTAATACTTTAGTA